>UQAU01000004.1 GCA_900539035.1 uncultured Collinsella sp. | reverse complement strand
AAATCTACCTTTTTCTGCGGCTTGGGCGAGGCGGCGCAGCCCACCGCGGGGGTTTGTCTCGATCTTTAACATCTAGACATCAAAAGCGTGTCTAGATGTTACAGATCGAGACGTTCCCGAACGGCACCAGCTCTTTGTCTCAATCTGTAACATCTAAGTCCAATTTTGCCGAGTTACCGTTACAGATCGAGACAAACCGCCGCAGACGCCCATCACAGCACAGACCACCACGAAGGTGCATGTGTCCCCTTCGTGGTTGTTTTTGCTGTTTACCCAGATAAAACCAGCCAAAATAAACCTGTCCCTTTTTGGCAGGTTTGCTAGAGGAGGTTGGGATGGACAAGGCTAAATTGCGGCGAGCGGTGATTGCCCGGCGCGATGCGATTGATTTGGATGTGCGGGCGGCGAAGTCTGCCGTTATCTGTGCGCGGCTTGTTGAGCGACTGGGTCGCTCGGATCCCGCGGCACCGCACACCGTTGCCGTCTATGCCGCGATGGGTTCCGAAGTCAATCCCGTCGCGTTTGCCGCGGCGGCCGCCAAACGCGACTGGCGCGTGGCCTATCCGTGCATGCTCTCGGCAGCCGAAGCCACAGCTTGTGGCCAGCGCATGTGCATGCGGGCAGTTGCCGCCGGCGATGCGTCCGCGGCCCCGTTTATCGCCCACCCTACGCGGGCCTTCGCGGCCACGGACATCGACAGCAGCCGCTTCCCTATCGTGCCTGCCGAGGCTCTCGACATGATTATCGTGCCACTCGTAGCCTTCGACCGCGCCGGCGCGCGCCTGGGCTACGGCGGCGGCTGTTACGACCGCTACCTGCCCATGCTCTCACCCGCATGTCAAATCATCGGCATAGCCTTTGACGAACAGCGCGTCGACCGCGTTCCCACCGACGCCCACGACCTGCCGCTGCCCCACATCGTCAGCGCCTAATCGCCGCCACATCAGCCACGGCTACAGCAGTACCATCGCAGTCTAGCGCTCCTCGCCGGCGCGGGCCAGGTCGTAGGGCGTGGTCTGGTAGACGTAGTAGTTGAGCCAGTTGGTGTAGAGCAACTGAGCCTGGCTGCGCCAGACGTTGCGCGGCTCGGCCGTGGGGTCGTCATTCGGGAAGTAATGCGCCGGCACCTCCGGGTTGAGTCCGCGCTTCACATCGCGCTCGTACTCCAAGCGCAGCGTGTCGGTATCGTACTCGGGGTGGCCAAATACAAAGAAGCGACGGCTGTCGGTCGACTTGACGATGTACAGGCCCACCTCGTCGGACACGGCCACAACCTCAAGCTGCGGCTCGGCCTCCACATCCTCGCGGCGCACATCGGTGTTGCGCGAATGCACGGCATAGAAACGGTCGTCAAAGCCGCGGACCAGCGGGCTTTGCGGCTTCACCAGATAATGCTCGAACACACCGCTCGCCTTTGCCGGCAGATCGTACTTCTGGATACCGTAATGATGGTACAGACCTGCCTGTGCGCCCCAGCAAATGTGCAGCGTAGAGTGCACGTGCGTGGTGGACCAATCCATGATCTGGCAGAGCTCGGGCCAGTAGTCGACCTCCTCGAACGGCATCTGCTCCACCGGGGCGCCCGTGATGATCAGGCCGTCGTAGTGGATGTCGCGGATGTCGTCGAACGTGCGGTAGAACGTCTCCAGGTGGCCGGCGCTCACGTGCGTGGCCTCGTGCGTTTTGGTGCGCAGCAGGTCCACCTCCACCTGCAGCGGTGTGTTGGAGAGCTTGCGCATGATCTGCGTCTCGGTGGCAATCTTGGTGGGCATGAGGTTGAGGATGAGCACGCGCAGCGGACGGATGTCCTGGTGCAGCGCGCGGTACTCGGTCATGACAAAGATGTTCTCGCTCTCGAGCTGCGCGGCGGCAGGGAGGGCGTCGGGAATGCGAATGGGCATGGATGCTCCTTACGAGTCAGTTGCAGCTATGGTACAACGAGCGGCCCCATCCGCGCGAGCACATCGCCCAGCGATGCCGCCAGCGGCCCAAATCACTCCAAAAGTAGAGATTAAGGCATGTCCCAAAAATCTACGGCGCTTTAGCCTAGCAAAGTAGTAGCAGGACGCTACAATGGTTCGACGCGAAAAACTCGGCCGAAAGGATACATATATGTACCAGACGCGTAAGATCGGTGTGGTCGGCCAGGGCCACGTAGGAGCACATGTCGCCAACAGCCTGCTCATGCAGGGCATTGCCGATGAGCTGTACCTGTGCGATATCAACGAGGCCAAGGTGACGTCCGAGGTCCAGGACCTGCGCGACTCCCTTTCGTTTGTCCCGTACAACACCAAGATCGTCAACTGCTACGACCACTACGAGGAGCTTGCCTGCTGCGATGTCATCGTCAACGCCGCCGGCAAGGTCGCACTGGCCGCCGGCAACCGCGACGGCGAGCTGTTCTTTACCACCGACGCCGCCCGCACCTTTGCCAAGCGCATCGTCGACGCCGGCTTCGACGGCATCTTTGTGAGCATCTCCAACCCCTGCGACGTCGTGTGCACCGAGCTGTGGCACCTGACCGGCTACGATCCCAAGAAGATCATCGGCTCGGGCTGCGGCCTGGACTCCGCCCGCCTGCGCACCGAGATCTCCAAGAAGGTCGGCGTGAGCCCCAAGTCTATCGACGCCTATATGATCGGCGAGCACGGCTTTAGCCAGCTTGCCGCCTTTAAGGCCGCAACCATCGCCGGCAAGAGCCTTAACGAGCTTCAGGCCGAGAACCCTGACAAGTACGCCTTCGACCACATGGAGGTCGAGGAGCTCGCACGCAAGGGCGGCTATGTGACCTACCAGGGCAAGCAGTGCACCGAGTACGCCGTCGCCAACTCCGCCGCGCGCGTCTGCGCCGCCGTGCTGCACAACGAGCACGCCGTGCTTTCGGCCTCCACGCTCATGACCGGCCAGTATGGCGAGGAGGGTATCTTTACCTCCCTGCCGTGCGTGATCGGTGCCGAGGGCGTCGAGGAGGTCTACACGCTCGACCTTTCCGAGCACGAACTCGAGGGCTTCCACAAGAGCTGCCAACACATCCGCGACAACATCGCCCAGCTCGACTGGTGGGATGCCGAGGCCTACGACGCCAAGTAAGCCGCTGGCTGCCGCAACCTTGCGAATCTATGCGCGATACTAAGCGGGCCGCGCCGGAAATCCCCGGCGCGGCCCGCTTTTTACGCACGCTGTTCGCTTGCGAATCGAAGGTGATTGGTTTTCCCGTTACTTAGTACTGCTCGATGCCCATGTAGCGACGAACCTCGGGGCTGTGGTCGAACACCTTGCCGCGGGCGGCGCGCAGCTCGCAGCTCATGTTGTAGAAGAAGATCGGCTCCAGGTACGAACGCACGCTGGCAGGCACGTCGCCCACGCCGTACTCGAGCGCATCGAGCACCATGACTGTATCGGTGTGCGTGTTGAGGAACGCCAGCGCGCGCTCCTCCATGGGGCGGCACTCGCCCGATCCGAGCTGCACAAAGTAGAACACGCCGGGCTCGGTGGCTTCGAACGGGCCGTGGAAGTACTCGCCGGAGTGAATATAGCAGCAGTGCTGCCACTGCATCTCCATGAGCGAGCAGATGGCCATTGCGTAGGTCTGGCTAAAGTTGGGGCCGGATCCCAGGATGTAGAAGAACTTGTGCTGCTGGCAGAGCTCGGCAAAACGGGCGCCTAGCTCGGCGTTGACCTTTTCGCGGGCGGCGGGCAGCAGCGCATCCATCTGCTTGAGGCCCTCGTACATGTCAGCGAGTGCCTCGTAGCCTTCCTGCTGGTCGAGCAGCTCGGCGGCAATCAGAGCGCCGATACCCTGAGGCACCTCGGCCTGCGGCACGCCCTCGCCCCAGGGGTAGACCCAGGTGGTCCACTTGCCGTTATCGATCTTGGAGCCCTCGCAGTCGGTGAGGGCAACGACCTCGGCGCCAGCGGCCAGCGCCATCTCGCAACCGTCGACGACCTCCTGCGTGTTGCCGCTGTGGCTGCAGGCAATAACGAGCGACTTCGGCCCTAGGCTCTTGGGGGCCATCAGGCAAAACTCGCGTGCCGTGTAGACCGTCGAGGTAAACGTGGTGGCCTCGCGCTTGAGCAGCTCGTTGGCCGGCATCAGGTCAATCATCGAACCGCCGCAGGCGATCCAAAAGACGTTCTCAATCTTGCCCTTGCGCTCGATGATTTCCTGAACCAGATCATGTGCGTTCATCCTGATGTTCCTCCTTGTGGGGCGGCTTTGAGCGACGGCGGCTCGTACCTGCTGTCGTTCTATGTTGTCCTATTTATAACACGTGTAACAAAGCCCGTGAAGTCATCTCGGCAAATTTGTTCTATGTTGTTCTATCTATGGACGTTAGATGTCGAAGACGTAGCGCGAGCCCACGATCTTTTGGCGTCCGAGCAGCAAGGGCCGATCGTCCTCATCGGTAAAGTACGCCTCCATATAAAAGAGCGGCTCGCCGACCGGCACCTCCAACAGCGGGGCCGTCTGAGCATCGGCAAGCGCAATCTCCACGGTGCAGGGATCGGACTTGAGCGGCGCGCGGCTCGAATGCTCGGCAACAAGCGCAAAGATGGAATTGTCCGTGAGGTCCTTGTCGGCAAGCGTCTGCAGATAGGGATGGTCGGCCAGCACAAAGGCGTTGTTCTCGAGCATGACGGGCACGCCGTCTGCCGTGCGCACACGCTCGACCACGATGAGCTCGCAGCCGGGTTCCACCCCAAAAAACGCCGCGTCCTCGCGCGTCGCCGCAACCACCGTGCGCGACACCAGGCGTGCTCCGGCCACCATGTCGTTGGCAGCGCAACCCTCGGAAAAGCTCTGAACGTCACCCTTCTGGACAATCTTGCGCTTGAGCTTGGGCGCGCACACGAACGTGCCCCTCCCCTGCTGGCGGTTGAGATACCCCGCGCGCGACAGCTCCTCGATGGCGCGGCGCACGGTGATGCGTCCCACGCCGTAGTACTTCGCGAGCTCCATCTCGGAAGGAATGCGCGAGCCGGATGCGTACACGCCACGCGCGATCTCGCCCTTTAGGTCGTCCATAACCTGCTGGTACAGCGGAACGGCGGATACCTCAGTGCGCTCGGTTTTATCGTCGAATGCCATCGTTACGCTCCATCCCGTGCATGCTCGGACTCAAACTCTTCAATCGCCGCCATAAACTGCTCGCCAAAGGCGTCGGCCTTTTTCTCGCCAATGCCGTTGACCTGGATAAGCTCGTCGCGCGTCTGTGGACGCAGGCGGCACAGACCGCGCAGGGCCTTGTCGGAAAAGACCATATACGGCGCCATCTCCAGCTCGGTCGAGATCTCCTTGCGGAGGGCACGCAGGCGCTCGAACAGCTCGGCATCGTCGCCCACGCGCGGGCGCTGATCCAGCTCGGCCTCCTCGCGCAGCAGATCCACCGCACGGCGGGCGCGGACCGAGGCCTTGCGCTTGGACGCGCGACGCTTAACGGTAAAGGCAAACGTCTCGTCCTCGACCTCGCCAGCGCGCGGACCAAGCCCCACGACCGGGTACTGCCCCTGCGAGGTGGCCAGATAACCGCGGCCGCACAGCTGGCCGATGATGTCCTTGATGCGCCCGACCGATTCGCTCGACAGCTCACCGTAGCCGCGGTCCTCGTCCAGATGCATCTGGCGAATGCGCTCGGTGTCGCCGCCATGGAGCACGTCGGCGACCAGCGATTTGCCAAAGCGCATGGGGCGCGTGGCCACATAGCGCACGGCGGCGCGGGCCATATCGGTGACGTCCTCGACCTCGAACTGCGTGAGGCAGTTGCTGCAGTTGCCGCAGCCCTCGGCCTCGTCCGTGGCGGCGCTGCCCGTACCAGCCGCGGCGTGCTCGGCCGCGGTCTCGTCGCCAAAGTAGCGCAGCATGTATTCGCGCAGGCAACCGGTGGTATTGCAGTAACCCTCCATCTGGCTGAGCAGACGATATCGATTCTGGAGCGCCCACGCGCGCTGCTCGTCGTCGAGCGCCTCATCGGCAGCATCGCCGCGGTCGATCAGAAAGCGGCGCATGCGAAAATCGTTGCCGTTCCACAGCAAGTAGCAGCTGGCCGGGTCGCCATCGCGGCCGGCGCGGCCCGCCTCCTGGTAGTAGGCTTCGATGCTCTCGGGCACGTTGTTGTGGATCACGTAGCGCACGTTGGGCTTGTCGATGCCCATGCCAAAGGCGTTGGTGGCAACCATCACCTGGATATCGTCGTCGATAAAGGCGCGCTGGCTTTGGCGACGGGCGTCGTTGCCCATGCCTGCATGGTAGCGGCCAACGCGAATGCCGCTGGGGCCCAGAGCCTCGGCAAGCTCCGCGGCCAGCGCGTCGACCGTCTTGCGGGTCGAGCAATACACGATGCCGCTCTCGCTCGAATGCGCAATCACATAGTCGCGCACCCACGCCGCCTTGGCTTTGTCGCCCATCTCCTCGCAGCCAAAGTAGAGGTTCTTGCGATCGAAGCCCGTCACCACCGTCGCGGGGTTTTGCAGGCCGAGCATCTGCTGAATGTCCGCACGCACGCGCTCGGTCGCCGTAGCGGTAAAGGCCGCCACGACGGGGCGCTGCGGCAGGGAATCGATGAACTCGCGAATCTGCAGGTAAGCGGGGCGGAAATCCTGGCCCCATTGGCTCACGCAGTGCGCCTCGTCAATGGCCACGAGCGGCACGCCAATGCCGCTGTCCGCCGCGGCCTCCTGCGCAAAGGCTAAAAAGCGCGGCTCGAGCAGACGCTCGGGTGCCACGTACATAAGCTGGTAGCGGCCCTCGCGCGCCCGCTTGAGCACGGTGTTTTGCTGGGCCGGGGTAAGGCTGGAGTTGAGATAGCTGGGTCGCGCACCCGCCGCGAGCAACGCACGGGTCTGGTCCTCCATCAGCGACAGCAGCGGGCTCACCACAAAGGTGATGCCGGGCAGCATGAGCGCGGGCACCTGGTAGCAAATGGACTTGCCGGCGCCCGTGGGCATAACGCCCAGCGCATCGCGACCGGCAAGGATCGCATCGACCATGCGGTCCTGTCCCGGGCGAAACGAGGTGTAGCCAAAATAGGCGCCGAGTGTGTCGAGCGCCATCTGCTGCATGCTATCGGTCATGGTTTCCTAACGTCCAAGTCATCTGCCGCCGATTATACGCCGCCACGCGGACAGCAGCACACGGCCGCCGCCCAGACTAGTCGTTGGGGACGTTCTTAAACGACTAGTCAAACAAGAACGTCCCCAACGACTAGTCATTTAAGAACGTCCCCAACGACTAATCTCTTGACAAACGCGGAAACGTCGCTGGTTGAGCATAAGTCAGCGAAAACGCCCCTAAGCGAGCAAGGTGACGTGAAAGAGGAGGGAAGCGTACTTCGGTACGCGACCGACGGTTGAACGTCAGATTGCCGCTTAGGGGCGTTTGCAGCGTCGAGCCGTTACGCGGTTTGGTAAAACCGCGTAACTTACATCACCATAACGTAGCGCGATCCCACGTAGTACTGCTTACCCATCAGAACCGGCTCGCCATTGGGACCGGTAAAGCTGGCACGCAGGTTGAGCAGCGGATCGTGCGGAGCAATGCCCAACTCGGCCGCCTGCTCGGTATTGGCATGAACGGCCTCGACCGTGCGGTAGCCAACCGAGACAATCGGCGTTCCGCCAACACGCTCGACCTCGGCAAAAATCGACTTGTCCTCAAGATCGGCCGTCAACAGCTCACGGTAGGCGTCAAACGGCACAAAGATGTTCTCCTCAAAGATGGGCTCGCCGTCGGCTGTACGCACGCGCTTAATATGCAGCAGCAGCGCGTCCTTTTGCAGGCCAAAGAACTCCATCTCGTTTTGACGTGCCGGCACAATCTGGCGATCGACCACATGCGCGCCGGCCTTCATGCCGTTGTCGGCACACAGCGCGGTAAACGTCTGCAGCGTCGAAGCGTGGAACTGGCGGTTGATGTGCGGCGTGGAGACAAAGGTGCCACGGCCCTGCTGCTTAACCAGGTAGCCATCGGAGCACAGCTCCTCGACGGCGCGGCGCACCGTAATGCGGCTCACGTCGTACTGCTCGGCTAGCTCAAGCTCGGACGGAATACGCTCCTTGGGTGCATAAACACCTTTCTCGATCGCATCCTTGATTTCGTCGTAAATCTGCTGGTAAAGCGGTGCATTTTTAGGCGCAGGCATATCTAATCACTCTTATCGAAATATCGAAATAACTAATACGTATATAACGTCTAGTTTCATATTACCTCATAATGATAAAACGATACACCCTCCCTACCAAAAAGCGACAGCTTCATTTTGGTAGGTTTTATCTGGGCAAACGAGAGCCTCTCGAAAGCAACGGGGCTTTCGGGGGGCTCGTTCGGATGGGTTGCGCAGGACCGGCAAAATGCCAATACCCTACTTGCCGTCGTCCTGCTGCAGGCTGTCCTGTTCGCTGAGGCGCGCCTGCCTGCTGGCCATGCGTGCGGGCTTGTCGGGATCGGGAACAGCCGTGGGCATGGGCTCGTCGACATGACCACCCCACCAGCCGCCCACAAAGTTGAGCGTGTGGAACACGTTGATCACGGCGCCGGGATCAACGTCGCACGCCAGCTTGATAATGTCCTGACTCTCGTAGGTCGAGACAACGGTGTTCAGCAGGTACATCTTTTCGCGGCTATATCCGCCGACGACCTCGGCGCAGCTAATGCCGTGCTGAAAATGGTTTACGTAGGCAGTCATGACCTCGTCTGCCTTACGCGTCGTGATCTGCAGCGTCACGCGATCGTAGCGACGATAGAAACTGTCGATGGTTTTGGTCGATATAAACTGGAACACGATGGAGTACGCCGCGTTGTCCCAACCAAACATAAAGCCAAAGATCGCCAGGATAAAGCAATTGAAACCAAAGATAACGCCCCAGATGGTCTTGCCCGTGTGGTTGGAGACCCACAGCGCGATAAAGTCGGTGCCGCCGGTAGATGCGCCGGACTTTAGCGCGATGGCAGCGCCCAGACCCGAGACCACGCCGCCAAAAATTATGAGCATAATCTTGTCGCCCAAAAACGGGGCAAAGTGAAAGATGTTGAGGAACAGCGACGAGAGCACGACCTGCATCATCGAGAAGATGACGAAGCGCTTGCTGATGCCACTCCAGCATAGGAGCGCCACGGGGATGTTGAGCGCGAGCATACCGAGCGAGATGTCGATGTGAACGCCGCCGAGCGAGGTAACGCGATCGAGCAGGACCGCGACGCCGGTAAGACCGCTCGGAAGCAGGTCAGCGGGCCGAATGAACGCCTGGATCAGGAATGTCTGGAGAACGGCAGAAATCGTGACCGCCACGGCAGTAATGGCGCGGCGGACGATGGTGAGGCGGCCGAGTACGAGCACTCGGTCCGTGAGCTGATCGATGGCGTTCGCCACGCAAGCTCCTTTCGAAGGCAGATGTAGTTGTGGGGTATGTCCGCGATTGTAGCATGGAGCGTGCGGGGGCGCTTCAATTCACCCTCTCTCGACAACCAAAGCGGGACCAGCAACCCCACGACCAAAGGCCCAAATTACAAGTGAGTAGACTTCACGCGACCTGCGGAGCACACCCAAAACAGCCACCTCTGTGACCTGCTGTTTTACTCAAGCAGATGCACTTTGTGCTCGGCCTGCGCCAAAAAGTCTACTCACTTAGCCCGAATCGAAGCCAAACGGATCCAAATAGATGGCAAATTAAGCCAATCCGCAGCAAAAGACGCGTGAATCAGTGCTTCTCGCGGCGGATTGACGCTACAAAGCGGCCAAAATGTCGGTCAGATTATCGATAACGGCATCGGCTCGCGATTGATCGAGGTTGACGCCCTCGTGCGGACGCAGCGCCAGGACGCGGGCGCCGGAACGTTTGCCAGCCTCGATCCCCAAAGGCGAATCCTCGATAACCAGGCACTCGGCAGGCTCCACCCCCAGCGCCTCCATGGCACGCAGGTAGATCTCGGGGTCGGGTTTAAACGCACTGCACTCGTGACCGCTGATGGTGTAGTCCAGCACGTCGGCGATGCCGGCAATCTCCACCAGCTCGTCAATGAGCTCGCGATAGGACGAGCTCGCGATGGCGCACTTCACGCCGCGCTCGTGCAGCTCACGCATCACCGGCTCCGTCTGCTCGTTGAGCAGCTCGGCATACGGTACGGGGTGGTCCGGGCTGTAGACCTGCTTGTACTCCACGCGCAGACGCTCGCGCAGCTCAACATCGTCGGGCACCAGCGCCTCCCAAATGGCAGGCTCGTTAGACCCCGAAAGATCGGGGATCTCGTCAAAGTGGAAGCCCTTCTCCTCCATAAACGCCACGCGACGACGGTTGTAGAACCACTCGGTATCGACCAGCACGCCGTCCATATCAAACAGCACTGCCTTGATCATACGCATCTCCTCCCACCTGCCAAAAAGGGACAGGTTTATTTTGGTAGGTTTTATCTGGGATTTGCGACGCGACAGACACGCCCTCCCCAGAGCAAAAAAGAGGACGGGGCGAAAACCCCATCCCCTCTCAATCAACCCGTAAGGTCTACTTACTTGTGATTAGTAGGAAAGCTTCCACATGTAGCGACGCATGGTCAGCGGGTGCTGACGAGCCTCGGCGATCTGGTTGCCATACTCGCGCATAACGGCGAGGTGCAGCAGCGGGTTGAAGTAGGTGATGACGCTCGCGGGCACGGCATCAGCCAGGCCGTAGTCCTTGGAGTCAATCAGAGCGACCTTGGCGCCCATGCGCTCAAGGAAGGTGAGGGCGCGGGCGTCCATCGGACGGGTGGCGCCATCGGACATGAAGAAGACGTAGGGCTTACCCTCGGTGGAAACCTCGAACGGGCCGTGGAAGTACTCGCCGGTGTTGTAGGCGGCGGCGTCGATCCACTGCATCTCGGTGAACAGGAAGGCGGCGTGAGAATAAGCCATCTTCTCGGAGGCACCGGAAGCCATGAAGTAGATCATCTTGTCGTCCTTGAAGTCCTCGGCGAACTTCTTGGCGAGCTTCTTGCAGTGCTGAGCGGCGTTCTCGCAGAGATCGAAGATGTTGGTGAGGCCGGTGATCATGTCCTCGTAGTGGTCATAGCCCTCGGTCTGCTGAAGGATCTCGAGAGCAAGAGCGATGGCATAGCCGGGCTTCTCGCACTTGGCAGCGTAGTTGGCGTGGAAGCCGTGGACGATGACGTGGTCGGCGTCGACGGTCAGAGCGGAGCCAGGCTTGTTGGTGAGGGAGACGACCGGGCAGTTGTGCTTCTTGGCGGTCTTGTTGGCCTCGACGGTCTCGGGCGTGGAGCCACCGAGGGAGCAGGTGATCACGAAGGTGTGCTCGTTGACCCAGGAAGGCGTATCGTAGTTGAACTCGTTAGCGGTGAAGATCTGAACGTTCAGCTTGTCCGTGTTGTTGGCCAGGAAGTACTTGGCGGGGTACAGGTCGGACATGGAAGCACCGCAGCCGACGAAAGCGACGCTGTGAATCTCGTGGTCGGACAGAACGTCAGCGACGATCTGCTTAGGGAGGTTAAGGTCGATCTCGTACATCTGACACATTCCTTTCGATTTTTGCGGCGCCACTTTGCCGGGCGCACGCAGGGTTACCGTGATTTGGACCGAATCGCCGGTCCGTTGAAGATGCGACAAAGGGACTGGCCTATTGTCACGTATAGGGATGGAAGCCTGCCTGGGGTATGGGATGTCAGGCAGGCTCCCCGGGGAAAGCGATTAGACGCTTGGTCGCGACTAGGCCAGGATGCCGGCCGCGGAGAGGGCGATGCCGCCCACGATGGCGATCACGAGAAGCCAACCGGTGTTGACGTTCTTCTTAATGAGCCAGTACATAAGGCCGGTGAGGCCGAGGGAGATCATCTGCGGCATCATGCCGTCCAGGATGTCCTGGATAACGACGGTACCCTCAGCGAACTGCAGCGGGGTGGTGGCGCCGATCAGCGTAGCGATCATGCCGCCCACGGACATAAGGCCCACGATGCCGCAGACATACATGAGCTTCTCCATGAGGTCGCCGCCCTGAAGCTTGCTCAGGTACTCGTGGCCGCCCTGATAGCCCATCTTGGCTGCGAACCAAGTGATCAGCACGGAGGGGACGATGGAGATGAGCATGGCCAGGATCGGGCCCATGATGGAGCCCTGCTGAGCCAGCTGAACGCCCAGGCCAAAGGCGATAACGCGGATGGTGCCCTGGAAGAAGGAGTCACCGATGCCGGAAAGCGGGCCCATGAGGGAGGTCTTGACCGCGTTGATCGAATCGGGATCGAAGTTCTCGGGATCCTTGGCGTACTCCTCCTCCATGGAGGCGGCGAGACCCAGGATGAAAGCGCTCGTCTGCGGGGTGCAGTTGTAGAACGCCATGTGACGGTGGTAAGCCTCTTTCTTAGCAGCGAGCTGCTTGGGGTCGGACTCATCCGGATAGAGGCGATCGAGCGTGGGAACCATGCCGTAGAGGAAGCCCATGTTCATCTGACGCTCGTAGTTCCAAGAGGCCTGGATGGCCCAGGAGCGCCAGAAGAACTGGCTGACCTTCTTGTTCAGGGACACGTCCTTGGTTGCGGTTGCCATAGTGTGTTCCTCCTTAGTCTTCGTCGTCTTCGAGCGGATCGTAGTCGGAATCGATACCGGCGGCTGCATGGGAACCGTTGAACTTGAAGCCCATGAAGACGACAGCCAGGCACACACCGATCAGAGCGACCGCGATGACGGACAGGTTGAGGTAAGCGGCGAGCAGGAAACCGATGAACAGGAACGGAGTCATACCCTTCTTGATCATCATGGTGAGCAGCAGGGCCAAGCCGTAGGCGGTCATGATCTTGGTCGAAACGTTAAGACCAGTGGACAGCCACTCGGGAACCATGTTGACGATGGCCTGAACCAGGTCGGTGCCAACAAAGACGGCGAGGAAGATCGGCAGGAAGTACATAATGGCGTACAGACCGGAGCCGGCGCAGATGTGCATACGGTAGGCGGTCTTGAACTTTCCGTTATCGATCGCGTTATCTGCCACATGGGTGAGGGCGGCGATGATGGAACGGAACACGATGCCGAGGAGCTGACCCAGGACGGCGACCGGGATGGCGATCGTCATGGCGGTCTCGGCGGAAGCATCGGTCAGGCACGCAAAGGCAGCGGCCACGATGCCGCCCAGGACCATATCGGGCGGAACGGCGGCGCCGACCTGCACCAGGCCCATGGACACGAGCTCGACGGCGGCACCGACGGCAAGACCGGTGGGCACATCGCCCAACAGCAGACCGACGAGCGTAGCGCCAACGAGGGGCTGCTCGAAGTTAAGACGACCGAGCAGGCGGGAGTCCCACATGCAGAACACGCCGACGAGGCCGACGAGCACCGCACTGATGAACGTATTCATACCCTTCTCCTTTCAGTCAGGCAAAAGCCTGGTTGATTACAGCTTGGCGTCGATGTCGACGCTCTGATACGTAGGGGTCTGCTGGACGTAGAGCTTGATGCCCATGTCGAGCAGCTGGTTGACGTCGGCCTTCTGGGTGGCGTCGAGGAAGACGGAGCTGTCCTTGCCGCCGACCTGATCGGCACCGTCGTGGTTGGCGGTGGCGCCCAGGTTGATGGCGTCGAGCTTGTAGCCCTGGCAGAACTGCAGCATCTCGGCAGTGTTGCCAAAGATGAACATGACGCGCTCGCCGAGGGTGTTGAGCTTGTCCATCTTGGCGAGGGCACGCTCGACGGTGAAGACGTTCAGACGCACGCCCTGGGGCTTGGCCAGCTTAAGAGCGCCCTTCTTGATGTCATCGTTGGCGGCAGCGTTGTCGACGACAATGATGCGCTCGGCCTGAACCTTGGTGGTCCAGGTAAAGACGACCTGGCCGTGCAGTAGACGGTAGTCAAGACGTGCGAGGACGATCTTGGCGGGACCGGAGCTGTGACGGGACGCCTTGGCCTTCTTGGCGGGAGCCGCGGCAGCCTCGACCGGTGCGTTGGGGTTGGTCAGACCGGTGCGGGCCTCGTTGATGAGAGCCGCGAGCTCGGCGCCCTTGACGGGGGCGGGGCTCATAGCGAGCGTCAGCGCCAGCGGGATGTTGAAACCGCTGACAACCGTGAACTTCGTGCCGTTCTTGGAAAGCTCGACCATGCTGTTGTTGACCGAGCTGCCGAGCATATCGGTCAGCACATAGACGGTGTCGTCCGCGTTGAACGTGGCGATCATGGCGTCCACCTTATTGGTGATGGGCTCCTTGTCGTCACGAGCAAGCGACACGACGTGGACGTTCGACACGTCGCCGAGAACCATCTCGAGCGTGTCTTTGGCACCTGCGGCCAGGCCGCCATGAGATGCGAGAATGATCTGATTCATCTTGCCTCCTCCTTTTCGTTATGGTCATTATAACGTCTTATACGTTGCGGATATTGCTAATTAGTATAAAGACCGCTCGCGGGTGAAAATCGACCGTTGACGGGTTTAACGTAATCGAAACGTTGGGGCTGGGTAGGCCGGTGCTGGCTGGATAACCCCAGATCAGACGTCTCGCCAATCCCCTATCGCACGAAGTACCAGGGGCTTTCCTGCACGGTGGGCTCCAGCGCGATGCCGGTGCGCTCGCGGAACAGATCCATGTCCTGCGATTTCTCCGTCCACCACGCGTTGGGCTTAAAGGTCATGCTCTCAACGACATGGCCGACAAAGGCACTGTTGCGCAGCTTGGAGAAGTTAGTGTTCATAATCAGGATGGACGCGAGCACCAGCACGATGCCCAGGACCTTGATCGCGCCGGCGGGCTCGGCGTAGATGCCAATACCGACCAGAACGGTCGCCACGGTTTCGAACGAAGCCACGACCGGCACCTTCGACGTCTCAAGATCCATCGAAAGGCCCTGCATATAGAAGATGTACGCAAGAGCCGTCGGAATAAAGCCAAAGCCTGCGAACAGTAGAATGAGCTGCGGGGACATTGCCGCGGCTACATCGGACCACGGAGCCGAAAGCACTGCCATAAAGCATCCGCCAAAGACAAAGCCCCAAAACGTCACCGCCAGCGGATGCAGCGTCTTGGTAGCCATACGGCTAAACACCGCCAGCAGCGCACCGCAAAGTCCGGCAATCACACCCGACGCGACGCCCCAGGCCGAGAAATGGAAACCGGACAGGTCGCCACTCGTCACCGCGAGCACACAACCCACAATGTTAAAGACGATGGCGACGAGCTTGTTGGGGGTCACGTCCTCGCGATAAAGCACGCGACCGAACATGACGCCAAACACCGGCGAGGTGTAGAGCAGCACCGAGGCCGTGGACATGCCCACCTCGCCCATGCACTCGTAATAGCAGGTGTTGGCGACGGCTAAACCGACGATACCGACAAGCGCGCAGGGAACAAGCTCTTTAGGGCCTGCCTTGAACAGCGTCATGGGACCCGAGGCTTTTCCCTCACGAGCACCTCCCTGGCAACCCATAAATGCCAAGACCGGAGCCATCAAGACGGCACCCGACAACAGGCGAAAGGCCGCCATGCTCTGAGACGAAACGCCCAGGGCCGATATTCCGTTTACAAAGATTCCGATGCTGCCCCACATAAGCGCGGCGATCAGCACCAGCACATAGCCCAGATTGCTTTTCTTCAACGCAGCCCCCTCGGTATTGTTTCCAATATGTTTCATACTACGTTATAGTCGTTATATACATTTTTCAAGACACAAATCGGCGAGCGGAAAATCTGCTCGCCCACACACTCATTGGGGACGTTCCCAACGTCTAAGGCACCGCTGGTTGAGCATAAGTCAGCGAGCGGGCCGCATTTGAGGCAAGGTGGCGTGAAACGAAAGGGCGCTGACCTTCTGGTCGCGCCCTTGAAGTTGAACGTCAGATTGTCCAAATGCGGTCCGCGCAGCGTCGAGCCGTTACGCGGTTTGGTAAAACCGCGTAACTCTTAGTAGTCCAGCTTCCACATGTAGCGGCGCGTCATGTAGTCCTTGTGGGTGACGGCAGAGAGCGCACGCATATACACGTTGTTGAGGATCGGCGCGAAGATCAGGTGGTTGAAGTATTCGCTCACGCTGTCCTTGATGTCGTTGAGGCCGAGCTCCTTGGCGTCGAGCTGATAGACGCGCTCGCCACCGTACTGGTTGACGAAGCGGATGCCGCGCTCGTCGTTGCAGCGGCTGCGGCCGACGCTGATGAGCTGGAACAGCGAGGTGCGCTTGTCCAGAATCTCGAAGGGGCCGTGGAAGAAGTCGCAGGTGTTGATGGTGCAGGAGTCGATCTGCAGCATCTCCTGCACGTTGCAGATGCTAAAAACGTAGGCGGCACCAAAGAGCGGACCCTGAGCCATGACGTTGATACAGGGCTTGTCGGCGTTCTGCTCGGCCCACTTGGCAGCGAGCGGACGAGTGTACTCGACGGCCTTGCGATAGATGGGGTCGACCAGGTCGAACGCGGCCATAGCGGTCTCGTACTCGGCATAGCCCTCGGTCTGCTGCGTGAGCTCCATGGCGATCATGGTCACGACGGCCGAGTTGGTACGGCCCATGCAGGACTCGTCGACGGCCAGGCTGTCATACTGAATCTTGTAGTCGCAGACCTCGGTGAGGCCGGACTCGTCAACATAGATGGCGATGGTGCTGGCGCCGTGCTCCTTGGCGACCTGGGCGGCGACGATGGTCTCCTTGGTGCCGCGCATGGACACGACGACGGCTAGGGTGTTCTCGTTGACGTAGGCCGGGGTGGCGTGCACGAACTCGTTGCTGGTGTAGCTGGAGCTCACGACCTGCGTGGCCTCGTGCTCCATAAAGTACTGGGCAGGATAGTTACCGCCGTTGGATCCGCCGGCACCAATCCACACGACGCGCTTGATGCCGCCCTTGTCAGCCTTGTCAGCCAAAACCTGGGAGACGACATCCTTAACCTGTTCCTGAGTAGTCATCGCGCATCAGCCTTTCTTCTCGTTTGATGCTCATCACAGGCAAACAAGTTACAAACATGTTTTGGTTATGTCGACTAGTTGTATGCTATATTTGTCTTAGAAATTTTGCTGATGCGGTTTTCGATAGCTTGCTACCAGCGGTTTTGTTGTTGTATTGAATACATGCTCAATTAGATTCGCATACAGGTTAGATATAGGTTGATCGCATGAACGCTTCATCTAAAAAGAAACTGGCCCAATACGAGCGCTTGGCGGGCATGCTGCGCGACCGCATCGCCTCCGGCACCTACGCACGCGGAGACAAGCTGCCGTCCGAAATGGAACTCATGGACGAATCGGGGCTGTCGCGCAGCACCGTGCGCCATGCCCTTAAGGTGCTCGTTGATGAGGGTCTGGTTCGAACCGAGCGCGGGCGCGGCGCCTTTGTGGCCGACACGCCGGCGCTCCACGAGAACAACCTGGTGTTTTCGAGCTATACGACGCAGGTCCAGGGTCAGGGCATGAAGCCTACCACGCGCACGGTGGACTCGGGCTTTACCAAGGCGGGCGGCAGCATAGCTAAGTTCTTTAATGCCGCCGTGGGCAGCAAGCTCGTCAAACTTGTCCGTCTGCGTTATCTGGACGATGCGCCACTGTGCCTGGAGACCACCTATCTACCACCGAGCTTTGAGGCACTCATCGATCGCGATATCAACGGTTCGCTCTACGCCACGTTGCGTCAAGAATTCCATCGCGCGCCGGCACAGGGGCACAAGACCTTTGAGGTGTGCTATGCCTCGCAAAACGAGGCGTTTTTGCTCAACGTTGAGCGCGGGCAGGCGCTGATCCTGATCACCGACTACGTCTACGACACCGACGGCCGCCCGCTCCATGTCTCCAAGCGCATCCAACGCACCGACCGCGCCAAATACACCGAGCCCATCGGCTAACCTGCCAAAACCACCGCAAAGGGGACAGGCACCTTTGTGGTGGTTTTAGGCGAGGAGGTCGGGGAACCAGGTTGGCTTGGGTTGGTTAGGGACGCGCTCGGCAAGGACCAGCTCCATCCAGCACATGTCGTACCAGCGGCCGAACTTTTGGGCGCAGCGATCGAAGGCGCCCACCAGGCGGTAGCCCATATGGGCATGGAAATCCTGACTGTTGTGCGTTAGATACTCGTCGTCCTTGTCGTGCGGCACGGCAATGAGCGCGCACATGTTGGTGATGCCCATCGCGATCAGGCATTGCTTGAGCGCATCGTGCAGTTTGCGGCCCAGCCCGCCGTGGCGCACGTCGCGCGCCAGGTAGATCGACGTCTCGACCGACCAGTCGTATGCCTCGCGGCTGTTGAGCGGACTCACATAGGCATAACCTACCGGACACCCGTCCAGCTCCATCACCAGATACGGATAGCGCTTGAGCGTACGCTCGATGCGCCCGGCGAACTCCTCAACGCTTGGCACCTCGTATTCGCAGGTAATCGCCGTCTGGCGCACATACGGCTCATAGATGGCAAGCAACGCCGGCGCATCATCGGGCGTCGCCAGGCGAATCGTCGGCTCGGACATCTCGGTCATACAACCCTTCCCCCTCAAAAACAAAGGCCGCCTTGCGCCAAACCCAGCGCAAGGCGGCCCCTCGTCATTACATCAGGCTACAGGACAGCCGCCAACGCGTCGATATCCTCCTGCGTCGTGGCCCAGCTGGTGCAAAAGCGCACCACCGTGTGGGTCTCGTCGTACTTTTCCCAGTACTCGATCGAGGCATGCTCGCGAATGCGGGCCATGTCCTCGTTGGGCAGAATCACGAACTGCTGGTTTGTGGGCGTCTCCAAAAAGAACTGGTAGCCGTGCTCGTGCAGCACGCGACGAAGCGCCTGCGCGGTCTCAATCGCCTGACGGCCAATCTCAAAATACAGGCCGTCGGTAAAGAGCGCCTCAAACTGCACACCCGTCAGGCGGCCCTTGGCCAGCAGCGCGCCGTGCTGCTTAATACGCGGAATGGGATGCGCCGGAGCATGCATGCCGCAGAACACCACGGCCTCACCACACAGAGCACCGCACTTGGTGCCGCCGATGTAGAACACGTCGCACAGCTGCGCCAGCTCAGGTAGGGTAATGTCGCACCCATCGGCCGCCAGCGCATAGGCCAGGCGAGCACCGTCCACAAACAGCGGAATCTCGCGCTTCTGGCACACCGCGTGAATCGCCGCGAGCTCGGCCTTGGAGTACAGCGTGCCGTACTCGGTCGATAGACTCACGTACACGGCGCCCGGGAACACCGTGTGCTCGTAGCTCTCGTTTTCGTAGAACACCTGGATATAGTTCTCGAGGTCCTCGGCGTGCATCTTGCCCTCGCAGCCGGGGATGGTGAGTACCTTGTGGCCGCCAAACTCGATGGCGCCCGCCTCGTGGCAGGCGACGTGGCCAGTCTCGGCAGCAACGACGCCCTCGTACGGCGCGAGCAGCATGTCGATCACCGTCGCGTTGGCCTGCGTGCCGCCCACCAGAAAAAACACGTCGGCATCGGGGGCCTGGCAGGCCTCGCGGATGAGCTGCTTGGCACGCTCGGTGTGCGCATCGGTACCGTAGCCGGGCTGCGGCTCCATATTGGTGTCGACGAGCGCCTGCAGCACTGCCGGGTGTGCGCCGTGGGAATAATCGTTGTTGAACGCGAGCATGGCAATCCTCTCTTACCGGGTATCGGCCAGATGATTCAAACGGAGCTATTGTACGCCGTTGGGATAGGCAATGCGCGCGGCGAGACACTCAAGCGCCAGCACCAGGGCAAAGCCGCAGCTCACGTCACTCAAAAAGTGTGCGCCGATCACGATGCGGCCAAACGCGACGAGCGCCGCGACCACAGCTGCCGCCCAAAAGATCACGCGGCGACGCGAAGGTTTTTCCTTAAAAGCCGCCGCGGGAAGCCCGGCGAGCATAAGGCCGATCGCCGCATGCGCCGTGTGTCCGCTCGCAAACGACTTGAACCCGTCCTTAATCACGCCGGCGGCGATATAGGTCCACTTGTCGGGATTGCCGATCACCCACCACGGCTGAAAATTGAGCCCCGGCGTGACCTCGATCACGCGCATGCGCGGGCGCGACCACAGTGGCTTGACGATCACGTTGAGGATGATGGCCTGAGCGACCCACACGGCAAGCACCATCAACGCCCAGCGCGTGAGCTCATCGGGCTCGGTCGAGCGCGTGAGGCGATAGATGATAAGGTTGGCGGCGATGACCAGCACAAACGTCAGCACCAGCTGAACGGCAATGAGTTTGCCGCCAACCCGCAGGGACGAAACAATCTCGTAGCCGGCCAGGCCAACGTTGACGAGGATGCCGAGCCCGGCGAGCCATTTGCTCCCCCTGGAGTCGGGACGCACCGCGCGTACGAGCATAACGCCCGCGACGCTTGCCGTCAGCTCGAACGGCAGCTCGCCGGCGGCCTCGATAAAGCGACCGTACATGCTGCCGATGTTGAACAGCGCGCTCGAGATCTGGTAATCGAAGAAACTGCCAACGCCCAGACAAAGGCACAGGACAACCGCGATAATGGCGACATCTTTCTTATAGATGTATCCGAACATGCTTTCCTTTCGATGGGGCGAAGGGCGGTCAACCTGCAATGTGGGTGAGACGAAGATGGCTTTGTCCCGTAAATACCCTTACAGGTTGAGCATAAGTAAGCGAAAACGTTCCATTTGTGGCAAGGTGGCCCGAAGGAGGAGGGAAGCGTACTTGCGTACGCGACCGACGAGTGAGGGTCAGATTGCCCAAATGGGGCGTTTGCAGCGTCGACCCGTTAGTCGTCGTCGCTGGCACCCAGCTGTTGCAGCAGCATGAGTGCCGCGGCCACCGGGCCGGTGCCGTCGTTGGCGTCGAGGCCGCGACCCAGGCCGCTGCCCACACCAGCGCCTGCCTTGTAGGGCACCGACAGCTTGCGGCTCTTGGGGAAGTTCACCGCGCCATAGCGGGTCTTAAGCTCAAAGGCCACCTTCTTGGGCACGTCGACGCCCAAAAACGTGATGCGGCCGCCGCTGAGCGTGACGCTCTCGAGCCCCAAGCGCTCGCCGCGGATACGAATACGCGCGCGGTTGAACAGGTTGAGCCCCGCCAGCGGCAGCTCACCGTGCGCGGCCTCGGTCTCTTCCTGCACCTCGTCGATGCTCTCCAGGTCCTCGGCCGCCGCGAGCTTACGGTACACGAGCACGCGCTGATCCACCGCCGGCAGGTACTCCTCGGACAAGAAGTAGTCGGCCGGCAGGTTAATACCCACGCTCGCCGCCTCCACGCCGGCGTCGTCATCGCCGCGCGCCTCAGCCACGGCCTGGCCCAGCATCTGCGTAAACAGGTCAAAGCCCACGCTCGACAGGTTGCCGTGCTGCTCGGCTCCCATAAGCGAGCCGGCGCCGCGAATCTCCAGGTCGCGCATGGCGATGCGCATGCCGCTGCCCAGGTCCTGGAACTCGGAAAGTGCGGTCAGGCGCGCCGTTGCCTCCTCGGTGAGCGGCAGCTCGCCCGGGAACATAAAGTACGCGTAGGCCTGCGTGGCAGAGCGACCCACACGACCCTTGAGCTGGTAGAGCTGCGCCAGACCCAGGCGTTGCGAATCCTCGATGATCAGCGTGTTGGCAGTCGCGTTGTCGATGCCGCTCTCCACGATGGTCGTGGCGATGAGCACGTCGATCTTTTTGGTCGCGAACTCGATCATCACGTCCTCGACCTCGCGCGGGCTCATCTTGCCGTGCGCCACCCCCACGCGCGCCTCGGGCGCGGCCTCGTGCACGCGCGCCACGGCGTCGTCGATGGTCTTGACGCGGTTGGACACGTAGTACACCTGACCGCCGCGGCCCACCTCCAGGCGAATCGCCGCACTCACCACGTCGGGGTCGTACTCTCCCACGTGCACGATCACGGGGCGGCGCCCGGTCGGCGGCGTGGTGATCAGGCTCATATCGCGCACGCCGCTCGTGGCCATCTGCATGGTTCGCGGAATCGGCGTTGCCGAAAGCGTGAGCACGTCAATCTGCTCACGCAGGTTCTTGAGCTGCTCCTTGTGCTGCACGCCAAAGCGCTGCTCCTCGTCGATGATCACCAGGCCCAGGTTCTTGGGGTTCACATCGGCCGAAAGCAGGCGGTGGGTGCCGATGAGCACATCGATCGTGCCCTCGGCAAACGCCTTGAGTGCGCGCTTCTGCTGCGCCGGGGTGCGGAAGCGGCTGAGCACTTCGACCTCGAGGCCAAACGGGGCAAAACGCTCAAAGAAGGTCTCGTAGTGCTGCTGGGCCAGAATGGTCGTGGGGCAGAGCACCATGACTTGGCGGCCGGAGTCCACGCACTTAAACGCCGCGCGCAGGGCAACCTCGGTCTTGCCGAAACCCACGTCGCCGCACAGCAGGCGGTCCATGGGCTTGGGCGCCTCCATGTCGGCCTTAATGTCGGCGATGGCCTCCAGCTGATCACGCGTCTCGTCGTAGGGAAAGCTCTCCTCCATCTCGATCTGCTCGGGCGTGTCGGGCGGGCAGGCGATGCCTGCGATCGACGAGCGGCGCGTATACAGGTCGACCAGGTCAAACGCCAGCTTTTTGGCGTTCTTGCGCGCCTTATTGGTGGCACGCGTCCAGTCGGCAGTGTTGAGCCTGGTCAGGCGCGGCTTGTCGCCGTCGGGGCCAACATAGCGCGTGATGCGGTCGACCTGCTCGAGCGGCACGTAGAGCTTGTCGCCGTCGGCATATTCCAGCAAAAAGTAGTCGCGCTCCTTGCCACCCACTTCCTGGCGCGCGATCTCGCTAAAGAGCGCGATGCCGTGGGTGGCGTGCACCACGTAGTCTCCCGGCTTAAACGGGAAGGTGATCTGCGTAATGTCAACCTTGCGGCGGCTGCGGGCCCGGTTGGCGTCCATGCGGGCGTTGAGGTCGGCGATCGAGAACACGGCTAGGTTGGCATCGGGCACCACCACGCCCTGCGGCAAGGCGGCATCGACAAAGGTCACGCGTCCGCGCGAGATGGTGGGCACGGCGGCGCCGGCGGCAGCCTGCGCGGCGCCCGTCTCGAGCGAGCGGGCGTTGAGCGCGTCGGCCTTACGCTCGCGAATGGAAGCATGGGCCTCCTGGCGTGCGGCACGGTCGGCGGAATCCGCCGCTGCCACGCGCACGCGGTCGCCGATAGCGCCGACATTTTCGGGCGCCGCGGTCAGCGATTCCTCAAAGGTAATGCCCTCGTCGCCAAAGGTGAGCTCCATCGACTCGCGCGCACCGCGGTCGGGAATGGCAAACACGCAAGCGTAGCGCTTGCCCACGACTTCCTGAATGCGCGTCATAAAGCGGTTGTCCGAGCCCGCAATGGCCGGCTGCTCAATCTTGAGCTCGGCGGTCACCGCGCCGCCGGCGCGAATCAGGCTCACGTAGTTCAGGCGCTGCTGGGCACCAAAATCGAGCTGCTGGGCGCGTACATACAGGCCATCCAGTCGGTCAATCCCCGCCTCGCCGGCACGCGCCTCGATATCCTCGTAGGCGCGCAGACAGTCGTCGAACAGCGAGCGCGGCTCGGACAGGACCACGAGCGCCTTGCCGCTCACGTGCGCCAACGGGCTCACGGTCTGGCCGTACATCACCGGCAAAAAGCGGTCGAGCTCGGGCGTAACAATGCGTGCGTCCACCATCTCGAGCAGCGCCGCCAGTTTGCTGTCGTCCTGGCTGGCGCGATAGAGCGCCACATGCATGTTGTGAACGGCATCGTCGGTAAGCGCCAGCTCACGGCAGGGGAAGATCTCGATACTGTCCTCGTTGCCGATGGTCTGCCCCGTTGAGCTCACCATGCGGCGGATGCGGTCAATCTCGTCGCCAAAGAACTCAATGCGCACGGGTGCCTTTTCCTGTGCAGGGAACACCTCGACGGTGTCGCCGTGAACGCGGAACAGACCGGGCGCATCAGCGGCACCGGCATTGGTGTAGCCCATGCCCACCAGGCGCTGCGGCACCTCGTCAAAAGGAATCTCCTCGCCCACCGCAAAAGTGGTGGACTCCCAATAGCGACTCTCGACCGGCGGCACGCAGCGCAGCAGCGCACGGGCCGAGGCAACCATGATGCAGTTGTCCCCGCGCACGATACGCCCCAGAGCCTCGCAGCGCTGCGCCACCACGGCGTCGTCGGGCGCCTGCTCGCGCCACGGATAGTCCTTGCGCTCGGGAAAGCGACACACGTGCGCCAGACCCACATAGGCGGCAAGGCTGCGCGCGGCGCGATCGGCCGCATCCTCGCCGCTCACAATGTAGACCGTCGGGCGCGGACGGCGCGCAAACTGGGCTGCCGCCATAAGCGTGCGACCCGACTGCGACACGGCCAGCGTCACGTCCTCGCCGGCATCGAGTCCGGCCTCGACGGTCTGCAGCGCCTCGGCAGTGTAGAGCTGCGCGGCTATACGGTGAATGAGCATGCTGTTCCTCCGGCATCGCAACGCCAAAAGCCCGCCGGGGCAAGCTCGGCGGGTCGTACGTCAAATACATTGTCTGTCATGGTAGCGCATGGAGAGGACTCCGGCTCAAGGGCAAACCCAGCCCCGCAAAAAACGCCAGACGAAGATGCATTCCGCCCTACCCCACTACGCGCACGCTGGGGCACAAATCTGCCAGCGGGCACTCGTCACACTTGGGTTTGCGGGCGTCGCAGATCTCGCGACCGAAGGTGATCCACTGATGGTTGACCGACTCCCAATACTCGTGCGGCAAAATCTTGAGCAGATC
The DNA here is from genome assembly GCA_900539035.1 of uncultured Collinsella sp. Lineage (GTDB taxonomy): Bacteria > Actinomycetota > Coriobacteriia > Coriobacteriales > Coriobacteriaceae > Collinsella. The sequence goes on along the minus strand of UQAU01000004.1, from coordinate 64,324 downwards.
CTGCTCGGTCTTGAGCGGCTCCTTTGCATGCGTCTTGGGACTCAGCATCAGGCGGTGCGCAATGCGGTTGACGTGGGTGTCCACCGCAATGCCCTCCACGATGCCATACCCCACGTTGAGCACGATGTTCGCCGTCTTGCGTCCCACGCCCGGCAGCTTCACGAGTTCCTTCATGTCGGCCGGCACCTCGCCGCCATAGTCGGCGACGATCATCTGTGCGGCCTCGACGGCATGCTTGGCTTTGCTCTTGTAGAAGCCGAGCGACTTGATGGTGTCTGCCACGTCAGCCACGCTCGCCCCGGCCATGGCCTCGGGCGTGGGCCACTGGGCAAACAGCTTCGGCGTCACCTTGTTGACCTGCGCGTCGGTCGTTTGCGCCGAGAGCAGCACCGCGATTAGCAGGCGGAAGGGATTCTCGTGGTCCAAAAAGCACTCGACCGGGCCATAGCGACGGTTGAGGCGCTCACACACCTCGATGGCGCGCTCGCGTTTGGCGGCATTGGTCTCGCGTGGCATAACGACTCCTCGGCTCAACGGCACAATAAACTTATGGGCACAATTGTCCCACGTCCGAGACGCTTACGCCTCCAAGAATGCGCCGGTCTGACGGCTCCACAGGCTCGCGTACTCGCCACCCGCCTCGACGAGCTGCGCATGCGTGCCGTCCTCGACGATCTCGCCATCGGCCAGCACCACAATGCGGTCGAGCGCCGCCACGGTGGACAGGCGGTGCGCCACCACAATGGAGGTACGTCCACGCATCAGGTTTTCGAGCGCCTCCTGCACCAGCGCCTCGGACTCGCTGTCGAGGGCAGAGGTCGCCTCGTCGAGCACCAGAATCGGCGCGTCGGTTAGGATGGCACGGGCGATGGCCACGCGCTGACGCTGGCCACCCGAGAGCTTGACGCCGCGCTCGCCCACCATGGTGTCAAAGCCACGGGGCAGGCGGTCGATAAACTCAGTCGCATTAGCCAAGCGAGCCGCCTCGCGAATCTGTTCGTCGGTGGCGTCGGGGCGGCCGTAGGCGATATTCTCGCGAATGGAGCGGTGGAACAGCAGCGCCTCCTGCGGCACGTAGGCAACCTGGCGGCGCAGGCTCTGCTGCGTGCAGCGCGAGACATCCTGACCGTCCACGAGCACGCGGCCACCCTGAACATCGTCCAGGCGCAGCAGCAGCTTGGTGAGCGTCGTCTTACCCGAACCCGATTTGCCCACCAGGCCCACGCGCTGGCCCGCCGCCACATGAAGTGTCAGGTTATCGAACACGCTCTCGCCCGCCGCAGCGTCACGGTACGCAAAGCTCAGGTGCTCAAAATCAATCGCGCCCTCGGTCACTTTGAGCTCAGGGGCGTCCGGGTCGTCTGCCACCAAACGTGGCTCGTCCAGCACGCGCGTCATCTCGGCCGCATCGCCCAAAGCGCGGTTGATGCGCTGCATCATGGAGCTTACGTAGTTCAGGCGCATGGTGAGGTTATAGGTGTAGGTAAAGATCATGACGAGCGAGCCGGCCGAGATGCCAAACCACGCGTTGCCGCCCGCCACGAACACACTCACCACGGCCATGGTGATGACGATAAGGCCCGAGGTCGTAAAGTTGCGCTGCATCATGGCGTGCATCGAGACCGTCTCGGCGTCGCGCGAGGCACGATCGGCGGCGTCGAACAGATCGCGTTCAAAGTCCTCGCGCCCGCAGGTCTTGACGGCCAAGATGTTCGTGACCGCGTCGGAGAGCACGCCCGAGAGCTTGTTCTGCGCGGCGGACGTCGCGGCCGAAAGCGGCATGATGCGCTTGTACATAAGCCAGACAAACGCGATGTAGACGGCCATGATGCACACCAGGATCACGGTAAACGTCGGCACCACCGAGGCGAGTGCGGCCACGGTGCAGATGACCGAGGTGATGGTGGGGATGAGCGAATACACCGTCACGTCGACCAGACCCGTGTAGCCGCTCATAAAACGGCTCGTCTGGCTCACGAGCGATCCGCCAAAGCGGCTGGTATGGAATGTCATGGATTGGTTGGAGAGCGTGTCGAAGCATAGACGCGCCAGGTGATAGTTGCCTGCAATCTCGAGCTTGTAGACGGTGTAGTCCTGTAACTTGGAGAGGATCTGACCCACCAGGTTAACGAGTACGAGCGCCAGGATATAGGGGCCGAAGACCTCAAACACCTGGTCACCCGCCACGGGACCGGCTTGAACGCGGTCGACAATGAGGGCCATCACATAGGTATTGGCAAACGTCAGCAAAAAGATGTAGCCCGCCGACGAGAATACCGAGAGAAAGACAATCAGCGGCTGCGTGCGCGTGACACCCCAAAACCGCTGCAGCGTGCGGCGCACGGTGGAGCGGCTGAGCGGGCTGGTGCTTCTCTGGGACATGGGCTTCCTTTCGCGTCTGATAGGGCAAAACGCCATTGTTGCACACCGAAGCGCGCTTCAGGCATGCGCGATGCGAAAAGCGGTGGGGCGCCCGCGTTTACGCCGGCGCCCCACCGTCTTGTTGCAATTAGTCCTCGTCTTCTTGGTCTGTGGGAAGGCCCGCGGGCGTGAGTCCCAAGATCTCATCGGCTTGATCGGCGTCTTCCAGCGCGTCGATGTCCTTGAGCTTGCGCTCCATGACGTTGGTGCGCGTGGTAATGATGCCCTCGACCGTTTTGCCCGCGGTCTCGATCTGCTGCTGGGCGCGGCGCAGCGCCGCCTGATAGCGCGGCAGCTCGGCCTTGACGGCGGAGAGCACGCGCAGTACGTCGTCGGTACGCTTTTGCAGCCTAAACGTCTGGTAGCTCATCTGCAGACTGTTGAGGATGGCCGCCATGGTGCTGGGGCCGGCAACGTTGACGTGATAGTCGCGGCCCAGGGTCTCGATAAGCCCGGGGCGACTGACGACCTCGGCATACAACCCCTCAAACGGCACGAACATGATGCCAAAGTTGGTGGTCGCGGGCACGCTCAGGTACTTTTCGCAGATGTCCTTTGCCTCGCGTTTCACCATGGCGTCGAGTGTCTTGCGCGCGGTGGCCACAGCCTCGGCATCACCCGACTCTTGCGCGTCGAGCAGGTGCTCGTACGCGTCGCCCGGGAATTTGGAGTCGATCGGCAGCAGCACGGGATCGCCCTCGTCTACCGGCAGCTTGACGGCAAACTCAACGCGCTCCGAGGCGCCGGGCTTGGTGGCGACGTTTTCCAGATACTGGTCGGGCGTAAGGATGTCCGCCAGGATTGCACCCAGCTGCACCTCGCCCAAAATGCCACGCGCCTTGACGTTGCCCAGCACGCGCTTAAGGTCGCCCACGCCGGTGGCGATTGACTGCATGTCGCCCAAACCCTTGTACACAGCCTCGAGCTGGTCGCTCACCTGCTTAAACGATGCAGACAGGCGATCGTTGAGCGTACGGGAGAGTTTCTCGTCCACCGTCGCGCGCATCTGATCGAGCTGCACGTTGTTGTCCTTGCGGATGGCGCCCAGCTGGGTATCGACCGTCTCGCGCACCTTGTCCAGGCGGTGCTCGATGCCCTCGCGGTTGGCGCCAAGCTGTTGGGCCGTCTCGCGGCGCAGGTCATCCATACGGTCGCCAGCCTGCGAGAACTCACGCGCGATGGTCAGGTAGCGTTGCTGCTCCACGGCCGCATCGGTTGTCTGCTGCTGCGCGATGGCATTTGCCGTGCGGCGGGTTTCGGCCAAAGCGACGTTCAGGGTGTCGAGCGCATTGTTGGCCTGCTCGAGCGCAGCCAGCATCTCTGCCCCGTTATCGCCGCGCTCCTGCAGCTCGGCGCGAAGGCCCTTAAGCTGCAGGGCACAAGCCACAGCAACCCCCACCGCCACCAAGGCGATCACAACAAGCACGATATCAATAGCAGACATAGACTCCGCCCAACAAACTCAATCGATCATCAATCAAAACCGCGATCAATCTTACCCCGCCACACGTACCGGGCGCCCGGCCCCTTCTTGAGCGCCCCTCTCCTCCGCATATTCCATAATGCGGCGCGCCGTTTTCCTGCTCACCTTTGAGTCATCGCCGGCCAAGTATGCGTATACGTTTCCTTTATTCAGGCGCAGAGCACGGCAGAGGCCATAGCGCGTTACACCCGATTCCTCCAATGCTTCCAGCGTTTTCTTTCTCATCAGGGCGTTCACCCTTCTATCGGCCGCCGGCTTTTCCTTCACCGCTCTATACGCACGCCAAACGTTGGCATAACGATTAGGGAGCTCACTTTTGGCGCATAGAGACGCCATGCTACCCGCTTGGCCGTACAAGGATAAAACGTCTCGGTAATCCTGTTCCATCCACGAGCCCTCGGATAAGCCCAGAACGTATTCGGCTTTTCCTTGCGCCAGAGCGAGCAAAAACAGAGGCTCCGCCACGCGCGGCGCATCCGTCGTCGCCTGCTCAACCAATTTTCTAAAACTCAGCGACTGCTGTCCGGATAGCTCTCGGCAATAGCCTTTTAAGAATCCCTCAAAGGTCAGATTCAACCGAGCACCTCTGTTCATTTACTATTCTTATTCATCTTCAATAATACTATTCAGTCGCACGACAGGACCAACAGGATGCAAGAATTCCGCTCGTGGCGATAATCCCTACACCCTAGAAGTCCTAATGTGACAAACGCTAACTCTCCCAGCCGGCGCGGATTGTTGTTATGACATCGCCTAGGCGCTGGCCGAGGGCTGACAGATGTTGGAGCACTTCGCCGGGCGAAGCACCGTTGAGGATACAGGTGAGCACATACGAGACCAAGAAAATCGCCGCAAGTCCTAGCGGAATGAGCACGATCATCGCCAATGTGCGCAGGCGCTGGCCCACGCGGCGACGACGCGCACGACGCTTGTCGAACGCGAGCTCCTGCGCATATGAATCTTGCTGTACGGAATAGGCCTCTGGCGCCGATTCGCCCGCAGGCGAAACCGCAAACGTGGCATTTTGCGCAGGGGGCTGGGCTGCCGCCCCCTGCATTTGCATCTCCATGAGTCGTTGCTGCTGACGCAGCATGCGCTCAGCTTGTTGCTGCGGAGTCTCAAGAAACAGATCCATGCTGGCCTCCAAAATCGGAGCATTCGACGCTTACGACCAGCATCCCGCACCGCCATGACCGCGACAACGCAATCGCCGGCAATAGCCACAAAGTTTCTTTTGCTCAAAAGCTGTCGAAAAGCTCAACAACTCCCCTACCAGCACTTTCTCTGAGCTTTTTTCGTCAGCAATCTTTTGGCCTTCCACCCTTACGCCAACTGACCAAAATCCAACCAAAAGCTTGACGGAAATTGTGAAGACAGGGACCCCATACAAAAACGTGCCGCCCCAAACGGGGCGGCACGCTAACTTCTTATCAGTTTTTCAGTAGCAAGCACGCGACGACCCGAAGCCGGAGCACAGGGTAGGGAAACACCTTTACCTCGCGCGACCTGCGCAGCCGTGAGCGAGAGGGAAAGGTGTTTCCCCGCCCCGTGCTCCGCAGTCGGTGGAGGCAGCTTTAGATGCCCGCGAGACCTCGGGTGGCGGTGGCGCACATAAACGCCAAGGCTAAAATCACGAGCGAGCCCGCAATGTCTGCCAGCACGCCCATTGCACGACGCTCAAACAACCAGCTCTCAAAGTGCGGGGCGACGTTGCGCCAAACACGCCACAGCAAGATGCCCATACCGATGACGCCTGGGATATTGAGCAGTAGGATCTCGGAGCACAAAAGACCGATCAGGTTGCCGGCGGCAAAACCAGCGTCGCCCTCGCAGTATTTGCGATAAATCATGTACAACATGTACGCCACAAACGGCTGCAGGCACGCAGAGATAAACGTAACCACCATCGAGGGGTCCTGAGAAAAGACATCGGTGAGTTTATCGACACTCGTGGCATCTTTCGAAGCCAAGAACAAGCCAATGACCACCACGGGCACCACGCCCAAGATAACCTCGACCAGAGTAAACAACTTAGCAGTCAGATCCTCGCTAGCCGTATTGAGGTGAGGCGCCCACTCAGGATGAGCATGCGCGCCAACCTTCTTGTCCTTCTCGACACGATCGACCTTTTTACCCTCGGCAACCCGACGACCAGGATCCTTGCGAGTTCCCGCCGCAGCAACCCGAGCCCGAGACTTCTTACCCATACAAAAACACCCCATCAGGTAGTAGATAAACTAAAAGTCGCCACCCAGTGTACCCCACCCATGAACGGTGCCGTCCCAACCAGTCCCCATACAAAAACGTGCCCCCCCCATAGGGGCGGCCCACAAACATAGTTTTAAGCTTTTATGTATCGCGCACGCAACGCACCAAACCCGGGCCGGGGGGGGGGGGCGCCACAAACCACACCACCCCACCCCCCCCCCGGGGGGGGGGCGGCCCCCACCCCACCCCCCCCCCCCCCCCCGCCCCCCCGGGGCGGGGGGGGTTGTTTTGCCCGGCCCCCCCCGGCCCAGCTCACGCTAGCGCCAAGCGCTAGTAGTTCACCACCTGCTCCTCAAAGTACGCCTTCGGGTGGTTACACACCGGGCACACCTCAGGCGCCTCGGCACCAACGTGCAGGTGCCCGCAGTTCAGGCACTTCCACACCTTCACGCCCTCGCGCTCAAACACCTCGCCCGACTCGATGCGCTCGACGAGTTTGTTGTAGCGCTCCTCGTGGGCCTTCTCGACGGCGGCGACACCACGGAACTTTGCGGCAATCTCGGCAAAGCCCTCCTCCTCGGCGGTCTTGGCAAACTCATCGTACATCGTGGTCCACTCGTAGTTCTCTCCTGCGGCGGCATCGCGCAGATTGTCCAGGGTATCGGGGACGACGCCGTCGTGCAGATACTTAAACCACAGCTTGGCGTGCTCGGACTCGTTGCCTGCGGTCTCGGCAAAGATATTCGAAATCTGAACGTAGCCGTCTTTCTTGGCCTTAGATGCGTAGTAGCGATACTTGGTGTGTGCCTGGGACTCACCGGCAAAAGCGGTCTCGAGGTTCTTCTTGGTTTGGGAATTCTCAAAATCCATAGGTGTACTTCCCTTCAACACGTGCCGCCCATAGGCTTTGAGCGACCTTGTCTTTAGGATGCCCTCAAGCCGCGAATTTAAACCTTACAATCCCGTTCTTCAGATTTGAGCGGGCTACACACTCAACCAACGATCGTCCTCGGCTCGGCAAAAGCCCTCGCGCTCCAGGTCAGCTAGAATGCCCGCGATCAAGTCGCACTCGACCGGCCCGCGACCGGCTGCCGCTTCCATCTCGTTAACGCCCACCACGGCATCAGCAAGCGTAATCCCCGCCGGCTGCCCATCGCGCGCTGCCAACAACATACGCACGATATGCGCGCGCTTTTGGCGGCGCGAGCCCTCAAACTTGGACTGACGACTATAGCCCGCCGACCGCCTGGACGGATTGGGCAGTGTCTTTTTAAGATACGCGCCGTAATCCAGCAATGCGTAATACCACGCGCGCGGCGTGTCGGCATCGTCTTGAGGCGCGGCAAAGGGCGTAATCTCGTCCGCCGCCGCACCGGGGACCGCCGGACAGGCAGCTTGGATCAGCGGCACCAGCTCGCGATCGGGAACGGCCGGCACATCGGGAAAGAAATGATGCAAAAAGACCGTGCGCACGTTGGTCTCCAGATACACGCCCGGAAGATCAAACGCAAACGACCGGATACCCTGCGCCGTTGCCGGGCCAATACCAGGCAGAGTGACCAAGTCACGCGTCTCACGCGGAAACTCCCCGCCCCAGTCCTCTACAACGCGCTGAGCGGCCCCGTGAAGCGCCAGAGCGCGTCGGTTGTAGCCCATCCCCTGCCAAGCGTCCAAAACATCCGAAGGCGCGGCCTGGGCAAGCGCCTGCACGGTCGGAAAACGATTGAGCCACACCGGCATGCGCGCCTCCACACGCGGCACCTGTGTTTGCTGCAACATGACCTCAGAAAGCCAAATGATGTACGGGTCGCGCGTTCGGCGCCACGGAAGGTCGCGATAACGCAAGACCCCTTCCGAACGAATCATCGAACGAAAGGGGTCCTGAATCATGGCTATGCTCCTTATGCGGCGCTATTCCTCCCGGTAAGCGCACGCGCAGGTGGCGTACTCGGGAAACGCTTCGCGGTCGGCGAACTTGGGATCGACGGCTGGGAACTGGCGGCGAGCGACGATGTCGCCGAGCGAAACGGAATCGAGGTAGTCGCGCATCAACGCCTGGGCTCCGGCCCACAGGGGATGATAGCAGCACGCGCCCATGCGCGCACAGTCACCATCGGGCGCGGTGCAATCGTTCATAACCATAGGACCCTGAACGGCCTCGACGACCTGGCGGATAGTGACGTCGTCCGGACTGACCTTGAGACGCATGCCACCGTGGACGCCGCGCAGGCTCTCCACAATACCGGCCTGGACCAAACCGTGCTGAATCGAGCGGGCAAACGAATACGGGACATTGACCTCTTCGGCAGCGGTGCGAACAGAAAGCAAACGCTCCGGATCCTCAGCAAGCATCGCCAGCATACGAAGGGCGTAATCAGTCTTCCTCGATATGTCCATTTTTCCCCTTTCAAGGAATACGAACAGCTCGAACGAGCTCCGGGGCCGAGCTTGTGTCGAGACGCTAAATGACCGCCAGGACATCCAAATGGTAAATCGGATATCCACTGAGTGCCACGCTTGGAGCGAAATGCATCAGGTGCGGCGCACAGTGCAATTTAGTATAACCTAACCCCCTGTCTCGTAGAACAGGTGTTGCGCAACAAAGCTGTTGTTCAGACAGATATACTTATTAGATTTTACTTGCGTTCCCGAAGGCGCGGGGATTCTGGGCGAAGATGCACCGGGGCGATCGTTCTATCGAAACAAAGTGCATCAAACGCAAAAAGCCACGTCCGAAAACGTGGCTTTAATTGCGTTGGCGGGAAGTACGGGGCTCGAACCCGCGACCTCCGACGTGACAGGCCGGCGCTCTAACCAAACTGAGCTAACTCCCCAGGCAGGCGTTCGCGTTTGTTTCCGCTCGCGTGCGCTGCGGGGATTAGTATACACAGAAGTCTGTCCGGCGCGCAACAACTTTTTTGAAAAAATTTTTCAGGGCCATCCGGGAGGGTCTCCGGGGCTGAGGGCGGGGGTTAAGTTTGCTGCTCTACAGTCCTGCGCAAGACGGAAAGCACATTAAGTGCTTTCCTTTGCGTGCGGAACTCGCGACAAACTTAACCCCCGCCCTCAGCCCCGGAGACCCTCCCTGCCGTCACATTATTTAACCAGTTTTGCGGGCGTGCGCCGCTGCGCGGCTAGCCCGCGTGCTCCTCGGCGGGGTTGGTCTGATGGATCTTGTTGAACTTCTTACTTTGGCTCAAAGAAAAACGGGAGATGCGTTGTGCATCCCCCGTTTTTGTTGCGGTTAGTCTAGGTCAATAAACTTAGTGCTTAGGATCTTGCCGTCTTTTACTAGCATTCTGGCCATGGTGGGGCCTCGGGTGCCTCTGGGGTAGCTGGCGCTGCCCGGGTTGAGGACTAAGCAACGGCCCACTTGGGCTTCTTTGGTTACGTGGGTGTGGCCGTTGATGGCTACGTCTACGGATCCCACCGGAAGGTCTTCGCGGTAGTGGGCTACGGCGAATTTGAGGCCTTCGTAGGTAAAGAACGCAAGACGGTCTACATCGGGGCCGTAGTCGCGGTAGTAATCGTTGTTGCCCAGTACGGCCCGCACGGGGGCGATAGTGCATAGGTGCTCGTAGTCCATCTCCGACGTAAGGTCACCGGCATGGATAATCAGATCCGCGCCCTCAAGCTCATCCAAGAGCGCAGGCGATAAATAGCCGTGGGTGTCCGAGATGATGTCGATACGCTTGGCGCTTGCACTGTTCATGGGATCCCTTCCGCAAAACGATTTGGTGCATTCATGCAAAAAGCCCCACGGCTCCGCAGACTATTTTGGTCTACAGGGCTGCGGGGCCAATGTACTAGAGGCTCAGAGCCTTTTTGAGTGGCACGACGCGACGGCGCGAAACCGGTACGCGTTCGTCGACGCCCGTAATACCCAGCTGGATAGCGCCCGAGGGAACCGTCTCGACATCGGTGACACACGCCAGGTTGACGATATAGCGGCGGTGAACGCGGAAGAAGCCAAAGTCGCAGAGCTTGGCCTCGAACTGTGCCAGCGAGGTCGTGGATAAAAAGCGGTCATCGACCGTATAAATACAGGAGTAATCGTCCTTGGCCATAATAAAGCGAATGTCGTCCACGGGGATGAGGACCTTGCGGCCGCCCTTTTCCACCGGGATGCGCTCGATGGTCACCTTGCTGTCCGTGACAGGTTTGGCGCGTTGCATAACCTTATCGATCGCTCGATCCAGGCGAGCCTCCTCGACCGGTTTCATCAGATAGTCGACGGCATCCACATCAAACGCCTCGACCGCGTGATCGCTGTACGCGGTTACAAATACGATCGCCGGCGGATTCTTGAGCTTGTGCAGTGCCTCGGCAAGCTGCAGGCCCGAAGCGCCAGGCATCGAAATATCGAGGAACACGACATCGACGCGGCTCTCCATGAGCATCTCGATGGCGGAGCGAACGCTCGACGCTTCTGTGATCGTGCCGATCTTGCCCGTCTGCTCGAGCAAGAAGCGAAGTTCCGAACGGGCCGGGGCCTCGTCATCCACAATCATCGCACGCAGCATAGGGATAAAACCTTTCGTCAACTAACTACGTCGGGCATCCGCCAACTAGCGTTAAACCCGCAACCTATCATTTTACTCTTGAATGTCGAAGATGCTCTCCGACAAATCGAGATGCAGGAGCACTTTAGCACCCTTGCCCGGGGCCGATTCGACGCGCGTATAGGAGTGCGGTCCATAAAAGCGATGGATCCGCTCCGAAATATTGTGCATGGCCACACCGGCGCCGCCGCCCTGCGGGGAGTTGGCGTCGGGACGGGCAGAGCGCTCGTCAAACAGTCTGGCGGCGGTACCCTCATCCATGCCCACGCCATTATCGGCCACGGCAATCAAGATTGCATCCTCGCCATCTTGGTGAACGGTCACGTCGATCCTCAGGGCATCGTCATCGCCCATACCATGACGCACGGCGTTCTCGACAATCGGCTGGATCACGAACGCCGGCACCAGCGTATCTTCCACGTCCTCGGACACATCGAACGTCGCAAGCACGCGGTCCTCGCCAAAGCGGGCCTTCTCAAAGGTAAGGTAGCGCTTGGTTTGTGCGACCTCGCGCGAGACCGGAATAAGCGATCCCGAGTTGTCGAGTGTGGCACGATAGAACGATGAGAACTCACGAAGCAGTTCGCGGGCCCGCAGCGGGTCGGTGCGCGTAAACGATGCAATGGTGTTCAGCGTGTTGAACAGGAAGTGCGGGTTAATCTGCGCCTGCAGCGCACGCACCTCAGCGCGCGCTGTGAGTTCCTTTTGCACCTCGAGCTCGTGGATGGCGAGCTGCGTGGACAAGATCTCGGCAAAGCCCGAGGCAAGCGCGTACTGGGTACGGTCGACGGCGCGCGGGGTCTTGTAGTAGAACTTGAGCGTGCCGACGGTACGATCGCCCACCTTGATGGGGGCGATAATGCCGGCGGGGACTTGGTTGTGCGAGCCATCCGAGCCCACGACATCCACCATACGGTTGAACGACTGCACGATGCCATGTTCGATAACGTAGCGTGTGGCAAGCGTGTGGATGGGAGAATCTGGCAGTAGCTTTTCCTCAAACTCTCCCGCGCAGGCAAGCACGTTGCCCTCGTCGGTGATGGCCACCGTCATGGCGCGCGTCTCGGGCAAAATGCGCCGGCACACCAAACGCGCCGACTCCTGCGTCAGACCGCCCTTAATGTCCTCAAGCATGGCCGAGGCCACCGAGAGCGTCTCCTCGGTGTACTGGGAGCGCACCGAATCGGGATTGAGCGTCAAAAAGATAAAGATGCACAGAAAGATGCACAGCAGCGCGCAGGCAATCACCGTGGCGATCGGCTCGATACCGGTCACCAAGGCAAAAATAAAGTACACCAGCACGCAAATGGCGCAGGCAACGGCAATGATGCGAAAGATTGATATTGAACTATCGCGCTGGGCGCGGCGGTCGATCATTCGGCCCCCTCCAGGATACTGATCAGTTGTGCGTCACGCCAAAGCCCGTCCATGATCTTGGGCCAAAAGCTCTGGAAACGCAGGTAGCTTGCAGCGTTTTGGCGCGCATAGGCCTTTGCCTCGCCGATACCATGGCGCCAGATGCGCAGGTAGCCCTCATGCTCGCGGGTAAACACGCTGCGGACCATAGCGGTCTTGCGCACGCGGTCGTCGAGCTCGCGCGAAATCCACGGGCCCGGGTAGGGCATGAGCGATGCCGCCGTAACGGGAATGAGCTCCTTTTGATGCGCGGCGAATGTCAACTTGGCCCGTTCGTAGTACCAACGGTATACATCCTGCATAAAGCGCGGTGAGCGCTTTTCGGACTCCGGAGGCAGATGGCGCACGGTCCACTCGTTATCGAACCACACGTCGTAGCCAAACATGCGCATGTTAAAGAGGTAATCCAAGTCCTCGCCGCGGGTGATAAACGGGTCAAAGGCCACACGCGTAAAGGCGCGGGCGTGCAGGGCCATCAGGCCGCCGCACACGTAGTTGGAGCGCGAGATGCGGGTGCCCGAAAGCGCCTTTTTCATCCAACGGTTGAACTCGATGCGCTTGGTCCACCAACGATGGCAGATGCCCGCCTTGTCCGTGGGAGCCAGCGGCGAGCCGTCGCGATCGTAGAAATAGCCGCTCTTGACCAAGATCGGCAAGCCCTGACGCGTCTGCTGCCCCAACGCATAGGTCGCGCGCTTCATAAAGTCGGCGTCGATGACAGTCTCATCGTCATCCAAGAAGATAACCGCGTCATGCCCCAGCACAGCGGCGCAGGCTAGCCCCATATTGCGGATGGCACCGTAGCCTCGCAGGCTCACGCACTCGCCCGAACCCTTGGGCGCGATCTGAGCAACCCGGTCTGCGATGCGCGAGGCCTGGGTGTTGGTGACAACGGTGACCTTGAGCGTGGGATGCGCGTCGACAATCTCGTGCACGCGCAGCGACACATCGGCTGTGGCAGAAACGGGACAGACCACCAAAAGGATGATGCGCGGGATGTCACGTACCTGCTCAAGCGAGGCCAGGCAGCGGTCGAGTTCGGGATTGTCGGCGTTGAGTCGCGTCGAATGGTCATAGGTGCCAGGGGCGTTTGCGCAAGCGTCATCGCCCGCCCAATACGTTGGAATCACGACCGTGGCGTTCATGCCTTACCCTCCCTGCAACACAAAAACGGGACGCCGCCAAACACAGGCGACGCCCCGCGACCTAGCTGATTCCATCATACCCACTTGGGCAAATCATTGCTCGCAAGTCGCAATGTTTATTGCGGATAACCCCAAAAGAGTACCGTGGACAGGCACAATAGCCGCTCGCTCCTATGCGGCATGCTCTGCTGCCCGAGTCATGCGGGACAGGCGAACCAGCAGCATAAAGCCAACGATCAGCAGCACGCCAATAGAAAGGACGCCCAGCGACGGGTTGCCGGTCAGCGAGGTAACGACCGACACTAGGAAGGTACCCATGACGCTTGCATAACGACCAAAGATGTCAAAGAAGCCGTAGTACTCGTTGGACTTTTCCTTGGGGATAATGCGACCAAAGTAGCTACGGCTGAGCGCCTGCACGCCGCCCTGGAACAGGCCGACCATAATGGCAAGCACCCAGAACTCAAAGGCGGTCTTTAGGAAGAACGCGGCGAACAGCACAATGCCCATGTAGGCGGCGACCGCCACCAGAATCATGTTGAGCGTGCCCACGCGTCCGGCGAGCTTGCCGTAGATGATAGCGGACGGAAAGGCCACGAACTGCGTAACGAGCAGCGCAAGCACCAGCTGCGTCGAATCGATGCCCAAGGCCGATCCGTAACTGGTGGCCATGGAAATGACCGTGTGCACACCGTCGATATAGAAGAAGAACGCGATCATGTAGACCAGCACGGTCTTGTTGTGGGCGATCTCGCGCATGGTGTGTCCGACCTCGGAGAACACACCGCCCACGATGTGGCCGATAGTGTCCTCGGGACCGCGCTCGCGACCGTACTTTTGCTTATAGGTGCGAATGAGCGGCAGGGTAAAGATGAGCCACCAGGCACCAGTGATGATAAACGACAGACGCGTTGCCAGCATGGTGGGGACGCCAAGAGCGGGGCCACCCATGATGAGCGCCAGGCAGATGACGAACGGCACGGTGGAACCGATGTAGCCCCAGGCATAACCCGAGCTGGACACGGCGTCCATGCGCTCGTCGGTGGTAACGTCGGGCAGCATGGCGTCGTAGAACGTCATAGAAGAGTTAAGGCCGATGGTGCACAGCACGTACACGGTCAAAAATGCCATGGCGGACATTGGGATAGCCTGCGCCAGGCAAAGAACCAGGCCCGTGAGGAAAAAGCCCAAGAAGAACTTGATTTTGTTGCCGGCGTAGTCGGCAAGTGCGCCCAGAATGGGCATGAGCATGGCGATGACCAGCGAGGCGATCGTCTGTGCATTGCCCCAGGCGACCACCAGGTCGGCCGAGGAAGCGCCGGTATTGATGGCGTTAAAGTAAATGGGCACCACCGAGGTATTGAGCAGCACGAGGGCCGAATTGCCCACATCATACATAACCCAGTTACGCTCGAGCTTGGTGTATTTCATGGACAGGGACCCTTCGTATTCGCCCGATATGCAGTTAGTTCATCGTACCCCAATTGTCCAGAACCGCCGGTAAGGATTCGGCAAAGGGGCACGCACGGGCCCTATTCCTCGCGGTCGAACTCCTCATCGGCATTGAGCACGCGACCGCTGTAGTTGACGTGACTGGTCACGGCATCCATGTCACCGGTCTCGATAAAACGTGCGACCGTGCACTCGTAATCGCCCAGCGCGCGATCAAAGACCTCGGGGAAACTCTCGTTCGAGACCTCGTCGGTAAAGGGATTCTTCCATGTCAGATGGCCCAGGTTACCGGTGCGCTCGGGCAACTCCGTCGTCACGCGATGAGCAAGGCCGTCGAGCAGCGAGTAATCGTGCACCAAGCCCTCAACC
Source organism: uncultured Collinsella sp. (assembly GCA_900539035.1). Taxonomy (GTDB): domain Bacteria; phylum Actinomycetota; class Coriobacteriia; order Coriobacteriales; family Coriobacteriaceae; genus Collinsella. The sequence continues at coordinate 49,268 of UQAU01000004.1, read as the reverse complement.
AGCGAGATCGCGCGCGTCTTTGCGGAGCCGGCCGGCTCAATCGCGCGGTAAAGTCGCTGCATATTGGCAACGGCAGCACCGTACTCCCCCGCCGGAATGTCAATGCCGTACACGCGTCCGGCAACATAGCTCATCAGCACGCCGGCCACGCGATTGATGCGATCAGTGGTGACGATCTCGCCCGCCGGCGGGTAATCGTCAACCGTAGCGCCATCGCGTTTAAGCTGCAGCATCAGCACATCCAGGTCGCTCTCGATCACGGCATGGACCTGACTGCTCGAATCCTCAAGCTCTGAATCGGACTCGACAATGCCAAACTGCTGCTCATAGACAAAGGGATGAGCGTTGCGGTCGAGCACGTAATGAGACAGCAGGCCCAGCGCAAAGGCACGACCCAAGCTGGCGTCGCGCGGCAGCAGATGCGACACGCCGTCGCGCAGGCACGCAAACTGACGAGACATGCGCGACCGATGCATGACCTGCGCCAGCAGCGTGCAGTCGGAAACACGCGGTGTCAGAATGTGAAAGAAAAACGGGTCGGGGCCTTGGTTGCCCAAGATAAAGGCAATGCGCTCTTCATCGGACGTGATGACGCCCTGTGGAAGACGGTCGATGCTTTCCTCGCCAAACAGATGATGGGTGATAAGCGCGGGCATAATGATCCTTTCGATTTCATTCGATGCCACCCATTATGCCCACCGCGCGCCCATGCCAAACCTGCGATGGTAAACGACGGCACGCAGACCGTCTACGCAAGCCCCAAGTGTGCTTTAACCTCGGCAGCGCGACGGCGGGACACGGGCACCGTCGAGGTTACGCGATCGAGTCTGAGCTCCATAAGACCCGTGGAACCGATCTCGACATTGTGCACGTCTTCCAAATTGACCAGATAGCTGCGATGAACGCGAATAAAGCCCTCGGAGACCAAGCGACGCTCGAGCGAAGAGATCGACTCATTGATCAGGTACGTTCCCTCGGCGCAGATGGCGTTGCAAAAATCGGCGCGCGCCTCAAAGTAGCAGACGTCTGCGGCGGGAATGAACACCTTTTTGCCCCCGCGGTCCACCGTCAGACGCAAAGGCTGGCGCGGAGCGTGGATAACACGACGGGCACCCAAGGCTGCCTCGATCTTGTCGAGTGCCTTTGACAGGCGTGCGTCCTCGACCGGCTTGACGACATAGTCGACCGCATCGAGGTTATACGCATCGGCGGCAAACTCGGCAAACGCCGTCACAAACACAACCACCGGCGGCGTCTTTAGGTTCTGCAGCGTCTCGGCAAGCTCAATTCCCGAGCGGCCGGGCATCGTGATGTCCAAAAACAACACGTTGGGCTTGTTCGAGAGAATCGACTCCACGGCCTCGGTGACATTGCCCGCCTCGGCAATCTGGCCCACACGCGTATCCTTTTCCAACAGATAGCGTAGCTCAGCCCTAATGGGAGGTTCGTCATCAACCACCAAGATGTTCCAGCCTTCGGACATATGTGCTTCCCCTCTTTTTCTCTCAATCCAACCGCGTGCTACGCCGTCAACGGCGCCGGCTCATGCGGCTCGCCGTTCAGCTCGACGATGACCTGCGTTCCCACGCCCTCCTGGGACTTCACGCGCATGCCGGAATCTTCTCCGTAAAAGAAATGGATGCGCTGAAGCACGTTGAAGAGCGCCAGGCCGCAACCTCGCTTGACGGAGCCGTCGGCGGTAATGCTCTCGGGCTCCTCCAGGCGATGTTGCTCAAACAGATGCGCGCAGACTTCTTCGCTCATACCGATGCCGTCGTCCTCGACGATGATCTCCAAACCGTCATCGGTCTCGAAAGCCCTAACATGAATAGAAAGCGGCTCGGTCTCGCGCTGCGCGTGCTTGATGCAGTTTTCGAGCAACGGCTGCAAGATAAACGGCGGCACCATGCAATCGCGCACCTCAAAGTCGATATCGACCGAGACGCGCAGACGGCCGTCGCCATAACGAGCCTGCATAAGATTGATATAGCGAGTGCCCTGTTCCACCTCGTGCTCGAGCGTTGTGAGGGTATCGGAATCAGAAAGCGTCTGACGGTAGTAGTTGGAGAAGTCGATCAGCAGCGATCGCGCCTTGTCGGGCTCGGTTCGAACGAGCGACACGATGGTGCTGATGGTGTTAAACAGAAAATGAGGATCGACCTGCGATTGCAAGGCGCGCAGCTCCACGCGGGCCGTAAGCTCGTCCTGGCGCTCGAGCTCAAAGCTCGCAAGCTGCGTGGAAATGAGGTCGGCAAAGCCCGAGGCAAGCGCCGTCTGGCGCATATCGATGCTGTTCAGACGGGGATAATACAGCTCGAGCGTGCCCACGCAATGCCCGCGCACGGTAAGCGGTGCGACAATACCGGCGCGCAGGCGCGGAAAGTAGCCACCTGTCTCGGTCGAGGCATCGCGCGAGAACACGCTTTGCTCACCGCTGTTGATCACGTTGAGCGTAGTCCGCAGCACCACCGGGGTTCCGGCAGGGCACTTTGCCGAGTCCTCGCCCCAGCTTGCCAGCACCTGCTTGCCGTCGGTAAAGCAGATGGCAGAAGCGATGGTCTCGGACAGGATGATTTTAGAGGCACCCAGGGCCGCTTCGGGCGTAAGACCGCGCGACGTATAGGCGAATATTTTTGATGCGATGGCGAGCGTACGGTCGGTTGCGCTCGATGTGAGGTCGTCGGGGACCACAAAGACATACGAGAAGAAGAAGCACAGCATGACCAGGCCGGCAATGACGACAACGGCCGGAACGGGATTGGGATTATCGGTTAGATCCCAGATGAGCAGCAGGATAAGCAGCGGAACGACAATACCGAGCAAGATGGCTTGAACCACATGCTGAGCGGTACGAAAGACCTTGGTAGAGTTGTAGCTCTTGCCCAGAATCAGCCTATTGAGATCCACCGTCATCCCCTTCTTACTGACGCACCCCATAGCAATAAAGAGGGCCGCAAGCGACCCTCTCCATTGCATTATGCAATCAAAAACTGTGTTTTACATCCAGCCATCGACAAACGGTATCTTAGGCGCTGTATTTGTTGGCCTCGCCAAAGGTGCCAGCCTCGACGATCCAGCCGTCCTTCATGATGACGTCCATGTTGTCGGTGTTGAGCACGTGGATGTCGGCGGCGACGTCACCGTTGACGACCAGCAGGTCGGCGCACTTGCCGGCCTCGATGGAACCGGTCTCGTCCTCGATGTGGCACATCTTGGCACCGTTGAGGGTGGCGCAGGTGATGGTCTCGACCGGAGTGAAGCCGATCTTGTCGACGAACTCGTACATCTCCTCGATGGAGCAAGTGCCGTACGGGGTGACGAAGGAGAAGGAGTCGGAGCCGATCGTCATGACGACGCCGCGCTTCTTGGCCTCGCGCAGGCAGTCGTAGTTGCGCTGCAGCTCCTTCTCGACCAGGGTGCCCTCGTACTTGTCGTGCAGCTCGGGGACGTAGACGGGCGGATAGGTGGCGTACCAGGTGGGCAGGAAGGCGATCGTCGGGGTGAAGAAGGTGCCCTGCTCGGCCATGAGGTCCATGGTGCGCTCATCGATATCGAAGCCGTGAATCAGCTGCTCGCAGCCAAAGCGAACGGAATCGTAGGCAGCGGCGTGGTTGTTGTAGCAGTGGCTCCACACGGGGATGCCGACCATCTTTGCCTCTTCGACCACGGCCTGAATCTCCTCGGAGCAGTAGTGCTGGTCGCGGCCGGAGTCCCAGCGCCAGATGCCGCCACCGGTAGCCCAGATCTTGATGGCATCGGGGTTCTCGCGCAGGCGACGGCGGACGGCCTTGCGCAGATCCCAAGGACCGTCGACCTGATCGCCCCAGGGGTGCGATTCCTTGTTGAGCTCCTGGGTGCAGTGGTGGGAGTCGCCGTGGCCGGCAACGCGGCAGAAGCCAAGGCCGGTGGCCAGAACGCGCGGGCCCTTGAAGACGCCCTTGTCGATGCAGTCACGGATCTGGATACCAAAGCGGCCGATCTCGCAGACGGTGGTGAGGCCGTGGGTGAGGCAGTCGTAGGCCTGCTTGACGGCGACGGCCTGCTTCTCGAGGAGCGGCTGCATGACCCAGTCGGTGTCATCGTCGGTCAAGTTGCCCGAGAAGTGCAGGTGGGTGTCGATCAGGCCGGGAAGGACGGTCTTGCCGGCGGCGTCGATGACCTCAACGCCCTCGGGAAGGTCCTGCATGGCGCCGGCGTACTCGATCTTGCCGTTGTCGTCGACGAGAACGAGGGAGTTCTCGACCGGCTCGGCACCGGTACCGTCGATGAGCTTGCCGCCAACGATTGCATACTTAGTGGACATGGTTCCTCCTTATGGATCCATATAGTGGGCGAGGCCGTGTTGGGTTAAGGCCTCACAAAGCTACCCAAATGGTGCCGGGTTCGGTGCGCGGGAGAGAGGGCACCGCGCACCCGATCCGCCCCGGCTAGGCGTTACTTTTTGCGGGAATTGGTAAAAGCCATGAGGGCCAGGCCAATCGCCAACCAGCCGATCACGATGCTCCACTCCACCATGTTGAGGGAGGCGGGAGAGAACGGAATCACAAGCAGGCCGATGATGATGGCACAGGCAGCGATAGCGAGACCGATGCCAAACTTGCCGCCGGGCACCTCGTAGGGACGAGGCAGGTCGGGCTCGGTGAAGCGCATGCGCAGGCAGGCGAGGGCGACCATGCCGCAGGAGAAGATGAAGGCGAGAGCCGAAACGTTGGTCAGAGGGATGAGCATGTTCTTGCCCAGGAACGGACCGACGACGGTGATGACGCCCAGAACGACGCAGGCGAGCTTGGGAGCGCCGGAGCTGGGATCGACCTCGGCGAACTTCTCGGGCAGCTGGCCCTTGCGGCCCATGGCGAGCATAATGCGGCTCGTGGCGCCGTAGAAGGAGTTCATCGGGCCCATGGGTCCAAGCGTGGCGATGACGAGCATGGCCAGGTACAGGAGCATGTTGATGCCCTTGAGGCAGGCAAGCGCGGGAACCGGGCTCTTAACAAACTCATGCCAGTCGAGGATGGTGCCGAACGAGTAGATGCAGACCATGTAGAAGCCGCCGGCGGCCAGCAGGGCCAGGGAGATGATCTTGCCGAACTTGTTCCAGTTAAGGCCCTCGGCTGCTTCCTCAGCCTGCTGGGGAATGGTGTCGAAACCAGCGTAGAAGAACGGGGTCAGAACCAGGACCGACACGATACCGGCGAACAGGCTGGTGCCCTCGGTGGCGGCCTTGCCGCCGCCAGCGCCGGCGACCTGAGAGAACACGGGCATGGCGTTGCTCGGCGAGCCGGTGAACAGCGAGACGCCCATGGCGAGCAGCATGCCGCAGAGCAGGGCCTTGGTCAGGAAGGCTTGGAGCTTGGCGGCCGAGCTGGCACCGCGGAAATTGAGGAAGATGACGTAGGCTGCAAAGCCGAGTGCGATCAGCGTCGGGAACAGGTAAACGTCGGCGCCCAGGATGGTGTAGAGCTTGATGGCGCGCAGCCACTCAAGGCCGGGCAGGCTGCCGAACATCTCGGATACGAGGGTCGAGATGGCGATGGCCTCCCACGGGCACAGGATACCGTTGCCCAGGGCCAAGAGCCAACCGGTAATGTAGCTCAGTGTACGGCCAAAGCTACGATCGACATACTCGACGATGCCACCCGAGATGGGGATAGCAGCCGTGAGCTCACCGAAAACAGCTCCGACGGGCACGAGGAAGATTGCACCCAAGAGGAATGCAATCATAGCGGGAACGGGACCGCCGCCCACGACCATCCAGTCGCCGACCTGCAGAACCCAACCGGTACCGATGATGGCGCCGAAACCGATGGTGAAGAAGTTCCAGAGCGAAAGCGTTTTCTTCATGCCGCCGTTATCCTCGACTGCAACTTCTGCGTTCTTGTCCGCCATTGTTCCCCTCCTTTCCTATTTGACGCCCCTTGGCGTCACCCCTTGCGCGGTCTGTTTTGCCGCGCACTTTTATTTCGTGGCTTTAAGATACAGCCTTGGCACAGCAGCGCCGCTTGCAGCTCGACCGAAGGCAGAACTGCAAAACGAGCGGCACCGTTTTTGGGACGAACGGCGAGGGACGCCACTCGTTGCGAGCGCCCGTTTTGATGGCGCGATTCGATTGCTCGCAGAAGGTGTCGCTTTATGGCGCCAAGCTCACCCTGTTCGTGCCGTTTATCGAACTTTTGTCGCACGCGCTCATTTGCTGCACGTCTTTTTTGTAGGATGGACGGGTTATATATGAGACGAGGTGGTACAAATGGCATACGAATACAACGACGGCGAACGGCAGCGAAACGTTCGCCTTGCCGGGCGTACCACGCCAGCATCCAGGAGTGTTTCTGACAACGACGGGCCACAGAACCCGCAGCGTCCGCAGGATCGTCCCTCGTCGTCTATGCCGCAGAATGCCGGCGCGCGTCAGGCGGATCGCCCGTGCTCGGGCACCCGTCAACACCGGGCCGAAGTGCCTCGGCGGCAGAAAAACGATCGGCGAAAGTCTGACGATCACATCAGCCGTTTCTTTTCGAAGCCCCGCGGTGGATGCGGCGCAAAGCGGCCACGGCCGATGGGACGTGTCAGGGCCGCCAATCCGCAGATTCATCGTCTCCGTCTTGCCCTGTGCTCCATCATGGCATGTCTGGCCTTTGTGTATCTGGGGTCGTGTGCCTCGCATGGCTCTGCCGGTCTAGAGCCCACCGCCGAGGAAAAGCTCCTCAAAGCCCCGGTCGCACTCGGCTACTCGTTTGCTTTTTCGACCCCGCGTTCGCAGTGGAGTGCCGGCACCATGCCGCATATCTACCAGATTGACCCCGCATGGTCGGAGCTGCCCTACGCCGGCGGCACCATCCGCCAAAACGGCTGCGGACCCACCTGCCTCACCATGGTCTACATCTTTAAAACGGGACGCACCGATATGACACCGGCAGATATGTGCGCCCTTTCCGAGGCGGGCAACTATGCCCCCACCGGTGCCACCGAGTGGTCGTTTATGACAGGCGGTGCGTGGCAGCTGGGGCTCAACGGAACACAGCTCTATAACGATCGCGAATCGATTACCCAAGCACTTCGCTCGGGTGCGCCCGTCATCGCCGCAGTGCGCCCCGGTACGTTTACCAACGTAGGCCACTACATCGTGCTCTACGGCATCGACGACGCCAACCAGATTGGCCTCTACGACCCCAACTCGGCCAGCCGTAGCGCCCGCCGCTGGGGCGTCGTAGAAGTCCTCAACGAAATCGAAGCCATGTGGGCCTACTAGCCATTGGGGACAGACTTAAATGAGTGGTCGTTGGGGACAGCCTTTGCGGACGACCGCTCGTGCTGTCGAAAAGGACTGTCCCAAGATGCCGGTAGGAAAGGAACGTCCCCAAGTGCCGGGTTGAAACAAAAGCCCCGCAGTCGGAGCGGACTGCGGGGCTCATGAAGAGAGGCTAGTTTGTGGGCGCTTTGCCTGGCGCCCACGAGAGATACAACAGAGTAGAGACTACTCGTGGATGCGGGTACCGGAGAGGCCGGCCATGGTCTCGGCGGCCTTGTCCAGAGCGCCGATGATGCAGGTGCGGCCCTTGCGGGAACGGGCGAACTTGATAGCAGCGCGGACCTTGGGCTCCATGGAACCCTTGCCGAACTGGCCCTCGTCGGCCAGGCGCTCGGCCTCGTCGGCGGTGAGGTCCTCGAGCTCCTCCTGGTTGGGCTTGCCAAAGTTGATGGCGACATGCTCAACGGCGGTTAGCAGGAACAGGACGTCGGCATCGCAGTCCTCGGCCAGCAGCTCGCCGCCCAGGTCCTTGTCGATGACGGCGGGGACGCCCTTGTAGCAGCCCTTGTTCTCGTAGTCGCGGACGACGGGGATGCCGCCGCCACCGCAGGCGATGACGATGAACTCGTTGTCGAGCAGGTTGAGGATGGAGTCGGCCTCGACGATTTTCTTGGGATCGGGGGAAGCGACGACGCGACGCCAGCCGCGGCCGGAATCCTCGACGAAGACCTTGGAGGGGTCCTCAGCCATAAACTCCTTGGCCTGCTCCTCGGTATAGAAGGGGCCGATGGGCTTGGTCGGGTTCTTGAACGCGGGATCGTCGGGATCGCACTCGATCTGGGTGACGACGGTGGCGGCGTGCCAACGCTTATAGCGCTTGTGCATCTCGCGGCCGATGCCCTGCTGCAGGTGATAGCCAATGTAGCCCTGGGACATTGCGCCGCACTCGGGCAGCGGCATCTCGGGGGTGCCGATGGCGTCGTGGGCAGCGGCGAAGGCGTTCTGGATCATGCCGACCTGCGGGCCGTTGCCGTGGGTGATGATGATCTCGTTGCCCTGCTCGATCAGGCCGAGAAGAGCGTGAGCGGTGTTGCTCACGGCCTCGATCTGCTCAACGGGGTTGTTGCCGAGGGCGTTGCCGCCAAGGGCGACGACAATACGATCGGGCTTGCCAAGAGGCTTAGACATTGCTGGAATCCTTTCTGTAAAAGGCCTACAACCCATTAATAACCCGCGTCCGTGCAATACGCGAGTTTATTAAGGTTTATATTCTCTTTATCGCTCATTTTATTCATTTTGAAAATAGCGGAACGGTGAACGGTCGTTTTTGTCCGCTCAGCGTACAGAACTCCAGCTCAGACATATCTACGTAATTTACGTGCGACTTTATTTAAATGAAGCGAGGATTATGTCGGATTATGCAAACTACATCTCTGCTAAACACAAAACGGACAGCGCAATATCTTACTCGCGCTATACGAGATTCTATGCACTTATAAGTCGAGTATGCACCCCTGCAAAAACAAGGGGCTTTTCATCCAGCAAAAGGAATAAAGAAGCGCTCCGAAAAGGCGGCAACAGCCAAGTCCCCCATCCATCCCCAAAGTGGCGCGAGGTTTCGCGGCAAAGCCGCGAAACAGCGAAGGGACGGAATACCCGGCCAACTACGTCCTTCATCCGCCCACACAATCTGAGGACGTAGTCGTAGCAGGATCTGAGGGCTGACCTTCGCGGACACTCCGCAGGACGAAAGAACCCCCGCCGCACGTAGTGCGCAGCGGGGGTTCTTTCATGTCCGAGGACGTCCGCGAAGGTCAGCCCTCAGATCCTGCGGTGAGAGACCTAGGCCTCGTTGTACACCGTCTTGAGCTTCAGCAGGTGCTGATAGCGATCCATAGCGGCCTGCTCGTTCTCCTTGAAGAGCTCCTCGGCGCGCTCGGGGAAGGAACGCGTCAGCGAAGCGTAACGGGCCTCGTTCATCAGGAACTCCTGATAGCCGCCCGCGGGCTCCTTGGAATCGAGCGAGAACTTCTTGCCGGCAGCAGCCTCGGGGTTGAAGCGGAAGAGGTTCCAGTAACCGCACTCGACAGCCTTCTTCATCTCGGCCTGGCAGTTCTGCATGCCACCCTTCTTGATGGAGTGCATCTCGCAGGGGCTGTAGCCGATGATGAGGGACGGGCCGTCGTAGGCCTCGGCCTCGTGGATGGCCTTGAGGGTCTGAGCCGGGTTGGCGCCCATGGCGACCTGCGCCACGTAGACGTAGCCGTAGCTCATGGCAATCTCGGCCAGAGACTTCTTCTTGGTCACCTTACCGGCAGCGGCGAACTGAGCGACCTGGCCCAGGTTCGAGGCCTTGGAGGCCTGACCACCGGTGTTGGAGTAGACCTCGGTGTCGAAGACGAAGACGTTGACGTTGTGGCCGGAAGCCAGGACGTGGTCCAGGCCACCGAAGCCGATGTCGTAGGCCCAGCCGTCGCCGCCGAAGATCCAGAAGGACTTCTTGGTGAGGTAAGCCTTGTCGGCGAGAATCGCCTTGGAAGCGTCGCAGCCGCACTTCTCGAGCTCGGCAACGTAGGCAGCGGCAGCGGTCTTGGAGGCCTCGGCGTCGTTGACGGAGTCGATCCAAGCCTGGCCGGCGGCCTTGAGCTCATCGGACGGACCATCGGCAGCGATGATGTCCTGGGTAGCGGCGATCAGCTTGTGCTGAACGGCCTCATAGCCAACGGCCATGCCCAGACCGTGCTCGGCATTGTCCTCGAACAGGGAGTTGTTCCACGCCGGGCCGTGACCGTCCTTGTCCTTGCAGTAAGGAGCGGTGGCAGCGGGGTTGCCCCAAATGGAGGAGCAGCCGGTGGCGTTGGAGATGAACATGCGGTCGCCGGCGACCTGGGTCACCAGACGTGCATAGGCGGTCTCGGCGCAGCCGGCGCAGGAGCCGGAGAACTCCAGGTAGGGCTGCTTAAACTGGCTGCCCTTGACGTTGGCCGCGATGAGCTCCTTCTTCTCGGAGACGTTCTCGACCATGTAGTCCCAAACGGGCTGCTGGTCCATCTCCTGCTCGGTGGGAACCATCTCGAGGGCGCCCTTGGGGCAGATCTTGACGCAGTTGGTGCAGCCCATGCAGTCGAGCGGGGACACAGCCATAGTGAACTTCATGCCCTTGGCCTTGGGGCCCATGGCGTCGAGCGTGCGGGTGGCCTCGGGCGCGGCGGCAGCCTCGTCCTCGGTCATCGCGAACGGACGGATGGTGGCATGCGGGCACACGTAGGCGCACTGGTTGCACTGGATGCACTTGGTCTCGTCCCAGTGGGGAACGACCACGGCGACGCCGCGCTTCTCGTATGCGGAGGCGCCCAGCTCAAACTGGCCGTCGGCGCAATCGACGAAGGCGGAAACAGGCAGGCTGTCGCCGTCCATGCGATCGATGGGCTCGAGCAGGTTCTTGACCTGCTGGGCGATAGCGGACTTGGTCTCCTCGGAGAGCTCGACGGGAGCGGCATCCTCGGCGGTAGCCCAGTCGGCCGGAACCTCGAACTTACGGAAGGCGGTAGCGCCGGCATCGATGGCCTTGTGGTTGGCGTCGACGATAGCCTGGCCCTTCTTCATGTAGGACTTGGTAGCCGCGTCCTTCATGTACTGCAGGGCGTCCTCGGCGGGCAGGACCTTGGCCAGCGCGAAGAAGGCGGACTGGAGCACCGTGTTGGTGCGCTTGCCCATGCCGACCTTAGCGGCCAGGTCGATAGCGTCGATCAGGTAGACGTTGACGTTGTTGTTCGCGATGTAGCGCTTGGCCACGGCGGGCATGTGCTCGGCGAACTCCTCGTCACTCCACTGGCAGTTGACCAGGAAGGTGCCGCCCGGCTTGACGTCGCGGACCATCTTGAAGCCCTTAACGATGTAGCTGGGGTTGTGGCAAGCGACAAAGTCGGCCTTGGTCACGTAGTACGGCGAACGGATCGGAGAATCACCAAAGCGCAGGTGCGAGACGGTAACGCCGCCGGTCTTCTTGGAGTCGTACTGGAAGTAGGCCTGGACGTACTTGTCGGTGTGGTCGCCGATGATCTTGATCGAGTTCTTGTTGGCACCGACGGTACCGTCGCCACCCAGACCCCAGAACTTACACTCGATGGTGCCGGGGGCTGCGGTGTTGGGCGCATCCTCGGCCTCGGGCAGGCTCAGGTTGGTCACGTCATCGACAATGCCGATGGTGAACTCGCGCTTGGGCTCGTCCTTCTTGAGCTCCTCGAAGACAGCGAACGCGGACGCGGGAGGCGTGTCCTTGCTGCCCAGGCCATAACGGCCGCCGACGACCTTGATGCCCGTCTTGCCGGCCTCGTAGAGAGCGGAGACGACGTCCTGGTAGAGCGGCTCGCCGATGGAACCCGGCTCCTTGGTACGGTCCATGACGGCGATCTTCTGGACGGTCTCGGGGAGAACGTCGACGAAGTGCTTGATGGAGAACGGACGGAACAGACGAACCTTGACCAGGCCGACCTTCTCGCCGTGAGCGTTGAGGTAGTCGATGACTTCCTCGAGCACGTCGCAGAAGGAGCCCATGCACACGACGACGCGGTCGGCATCGGGAGCGCCGTAGTAGTTGAACAGGCCGTAATCGGTGCCGAGCTTCTCGTTGATCTTCTTCATGTAGCCCTCGACGACGGCGGGAAGCTCGTCGTAGACCTTGTTGCAGGCCTCACGGTTCTGGAAGAAGATATCGCCGTTCTCGTGGCTGCCGCGGGTGTGCGGGTGCTCAGGGTTGAGCGCGTGGTCGCGGAAAGCCTGGACGGCGTCCATGTCGCACATCTCGGCCAGATCCTTGTAGTCCCACATGGCGACCTTCTGGATCTCGTGGCTGGTGCGGAAGCCGTCGAAGAAGTTAAGGAACGGGGTCTTACCCTCGATGGCGGCAAGGTGAGCCACCGGCGAGAGGTCCATGACCTCCTGGACGTTGCCCTCGGCGAGCATGGCGAAACCGGTCTGGCGGCAGGCCATGACGTCGGAGTGATCGCCAAAGATGTTCAGGGCGTGGGAAGCGACGCAACGCGCGGAGACGTGGAAGACGCCCGGGAGCTGCTCGCCCGCGATCTTGTACATGTTCGGGATCATCAGGAGCAGACCCTGAGAAGCCGTGTAGGTGGTGGTCAGAGCACCGGCGCCCAGCGAACCGTGAACGGTACCGGCTGCACCTGCCTCGGACTCCATCTCGACGACCTTGACCGGGGTGCCGAAGATATTCTTGCGACCCTGGGCCGCCCACTGGTCGACATGGTCGGCCATCGGGCTGGACGGCGTAATGGGATAGATTCCCGCTACCTCGGTGTACGCATACGAAACATATGCGGCCGCCTCGTTGCCGTCCATAGACTTAAACTTACGCGCCATATACCCCTCTCCTCTCATATAGGTATACAGGCCCCGGCGATCGCCGGGATGTTGGCGTGATGGGATTTTCGCTGTTGCTTCCAATCATCTGGCAGGCAGGCTCAGCAGCAGGTACATGGCGTGGAGAGAAGGCATGCCGAGGCGAGGAGGGCTGCACGCGCTCCACAAGCCCAGCTACCCGTCTTGCACATGACCGAGCGCCGCAAAGGCCGCATGCCGGATGCTCCCGGGCACGCCCCGGCGATGGGAAGCGCCCGCAACGGAAATCCGCATGCGGGTTTATTGTACCCCGCCGTCAAGTGTAATTTCGGCAAATATAGGCGGGCGGTAAAGGTTTACCTTGGGTGACTGCCAAGGGCCAAAATGGCCCCTCCATCCCTGGGCGACCGGCTCTGGTGCGCCAAGGAGTGTCCCCAAGTGCCGGCAGAAAAGGAACGTCCCTATCTGCCGGCTAGAGGGCACCGAAGAGAATGGCGTAGGTAGTGGATTCGCCGAGCTTGAGCTCGTCGCCGGGATTGAGTTGGGCGGAACGGCCGGGTTCGACCTGAATGCAGACGCGCGTGGCCCCGTTTACCACCACGGTTCCGTTGGTGGACGACAAGTCCTCGACGTGCCAGATATTTTGAGCATCGCACCAGATATGGGCATGGCGGGCCGAGACATCGTCGCCGACGTCGGTAATATCGCCCTCGCCAGTGGCCAGCGCGCCAATCTCAACACCCTGCTCACTCGGCTGAATCCAGCGCGGGGCGCTCACGACAAAACTGTTTTGTACGCGCAGCAAGCCCAAGGGGTGCGCCGGGGCGGGTTCGCGTTCGCCCGCGGTCATCGACATGCCAAGCGAACGCGGCGTGGATGTGCCTCCGCCACAGGTCGCGTGCGCGTAGTCGATGGCATAGTTCACCGAGGACCGCACATCCGCCGAACAACCGACGGCGACAAACAGCACCAGCACGGCCTCGGCGCGCTCGGCGGGCATGAGTTCCGCCGCCTGGGACAGGCGATCGAGCGCGTTGCGATAGAGATTCGTGTCCTGGTGGCACTCTTCGAGCGCGCGTACCATCGGTTCACCTGCAGGACCGCACACCATATTGATCACAGCCGTGGAGTCCATGGGATTGCGCTGGCGCAGGGCCAGTTGCGACATAATACGCGCAGCCGAGGTACCGTATTCGGCAAAGTAGCGATGCTGAAGCGTGCCGACCGGCGCGCGAACGATAAAGCGGGAAACCCAAGAGCGATCGGCGGCTCGGCTCTGTGGGCTGCGGCCGTCGGCGAGCGGACGGGACGAAAGCACCAAGCCGCACAGCTCGATATGGCTCAGATGCGCCGCGCGCTTAAAGATGTCAAACATGGCCCCGCATGGGGTGAGCTCAACTTGAGATGCCATGACCTAGGCCTCCTTAGTCGTAGAAATAGAATCGGACGATACTTCGACAGGTCCGCCAAAAGTACGGGCAGCTGCGGCTCCACCGGCAAGCGGAGTCGCCATCTGGGCTTTTGTGCGTCGTGGTGCCGAAACGGGAAGTTCAAAGGCAAAGCCCATCGCAAGCAAAAACCACGTAAGCGTATAGGTTGCAACCAGAGCGGCAACAAGGCCGCCCATCACGGCGCGTTGGGAAAATACGCTACATGCAGCCACAACCAGCACCGGAACCTCGCAGGCAGAAAGCGCAAGCACACCCTGCAGGAAGCCCGAGCGCCGATCGCGCGCAAGCGCCCCCGCGGCAACGCCGGCTATGCCTGGCAGCGCCAACGCCAGTGCGGCAATAATACCCGGTAGCGACCCAGACCACACGAGCGATCCCAAAGTCGCCGTCACGCGAGCGCCCGACGCCAGCAGCGCGGCCGAAACCACGATCACAGCCCAAACCACGCCACAGACGACCGTCGCGCCGACCATCAGCGCGCGACGAACCGCGCGGCCAGACGCATCCATGGGGCACGGCGTGAGCGGCTCGCCGCGGAGCGAACGGCCGACATTTTGCGCATAGTGGTCACAAAACGCTGAGAGCGCCGCCTCGACCGCCGCCGGCTCGGGACGATCTTTTTGATGGCTGGACAGACAGGCCATCACCACGTCGAACAGCTGGGCATCGACAAACGCCAGCGCATCGCGTAGCTCTTCGGAATCCGGCTCAAGCCCTAGCTGCTGGGCCTGCTCGGCCGCGGCGAGCGCCACATCGGGCTCACGACGAAGCAGCTGAGTCAAATCACAACCGGGCGCATGGGCACCAATGGGATAGTCGGGCCGCGTGTCCATCTTGAGACGGTAGGGGCTCGCGATGTCGCGCGTCTTTTTGCGCGAACCCGAGGTGCCCGAAGTGCTCGGCGCGGCTTCGTATGGCGCGACGCCGGCAATGAGCTCGTAAACCGTGCTTGCCGCGGCATAGACGTCGATCGCCGGCGACATACGCAAAGCGCGCAGATCGGGAATATCGTCGGTGAGCATCTCGGGCGGGGCATAGGCAACCGTCGCGCGACGCAGCGTGGCATAGCGCTCGGTAAAGGATGCCTTGCCGCCGGTACCGGCCACGGCCGACGCAGGCTCAAGCGCCAGCGACGAGCCAAAGTCGATCAGGCACAGGTCAAAGGTGCCCTCGGCAAGCTGCCGGTCAAGCGGTAGACGCGCCGTGCGCACCATAATATTAGCGGGCGAGATATCGCGATGGACAAAGCCCTCACCCACCAGGCTCATACGGCAGAGCAGATCGAACAGGTCGCGACCCAGACGCGCCGCCACAAGCGGCGACAGGCGTCCGGCATCGTCCACGGCGAGTCGCGAACGCAAGCGGGCGAGCGTCTCGCCCTCGACCCATTCCATGACAATTGCAGGCACACCATCAACCTCGCCCCAGCCATAGAGGCGGGGAAAGCCCTTAAGGCCCGAAAGGGCGCGATGGCATTCATATTCCTCGCGAAATGCCGCTTTGAACTTGGCGACCAGCGACTCATGGGCGGCATCGTCGTCAAACTCATCGCGCGTCGGCAAGATGAGCTGTTTGAGTGCTACGTCCTCGCCTTGGGCGTTGACAGCACGCGTCACGCGGCCGATACCGCCACGGCGCATGGTGGCATCGTCGGCAAACAGTATCGTAAAACGACGCAGATAGGCAGGCAGTTCGTCCTGACCGAGCGCAATGGCCGGCTCAAACCCGTCGACACGCGCCAGGCGCAGGCCGACCATGGGATCGCGACCGAGCGATTGTGGTGTGGTGGATGCAAGATCGGTCATCATAGGGCAAGCGCCGCCACGTTATTGTTGAAGTTACCGAGCGCGACGTCATCATCGCCGTAATGGCCGACCCATTGACATAGGTTGGTGTAACAGCCCCACAGATTGGCATACTGCTGATACCACCTTGACCGGGGCGAGAATGTCTGACGACCGAACTCGGCTCGAATGACAAACATCTCCCCGACCAGGCTGTCGCACGGCCTGGGATCTCCCGTAGAGTTATAGGTCGAGACCACGTCATTGGCACGAGAAACATAGCCGTCGAGCATGTTGTACTTGGTCACAAGCCAACTGTGAATGCTCTCTTCCTCAGCAGCGGAAAGGCCGCCGGAGTTTGCATCGTTGTCAGTGTTGCCGCCCGTCGAGCCGCCGTTTCCAGGCCCTCCGGTAGAGGAACCCGACCCAGAGCCGCCGCCCGAACTCGATGAATCCGAGCCGGAGCCAGAAGTATCCGAGCTACCGGGCTTTCCGGACTGCTGGGCGTCCTGCTCCTTTTGCTGCTCGACCTTATTCACCGTTGCCGCCACGCTATTGTTGGACAATCGATCGATGATCTTGGTGTTGGTGAGCACGATGGTTTTGCCATTGGCAAGCGTGACTTCGTTGTCCGGGGCCTCGGCGCCGTCCGCATCGTCGGTGCCAAACACAATATGCCCGACCACACTTGCCCAAGCATATCCAGTCGTGGTGCCCAGATCGCTTTTGACCTCATGCCCCACGCGCGGTTCGCGTGCGGCATGCGCCTGCATCATGGACGGCACGGTCATGCCATAGGCAGAAACGCCAGCTATGACCAGCACCAGCGAGCACGATAGCAGTGCGTACGCCCGCGGCGCCAAGCCCAGTCGGCGTCGTATGCGCACCGCGGCGCCGCGCTTTGTCTGAGTGCCACCGGGCCGCATGCGTTCTCCTCCAACAAAAACACGCCGCTCGGGAGCGGCGCATTCATTCGAATCCATATTTGAGTGTATCAGCGAACCAAAAAGGTTGCGCAACGAATGGACAAATTAAGGATGCGAGCGGAAGCATCCATGCGATAAGCGGATACGAAGCATCTTTGTTGCACAACAAACTCACAGTCGCACGGGGAAATTATGACTACCCCGTGCGTCGCGAGGAAAACATACGGCAGGAGCAGGCTCGCCACCTAAATCGCGCGGCGGGCCTCGATGGCGCGGCCAAGCGTAAGCTCGTCGGCATACTCCAAGTCGCCGCCCACGGGAAGGCCGCTTGCCAGACGCGACACCTCGACGCCCAACGGCTTGATGGTACGGGCCAGATAGCTCGCCGTGGTCTCGCCCTCAATATTGGGGTTGGTGGCGATGATGACCTCGTGGATGTCCTCGTGGCCCAAGCGTGCCAGCAGCTCTCGAATGTGCAGCTGCTCGGGGCCAATCTTGTCCATGGGACTGATCACGCCGCCCAATACGTGGTAGAGGCCGTGGTAGCTGCCCGTGCGCTCGATCGCCTGGACATCGCGCGGCTCGCCCACCACGCAAATGCGAGTGGTATCGCGCATCGGGTCCTGGCAGATGGAGCACTCGTCGGCCGTGGCGTAGTTAAAGCAGCGGCTGCAAAAGTGGACCTCCTGCTTGACCTCCAGGATGGCCTCGGCCAGGCGGCGCGCCTCCTCGGCGTCGGCCTCCAACAGGTAATAGGCGATGCGCTGGGCCGACTTGGGACCAATGCCCGGCAGACGGCCCAGCTCATCGAGCAGTTTTTGCAGACTGTGGTTGGCACTCATATATATGCGTGTCTTAGAACGGCATGCCCGGGATGTTGAGGCCGCCGGTGATGGCGCCCATCTGCTTGTTGGCGAGCTCGTTGACGCCGCGGACGGCCTCGTTGACGGCAGCCATGATCATATCCTGCAGCATATCGACGTCCTCGGGATCGAGCGCATCGGGATCGATGGTGAGGTTGACGAGCTCCATCTCGCCGTTAACGGTCACCTTGACCATGCCGCCGCCGGCAGAGGCGTCGACGGTCTGGGACTTGAGGTTCTCCTGCGCGGCGGCAAGCTGCTCCTGCATCTTGCGAGCCTGCTTCATCATCTGCTGCATGTTCATACCGGCCATGATGGCTCCTTTACGTGCGGCCGCACGCCGAGCTGCAAGGGCAGCCGGAGCACGGCGGGACTTTCAAACTCAAAAATCGTACCACGGCGCGCGGCGAGAGAGCGGGGCGGACGTGTTAC
Organism: uncultured Collinsella sp.; assembly: GCA_900539035.1. GTDB lineage: Bacteria > Actinomycetota > Coriobacteriia > Coriobacteriales > Coriobacteriaceae > Collinsella. Next base: position 31,205 of record UQAU01000004.1, on the reverse strand, counting down.
CTCAGTCGATATACATGTCCTCCAATACAAACCGCACTCAAAGATTATGCAAGGTCGAATTATGCAAGGTTGCATAATATCGCACACTCAATCTAGTAGAGCCGAATCCGGCATTTCATGTGCGCCACTAAATAGCTAAATGCCGAACCGCTGCTCGAGGCGGCGCACATGGCGGCAGGGTATAATTTGATTGCCATAGATAGTAATTTGGAGGTGCCCCATGAATGCCCCCAACGCGCTCCAAAACATCCGCTCAAAACACCCCGTTGCATATGTGGTTCTCTATCTCTTTGTCGGCTGGGCATTGCTGGTTGTCATCACCCATGCCATAGCTTTTGGAGCAGAACTGCTGATAGCCAGCTCGGACCAGCCCGTCGTCAAATGGGAGACGACCGATGAGTGCACCGACGGAACCCGAACCGTCTACTACAACAGCCCGTCCCTCTATCAAGAGTTCAAGGTCAAGATAAAGGACTTCAAGATTGTCGATGCCGAGCTAGGCGTTTATTTGGCAATCGGAGCAACCATTAACGCCGAGCAAGTCGAGTACACGGACAGCCATGCGACGTATCGTATCGACCTCAGCATCCTAGGCCGACCGTCACGCACCTGTCTGCTCAAATGCGACATACGCGGCACCACACTACACATGTCCGAAATACAGATGCGCCCGGACAAGGGGTCCTCTTCTTGAGCAGTATACCCGCCTGCGCAGCTACTCCACCGGCTTGAAGATGGTGGCCTGGCCAAAGACGCTGCGGATGAGGGCCTTGGCCTCGTCCTCGGTCTGCGGGATGCTCGGGGCTGCGCCCTGATGGCCGAAGGGGCTGCCAGCACCGGGATTGGATTCCCAGGGAGCGGCGGGGACGTCGTCGTTTGCAGAGGCTGCGGGTGCCACAGCAGCGGCCTTGGTCGCGGACGCCGCACCCGGCACGTCGAACGGGGGCAGATCGTCCCCGCCGGCATCGGCAGCAAAACCACCGACCATAGCATCGTCGTAGGGCACCTGCTCGGATTCCCATGGCGCAGCCTGCGCAGGCGGCTGAGCCATGGGGACGGACGCGCGCTCGGGCGCTCGGGGCGCGGGCTCGGTCGGGAGCTTGCCCGTGGCAGGAGCACCGGCAGGGTTGTCGGAGCGCAGCCAGGGGGCTTTGCCCAGGTCAGACGACTTGGGCGCGGGCGAGACGGGCTTGAGCGCGGGTGTCGGAGCAGCCGGTTTGGGCGCTGCGGGCTTAGGCGCCAACGGGGTCGATGCCGCTACCGGCGCCGCTTGCTGCTGCGGCGCGCTGGCGCTCGAGGATACAGGGGCCGCCGAGGACACGGGTTGCGGGTCCGCAGATGCCGCAGCCCGTGCAGATGGAGAATGCTCCTCATGTTGAGGAGCCGGCGTGCCACCCCCATCCAGGACATAGTCGACGGTACGACGACCGAAGACCGCGCAGACCGTCGGCAGGACCACCGATTGCGTGTCAGCGCGGCCGAGCATCTTGATGGCAAAGGTCGAACCCGCGGGGAACGAGACGGTGAGCTTGGAGCCGTCGTCGGCCGTGGCGCGGGCGTTGAGCAAAAGCCCTGCGTAGGAAGCCTGACGCGCCTTGACACGCTCGACGACCTCGGCCCATTTGCGCTGCAGCTCTCCGGCATCCTCGACCGCGGGCGTCTCGGCAGCACCGGCGGCGGCAACCTGGGCGGCATTGTTGGACTGGGGCTTAGGTGCCGGAGCGGTGGCAGGCGCGGGGGCAGCAACGGGCTGAGGCGTCGAAGCCGGCGCAGGCTGAGGTGCAGGCGCTGCAGACTTGGAAGCTGACACGGACGCAGAACGGGGAGCAGGCTGGGCAGCCGGAACAGCAGCGCCGCGGTCCCAAGGCATGCCACCCTGATGCGCGGACGTAGCAGCGGGGGCAGCGGATGCCGCCGGAGCGGCAGCACGGGCGCCCGAAATGAGCGTCGGCTGTTGGGCAGCAGCGGGTACGGATGCTGCAGGCGCGGCGGCCTGAGCAGCAGCCACGCTCGCCGGCACGGCGGCATTGGCAACCATGGCCTCCAGGCGTGCCACGCGCTCGGCCAATGCCTCAATCGTTATATCAGCCTCGGGACGTGCCAGACGCGTGCAGGCAATCTCGAGCACCAGGCGCACGTCGCTCGCGCCCCTCATCTCCAGTGCGGCATCGTCAAGCACTGTCAGCACACGGGCCAGGCGGTCGGCAGGATGCTCGCCAAAGGCAGCGGCCTCGGCAGCAAGCGCCTCGGCCTGCTCGGAGCCGCCCTCAAACAACTCGGCACGGGCACCGGCAACGCAGGCAACATACACGTCGCGCACGTGCGCCACCAGGTCGCGCGTCAGCTCCAGCAGATCGTTACCTTCCTCGACCTGCGCGCGAATAAGTCCATACAGCTCGGCAACATCGCGATCGGCAATGGCGCGGGAAAACTCGCCCAGAATCTGGTCCGAAACCTCGCCTAAAAGCGAGCGGGCGTCGTCCGCATGCACAGAACCGTTGCCAAAGACGCTCAGCTGCTCCAGCGTGGACAACGCGTCGCGCATGCCGCCCTTTGCATGGCGCGCCACGATAGCCAGCGCCTCGTCGTCGTAATCGAAGCCCTCCTGCTCGCACACGTATGCCAGGCGATGCTCGATATCCTCGTTGCCGATGCGGTGGAAATCGAAGCGCTGGCAGCGCGAGAGGATGGTCTCCAGAATCTTTTGCGGGTCGGTGGTGCACAGCACAAAAATCACGTGCGCCGGCGGCTCCTCGAGCGTCTTGAGCAGCGCGTTGAACGCCGCCGTCGTGAGCATGTGGACCTCGTCGATGATATAGATCTTGTACTTGCCGCGCACCGGGGCAAAGTTGACGGAGTTGATGATCTCCTCGCGCACGTTGTCCACGCCGGTACGGCTTGCAGCATCGAGCTCGTAGACATCCGGGTGGTTGCCCTCGGCGATGAGCTCGCACTCCTCGCAAGTGCCGTCGGGCATGCAGCCGCTTGCACCCTCGGCGCGCGCCGCCTCGGCATTGCGGCACAGCAGCGCCTTGGCAAGGATGCGCGCCATGGTGGTCTTGCCCGTGCCGCGCGGTCCGCAGAACAGGTAGGCGTGGGACAGGCGCCCCTCGGTGATGGCGTGCTCGAGCGTCGAGACGATATGCTGCTGGCCCACCACGGAGTCGAAGGTGAGCGGGCGATACTTTCGGTACAACGATTCCATGGGTGCTCCCCCGGGTATACTGAGTCTTGTTGCCGCGGCGGCCAAGCGGTCGCACGGCATACTGCATTCATAATAACCCGTACGGCGAGCCCGCCGCGATAGGAGTCCAAAGAGCATGGCAGACGCAGAGAGCAACCTCGTTCCCTCCGAAGCAGCCGACCAGGTCGAGGTCGCGCTCGAGGAGCAGGCCGCAGCCGACGACGGCATCCTGTACCTCAACGAGTACCAGTACGAAAACGACCTGGTCACCGACTTCGCCCGCCTGGTCGCCTCGCCCAGGCGTCGCGGCTCGCTGTATGTCGCCGCCGCGATTGCCGCGCTCATCGGCATCGGCATGCTGGTGACCGGCGGCAACTGGATCAAGTTTGGCGTCGTCCTGATCGTATTCGGCGCCTTTTTGGCCTGGTGGAGCAAAAACCTGCACCACACCCTCGCCCGCGACTTTATCGACGCCGTCGAGGCCGACGAGTCCATGGGTGGCCGCTATCGCCGCGTCGCCGCCAACGAGGACGGCCTGATGGTTTGGGGCAAGAGCGGCAAGTCGCAGTTCTTCCCGTTTGAGAAGCTCGACCACGTACTCGACGGCGAGCGCATCTTTGTGGCCATGTTCGCCGACCAGGGCGTGACGATCCCTAAGGACACCTTTGTTCGCGGCGATGCCGAGCAGTTTGGCACCTTCCTTAAGGCGCGCATCAACAAAAAACTCCGCATCGAGACCAAGAAGAAGAAAATGAAGGCAGAAAAGGCCGCCGCCGAAGCCAAACAGGGCGACAAGCCCCAGGAGACCAAGCGCAAGCAGAAGAAGAACAAGAAAAAGCGCTAAGGCCAAGCCAGACGGGCAGCCTCGCATCCCGCTATCCTCCCCATGCACCCGAGCGTGCTACACTAGCAGCATCTATGCCACCGCGAACGGCTCGGCTCCGCGCCCGCCGCTCGCAAACGAACTTTAAACGCACGAGGGTTGGCCATGCCGCTTTTCTCGCAACATACCGCCCGGTTCTCGCCGGACGTTCCCTTGGAGGGCACCAGCTCTCGCGAGCTGCTCAAGCGGTACCAGCCGCTCGAGACACTTGCGACCGGCGGTTTTGGCTCCATCGAGATCTGCCGCGACACGCACCTGCGCCGCCGCGTCGCCATTAAACGCATTCCCCTTATCAACGGTGCCGGCATGCCCGCCAGCGACATCATGGATGTCCTGCGCGAGGCGCACACTGCCGCCATGCTTCAACATCCCAACATCGTGCAGGTCATCGACTTTACGCACGACACAGCCTATGCCTACCTAGTCATGGAGTATGTCGATGGCATGTCGCTTGCCGAGTTTTTGCACCGCGTGGACGGCCACTCACTTACCTTTGATGAGGCCGCGGCCATTGCCGATGCCCTGGGCCAGGCGCTCACCTTCGCCCATAGTAATGGCGTACTCCACCTGGACATTAAGCCCGCCAACGTGCTCATCGACCACTCGGGCAATGTAAAGCTCACCGACTTTGGCATGGCGCGGCTGTCGTCCGCCGGTGGCTTTGGCGGCTCGCGCGGCGGCACCATCGGCTACATGCCGCCCGAGCAGCTCGATATCGAGACCGGCACGGTCGATGAGCGCGCCGATGTCTTTGCCCTCGCCTGTGTGATCTACGAGGGCCTGTGCGGCAGCGCTCCCTTTATGGCGGCCACGCCCGCCGACTCGCTCGACCGCATCATCGGCGGCGCCACCTATCCCAGCGAGCTGATACCACACTTTCCCCCGGGAGCCGAGGCCGCGCTCATGAGCGCGCTCTCCCCCATGCCGCAAGACCGCCCCAACAGCATCGAGGCATTTTGCGACCAGCTCCTTGCCGGTCTGGGCAGCGTGCGCGAAGGCCGTCGCAGCCTGGAGCAAATGGTTGGCGAGCTTTCGGATGACGAGCAGGAGCTCGACGATATCGAGCCGTCGCACTACGAGGACGACGCCATCGAGGTCGACCCCGCACTCGGCTGGGCGGGCACGCGCTGGAGCCATGCGCGCGACTACACCATGCGCACTATCTCGGCGCTAACGTGCGGCACCTTTAGCTTTTTGCTGATGCAAACGGCCGGGGTCGCGGCGCTTCCCGGCCTGGTCATTGCGGCCATCGCGATCGGAGCGGCGGCTGGCCTGGCCCCCCAGATTGGCTCGGCCATCTCGGCTGTGGGCTTTTTGGTGCTCATGGCCAACGCCACCATGCAGGCACAGGGCATCCTGTCGATGCTGCCCGTCGCGGTGATCTTTGCCGCCGCCATGTCCGGTTGGTGGATCGCCTGGGGTCGCACCGAGGCTGCCGCGAGCGCCACGCTCACCTGTGCACTCGCGCTTGGCTGTCTGACCGGCAATACCTTCCTGGCAGCTGGGGTCGCCGCCGGCGTCGCGTCATTTTGGCTCGGCCCGGCAAGCGCCGCCGCGGCAACGGGCATGGGCGCGCTTTTTGCCCGTCTGGCCACGGTCGCGCTTTCAGCCGGAGGCGTGCTGGGGCTCGGTAACGTTGCCGCAGCGCTGGGAGACCCGCTCCTTTGGGCCGCCTTTGTGCTGGTCGCGGCAACTGCCGCAGCGTCATCCGCGCTGCTCAATGCCCATGCCAAGCGTGCCGATCAGGGCTCAAACCTTGCCGCAATCGCCGCCATCGCTGTCACCGGCATCGGCTGCGCAGCGGCGTCCTGTCTTGCACACCATATGGAAATTGCCAGCCTTGCAGCCGCGGTCGTCGCCAAGGCGGCGGTTGCGGGAACCCTATCCTCTATAATCGTTGGGATATGCCTATATTTGCTCGGATACCAAAGAACCTATACGGAGAGTGATCTTTCGTGAACTTCCTGAACATCTTCGAGGACCACGTGGCCGGCATCTTCGGTGCCACCCGTGCCCCGTTCTCCTTTAAGAAGCTTGCCAAGCAGGCCGCTCGCGACATGGAGGATCAGACTCTGGTGATTAACGGCGTCAACACGGCGCCGGCACTCTATACCATCCTTATCGCCGCCGACGACGATCCCATGCTCGCCCCGTTCTACCCCGAGCTTTCGCGCGAGGTCCGCGAGTTTGTGAAGGCGCAGGCCGAAAAGCGCCGCTATGTCTTTGTCGGCGAGCCCCTCGTGCGCTTTATGATCGATCCGCAGCTGCGCGCCGGCAAGTTCTCGGTCTTTGCCGAGAACGTCGATGCCCCCACGCTCGGCCGCCTGTACGAAGAAGAGCGCGCCTATCAAAACGGCCTGGGCCAGAACAACTCCGCGGCAAGCCGTGCCGCCAGCGCCCCGCGCGCCGGCCAGCAGCAGTTTGCTGCCCCGCAGCAGCAGCGCCCCGCCGCCATGCCCCAGCAGCAGCCGACGCCTCGCGCCGCCGCTCCCGACCCGCTTGCCGTGGCAGACCCCTTCGCGCCTAGCGTCCCCGACCCCGCCGCCGCACCCATCCCGGTGCCGCAGACCGTCTCGCGCGACGCGCTTGCCGGCATGGGCGGAGCCGCCGCGACCGGTGCCGCCGTGGGCCTAGGCGCCGCAGCCGGCATCGCCTCCAACATGGCGAGCACTCGCGCCCCGCAGCGCCCGCTCGCCCAGCTCGTCGACGTCGTGAGTGGCGAGAGCCATAGCATCACCTCCGCACAGGTGACCATCGGTCGCGAGCGCTCAGTTTCCGACATTGCCCTGCGCGACCCCAACGTGTCGCGCCGCCACGCCCAGCTCACCTTTACGGGCTCGGATTGGTCGATCGAGGACCTCAATTCCACCAACGGCACGCTCGTCAACAACCGCCGCATTACGCGCTGCCCGCTGCGCAACGGCGATCTACTGACGTTTGGCCTGAGTACCTTTGAATTTAGGGGATAGTCGCTTATGAACATCGATATCGTCCTTTTCGCAGGCCGCATCGTCCTGGTCGCCCTGCTCTATATCTTCCTGTTCGCCGTCATGAAGACCGGCGTGGGACTTGTGCGCGGGCAGCGCCGCGACTCGGCTATCTGGACGATTGATGTGGACAAGGGTCCGCGCGGCATCCGCGGCATCCACGTAGACATGCTCGGCCCCGTCATCGTCGGCCGCTCGCCGTCTTCGGACATCTGCATCAACGAGCCGTTTGTCTCGGCCTCGCATGCGCGCTTTTCGCTGCAGGGCCCGGCGCTCATCATCGAGGACCTCAACTCGCTTAACGGCACGCTCGTCAACGGCCGCCAGCTCGTGGAGCCCGCAACGCTGCGTGAGGGCGACGAAGTCCAGATTGGCGACGTGGTCATGAAGGTGAACCGTCGATGATCGACGAGGAGAACAAGTCCGCAACCATGACCGAGGCACCGGCTGCCGCCGCAGCTGCACCGGCCCACGCCGCTCCGGCTGACTCCACACCCGTGGAGCCCGAGGACACCGTGTTCTCCCTGCCTCTTTCGCATGTAACGCATGATATTTCGGATCTCGCCGATAACGAGGACGAAGCGGATGCCGTAGCGGCGCCCATCGGCGCACATGCTGCGGAACAGCCCACAGCGCCCGAAGCAACCCCGGCGCCGGCTCACTTTGCAGAGCCCGTCGCCGCGGCAATCAACGAGAGCGCTGCGGTGTTTGCGGCACCCGAGCCCGCCGCGCCGGCGTTTCCCATAGCCCCGGCATCCGAGGTTGCGCCCGCGTCTACGCCGGCGCCCGAGCCCATAGACGTCAGCCCGCAAGACGACGAGTCGTCCGCCCGCGTGTCCGAGGAGCCCGGCTCCCCGGACACCGGCGATTCCGAATCAAATGCCGAGACCGACACCGTCTCTCCCGGTGACACAGCCGAGATCGACGTTGCCGCCGTTGAGGCCAAGCTCAAAGACCCCGGCTCGACCATGAGCTTTGAACCCCTGACCGAGGAGCGCATCGAGACCGACTCGACCTATGATGCCGGCACCACCACGCAACTCATGTGGGGCGCCCGCTCCGACGTTGGCTGCGTGCGCCCGCACAATGAGGATTCCTACCTGGTGCAGTCGCCGCTCTTTTGCGTATGCGACGGCATGGGCGGTCACGCCGCCGGCGAGGTGGCCTCTTCTATCGCCGTCGAGACCATTGCCAAAACGGCCCCGCAGTCCGCCGACGCAGCACGCTTGGCCGCAGCCGTCGAGGCCGCTAACGCCGCCGTAATCGAGGCCGCCTTGAACGGCCTGGGCAAGCCCGGCATGGGCTGCACGGCCACTTGCGCCTATATCGAAAACGACACGCTCGCCATCGCCCACGTGGGCGACTCGCGCGCCTACCTGCTCCACGAGGGCACGCTCATCCGCGTGACCCGCGACCACTCCTACGTGGAGGAGCTCGTGGACGCCGGCGAGATCACGGCAGACGAGGCTCGCGTCCACCCCAACCGTTCGGTCATCACCCGCGCGCTGGGCTCGGACCCCGCCATGTATGCCGACCACTTCACTCTGCATATCGAGGAAGGCGACCGCCTGATCCTGTGCTCCGACGGCCTTTCGAGCATGATTCCCGATAGCGATATCGAGAACATCGCCACGCAGTCCTCAACCGCGCAAATCTGCGTCGACAACCTAGTGGACGCGGCGCTTGCCGCCGGCGGCCACGACAACGTGACCGTAGTAGTCGTTGACCTGGTTGACGATGGCGTTATGCGCGAGGCGCAGCGCGTGCGTCGCCGCAACATTACTATCGCCGCCATTCTGGCCCTCGTCTTTGTGCTGGCAGCTGGCATCTGGGCCTACACGGGTGTCACCGGCTCGTACTACCTGGGTACCTACCAGGGCAATGTCGCCGTCTGGCGCGGCCTGCCCGGCAAGCCGCTCGGACTCAAGCTCCACTGGCTCGAAAGCGAAACCAGCATCAAGCTGTCCGACCTGCCCGAAGACACGCAAAACCGACTCAAGGCGGGCATTCCGCAAACAAGTGTCGACGATGCGCAGGACACGATATCCAAGTACCGCCACCAGATCGATGAGGAGCAGACCCGCCAGGTGATCGACGCGCAAACGATTCGCGACAACACCAATCAGGGATCGACCTCCGAATCAGATTCCGAGAAAACCGCCGAACAGTCCGCCGAGGCCGAAGCCTCCGAAAAGAACTAGAAAGGGAGTGCCGCTTATGAGTCGCCGCAACACCGAGCTGCTCTTGCTCATCGCCTCGGCGTTCCCCGTCATCCTGCTGTATGCGATGTACGTGCTCACCGCGGGCGCCGCCATCTCCTTTGAGACGCTCGCCGTGCCGATCGGCCTCTTTGCCGCCTTCGCTGCGGCACATATCGCCGTGCGCATCTTGGCGCCCGGCGCCGACCCCGCCATCCTACCCATCGTATTTATACTTTCGGGCATCGGCATCACGTTCGTGACGCGTCTCGCCCCCGCTCTCGCCATCTCACAGCTCATCATCCTGTTTGTCTCGGTGGCGCTCATGGTGGGAACGCTCGCACTGGTCAAAAACCTCGACGTAGTCATGCGCTACAAGTACACCTTTGGCATCATCGGCATCATTCTGCTGATGCTGCCTATCTTTATCGGCACCACGATCTCGGGCTCCAAACTGTGGATTCGCATCGCGGGCTTTACCATCCAGCCCGGCGAGTTCGCCAAGGTCTTTATCGTGCTGTTCCTGGCCGGGTACCTGGCCGAGAACCGCGAGCTGCTCTCCATCTCCAACCGCAAGATCCTGGGCTTTAAGATCCCTCGCCTGCGACTGCTGCTGCCGCTGTTTGCCGTGTGGGGTGTGTGCCTGCTCGTCGTCGTCTTCGAACGCGACCTGGGTTCGGCCGTGCTGTTCTACACCATCTTCTTGCTGATGCTCTACGTTGCCACGGGGCGCTTTTCGTATGTCGTTATCGGCCTTGCGCTCTTAGCCGTTGGAGCCGTGGGCGCCTACAAGTTCCTGTCTCACGTTCAGGTGCGTTTCCAGGTTTGGCTCGATCCGTTTAAGGACGCCCAGGGCCAGGGCTACCAGATCGTCCAGTCGCTCTTCTCGCTTGCCGATGGCGGTCTGGTCGGTGTTGGCATCGGCAACGGCATGGCCAACAACATCCCTGTCGTCGAGTCCGACTTTATCTTCTCGGCTATCGGCGAGGAGATGGGCCTTTTGGGCGGCGGCGCCGTGCTCATCCTGTTTATGCTCTTTGCCGTGCGTGGCCTCACCACGGCTGCCCGCGCTAAATCCGACCTCGCCGCCTTTAGTGCCACGGGCCTTACGGCAGCCATCAGCTTCCAGGCCTTCTTGATCGTTGGCGGCGTAACCCGCCTGATCCCGCTGACCGGCGTCACCCTGCCCTTTATGAGCCAGGGCGGCTCCTCGCTGCTGGCAAGCTTTATCATCGTCGCGCTCCTGCTGCGCGCCGGTGACGAGGCGACCGGACGCGAGGCAGAACTTACCGGCACCGGCACCATGGCCGCCATCACCGATGATCAGGTCGCATCTGCCGCCGCCCCGACGGGCACGCGCTTTGCCACCTCGTCTTCCTACGGCAGCGGCAGCCATTCCGTCGGCTCGCGCATGCGCCGTCGCCTGCTCGACACACCTGAATCCGGTGTGCTCGGCCGCGTGGCGCTCGCCAACCGTCTAACCCGCGCGGTGCTCGCCTTTACGGCGCTGTTCGCCATCCTTATCGGCAACCTCACCTATGTCCAGGTCATTAAGGCCAAGGACTATCAGGACATGCCGACCAACAACCACACCATCGCCCGCTCCAAGTACATCCAGCGCGGCTCCATCATCACGTCCGACGGCGTGACTCTGGCCGAGTCGCTGCAGCAGGAGGACGGCACCTACGTACGCTCCTACCCCAACGGTAACCTGGCAGCGCACGTGGTTGGCTACGTGAGTCAGCAGTATGGCACCACCGCCATCGAGAGCGTCATGAACGACACGCTCACCGGTTCTAAGGACTACTCCAGCTGGAACAACGCCATCGCGTCGCTCGCAGGCCAGACCCAGCCGGGCAACACCGCCAAGCTCACCATCGACTCGCGCATCCAGACGGCGGCCGAGCAGGCACTCAAGGGCTTTAAGGGCGCTGTAGTGGTCATCGACCCGCGTACCGGCGCGGTTCTCGCATGTGCCAGCTCGCCCACATACGACAACACCAACATCGATGCCCTGCTGCAGACGGGCGGCGGCGAGGACGGCTCCATGTACAATCGCGCCATGGACGCGCTGTACACGCCGGGCTCAACGTTTAAGGTCGTTACGCTTTCCGCGGCACTCGAGACCGGTACCGCCAGCCTTACCAGCACCTACCAGGCGCCCGGCTCCATGGACATCGGCAACGCACCGGTCACCAACTATGCCAACGAGAGCTACGGCACCATCAGCTTGCAGCAGGCCTTTGCCGTGTCCTCCAACGTCGTCTTTGGCCAGGTGGCAAACGAAGTTGGCGCAAACACGCTCGTGCAGTTTGCCAACGCCTTTGGCTACGGCCAAAAGCTCGGCCAGGACCTGACCTCCGCGGCCTCCATCATGGCCGACCCGTCGCTCATGACCGAGTGGGAGACCGCCTGGGCCGGTGCCGGCCAGCCTGTCGGCATGGACCACACGCCCGGCCCGCAGACCACCGTCATGCAAAACGCCGTGATTGCCGCCGCCATCGCTAACAGCGGCGTGGTCATGGACCCGTACTTTGTAGCCCAGGTACTCGCCCCGGACGGAACCGTGGTCAAGATCACGCAGTCCCGCTCGCTGGGTCAGGCCGTCAGCTCCGCCACGGCCGACCAGGTCAAGCAGGCCATGCTTGCCGTCGTCCAGTCCGGCACCGGCACCGATGCCCAAATCCCCGGCGTCAAGGTCGCCGGCAAGACCGGCTCGGCCGAGACCGGCGGCACCAACGTCAACTCGATGTTCGTTGGCTTTGCACCTTACGATTCACCCACGGTCGCCATCTCGGTGGCCTTGGAGGATTACGACAAGCATGACGTCAAGGCCGCCAAGATCGCCGGCATCGTCCTGACCGCGGCGCTTGCCGCACAGGGAGCGTGATGCCCATGACCGAATCGGACACCCGAGGCGCGCCGCGGCCGAAGAGTTAGCGGCAACGCGCCACACGGCCCCAGCGGCCACATCGAAGGTACTACACACATCGTTGAGCGAATAGTTATGTTAGGAGCAGGAATGGAACAGAGGGTCCTCGGGGGAAGATACCTCCTCAAGGATAAGGTGGGAACAGGCGGCATGGCGACCGTCTACCGTGCACAGGACCAGGTCCTCGACCGCACGGTAGCCGTCAAGATCATGCTGCCACAGTATGCCGGCGACGCAACCTTCGCCGCACGCTTTAAGCAGGAGGCCCAGGCAGCAGCCGGTCTCTCCTCCCCCTATATCGTGGGCGTCTACGATTGGGGCAAGGACGGCGACACCTATTACATCGTCATGGAGTACCTGCGCGGCACCGACCTTAAGAGCGGCATCAAGAGCCACGGCGCCCTCGACCCCAAGAAGGTCGCCCAGATCGGCTCGCAGATCAGCTCCGCGCTTTCGGTCGCCCACAAGCACGAGATCATCCACCGCGACATTAAGCCGCAGAACATCATGGTGCTGCCCGACGGCAACATCAAGGTGATGGACTTTGGCATCGCGCGCGCCAAGAACAGCCACCTCACGCAAGACAACAACGTGCTGGGAACCGCCCACTACGTCAGCCCCGAGCAGACCCGTGGTCAGGACCTCGGCCCCACCTCGGATATCTACTCGCTGGGCGTCGTGATGTATGAATGCGCCACCGGCCGCGTGCCCTTTGACGGTGACGACGCTATCTCGGTCGCACTCAAGCAGGTCAACGAGCTGCCTATTCCGCCGAGCCAGATCAACTCCGGTGTCGACGCCGACCTTGAGCGCATCATCCTCAAGTGCATGGAGAAGGACCCGGCAAACCGCTTCCAGACCGCCGACGAGCTGCGTCAGGTGCTCAACAGCTACCTGTCGGGCCGTGCCGTCAACGTCTCGGAGCCCACGCGCATCATCGGTGCCCCCGGTGAACTGGGCGCCACCAAGACTCGCGAGCTTTCCGATCAGACGCGCGCCATGGTGCGTCCCGTCTCGGGCGTGAGCGGCCAGAATACCGCCCGTAGCTCGGTTTCGGGCTCCACCGGCTCCTACGAGGTCGAAGAGCCCAAATCCAACAAGAACAAGATCATCGCCGCCGTGGTGGCAGCGGTTGCCGTCATCGGCATCGTGGTGGCCTTTGCCACAGGACTCTTTGGCGGCGAGCAGGTCACCGTGCCTGACGTGCTGGGCAAGGACCAGCAGACTGCCGTCGAGCTGATCAAGGAAGCCGGCCTCGAGGTCGGCACCATCGACCAAAGCTACAACGACGATGTCGACGAGGGCAAGGTCGCCGAGCAGACGCCCAACGGCAACACCAAGAAGGCCAAGGGCACCAAGGTGAACCTGGTAATCTCCAAGGGCCCCAAGCCCTCCGAGAAGGTTGAGGTTCCCCAGCTTGTCGGCCTGACCAAGGACCAGGCAGAAGCCGCGCTGGCAAGCGTTGGCCTGAAGGGCAACGCCTCCGAGGAGGCCAACGAGGCCGATGAGGGCCAGGTCTTTGAGCAGGGCACCGAAGCCGGTAAGGAAGTCGCGAAGGGCACGACCATCTCGTACAAGGTCTCGAGCGGCCCGGATACCACGTCCGTCCCCGACCTGACCGACATGACCGAGGCCCAAGCACGCAACGCCCTCGATATGGCAGGCTTTGGCGTCGACGTGAGCTACCAGGAGAACGACTCGGTTACCGAGGGCACCGTGATCAGCTGGAACCCCAGCGGCAAGCAGAAGCCCGGCGCAACGATTACCGTCGTCATTGCCAAGAAGTCCGGCAAGGCCAGTGTTCCGGGCAACCTGTACGGCAAGAGCATCTCCGCCGCCGTCACCGCGCTCAACAACGCCGGTTTCTATAACATTGGCTTCTGTGACCAGAACGGCAATCCCGTAAGCGGTAACGAGGATGCCACCGTTACAGGCGTCTCCCCCACCGGCAAGCAGTCCACCGACAGCACGATTACACTGACGGTCGCACTTTCTGGTTCGGGCTCGGGCTCGGGCTCGGGCTCGGGCACGGGCACGGGCGACGATTCCGGTACGACCAACTAGTCGCCACCTCACCGCTCATTACGGCTTTCGCCGCAAACATATTCGCTCACAGGCGCCCGCTTGCTCCCCCAGCAAGCGGGCGCTTTGCGTGTCTCAGTAGACATCTGGTGATTTGATTTGGAAAATGTGGACGGACCCGCAGCCGGACGGGTAGAATGTTTCTAGAAAACGACGCATCCCGCGTAAGTGTTAAGGAGCGCGGGCGGCCTAGTTTTCTAACGTGTTAAACGGCCGGGCTGCAACCCCGGCCGTTTTTATTTGCGCTTGCGGCGCAAACGCCGAGAACCGTCCGCACCGCGCGTGCGCCTACGGACCTTAAACCGAACCTCATACGAATCAAGAAACGTAATGATGAACGTGCCGACCGTCGCAAGGGCGGCGAGCGCGTTAAGGAATTTCAGCAATTGGGGACCTCCGATCAAGTCTTCGGCCGCCCGCGCACGGGATGCGTCGCACACACGATTCTAACCGATGCAGCCCTGATGATGCGGGCGACGAGAAGGGTGGCGCGAGCGGAGCTAGACGAAATGCGACCCATGGGAGCGTTACAGAGAGCCGCAACGAAAGCGATTCCGCGCGTCGCAGGGGCCGCCCATAAGCGGGACCCATCGGCCGCGAGGCCGATTGCTACGCAGCAAATCCGAATCGCTGCCGTTCGAAGAACCTGGTCGAAAGTAGTTTTTCTTTAATCTATAGCCTGAGGTTAAACTGTTGAATATCTTTATCACGATTAAATTCGCATCAGCTCGTTATCGAAGGATTTCACATGGCCAGGAAAGAAGCCGCACTCGACCTTTGGGTTGCCGACAGGCTCACCGAGTGTGATATTGAGTTCACATCACAGGGGAGCAGCATCAAAGAAATCGACAACGCCCTCAAGGACGCATCCAAGCGCGGAACGGGAAACGCTGGCTATCCTGAATATGTTTCGAAAATTGGCCGCTTTGTTCTTGTCATCGAAGATAAGGCGAGCCAAAGCCGACATGAAAAGCTAACAGATTCTGGCATCCTCGACATGAGCACCGAGGCCGTTACCGATTATGCCGTCAACGGTGCCTATCACTACGCCTCGCACATCGCAAAGAAGAGCCCTTTCACTGAGGTCTTCGCCGTTGGGGTTTCAGGGGACTCCAAGCATCACACCATATCTCCCGTGTTCGTGAATGACCGAGAAGGCTACAAGAGGCTCCCAGACCTCGAATCGTTCACTTGGCTCTCACCGAGCAACATCGTTGAATACTACACACGGTATGTTCTTGACGAACCAACCGACGTCGAGAAGACCACCGAACAAATTCTCAAGGATGCGGCAGAGCTCCACGAATATCTTCGCACCTACGGCTCCATCAAGGACCAAGATAAGGCCCTCGTAGTGGCTGGCATCCTTCTCGCTCTGGATGAAATCGAATACGGCGGGTTCTCAATCGGCTCCCTTACCGGCGACCAGACCGAGGGCATGCGCGACGGCGATAAGCTGATGAATGCCATTCGCGGAAGACTCACGCGCTCCAACGTCGGGCCAGATGTAAAGAAAAACAAGCTTCTTGCTGAGTTCGGCATTATTCAAACAAGCTTCCGCTTGAACGAAGTCAACGATACCCTCGGGATGACCCCGTTGCACTACTACACCAACTTCCTTAACGAGCACGTTTTCAAGAGCATCAAGTACCAGAAGACTTCAGAAGACTTCATAGGTCGCTTTTATGGCGAGTTCATGAGCTATTCCGGCGGGGACGGCCAAACGCTCGGCATCGTGCTCACGCCAAAGCACATCTGCGATCTTATGTGTGAGCTCGTAGATGTCAAGCCTTCGGATACGGTGCTTGATCCAACATGCGGAACGGCGGGATTTCTCATCGCCGCCATGCATCGCATGCTTTCTTCTGCAACCAGCGAACAGGAACGCAAAGACATTAAGAAAAAGCGCCTTCACGGCATCGAGCTTCAAAGCAACATGTTTGCAGTCGCGGCTGCAAACATGATTCTTAGGCGCGACGGAAACAGCAACCTTGAATGCTGCGATTTCCTCAAGCAAAATCCGGCCCAAATACAGCTCAAAGGGGCAACAGTCGGGCTGATGAATCCTCCTTACAGCCAGGGAACCAAAGCGGATCCAAGCCAATACGAGCTATCTTTTGTGGAACGTCTTCTCGACTCTCTCACAATAGGTGCGAGAGCGGCAGTCATCGTTCCGCAATCATCAATGACAGGAAAGAGCAAAGCCGAGAAGGAGTTCAAGGTCTCCATCCTCAAGCATCACACCCTCGAAGGCGTTATTACGTGCAACACCGATACTTTCTATGGGGTCGGGACTAATCCCGTCATAGCTGTATTTACCGCTGGCGAGCCTCACGACTCTGATAAAGAATGCCGATTCATCGATTTCAGAGACGACGGCTACGAGGTGCGTGCGCATGTCGGCCTAGTCGAAGGAGACTCCGCAAAGGACAAGAAACAGCACCTCATCGACGTCTGGAACGGTCACGAAGATGCTCCCTCGAAGTTCTGCGTTCGCTCAACTGTCAAGGCCGACGATGAGTGGCTTCACAGCTTCTATTACTTCAACGACGAAATACCGACCGACGAGGATTTCGAGAAGGCCATAGCCGACTATTTAACTTTCCAGCTCGACATGGTCTCTCATGGGAGAGGCTACTTATTTGAGGAGGACCACAGTGCTTAACCTTCGGGATAGAGATTGGTCCACCTTCCACCTAACTGAATTATTTGATTCCATTCAACGCGGAAAGCGTCTTAAACGCGCTGACCAGCAACAGGGCACCATTCCATACGTATCCTCCTCCGCCCTCAACAACGGCGTTGATGGATTCATTTGTAAAGCTGATGGATGCCGAGTCTTTTACGATTGCATCAGCCTTGCCAATAGTGGCAGCGTGGGTTCTGCGTTCTACGAGCCATTCGAATTCGTCGCGAGCGATCATGTCACACACCTAAAACGCAAAGGGCTTAAGAAAGAGCACTACCTGTTTCTTGTCGCTACCCTTAGCAAACAGGCATCCAACTTTAATTTCAATAGAGAAATAAACGACCAGAGGATACAAGGCATGCAGGTAATGCTTCCCGTCGATACGTTGGGTAATCCCGACTGGCAATTCATGGAGGACTACATTCGCGAGCGCGAGGCGATTCAGATCGAACACTGCTGCGAATTCCTAATGAAGCGCACCGCCGACATCGAGAGAGAGAGAGAGAGTAATCGACTTCGAACTCAACTCTTCCTCCTTGTTCAGAAGAAATTGGGGGGCATACCCAATCAACCAGATATTCGACATTCACTCTGGAAAGCGCCTAGAATCCCGAAACCGAAAGCCCGGAAGACGCCCATTCGTCGGAGCGCTCGACAACAGCAACGGTATCGCCGGTTTTGTAGCCGATAGAAACTCATCACTCGACAGCAATGTCCTCGGCGTGAACTACAACGGCAACGGAGTTTGCCTTGGGTTCTATCACCCATATGAATGCATCTTCTCTGATGACGTCAAACGCTTTCATCTCAAGAACAATGAGGGCAACGAGTTTATTTATCTATTCCTAAAGGTCGCAATCCAGCAACAAAAGAGCAAGTATGGTTATCTCTACAAGTTCAACGCCACAAGGATGGCAAGACAGTCGATTATGCTCCCTTCCACAAACAGCGGTGAGCCCGACTTTGTCTTCATGGAAGCAGTCGGACGGGCAATTACCCTTAGACTACTTAAAAGGCAAATGGACTATATAAATAAGTTGTCTTCCTAGCAGAAGAACGAGTTTTCAACGGTCGCCTGCGCCGTAAGGCCCTCCGTGCAATCCTGAGACGCCGGGGGCTGTTGGAAACTCGCCCATCTCACAGCAACGTCAACCTAGGTTTTCAACGCTTTGCATAGCCGAAGGGCCCCACATCCAGCCCGTAAGCTGTGGGAAGGGTTGAAAACCGGCCCCGAGGACAAAATATGGAGTTGAGATGATTTCACCATAGAAAGAACTTTCATCCCTAGCTTACCTCTCAATCGAGTTTTGCCCCTATTCATACAAAAACAGGCCAGACGATTTACACCGTCTGACCTGCTATTTTCCTGGTGCCCCCGGGCGGATTCGAACCGTCGACACCCGCTTTAGGAGAGCGGTGCTCTATCCCCTGAGCTACGGAGGCATGTTGTACTAGTGTAGCAGATTTACGCCGTTGTAATGCAGCGTATAGCCACTCTTCGAAGTTGCGGTGGAACAGCCCTCCGGAAAGTGCGTCCCACTATCCAGGCAAATTCTGGGTCAGACTTTCCCAATGGGACCTCGCTGGAAACTGTGTCCCAGAATTTCGGCTCGAAACGGGACACGGTTTCCCAAACGACCCCGTTCCGGAAACTACATCCCGGAATCGGCGCTCGAACTGGGATGCACTTTCCCGATCGAGCCCCATGGGAAACTACGTCCCACTTTGGGGGGCGCTCTTTAATGACTAGTTGCCTTTGTGGAAGAGGTTTTTGATAACGGAGGGGATGCTCTTGGCGCCCTTGGCCGTCACATCGATAAAGTCGGGCGAACGCACGAGCTTATCCTCGTCGACGTACTTGCGGACAGCACGAAGCGTCTCTTTGTCGTCGCGCGTCGAAAACGTAAAGTGACCGTTGTCCTTGGTGAAGATGGCAAAACGCGTAATCTTCTTGGTACCGCGCAAAACCTCGGCGGCAATATAGTCGACCTCGTCCCACGGGATTTGAATATAATCCTCGGGATTGCGCTCGTTATAGTACTCAAACGCCTTATTGCCCACCATCACGTTACCGTGGCTGGTAAGCCCCATCAGGCAGGTTGCCGGCGTTGCCAGATCGACCGTGCTGTTCTGAGATTGCGCCATACGCGCCTCGCCCTCCAATAAAAACAATCGGACCGCATCCAGTGTACCCACCGGGTGCGGTCCGTTTCAATGGCTCAAAAGCCCTTACCTAGCAACTCTCGGTCTTAAGCCTAAACGTGCTTACATGAAGCCGCAGAAGCGACCGATGATGCCGACGGCGAAGAGAGCCAGGATGATGACAATCGGGCTGACCTTCTTCTTGAGGAGCTTGCAGACCAGCAGGGTCAGGCACACGGCGGCAAGGCCGGGGATGAGCTGATCGAGGTTGGCCTGAAGCGTGGTGACCTTCATCTGATCAAGGGCGGTAGCACCGACGGAGTTGTACATCGTCAGCGCTTCCTTGATACCCTCGGAACCGGAGGGCAGGCTAGCCCAGTCGATAAAGGCGCCAGCAGACTGCTTGACCGTGGAGACGATCGGGGTGAAGGAAATGGACACCCAGCGCTCGACCAGGGCGCCGATGATGAACATACCCAGGATGGAAGCGCCCTCGGTGACCTTGCCCATCAGACCACCGGAGAGGTCCTTGGCGATGGAGGAGCCGACCTTGTAGCCAAACTCCTGCGTGTACCACAGGAAAGCGTAACGGATGATGTTCCACGCGAAGAAGAACAGCAGCGGACCGACGATGCTGCCGGACATGGCCAGGGAAGCGCCCAGAGCGCCCAGAATCGGGCGAAGGGTGAACCAGAAGACGGGGTCACCGACGCCGGCGAGCGGGCCCATCATACCGACCTTGACGCCCTGGATGGCGACGTCATCGATCGGAGCACCGTTGGCGCGCTCCTCCTCGAGGGCGAGGGTAACGCCAATGACGGGGGCGGAAACATAGGGGTGGGTGTTATAGAACTCCAGGTGGCGCTTAAGAGCGGCAATCTGGTCATCCTTGCTGGTGTAGAGCTTCTTGATCGCAGGGATCATTGCGAAGCACCAGCCGCCGTTCTGCATACGCTCGTAGTTCCACGAGCCCTGAAGGAACTGATGACGGAAGCAAACCTTCTTACGGTCAGCCTTGGTGAGCTGAATCTTGTTCTCTGCCATATGTATCACTCCCCTCCTACTCGTAATCGTTCAGAATGTCGCCGAGCGGGTCGCCGGAGCCACCGCCCATGCCGCCACCCTGCTTGGCCAGATCCTTAAGGCCAAGGTAGATGAGGGCAAGGGAGATGCCAATGAGACCAAGGGCGATCAGCGTGAGCTGAGGGATGGCAGCAAGGACAAAGCCGAGGACGAAGAACGGCCAGGTCTCCTTGGTGGCCATCATGTTGATGACCATGGCGTAACCGACGGAAGCGACCATGCCGCCGCCGACAGCCATGCCGCCGGACAGCCAGTCGGGCATAGCGTTAAGCGCGTTGGTAACGGCCTCGGCCGGGATGACGCACAAAAGCACTGCCGGGATGGCGATACGAAGGCCCTGCATGAGGATGGCAGCATACTGCCAGCGCTCGATGCCGGAGAAGTCGCCCTTCTCGGCGCAACCGTCCATGGCGTGAGCGATAGCGGTAGCAATGGTACGGCAGATCATGGTCAGGAACAGACCAGCGACCGACAGCGGGACGGCGACGGCGATAGCGGTGGTAACGGCCTTGGCCGAATCGGTGGCGCCACCGTTGAGGGCGAGCACCATGATGATCGAAGAAGCGACCGAGGCCAGAGCGGCGTCAGGCGCGACAGCGGCGCCGACGTTAGCCCAGCCAAGGGCCATCATCTGGAGCGAACCGCCCAGGAGGATGCCCTCCTGAAGGTGACCGGTTACGAGACCGATAAGCGTGCATGCCACGAGCGGCTGATGGAACTGGAACTCATCCAGAATGCCTTCCATACCGGCAAGCAACGCGACAATCGCAACAAGCAGAATAGTGATTGCAGACATGTATCGGACCCTCCTTTACTATGCTTGAGCGGCCAGTTCGGCCTTAGCTTTCTTCAACATGGCGTCGAGATCCTCGGAGGAATCCGAAGGAACCTTGCGGACCTCGAACTTGACGCCCTTGGCCTTGAGGGCCTCGAGAGTCTTGACGTCGTCATCGCCCATAGCGACGGCGTTGGTGACGACGACCTTGCCCTTGGAATGAGCCATGGAACCGATGTTGACTTCCTTGATGTCGACGCCGGCCTCGATGGCCTTGAGCAGATCCTGCGGGTTCTCAAAGAGCAGCATGGCCTTGGTGTCACCAAAGCGCGTGTCCTTGACGACCTCGGCCATCTTCTTGATGGGCACGACGTTGGCATGGACTCCCGGAGGGGCAGCCTGCTCGATCATGGTCTTACGGAGCTCGTCGTGAGCAACGCCGTCGGAAACCACGATGATGCGGTTGGGGTTGATCTGCTTGGTCCACGTGGTGGCCACCTGGCCATGAAGCAGACGGGTGTCGATACGGACGTGGGCGATCTTGATGTGCCCATCGCCGATGACCGTTCCCGGAGGGATGGCGCCTGCAGGAGCAGCGGAGGCCGCAGCCGGCTTCTTCTCCTCGGGCTCCAGAGACTCGGGCTTGACGCGCACGCCAGCCTTAGCCTCAGTCACGAGATGTTTTGCGATCGCATGTGCAGTGTTCTTTGCGTCAAAGCGCTGCGAATATGCCTCGATGAGCATAGGCAGGTTGACACCGGTGACGATAGCCCAGGAATCGTGGCCCTCGATGAGCCCGCTGATCTGGTTGAACGGCGTGCCGCCCCACAGATCAACGAGGAAGAGCACCTGCTCCTGGTCTTCGAAGGAAGCGATTGCTTCCTCGACCTTGGCACGGAAGTCGTCGGGGCCCATGCTCGGCTCGAGCGAGACCACGGCAACAGACGGCTGATCGCCAAAGACCATCGAGCCCGTCTGCTTGATTCCAGCTGCCAAGTCCCCGTGGCTAGCAAGAACAATACTTACCATCACATAACCTCCTTTTTGTCTACGTATTTCCTACACGACATGAAAGGAGTATACCTGTTTGGATTGTGGAATTATAGCTAAATTCGCAAAAGGTTGGATTATTTGTTTAAACGTCTAAGTTTGTTACAAGTTGATTACGTTACTGCTTTTTGACTCATTACACGACAAGGCGTCGCTCATCAAGCCATGCATTTTACAGATACAAGCAGGCTGTTCATTAATATCGATTTTAGGCAAGCGCGAATGCGCTTGTACTGCCGCTATTTTGTTTAAACAGACATGGCTTGACTATTTTCGTGACTTATGGTCTATGAAACCACTCAAAATAGTTGCGGTGGAATAGTTCTTGTTTAAGAGCCAGAAGGCTGGATTTAGGAACTATTTCACCGCAACTTATAGGGGATCCTAGACGATGTGGAGAGGGTTGGCGGCGTCAACGGCATCGGGGGCGTCGGAGAGGCCGTCAGGAGCAACGTCTGCCGGGTCCTCGTCGGGGGTCTCGATCTGCTTGATCATGACCTCCTGGCCCTGCAGCAAATAGGTCTCGCCGCTGCCGCAATGAGGGCAGGTCTTGCCGTGCTCGACCGTCGCGTAGTCGCGGCCGCACGCCTCGCAATGCGTCACGGCCTCGACGGGCTCCACGATAAGCTCCGCGCCCTGCGCGATAGGCTTTTTATCTGCTGCCCAGTGCCAAGCGTCGAGCAGCAAGTCGGGAACGACGCCCGAGACCTCGCCCAACAGCAACGTCACGCTCGAAACGCGACGCACGCCATGAGCGCGCGCCACATTCTCGACATCGCGAATGATGTGATAGACGATCCCCAGCTCGTGCACTTTTAATTCCTTCCGCCGTTCTACCGAACGGCGGTCGGCTTGACGCTGCGCGAGCCCCAGACGGGCGATCTGCCTTTCAATCGTCGGGAATGGGCAAAAGCCCTATGCCCTCCTCTTTCAAGGCACCTCGCCACGCCTGGGACTCGCTCGCTGTCCAACCGCTCTCTGCGCCGTTCTCCTGCTTGTTGCGTTTCTTACTTCTTCCCGAATTTGATCTTGATGGCGCGCTTGAGCGCGTACTTGCCCAGGCTTGGAAGCTTTTGCTCGTATTTGACCATCGTGGAGCACTCGGGGCGGTCGCGATCCAGATGGATGGCGTCAAACGCGCACTTGGTGGTGCACAGGCCGCAGCCGATGCACTTGTTGGGGTCGACGATCGAGGCGCCGCAGCCCAGGCAGCGGGCGGTCTCGGCGCGCACCTGTTCCTCGGTAAAGGTCTCAACATACTCGCTAAACGGCGCAGCCTTCTCGCGTTCGCGATCCACATGCGCAACCTCGCGGCTCGCGTTGTCGTAGCTCTCGAGCACAACGTCGTCGCGGTCGAGCGCGGTGTAGCGGCGCTGGTTGCGGCCGATGGTGAGCGTGGAGCCCGGCTGCACAAAGCGATGGATGGACACCGCGGCCTCGTGACCGGCGGCGATAGCGTCGATGGCAAAGCTGGGGCCAGTGTAGACGTCACCACCCACAAAGATGTCGGGTTCGGCGGTCTGGTAAGTCTGGGGATCGGCAAGGGCGCCCTGGCCGCGGCCGAGTTCCACCTTGGAGCCAGCCAGCAGGTCGCCCCACACAATGGACTGGCCAATCGACATGACCACGCGGTCGGCATCGACACGGCGCAGATCGTTCTCGTCGTACTCGGGCGCAAAACGGCCCTCGTCGTCAAAGACACGCGTGCAGCGCTTGAAGGTGATGCCGCACACGCGACCGGCCTCGTCCAGGTGAATCTCCTTGGGGCCCCAGCCGCAGCTGATGTGAGCGCCGTCCTCAACGGCCTCGCGACGCTCCTCCTCGCTGGCGGGCATCTGGGCCTCGCTCTCCAGGCAGAACATCTCAACGTGCTCGGAGCCCAGACGGCAGGCGTTGCGCGCGACATCGATAGCCACGTTGCCACCGCCCACCACGATGGTGCGGCCGGGCAGCGCGTCGATCTTGCCACTGTTGACCTCGCGCAAAAAGTCGACGGCCACGGTCACGTCCTCGGCATCCTCGCCCGGAATGCCGGCAAGGCGGCCGCCCTGGCAGCCAATAGCAACGTAGAAGGCCTTAAAGCCCTGCTCGCGCAGCTCGTCGAGCGTCACGTCGCGACCGACTTCCACGCCATAGCGGAGCTCGGCACCCATCAGGCGAATGATCTCGACCTCGGCCTCGATGACGTCCTTCTGCAGCTTAAAGCTGGGAATGCCGTAGGTGAGCATGCCGCCCGGGCGCTCGTTCTTCTCGAACACGACAGGCTTGTAGCCCTTCTCGGCCAGGTAGAAAGCGCAGGACAGGCCGGCCGGACCGGCACCGATAATGGCGATCTTCTGGTCGAAGCCGCCGGCGCGCGTCGGCGTCACCACGGGCGGGACGTAGCGGGTCGCGGCGTCCAGATCGCGCTGGGCGATGAACTTCTTGACCTCGTCGATAGCCACGGCGGCGTCCACACGGCCGCGGGTGCAGGCATCCTCACAGCGGCGGTTGCACACACGGCCGCAGATAGCGGGCAGCGGGTTCTCGCGCTTAATGAGTGCCAGGGCCTCGTCATAGCGACCCTGAGCCGCGAGCTTCAAATAGCCCTGAACGGCAACGTGCGCGGGGCAGGCCGTCTTGCAGGGAGCGGTGCCGGACTCATGCGTCTCGATGCGGTTGTCGTTGCGGTAGTTGGGCGACCACTTGGTGTGGTCCCACTTGGTGGCATCGGGCAGCTCCTGGCGCGGATACTCGGGCACCTGTCCGCCGGCCTTTTTGCTGCAGAGCTTCTGGCCCAGTTTGGCGGCGCCGGCCGGACACACCTCAACGCAGCGACCGCAGGCCACGCACTTGTCCTTCTCGACCTTGGCGACATAGGCCGAGCGCGACAGGTTGGGCGTGTTGAACAGCTGCGAGGTGCGCAGGGCGTAGCACACGTTGACGTTGCAGTTGCAGATGGCGAAGATCTTGTTCTCACCGTCGATATTGGTGATCTGGTGCACAAAGCCGTTGTCCTCGGCCTGGCGCAAGATGTCGTAGACCTCCTCGCGCGTCACATAATGACCGCGGTCGGTCTCAACCACATAGTCGGCCATATCGCCCACGGCAATGCACCAGTCGGCGGGGTCATCGGCGCAGCCCTCGCCCATCACGCGACGGCTCGCGCGGCAGCTGCAGGTGCTGGCGGCATACTTGCCCTCGTATTTGTCGAGCCAGTGCTCGATATGCTCAATAGGCACCGAGGCGCTCGTGGCGTCGATAGCCTTCTCGACCGGGATGACGTGCATGCCGATGCCGGCGCCACCGGGCGGCACCATCGGCGTAGCCTTGGACAGCGGCCCCTTGGACGCCTGCTCAAAGAACTTGGCATAGACCGGGTGCTCGTCGAGCTGGCTCACGCGCATGTTGAGGAACTCGGCGGAACCCGGCACCAGCATGGGCAGCACCCACTGCTTGGCGCGCTCGGGATTCTCCCAGTTGTACTCGAGCAGGCCCGTGTAGCTCATATCGTCGAGCATCTTCTCGATATCGGCTTCGGGCATGCCGGTGAGCTTGACCATCTCGGGCAGCGTATAGGGACGGCGCATCTTCATCTTGCAGAGCACTTCGGCCTGCTCGTCGGTTGCGGCCTCGGCAAACGACCAGTACTCGTAGCCCAGCAGCTCATCGCGATGCAGCAGGCGGTTGGTGCAGTGCTCGCACAGCTTGACGATTGCCTCGCGCGGATGCTCCGGCAGCGGCGGCACGAACTCCGAACCGATGTCGGGCTCGGTGTAGCTAATCCCCGGTCCGTTGAGAATCATGGTTGTCCCTTCTCTTGCCACAGCCCGGCGAGACCGCGGCACCCCTCTTTTTTGCAGGCCGGGCATGCCCCCATGCCGTTCACCCGCCATTAGTTGACATTGTGTCAAAAATAGTATTGACGAACCGTCAACAATATTCAAGACTGTTAGGCGAACGGACAGGCAAAAGAGGATGAAAGGCGGCAAAACATGAGCAACAACACAGCAGATACCTCTGTGGTCGATGCCGTTCCCGCATCCGATAGCGCGGCAAAGCGCCTGACGGGCGACGAACGCCGTCGCGAGATCCTCGATGCCGTGCGCACCGTAAGCTCCGAGCTGGGCGTGTCCCACCTATCGGTATCGGCCGTGACCAAGCGAGCCGGCTGCACGCGTTCATTGTTCTACCACTACTTTGCCGACATGGACGCCGCCGTCACCGCTGTTATGGACGAGGCAATTGACGGTTTTATCTCCGAGCTCGAGCAGTGGAACGCCGACCGCACCGTCGGCGATATCGAGGGCGCACTCGACACCGTCGCCCCGCTCTTTAAGCGCCTGGTCGCCAGCGGCCACGAGCTGCCGAGTACGCTCACCTCAAGCAGCGGCGCGCTCTACGGCGGCTTTTTGCACAACGTGGTCCAGCGCGTGGCGCAGTATATCTGCGACACCACCGTGGTGGATTTTGTCGCCCATCATGAGCTACGCATCGACCATGTCTACGAGACGTTCTACACCCTCATCATGGGGTTGTTGATGTATATCCGCACGCACCCCGATGTGCCCGACGAGACGGTCAAGGAAATCATCGCCTCGACACTCCACATCGAGGGCTATACCGCCAAGTATCCGGAGCGCAAGCCCCAGGACTGACGACATTTGGCCAAACTGCCCGCGATCAGAAGAGGGGCCGCGGGCGTGTGAAAGGAGAGCAGCATGCTGTTCGATGTTTGGGGTAGCGATACCCTTATCCACTGGGCCGGCTGGGCCATGGTCTTTATTGGCCTGATTGTGCTCAACGAGGTCGGCCGCCGCACCAAGCTGGGCGCGGCAATCATCTTTGGCGTGGCTCCGCTGGCCATGACCATCTACTGCGTCGCCATCGCCATCGGCGTCTCGCAGGGTGCCGAGTGGGCGCTCACCAACCCCACCCATGTGTACCAGAACAGCTGGTTCCACTACGCCAAGGTATACGCGGCGCTGGCCGGTTGCTGGGGCTTCATTGCCATTAAGTACCAGTGGGGCAAGATCGGCAAGGCGCATTGGTTCCGCGCATGGCCGTTTGTGATCGTCGCCATCAACATCATGATAGCCGTCGTGTCCGACTTTGAGAGCGCCTATCACTTCTTTGTCCTGGGCGAGTCCACCTGGGTCACCTCCGAAGGTGCTACGCAGCTGGCCGGCTGGAACAACGTGTTCAACGGCATCGCCGGCATCATCAACATCTTCTGCATGACCGGTTGGTGGAGCGTCTACGCCTCCGAGGATCAAACCGACATGCTGTGGCCCGATATGACCTGGGTCTACATCATCGCCTACGATATCTGGAACTTCTGCTACACCTACAACTGCCTGCCCACCCACTCCTGGTTCTGCGGCTTTGCGCTGCTGTTGGCGCCCACCGTCGCCGCCTTTATCTGGAACAAGGGCGGCTGGATTCAGAACCGCGCCTTTACGCTGGCTATTTGGTGCATGTTTGCCCAGGTATTCCCGTATTTCCAGGAGGAGTCCATCTTTGTGACCCACTCCACGCTCGACCCCGGCGCCGCTACCGCGGTCTCGATCGCCGCACTGGTCGCCAACGTCGCTGCGATCATCTACATCGCCTACCGCGCCAAGAAGCTCGGCCGCAATCCCTACAAGCAGGACGTCTTTGAGGGCACCAGCGATTGGGAGAAGGCTACCGCTCGCCGCGCCAAGGTTGATTACGCTCACGCCGAGTAACGTGCCTGGCGCAAACGCCGCTTGAGCACGAAGCGGCATAGCTGGCTCCGCGTAACTCAACGCATTGCAGAGCCCCCGGAATGTGATTCGTTCGCGTTCCGGGGGCTTTTTGCTGCCGCGAGGATGCGGCCGAACGATGCGCTCGGGTTAAATCGGATCTTATATTTCGCGCGCGCTTTATATGGCTCCATTTTTGGGTACAGTGTTGTCCCGATATTGAGCTTGGGGGATATATGAAAGATGAGACTACGGGCCAAGAGGACGCGGTCCAAGATGCAGAAGCATGTGCCGAGGCCCTGGAGAGCCTAGACCAAATCGCGCTGGCCGAGATTGCGTTTGACGATTCGAGCATTGATGTGCGGGATGAGCCGGAAATCGAGGCGCAGCCCGATGATCAGGATGCAAAAGACGATGGCGCCGCGCCCACCGAAGACGAGGCGGAGCGCGAGGAATCCGAATGCGAAGCCGACGACCAGCCCGAATCCGACACGAGCGAGGAAACCATCTTGCTCGACAGCTTGCCGGCCGAAGATTCACTGACCCGCGAGCTCCCCGGCCTGGGCTCCGCGCCTGCCGTGGACGAGACCATCGCCATGGGCGATATTCCCCTGCCGTCCGTTCCCTCGGCACATGAGGCCGAGGCCCGTCACCGCAAGATGTCGCCCAAGCGACGCAACCTGATGGTGGCAGGCGTTGTTGCCGTCGCGCTCATCGCCGGCGGCGCGGGCTATGCGGCTTGGAACGGATACCAGCAAGAGCAGGCCGCTGTGGCTGCCACAAACGCCCATACCATGATGTCGGTGCAAATTGGCGTACATGCCGCGGGGCTCGACTGCTCAACTGGCTCCAAGATTCCCGTACAGGTGAGCGGGCAGGATTCCGACGGTTCCTCCGTGAGCGAAACGCTCTATGTTGACGAGCACGGTCGCGGCATTAAGCTGCTGCCCGGCAATTACACGCTCTCCATTGCTGGATCCCCCATCGCGGAAGACGGCACCATCTACACTGTCCCGACCACCAAGGCGCAGGTCACCATTAAGAGCGATGGGCAAGATTTGAGTGCCCAGGCCACCTTTAAGCTCAAGGTGCCTTCGGCCGACACGGTGACTGACGACCAGATCGATGCCGCCGCCAAGTATGCCGAGGAAGGCGGCGCGAGCTCTGCCGCAGCCGCCAAGATACTTCAGCAGGCGGCAACCGCTCGCCGTGATGCCGCCGCCAACGCCGTGAGCGCGAGCGAAGCGCAAGCCGCGCGCGATGCCGATGCTCGGCATAAGGCGACGGATCTGTATCAGCTCGATATCCCCGTCGAGTGGTACGGTAAGGTTGCTACCTGGCAAAATGGCAGCACGCTGTGCATTTATCTGGACGGCGACAGCGATACGCCGATCGTGACGCTCGTCGCGGTGCGCGAGGGCGAGAGCCTTACGCCCGATGAGGGCGATACGGTTTTGGGTGCGGCCAATCTGGGCAACGGTTATACCGTCTATGCCAGCGGCCCCGTCTATCCGTACGTGGTGCCCCAGACTATCAACGGGCGCACCCAGGATCCAGTGTCGACCTACCCCATGGACGCGGCCATTGAGCTTGTCGAGCTTACGACCGGCAACCGCTATACCTATAGCCAGATCAAGAACGTGCTGGTCGGCAAAGACGGCAAGGCCGACGCCGCCGCCAAACTCGAGACCGACTACCTCGCCCAGATTCTCCTGCCGAGTATCAAAGCCCAGGACTAGCCTGGCGCAGCAAGGTGCTCCCCAACCGTGATGAGGGAGCCAGGAGGTCCTGACCCCACAGGTCCATAGATGATTAGGCAAGGAGCCACTTCCATGCGGGCACAACGTGGACCACACCGTGCTCGCATGAAATATCGGTCTGTTCATCCATGGTAACGATTGCCGACTCGCCAAGATCGAACTGGGCCATCGAGGCATCAAGCGCGGCAATTTCGCGCTCGCGCGTTTTCTCACGTGCCATATCCGCACTCACCTGAATCAGGCTATAAGCCCGCATGAGAAGCGCGTCCCCAGCCACAAAGTCCACCTCATGGCTTTTGCTCTTCTCTTTGATCAGCAGGCGGCAGACCGAGCCGGTCCTCACCGCGGGAGTCTTTCTTCTTAGCGCATTGAACACTGCGGTCTCGAGCCTCTGGCCCTGGTCCAATGCTGATGCGGGAGAGAATGCTCCAAACATCGCAGGGTCGACAGCGTAGACCTTAGACGCAGACCGCATGTTATTTGCCAGTGAACGCGTGAACTCCGGCACAGAAAATAACAGGTAGGCGTCCTCATAATACTCAAGTAAATCGCTAAGCGAATTACGACTGACGGGTATCTGTCTGCTCTTGAACTCGTTGTACACTTTGTTCACTGACAGCTCTCGTCCCGAAGATGCCATACACCGCGTCAAGAACAGCGATGCCAGGCGAGGGTTCTTGACGTCGTAACGTTCAACGACGTCCATGGCGACCGTTCGCGAAGCATATTCCTGTAGCAGCTGAATCGCGTCTGCAGGCGTCTGCTCAAGTGTCGCAATGAATCCCCCTCGTTCAAGATACCCGATCAGATGATGTCGAAGCAGCGCTGCATCGCTCGGGGAAAAGGTCGCATCTGGCTCGAGAACGCTCCCCGTCTTATATCGAACGTATTCCGAAAAACTCAACGGAAAAAGCTCTCGCACAAGAGAACGACCCCTGAACTCGCTCTTAAGTTCTGAGGACAGCATCTTAGAAGAAGATCCCGTCACATAGACGGTCGCTTTCTCCGTATCGACTACACGCCGCAGAAACGCACCCCATTCGGGAATTTCCTGGATCTCGTCAAAGAAAATGTAAGCGCCCTCGGTTCGAGCAACAGGATACAGCGCATGGAACGTGTCGAGCACGTCCGCCAGCAGCGATGGCTCATACGGGCGCAAGCGCTCATCCTCAAAATTGAAGTAAAGCATCCGGTCAAGCTCGACGCCCCGGCTCTGAAGCCGCCGCATCTCCTGATACAGGCGATACGTCTTTCCGCAACGGCGGGCCCCCACAATCACATTTACGATGTTGTCGCGCTTTGGCTCCTGTGGGTTTCCTAGATCAAGGTCTCGCTCAAAGACCTGCGGAACCCCCTGCTGTTCAAAGTCCTTTATTTTCTGGGCGATCAAGTCGTTGAATGCCATGATTCTCCAATCTTGCTCTCTAGCTAATCAAAATTATACCGATTCTTGATTAATTAGAGAGCAAGATTGTGTGTAGCTTGATTAACACTTAAGCAAGTTTTATCACCGTTATTGCTCCGAAGGATATCGAGTGGCTAAGAGGACAACCGAGCTCGAATGCGACTCCCCGAGCAGTCAATTTGGGACGGGGCTTTTTTGACTACCCTCCCCCTGTAGAAAAATCCCTAACGCAGTTGCGGGGGGGGTTTGTGTGGGTTTTTTTTTTTTTAATAAAAAAAAAAACCAATTAAAAACAACAAAAAATTTTGGTGGTTTTGTGGGGGGGCTCGC
>UQAU01000003.1 GCA_900539035.1 uncultured Collinsella sp. | reverse complement strand
TCAACTTCAAGGGCGCGACCAGAAGGTCAGCGCCCTTTCGTTTCACGTCACCTTGCCTCAAATGCGACCCGCTCGCTCATATGACCCAATCCACTGTCAAGAGCCACAATGGCCCCGCCGACCGCTTGCAATCGGTCGGCGGGGCCTGCCGTTGAACCCGTCCCGGTCCGCCCCCGGCATGTCGTCGACGCCCTCGGCTCAGTCTCATATCCGCGGATACCGCTCCGGCGGCCCGCAATCCTCTCCTTCGGCGGGGCTCCCCAAGTCTGACTACGCGCATGCGGCCGCTGCCGCGCGCCCAGCGAAAGCGGGGGTATCCCCGAAGGCCGCCCGGCTCGCCGGGACGGGGGCTATGTCTATTCGGTTGCCTCCCGGCACATCGCGCCGAGGGCCCACAGCCACCTCACGAGCTCGGCGGCGGTGGCGGCGTTCGCCTTCGCCTGGGGCATGCCCCTGGCGAGCATCTCCCCGCGTCGCCGGAGCAGGCGCTCGGAACCCTTCCTCCCGTGCATCCTCACCTCGAGCGGGACGCCGCTGCCCTTGGGCATCAGCTTCGGTTGGTGGCTCGCCTGGACGTAGCTCCAGGACCCCTCGACGGCCAGCCTCCTGACGAGGGCGTTGCCGGCCCCGCTGATCCCGCCGAGGCGCACGGAGTCCGCGCTCGACCTCTGCTTCGGGGCGAGGCCGAAGTAGGCCGTCACCTGCCTGCCGGAGCGGAACCTCGAGAAGTCGCCGACCTCGGACGCGAAGGCGGCGGCGAGCGCGAAGCCGCACCCCTTGATCGACTGGAGCGCCTCGACCTCCGCCGAGAGGGGGCCCGCCGCGACGGCGGCCCTGTACTCGGCGAGGAGGTCGTCGCGCGTCTCGGCGGCCGCCTCGACCTCGTTCCTCAGCGCCGCAAGCGCCCGGATGCCGCCGTCGTCGGCGGGCCGGACCTTGTCGAGCCACCTGAGGAAGTCGTACGTCCGGTACCTCCGGGGGTTTCCGGCCGGCGTCGTGCCGCCGTAGGCGTAGCCCCGGCGGGCCAGGAACGCCAGGAGCCGCTGCTTCGCCGCCGCGAGCCTCGCGGTCGCCGCGTCGTGGGCCCCGGCGAGGTCCCTGAGCCCCTCGATCTCGGGGGACGGCACCCATACCGGGGTGACGTCGTGCGACAGTATCGCCTTGGCCATCCTGGCCGCGTCGTTGCGGTCGTTCTTGGACGAGAGGTCGGCCGCCGACCTCGGGACCCTGGAGACGGCCGCGACGACGCAGTCGACGCCGAGGGCTGACAGCTCCCTCTGCGGCGCGAAGCCGAGGTAGCCGCTCTCGTAGGCGGCGAGCGACGGGCCGGGGAAGCCCGACATCCACTCCGCGACCTCGCCCCACGGGTTGCCGCGGAACCTCCTCGTCACGGCCTCTCCCGTCTCCGCGTCGAGCGCGCAGACGGTGGTGGACCTGAGGTGTACGTCCATTCCGAAGGCGGTAGAATATCTAGGCACGGGAGCCTCCCAATCTCGTTGCGGCGCGGCTGCGCCTCTGGCACTTCAACAACATTGTCGCAGCCCCGACCCGCGGTCACGAGCGGGGGCTCCTGTCGTTTCCGTGCCCCTGGATTGGGTCATAGTGTCTGACTCTGCCATAACATCGGTATTTCTTTGGTTGTCGATGTAGTCATTGGGGACGTTCTTGTTCGACTAGTCGTTTAAGAACGTCCCCAATGACTGCCTTGCATCAATCTAATAAGTTGCGGTGAGATAGTTCTTGAATTGGCCTTTTTGGGGCTAAACAGGAACTATCTCACCGCAACTGCGTTGAGCGTTTTTTGGCGGCTGGTTTACTTGCTTGCGAACAGCCAGACTAGGATGATCACCAGGATTGCGGCGACGATGCAGACGATGGCGCCGGTGAATTTGATGCGTGAGTCGCGGGTACGCTCGCGCACCGCGTTCTCGGTGGCCTCGAGCTGGGCGACTTCTCGCTCGGTCTCGGCGTGTTCGGCTTTGTCTCGGGCCAAGGATCCTGCAAGCGACTCAGTGATCTCTGGGTGGTCGTGCACTTCGGTCGCCTGTTCGATAATCGACTGCGCATGCGCGGCATCTGCTTGGGCGTTGGCTATGCTCTGCTCTTGGTCGCGGCGTGCCTTGTCCTCGGCAGCGATCTTCTCGCGCAGTTCGCGCTGGCGCGTTGCAGCGGTGGTTTTTGCGGTCTGCAGCTCGTCGCGCGCGGCATCGGCCTCTGCCGTCACGGCCTGATGGGCTCGCTTGGCGTCGGCGATAGGGGCTTGAGCCTGCTCGACGGCCTGCTCGGCTGCGGCAAGCGAGTGCTCAAGGTCGGCGGTGATGCGCGGGACATCTTCTTCGGCTTTACGTAGGGCATCTGCCGTGTCGGAGATCTGCATCGAGAGCTCGCTGGTGCGCACCGTATAGTTGGCGGGATTTGCCGAGGGATTGCGTTGCAGCTCGGCATACTCATGACGCAGCGTCTCGAGCTGGGCGCGCGTGGCGTCGACGGTTTGTTGTGCGGCGGCAATGCCGGCGTCTCGCTCGGCCTGCACCTTGTCGCGGATGCGCTTGGAATCCTCAAGACGTCGAACGAGGCGGTTGCCGTTCTCGCGCGAGCTCGCCTCGCGGGCTTCCACGGCGTCGAGCGCGGCCTTCAGGCGGAGCTCAGTCGCATCATCCTCTGTCTTCATTTGTTCGAACTGACCCTTGAGCTCTGTCGCTTTGGCGGCGTGGGCATCACGGTCAATCTCGGCGGCCGCTGCAGTCTTTTGGGCCGTGGCAATCGCCTGGCGCTGGTCGGCGACGATCTGGTCGTAGCGGCCTGCGATATCCTGGCGCGTCTCGAGTTCCTCGGCCTGATCGGCAATGCGCTGCTCAAGTTCGGCCAGGTGGGCGCGGGCATCGGCAAGTGCCTTTTTCGCGGCGTTCATCTCGCGCATGGCCGAGGCGCCTTGGGCGATAAAGGTGCCCACGGCGTTCGCAGTGTTCGAGACAGCGGTCCCCAGATCGCGGCTCGCGGCGGGGGAGTGCGGGGCGGTCGGGCGAGCGGTGTCGGCGGCGTCCGCATCGGCAGCCTGCGGCGCGGTGATATTGCCGGTACCGCCCTCGACCACAGAAAAGCCTGCTGCGTGCGGATCGACCGCATCGGCGCCAATCGTGGGGTGCTCGAGCTGCAGAAACGAGGGCATGGTGCTGCCCTGGTCGGCAACCGGAGTCTCGCCGGGCACAAAGGTCGAGGCCGCCTCGGCGGCCTCCTCTTCTTCGGCATCAATATCGGCATCGGCGACGGCGTCTTTCATCGCTTTGACAGCATCCATCATGGAGTCCATGACGGCATCGAGCTCTTCTTCCGAAGACACCTCGATGGGGCCCGCTGCTTGCGGGGCGGCGTCCTGTACAGGGGCGTCGTCCTGAGCGGGCGCATCGTCGTTTTGCTCGTCGGCGCTTTCTGTTTCGGGGGTTTCCGCCGTAGTGCTTTCGTCCAAGATGGGGTCGTCGATGTCGATACCATCGCAGGTCACAGCGTCAGTATCTGCGGTGACGTCTGCGGAATCATCAATATGCTGTTGAGTCTGGGGGTCCAGCTCGTCTGTCATAGGCATGTGCTCCTCATCGTTGTTTGTCACCCTATGATAAAGTCTCGCGCCGACATCCCACGCGCCGCAGCAAAGTTTCAAAACGTGTTCGATGGCTCGATCTGATAACAATAACTCGGCCGCTTTATCCAGTTTGTACTTGACAATCCCTTCGCCGAACGACGTGGTGCCGTTCGCCTACCGCGGTCTTTTATTTTTGCTTGAACACGCTAAAGTTGCATCTCAGCTTTTGGCGCGTGAAGTTGGATACGCGCAGTCGGCGGGCGTGCCCGTCGCGATTTGAAAGGACTTTTTATGGGACTTTTCACTGGTAAGACCGTGATCGTCACCGGCGGCGGCAAGGCCACGCTTAAGGACGGTTCTGCTGGCTCCATCGGCTACGGCATCGATATCGCATTTGCCAAGGAGGGCGCGAACCTCGTCATCACCGGCCGCAACGTCGCCAAGCTCGAGGCCGCCAAGGAGTCTCTCGAGGCCGAGTACGGTGTCAAGGTTCTGCCTGTTCAGGCCGATGTCTCGGCCGGTCAGGACAACGAGGCCGTCGTCCAGAACGTCATCGACAAGGCCATTGAGGAGTTCGGCCGCATCGACGCCGTCGTCAACAATGCTCAGGCCAGCGCCTCGGGCGTGACCATCGCCGATCACACCATGGACCAGTTTAACCTGGCCATTTACTCCGGTCTGTATGCTACCTATCTGTACATGCAGAAGGCCTATCCGCACCTGAAGGAGACCAAGGGCTCCGTGGTCAACTTTGCCTCGGGCGCCGGCCTGTTTGGCAACTATGGCCAGTGCAGCTATGCTGCCGCCAAGGAGGGCATCCGCGGCCTGACCCGCGTTGCCGCCAACGAGTGGGGCAAGGACGGCATCAACGTCAACATCGTGTGCCCGCTTGCCTGGACTGCCGCGCTCGAGAACTTCCAGGATGCCTATCCCGAGGCGTTCAAGGCCAACGTCCACATGCCGCCGGCGGGTCACTACGGCGACGTCGAGAAGGAAATCGGCCGCGTGGTCGTTCAGCTCTGCGGTCCCGACTTTAAGTACATGAACGGCGAGACCGTCACCCTCGAGGGTGGCATGGGCCAGCGGCCTTAGGGGTTACGCGGTTTTACCAAACCGCGTAACGGCTCGACGCTGCGCGGGTCGCATTTGGACAATCTGACGTTCAACTTCAAGGGCGCGACCGAAAGGTCAGCGCCCTTTCGTTTCACGTCACCTTGTCTCAAATGCGGCCCGCTCGCTGACCTATGCTCAACCCGCGGCGCCATTTTGCTTGAAGGCACCTTGCTCGCTCTGGCGGGTTTTCGCTGTCGGTACCATAACATCGGCGTTTGCGTTGGCTGTTGAAAATGATCCCAGATGTAGTCATTGGGGACGTTCTTAAATGACTGGTCGAAAGGGACACTCTTGTCGGCACTTGGGGACAGTTCCTAAGTGCCGGCAGATTGGGACACTCCCTTGCAAGATGGCGCTGAAGATTGTCCCCGACGACTAGTCGTTTAATGCACCAGTTTCTGTCGAGTCGGTGCTCTTTGCGGGTTGCCCGTATAATGGTCTGCGTATGAACCGCAACCAAGGAGTTCCAGTTTATGGACCAGAACCTTTTTAAATTCGACCTGATCGCCGAGGATCCGACCACGCACGCGCGCGCCGGCGTGCTGCACACCCCGCACGGCGACATCGAGACACCGATCTTCATGCCCGTGGGCACCAAGGCAAACGTCAAGGGCATTCCTACCGAGACCGTCAAACAGCTCGGTGCCCAGATCGTGCTTGCCAATACTTATCACCTGTCCATGCGTCCCGGCGAGGACACCATCGCCGAGCTGGGCGGCCTGCACAAGTTTATGAACTGGCACGGCCCTATCCTCACCGACTCGGGCGGCTTCCAAGTGTTCAGCCACAACGACGCCGTCAAGCTCACCGACGAGGGTGTGCGTTTTATCGTCAACGACTACGACGGTCGCCACGTGTTCTGGACGCCCGAGGACAACATGGAAATCGCCATGAAGCTCGGCTCCGACATCTGCATGCAGCTCGACCAGTGCCCGGGCTATCCCGCCACGCGCGCCTACGTTGAGCGCGCCGTTGAGCTGTCGAGTATGTGGGCCGAGCGCTGCTATAAGGCGCATACCCGCGATGACCAGGCGCTCTTTGGCATCGTTCAGGGCGGCATGCACCTGGACCTGCGTCTACGCTCGCTGCGCCATCTGGAGGAGTGCGGCGACTTCCCGGGCTACGGTATCGGTGGCTACTCGGTGGGCGAGGACCACGAAACCATGTTCGAGACGCTGGCGCCGCTCGCGAGTGAGTACATGCCCAAGCACAAGCCGCGCTACCTGATGGGCGTCGGCAACCCCACCACCCTCGTGCGCGGTGTGGGTGTGGGCATCGACATGTTCGACTGCGTGCTGCCGACGCGCACCGGCCGCATGGGCACGGCGTTCTCCAGCGAGGGTCGCCTCAACTTCCGCAATGCGCGTTTTGCGCACGACGACGGCCCCATCGATCCCGCCTGCACCTGCCCGGTGTGCACGGGCGGCTACAGCCGCGCGCTCATTCGCCACATGGTCACGCAGAAGGAGATGCTCGGCGGCATTCTGCTTTCGATGCACAACATCTACTACCTGCTCAACCTTATGCAGCGTGCCCGCCAGGCCATTATCGAGGGCCGTTACGGCGCGTTCGTGAGCGACTGGATGAATAGCCCTGCGGCGGTGGATTACTAAGAGCCGCGACCGCTGACCGATGCCTTGCAAGCACTTGATGCATCGTGGGTACCATACCGAATAGTTGATGTTCGGGCGGGTGTTTGGCGCATGGCGTCGACCCCGCCCATTTCTATTTTCGATAGGAGTATCCCATGATTAAGAATGAGAACCTCGAGGACGAACCGGCCTACGACGAGACGTACCGACGCGGCCCCGTGGTCATGCGCGGCCCCATGATTCCCAAGGACAATACGTACGCCAACCTGCTGGCGCCCGAGGACTCGACCGACTGGCTGCACGCCGACCCCTGGCGCGTGCTGCGCATTCAGGCAGAGTTTGTCGATGGCTTTGGCGCGCTTGCCGAGCTTGGTCCTGCGGTGACCATCTTCGGCAGTGCCCGTACGCCCAAGACCGATCCGCTCTACAAGGTGGCGCGCACGGTCGGCCGCAAGATTGCCCAGCGCGGCGTGGCGGTTATCACCGGCGGTGGCCCTGGCGTCATGGAGGCGGCCAACAGGGGAGCGGCGAGTGCCAACGGCAAGTCGGTCGGCTTGGGTATCGAGCTCCCGCACGAGCATGGGCTCAACAAATACGTGAACCTTGGCATGGACTTCCGTTACTTCTTTGTGCGCAAGACCATGTTCGTCAAATACAGCTCGGGTGCCATCGTGTTTCCCGGTGGTTTTGGTACGCTCGACGAGATGTTCGAGGTGCTCACGCTGGTGCAGACGCACAAGGTCAAGCGTATGCCGCTCGTTTTGGTGGGAACCGAGTACTGGCAGGGCCTGTTCGACTGGCTCAACGGCCCGGTGATGGACGCCGGCATGATCAGCCCGCTCGATCCGGAGCTGGTGCATATCACCGATGACCTCAACGAGGCCGTCGACATTGCCCTGAGCGGGCTTATGTAGGGCGAACGTGCCTGTCGTTGTAGTGTTTAGAAGGCAGACTGATGCTATTTAACATCAGTCTGCCTTCTAAACTGGGTATACTGATGCAAAAGACGAGGGCGAGGAGGTCGCGTATGTCTACTGCAACGGTTAAGCCTACGACGATCCGCATCGAAGAGGGGCTCAAGGAACAGGCGACTGAGTTCTTGGATACGGTTGGTCTGAGTCTCAATTCGTATCTGAACCTTGCTGTTCGGCAGCTGGTAAATCAGCGAAAGATTCCTTTTGAGATCGTTGGTCGATCCGAAGTTCCCAACGAGGCGACGAGGCGCGCCATGGTGATTGCCGAGGCTCATGAGTTGGGGATTCTGCCAGACGACAGCCCGTCATTCAATAACGCTGATGAGCTTATATCATTCCTCGATGAGGACTAGCGATGTTTGAGATTAAAGTCGAGGCTCAGTTTAAGGCGGATTACAAACGGACGATGCGCATCCATCCGCAGCTAAAAACCGAGTTTAAGGCGGCAGTCGCAGAGCTTGCAGCTCGCGGCTCGCTTCCCGCGGAATATGGCGCCCATGAGCTTTCAAACCCGGGCGGCAATTACAACGGCCACATCGATTTCCATCTATCCGATGGCTTGGTCGATGTGGTCGTTCTCTACTTGCCGCATAAGACTAATCCTGTGATCCGACTGGTCAGAATGGGCTCGCATGAGGAGCTGTTCCGGGGCCCGCAGGGCTGATTGCCGATTTCTAAGTTGCGGTGGAATAGGGATTGATTTGCGGCTGATAAGCCAAAACAGCCCCTATTTCACCGCAAGTGGTAAAGGTGCCCCTAGTGGATGGGCTGGTAGCGGGGGCAGTAGCTGATTGCTATGGCGTCGACGCCTACGTGGGTGGCGATGGTGCAGCCGATGGGGCCGGTGCCGGCGTCTACGTAGTCTTGGCCCGCGAGCGCTTGGTTGACGAGCTCCTGCTCCTCGGCGGCGCCGGTCGTGAGCACGCGCACGCTGGAGCCCGGATGCTCGGTCAAAAATGCGAGGCAATCGGCCATAGTGTTGGCGACGATGCGCTTGGCGCCGCGGCCCTTTTTGATGGCCTTGATCTCGCCCGATTCCCACTCCGGCGAAACGGCCAGGCGAATGTTGAGCATCTGGGTGAGCTGGCCGGCGAGTTTAGGTGCGCGGCCGTTTTTAACGAGGTTCTCGAGCGTGCGGGGAATCAGCAGCAGGTGGGCGTCGGGCAGCGTCGCGCGGATCTGCGCCTCGGTCTCGTCCAGGCTGCGGCCGTCCTCGCGCATGGCCAGCGCGTACTCCACCAGCAGGCCTTCGGCACCCGAGCCGGTGCGCGAGTCGATGCAGCGAACGTCGAGCTCGTGCGTTTCGGCCGTCAGGCTGGCGTTGGCATAGCAGGCGGACCACTCGCTGCACAGCGAGATAAAGATGGCGCTGTCGTGGCCGTCGGCGAGCACGCGGTCAAAGAGTGCCTTGAACTCGCCGGCGCTCGGCTGCGAGGTGTGCGGCAGCTGCTCGGAGCCGGCCATGCGCGCGACGTATTCCTCGGCGGTAATCTGCACCTGGTCGAGCAGGTCCTCGCCCTCGATAATCACATGCAGCGGAATCACGTAAATGCCGAGCTCTTGGGCGCGGGTGGGGGAGATGTCAGACGTGGAGTCGGTTATGATGGCAAAAGACATAATTGCACCTTTCGCTGGGGCGCTTGCGCGCCGCCTTCTGAGAGCAAAGTGCGACAAGTATAGTAGAGTCGTTCCACATTACTAGGTTCAATTGTTGAATAGTCAACAGTTTGAAGTGTCGGTGTGGAAATCGTCAACTGGGGAAGAGGGATGCCGATGGAGGCGTTGGAGATAGGCAAACGGCCGGTCGTGCTGTTCGATTTTGACGGCACGGTGGCAGATACGGGCCGGGCGGTGATGACCTCGACGCGCAAGACGCTGGCTGCGCGCGGGTTTTCTGAGGCGCAGATAGGTGACCTGCGCCGCATGATCGGGCCGCCCCTGTGGAAGAGCTTTCACGACTTTTACGGCTTTTCCCGCGAGGAGTCGCTTGTGGTGGCCGACGAGTATCGCACCTTTTTTGATGAGCTGGGACCGGAGGAGTACCCCGTGTTCGATGGGATCCCCGAGCTGCTGGATGGGTTAGCCGCCCGGGGCAAGCGTATGGCCGTGGCGACGTCGCGCATGGAGGCAAAGTGCATCGACATGGTGCGTGAGCTTGGGCTTTCTCAGTTTGAGGCGGTGGTTGGCATGAATCCGCCGCAGGGACGCGAGACCAAGGCCGATTCGGTCCGCGATGCCTTGGCAGCGCTCGGCGCGACGGCCGACGACGCCGTGATGATCGGCGATCGCTTTAACGATGTGGAGGGCGCGCACGCGATGGGCGTGCCGTGCATCGGCATCTATTCGGGCGCGGCGGCGCCGGGCGAGCACGAGGCGGCGGGTGCCGATGCGGTGGTGCACTCGGTGGCCGAGCTTGCTAAACTTTTCGCTATCTAATGACGTGATGTGAGGGGCGGGCGTGCCTGCCACTCATTGGTAAGGAGGTCGTCCATGAATCAGGTGGAGCAGAGCGTCGCTGAGTATGTCGACGAGGTCTGGGAAGATGTCGTCGCCGATATCGAGCAGCTGGTGAGCTATCCGTCTGTTGCCGTTGCTGCCGATGCGGAGCCCGGTGCGCCGTTTGGCCGCCCGGTCCGTGATGCGCTCGATTGCGCGCTCGGCATTGCGCAAAAGCTCGGTTACCAGACGAGCGATGACGAGGGCTATGTGGGCATTGCCGACATTCCCGGTCGCGGCGACAAGCAGCTCGCGACCATTTGCCATGTGGACGTGGTGCCCGCCGGCCCCGGCTGGAACACCGACCCGTTTGCGATGGAGCGCCGCGAGGGCTGGCTGCTCGGCCGTGGCGTGATCGACGACAAGGGCCCGGCGGTGTTGTCGCTCTACGCTGGCGCTTATCTGCTCAAACACGGCATTGTGCCACGCTATACCTTCCGCGCGCTGCTGGGCTGCGATGAGGAAGTTGGCATGTCCGACGTTCACCATTATCTGGAGAACTACCCCAACCCAGACTTTCTGTTTACGCCCGATGCCGAGTTCCCAGTCTGCAATGCCGAGAAGGGTCAGTTTGGGGCGACGTTTGTGAGCTCCAAGATCGACGGCGGGCGCATCGTGTCTTGGAGCGGTGCCGAGGCGAGCAATGCCATTCCGTCGCAGTCTATCTGCGAGCTTGCGATTGCCGCCGATGAACTGCCGGCGCCCGTTGAGAACGC
The DNA here is from genome assembly GCA_900539035.1 of uncultured Collinsella sp. Classification (GTDB taxonomy): domain Bacteria; phylum Actinomycetota; class Coriobacteriia; order Coriobacteriales; family Coriobacteriaceae; genus Collinsella. Next base: position 96,190 of record UQAU01000003.1, on the reverse strand, counting down.
CGACCGCCTGGAGATTACGGCGCTCGATAACGGCCATGCGCAGATTTTTGCCCACGGCATTGGCGGTCATGCCTCGATGCCCGAAGGAACGATCAATGCCGTCGGCCTGATCGTGGCGTATCTGCGCGAGGCCGAGGACGCGTTTGGTGCCCGTGACGAGCGCCTGTTGACGCCTGCCGAGCACGAGTTTGTCAAGTTCTTGGCCTTTGTACATGCGGACGCCTATGGCCGCGGCCTGGGTATCGACGCGACGAGCGCGGCGTTTGGCCCGCTCACCTGCAACCCCGGCGTCATCCGTGTGGCGGATGGCCATATCGAGCAGGTCATCGACGTGCGCTTCCCTGATAGCACCAGCGCCGATACCATCTGCGATCAGCTCGAGCCGCTCGTGGGCCGCTTTGGTGTGACGTATCGCGTGGGTCGTGCCAAGGTGCCGTTCTCGGTGTCTGCCGACGATCCGGCCGTGAAGGCGCTTATCGATACCTATAACGAGTTTACGGGTAAGCATGCCGAGCCCTTTGCCATGGGCGGCGGCACGTACGCGCGCAACTTTGCCCGCGCCGTGTCATTTGGCCCCGAGGAGACCGGCCTGGAGTTGCCCGCATGGGGCGGCCAGATGCATGGCCCCAACGAGTGCGCCAACGAGGAACAGCTCAAGCAAGCGCTCAAGATCTATATTGTTGCGATCTTAAGGCTCAACGAGCTCGAGCTTTAAGGTTGCGGCGTTTGCCAATCTAAGTTGCGGTGGAATAGTTCCTAGAATCGGCTGCCTAACAGCCAAACAGGAACTATTTCACCGCAACTTTGCTTTTATTGGTGTAAAAGGTGCGCCATATTTGGCGCTGGATTGTTATTCGTTTGTAAAGCCCTGCCGCGCTTGCGGTAAGGGTTTATCAAATGCCCGTAAGAAACCGCAGTTGGCGCGGGTGCTGCCCGGTCGGGGTCGTATCTTTCCAAACAGCAAAGCGGGCAGGGTGCCCGCGATTCGCATGTACGAAAGGAAGATCATGCTCGATCAGGCTTATTCTCGTCGTCAGTTCCTCGGCCTTGCTGGTGGTCTTGCCAGCATCGTCGGTCTCGGTCTCGTTGGCTGCGGCGGCGCAGGCGCATCCGACGCCGCCGACAAGGGTAGCGCCGCTGCTGCCGAGTCCGTCTCCGGCGAGGTGACCTACGACGGTGCCTCCTCGTTCCAGGCTCTCGTCGAGGCCGCTGCCGAGAAGTTCATGGATGCCAACCCCGACGTCTCCGTCTCCGGCTCGGGCAACGGTTCGGGCAAAGGTCTGACCGCTGTTGCCGCCGGCACCGTCACCATCGGTAACTCCGACGTCTTCGCCGAGACCAAGCTCGAGGCCGACCAGGTCAAGAACCTCGTCGACCACGAGGTCGCCGTCGTGGGCATGGGTCCCGTCGTCTCTAAGAACGTGAAGGTCGACGACCTGTCCCTCGAGCAGCTCAAGGGCATCTTCTCCGGCCAGATCACCAACTGGAAGGAGGTCGGCGGCGACGACGCCAAGATTGTCGTTCTCAACCGCAAGGCCGGTTCCGGTACCCGCGCCACCTTCGAGGCTGCCGTCTTTGGCGACGAGGCAGTCGACTTTAAGGGCGACGCCGAGCTCGACAAGTCCGGCGACGTCCAGACTCAGATGGGCAGCACCGATAACGCCATCTCCTACCTCGACTTCTCGCACTTCGATGACTCCAAGTTCAACGCCATCAAGGTCGAGGGCGTCGAGCCCAAGAGCGCAAACGTCACCGACGACTCCTTCAAGATCTGGGCTACCGAGCACATGTACTGCTCCAAGGACGCCGACGAGGCCACCACGGCCTTCCTGGAGTTCATGCTTTCCGACGACGTCCAGGGCAAGCTCGTCGAGGAGCAGGGCTTTATCCCCGTCTCTGCCATGAAGGTCGTCAAGGACGCCAGCGGCAAGGTCTCTGCTAAATAAGTAATCGCCCCCGGAAAGGTTTGCAATGGCAAAACAGCTGCCAAAGCGCGACCTTGAGAACGTGGGCCTGGGCGTCACGGGCGCGTGCGTAGCGCTCGTGACGCTTGTCGTTGCCGCGCTTATCTTCATGGTCGCCCAAAAGGGCCTCTCGGCTTTTCTCAAGGATGGCGTTTCGGTTGTCGAGTTCTTCACCGGCACCAAGTGGGACCTGGCCAACACAGCCGAAAACGGTCTGCCCTATACCGGCGCCCTGCCCCTGATCGTCACCTCGTTTGCGGTCATGGTGCTCTCCACGCTCATCGCGCTGCCCATCGCCATCGGCTCCGCCATCTTTGCGGTCGAGATCCAACCCAAATTTGGTTCCAAGGTCTTTCAGCCGCTTATTGAGCTTTTGACCGGCATTCCCTCGGTCGTCTTTGGACTGATTGGCTTTCACGTGGTCGTCGGACTTATGAAGTCCGTTTTCCACGTGAGCACGGGTCTGGGCATCCTGCCCGGCGCCATCGTGCTGGCTGTCATGATCCTGCCGACGATGACCACCCTTTCGGTCGATGGCCTGCGCGCCGTGCCCGACGGCTACCGCCAGGGCTCGCTCGCGCTGGGCTACACCCGCTGGCAGACCATCTGGCACGTGGTGCTCAAGTCCGCCATGCCGTCGCTCATGACCGCGGTTATCTTGGGCATGACCCGCGCCTTTGGCGAGACGCTCGCCGTGCGCATGGTTATCGGCGGCATCGAGGCCATGCCGACGTCGCTGCTGTCGCCGGCTTCGACCATCACCACCACGCTCACCACGTCCATGGCAGTCTATGCCGAGGGCTCGGCCCAAGACGATGTTCTGTGGGCGCTCGGCCTGCTGCTGATGGGCATGAGCCTCATCTTCATCCTGATCATCCACCTTATCGGCCGCAAGGGGGCGAAGGCTCGTGGCTAGTACGCGTATCCACATCGACGAGGCGAGGCTCGGGCGTGTCCAAAAGCAGGACCGCTTCGCCACGGGCGTGTTGACGGCGATCGTCGCCATCGTCATGCTCATCGTCGTCTCCATGGTGGCCTATATCCTGTTCGAGGGCATCTCGACGCTGTTCCAGCCGGGCTTTCTCACGGAGCCGTCGCGCGCCAACGGAACGCAGGGCGGCGTGCTCTACCAGCTGTTCGACTCGTTCTACCTGCTGCTGATCACCCTGATCATCTCGGTGCCCATCAGCCTGGGCGGAGCGGTCTTCCTGGTTGAGTACGCGCCGAACGGCCCTATCCGCGACATCGCCTCCACCGCCATCGAGACGCTGTCTTCGCTGCCTTCCATCGTCGTCGGCATGTTCGGCTTTCTGGTGTTCTCGGTGCAGCTGGGCTGGAAGTACTCCATCATCTCCGGCGCTGTCGCGCTCACCATGTTCAACATCCCCATCCTGGTGCGCGTGATCCAACAGGCGCTCGAGGACGTGCCGCAGGCCCAGCGCGATGCGTGTCTGGCCATGGGCCTCACCCGCTGGGAGGCCACGCTGCACATCCTGATCCCCGAGGCCATGCCCGCTATCGTGACCGGCATCGTGCTTTCGGCCGGCCGCGTGTTTGGTGAGGCCGCGGCGCTGCTCTTTACCTCAGGCATGAGCTCGCCGGTTCGTCTGAACTTCTTGAGCTTTAACCTGTCGAGCCCTACCTGCGCCTGGAACGTGTTCCGCCCCGGCGAGTCGCTCGCCGTGCATATCTACAAGATCTATGGCGAGGGCAGCCCCGAGGCCCAACAGATCGTCTGGGGCACCGCGGCGCTGCTGATGATTTGCGTGCTGCTGTTTAACGTAATCGCCCGCATTGTGGGCAAGCAACTGGCAAGGAAGATGATGGCCGAATGAGCGAGATGAATGCAACGCCCGCAACCGAGGCGGCCACGTCCGAGACCCGGGACTTTCTGTCGAGTGTGGGGGAGAGCGAGAAGCGCGTGTGCGTGAGCGGCAAGGCCGTGAGCGACGAGGTCGTGCTCTCCACCAAGGACGTCAACGTGTACTATGGCGACCACCATGCACTGCACAATACGTCGCTCGACTTTCACAAGGGCGAGATCACGGCGCTCATCGGGCCTTCGGGCTGCGGTAAGTCGACCTTCTTGCGTAGCCTCAACCTCATGAATCGTGAGATTCGCGGCTGCCGCGTGGAAGGCGAGATCAACTATCGCGGGCGCAACGTGAACACCAAGACCGAAAACACCTACGAGCTGCGCCGTTCCATTGGCATGGTGTTCCAGCAGCCCAACCCGTTCCGCAAGTCCATTCGCGACAACATCACGTTTGCGCCCAAGCGCCACGGTGTCACCGACCGTGACGAGCTCGATCGCATGGTCGAGGAAAGCCTGCGCGGCGCGGCGCTGTGGGACGAGGTCAAGGACAAGCTCGACAAGAGCGCCTACGCGCTTTCGGGCGGCCAGCAGCAGCGTCTGTGCATTGCGCGCACGCTGGCGCTCAACCCCGACGTGATCTTGTTCGACGAGCCCTGCTCGGCGCTCGACCCCATCTCGACGTTGGCGATCGAGGACCTCATGTCGTCGATCGTTGCCGACCGCGCCATCGTCATCGTGACGCATAACATGGAGCAGGCGTCGCGTGTGTCCAACCGCACGGCGTTCTTCTACATGGGTGATATGGTCGAGTACGACGAGACTGACGAGATTTTCCAACGGCCCAAGGATAAGCGGCTGAATGATTACCTCACCGGCATGTTCTCCTAGTCCGGGACATGCTTGAGGCCCGCGGCGGCCACGGTTGCCGCGGGACTGATTGGAGAGGCGGGTCATCTCTTGTGGGAGATGGCCCGCCTTTTGCTCTGCGACCGAAACGACCACCACAAAGGGGACAGGCGCCTTCGTGGTGGTTTGGGGTGGGGCTCGCTGCTATCATGGACAACGTTGAATTTCTACGAAGGAGCAGGGCATATGGCGATTCTTTTGGGATGCGATTCCGTCAGCCTAGAGTTTCCCACCAAGCATATTTTCGATAGCGTGACGCTCGGCGTGGGCGAGGGCGACCGCATTGGTATTGTCGGTAAAAACGGCGACGGCAAGTCGACGCTGCTGAGCGTGCTCGCCGGCACGCTGGAGCCCGATGACGGACGCGTGACGCACCGCCGCGGCACGACGATCGGTCTGCTCGGCCAAAAGGACAACCTGGTCGATACTGATACCGTGCATCATGCCGTTGTGGGCGACGCCCCCGAGTACGAGTGGGCGTCGAGCCCCCGCACGCGCCAGATCCTCGCCGGCCTCATCAGCGATGTGCCCTGGGAGGGCACGGTGGGCGAGCTTTCGGGCGGTCAGCGCCGTCGCGTGGACCTCGCGCGCTTGCTGATCGGCGATTACGACGTGCTCATGCTCGACGAGCCCACCAACCACCTGGATATGCGCACCATCAACTGGCTCGCGCGTCACTTAAAGGCCCGCTGGCAGCGCGGCCAGGGTGCCATGCTCGTGGTCACGCACGACCGCTGGTTCTTGGACGAGGTCTGCACCAGCATGTGGGAGGTCCACGACGGCCAGGTCGATCCCTTCGAGGGCGGCTATTCGGCATACATCCTGCAGCGCGTGGAGCGCGACCGCATGGCCGCGGTTACCGAGGAGCGCCGTCGCAACATGGCGCGCAAGGAGCTCGCGTGGCTGAGCCGCGGCGCCCAGGCGCGTTCCACCAAGCCCAAGTTTCGCGTGGAGGCCGCCCGCGAACTCATCGCCGACGTGCCGCCCGTGCGCGACGAGCTGGAGCTCAAGCGCCTGGCGGTGAGCCGCCTGGGCAAGCAGGTCATCGACGTGATCGACGTGGACGCCGGCTATGCGGATACCGATGGCGCACCCAAGCAGGTGCTCTCCGACGTGACCTGGCTCATCGGCGCGGGCGACCGCTATGGTCTTTTGGGCGAGAACGGCGCCGGCAAGTCCACACTGCTCGACGTGATTCAGGGCAAGATCGCGCCCCTGCACGGCCGCGTGAAGATCGGCCAGACGGTGCGTTTTGGCGTGCTGTCGCAGCAGCTCGAGGAGCTCGAGCCCTTTATGGGCGACACGATCCGCGAGGTGCTGAGCAGCTATAAGAAGTACTACGTCATCGACGGTAAGGAGACTTCACCCGAGAAGCTCTGCGAGCGTCTGGGCTTTACGACGCAGCAGCTCTGGAGTCGCATCGGCGATCTTTCGGGCGGTCAGCGCCGTCGCCTGTCGCTGCTGCTGACAATCCTGGACGAGCCCAACGTGCTCATCCTGGACGAGCCCGGCAACGACCTGGATACCGACATGCTGGCGATTGTCGAGGACCTGCTCGACGGCTGGCCGGGCACGTTGATTCTGGTGACGCACGACCGCTTCTTGATGGAGCGCGTGACCGACCAGCAGTGGGCGCTGCTCGACGGCCACCTGACGCATATGCCCGGCGGCGTCGACCAGTACCTGCGCCTGTGCAACGCTACCGCCGAGGGCGAGCCCGTGGGCGCACCGAGCGCCAAGACCGGCACGTTCGACACCGGTGCCGCGGCAGCTGCGGCCGAAAAGCCCAAGTCGAGCGGTCAGCCCAACGGCCTGTCCAACGCCGAGCGTCAGAAGCTCCGCCGCGAGGTGAGCTCGCTCGAGCGCAAGATGGAGACGCAGCGCGCCCGCGTGGAGGAGGCCGAGGCAGCAATGGCCCAGGTCGATCCCACCAACTACACGGCGCTCGGCGAGCAGCAGGCAAAGATCGACGAGGCTCACGCCGCCATGGACGAGTTGGAGATGGCGTGGCTCGAGGCGAGCGAGAAGCTCGAGGGCGAGGAGTAGGCGAGGATGATCAAAGCCGCGTTTTTCGATATCGACGGCACGCTGCTGAGCTTTAAGACCCACCGGATTCCGGCGTCGGCGCAGCAGGTGCTCGACAGCTTTCACGAGCAGGGGATCGCGTGTGTAATCGCCACGGGCCGTCCGACCTACCAGATGCCGGACTGGCTGTTCGACTTGGGTTGGGATGCGTACATTACGCTTTCGGGCCAGCACTGTTTTGATGCCAGGGGCGTTTACCGCAGCTGCCCGATCGATCCGGACGACGTCGCGGTGATCGTGGACCAGGTGGCGCAGGGGTGCTATGACTCGCTGTGTATGCAGGGCGAGAACTCGTTTGTGAACCGCCTGTCCGAGCGCGTGGTGACGGCCGGCAGCAACGCGGGAATCGTTTACCACGAGGAGCCGTTTGAGCACGCCTTTGACGCGCCGGTCTACCAGTTTTGCGCCTTTGTGGACCCGGCCGACGAGCATATCGTGACCGACGCGGTGTCGCATTCGCTCACTACGCGCTGGTGCGATCTGTTCTGCGACATTATTCCCGCTAACGGCGGCAAGGACCTGGGCGTGGCGGCAACGCTGGAGCGCCTGAACATCGATGCGAGCGAAGCGATCGCCTTTGGCGACGGCGAGAACGACCTGTTGATGTTTTCTGCTGTGGGCACGAGCGTGGCCATGGGCAACGCGCAGGACACGGTGAAAGCCGCGGCGACCTACGTGACGACTGCCGTGGACGACGATGGCATCTACAACGCCGCGAAGCACTTTGGATTGATGTAACTGCGGGGCGGCACCCGGCGCCTGGGGACACTCCTTGCGGGGTGTCCCCATTTTGTTTTCGTCCCGCACGTTTTGTGAAACACGGCTAACTTTTAGACAAAGTAGTAAGACATGGGCAACTTTTGCGGTAAAGTTAGCCGTGGAAAGTATCCAAAGGCTAACTAGCAATCATCGCGAAAGGCGGCCCATGGCCCTACGTGAATCCGGAGAAGACTATCTCGAATCGATCTACGTTCTGTCGGAACGTCAGGTCATCGTGCGCTCGATCGACGTTGCGGAGTACCTCGGCGTAACCAAGGCGAGCGTTTCCAAAGCCATGGCGACCTTGGAGAGCAACGGCTATGTCGAAATGGGCAAGCGCGACGTTCATCTGACGGAGCGTGGTCTGGAGGTCGCTCGCCAAATGTGGGAGCGTCACTGCTTTTTCGTGGGGCTGCTAGAGGATGCGGGTGTTTCGGCTGAGGTCGCGTCGCAAGAGGGCTGCCACATGGAGCACTGCCTGAGCGAGGAGAGCTTTGAGAAGCTACGGGCGATGTTGGGCCGAGATGGGGCAACGGACCCAGCAACGGAACCCTAACGAACCCCAGCAGCGCGGAGTTCGCGCAAAGCGCGAACCAGCGAAAGGGGATAGAGATTTCTAACGACAGCGACTTCGTCCGAGTCCAAAGTAAACCTGTCGGGATGTAGCATCCTTTCAACAGTGCCGCACTTCCATCCCAAAGAGACGCGCCTCCCGCGCCATAGGCGCGGGACAGCGACCGGGACCAAAGGCCCGACCAACAAAGTCCAACTCAGACAAGGAACCCCGCCAGCAAGCGATGCCCAAGAACCGCCAGCTGTGTCATCGCAGGCCGGGGCCGGGCTTGGTTTTGAAAACACTCCGCAGCGCGAGGCCCGCCTTTCCGTTGCTCCGCAGGAGCAGGAAAGACGGGCCTCATGCGCGAGGACGTTTTCAAAACCAAGCCCGGCCCCGGCCGGACAGCACTACAGGTTCTTGACACCCATCGCGCGCATGGCGTTCAGGATGGCGATGATCGCCACGCCCACGTCGCCGAACACAGCAAGCCACATGTTGGCGATGCCCAGTGCCGCAAGCACCAGAATCAGCAACTTAATGCCCAGCGCAAAGATGATGTTCTGCCAAACAATCGACATGGTCTTGCGCGCCACGCGGATCGCGCGGGAGATGTTGGACGGCTTGTCATCCATGAGCACGACGTCCGCCGCCTCCATTGCGGCGTCCGAGCCCATAGCGCCCATGGCGATGCCAACGTCTGCGCGGGTAAGCACGGGTGCGTCGTTGATACCGTCGCCGACAAAGGCGAGCTTGCCCTTGCCGCTTTCGGCCGCGAGCAACGCCTCAACACGCTCGACCTTATCGCCCGGTAGCAGCTGCGCGTGGAACTCGTCGAGACTGAGTTGCTTGGCCACAGACGCCGCAACCTCCTCGCGGTCGCCCGTGAGCATGACGGTGCGCTTGACGCCGGCGGCGTGCAGGTCGCGAATCGTCTGCTCGGCATCGGCCTTTATGGTGTCGGCAATTACAATGTGGCCGGCATAGATGCCATCGACTAGCACGTGGAGGATGGTGCCGACGACCTCGCAATCGGGCGCTTCGACTCCGGCCGTGGCGAGCATCTTTGCGTTGCCAACGACGACGTGCTTGCCGTCGATGGTCGCCGTCACGCCGTGACCCGCGTCGTTGGCGGAGTCGCTTATGCGCTTGGGGTCGAGTTCGCCCTGGAAGGCAGCACGCACGGACTGTGCGATGGGGTGGTCGGAGAACGACTCGGCAAGGGCCGCGACCTCGAGCAATGACTGCTCGGTATAGCCAGCCTCGGGGCGCACCGCGACCACCGAGAACGTGCCGTTGGTGAGGGTGCCCGTCTTGTCAAAGACGACGGTGTCCACGTCGGCGAGCGTCTCGAGGTAGTTAGAACCCTTGATGAGAACGCCCAGCTTGGAGGCGCCGCCGATGCCGCCAAAGAAACTGAGCGGCACGCTGATCACCAACGCGCACGGGCAGCTGACGACCAGGAAGGTCAGGCCGCGCAGGATCCAGTCGGACCAGGCGCCGGTGACCAAGCCGCCGCCGAGCGCGAGCACCGCGGCCGCGCCGGTGACGGCGGGCGTGTAGACGCGGGCGAAGCGCGTGATGAAGTTCTCGGTGCGCGCCTTCTTTTCGCTGGCATTCTCCACGAGTTCCAGGACGCGCGCGACGGTGGATTCGCCAAATGGCTTGGTGGTGCGCACGTGGATGAGCCCCGTCATGTTGATGCAGCCGCTGATGATGTCGTCGCCGGACTTGGCGGGGCGGGGAACTGACTCGCCCGTGAGTGCGGCGGTGTCGAGCTGGGTTTCGCCTTCGACGATGACGCCGTCGATGGGCACGCGCTCGCCCGGCTTGACCACGATCACGGTGCCGACGGCGATGTCATCGGGGAAGACCTGTTCGAGTGTGCCGTCGGCTTGCTCGACGTTAGCGTAGTCGGGCGCGATGTCCATCATGGCGCTGATCGACTTGCGGCTCTTGCCCACGGCGTATGCCTGGAACAGCTCGCCGACCTGGTAGAACAGCATGACGGCGGCGCCTTCGGCCATGTGCGGGTCGGTATCGGGGAAGAGCACCATGGCAAACGCGCCGATGGTCGCGACTGCCATAAGGAAGCTCTCATCGAAGGCCTTGCCGCGGCGGATGTTATTGAATGCCTTTTGCAGCACGTCGTAGCCGGCAATCAAAAACGGTATGAGGAACAGCATAAAGCTGGCGTAGATGTCGCCCGGGGTACCGAATGCGGCGGTGAGGGTGCCGAACTCATCGAGGGCGTACACCACGGCAAAAATGCCCAGCGCTACCAGGATGCGGTTGCGCTTATGCTCGAGTGACTCTTTCTTCTTGCGCTTCTTCTTTTTCTTCTTGGGGTCGGCGGTGGCCATGACTCGTATCCTCCCATTTGAATGTATGAACACTCGCTCATATAATTTCGCGAGCAAAGGCCGCGGCAAGCGCGGCCTTGCAGGTTGGCGTAAACCCGGGCTAGAGAATGATCTCGCAGTCCGGCTCGGCGTCGGCCGTGAACTCCACGACGCGGTCAAGGACCTTGTCGAACTCGGCGTCGTCGGCCTCGAGCGTCAACTTCTGGGTCATAAAGTTGACCGAAACGGACTTGACGCCCTCGAGCTTGGCCAGCTCGTCCTGAAGCTCACGCGCGCAGTTGGCGCAGTCGATTTCGTCGAGCTTAAACTGCTTTTTCATGGTGGGTTCCTTTCTCTGTATTTGCGGCTTGGGTGCAGGCCGCGCTGGTACCGTGGTTGGTTGCTATTCGCAGATGTGGCTCATGCCTTGGTTGAGCATGGTGTAGACGTGGTCGTCGGCGAGCGAGTAGAGGATATTGCGCCCGTCGCGCCGGAATTTAACCAGGTGCGACTGCTTGAGTGTGCGCAGCTGGTGCGATACTGCCGACTGCGAGGTTTCGGTCGCTTCGGCAATGTCTGCCACGCAGAGTTCGCGGCCCATGAGGGCATAGAGAATCTTGATACGCGTGGTGTCGCTGAAGACCTTGAACAGGTCGGCGAGGTCGTAGAGAAGCTCCTCGTCGGGAAGGTCCTCGGGCGAGCAGGTGGTGGGGATCACGGGCTCGGTGGCCTCGATGTCGGGTTTCGTTTCATCAACGCGGATGCTCATTGCAATATCCTTTCATATGAACATGCGCTCATATAACTTGCTTCCGATTATATGGGCGCATGTTCACATGTCAATAACGTTCAGGTAATTCGTCGTACAAAATGATGGGGGATAGTGGACGAGATCCCGGCCTAAGCGGTTTTGATAAGCGATGCTGGGGTGGGTGCCCCTGCGCCGTGCAAAAATTGGAGTATTCTGCAACAATAGGGGGTCTGTTAACTTATTACAGGCCAAATAATGCAGTTCAAGAGTTTTCTTAGAGCGTTAAACCGATGAGTTCTTCCTCAAATGTTGCCAAACGTTGCCGTTCTATAGCGATTTTGCTTCTTACTTGAATCAACTTGTGGGTGCTGGAGGGCCGGCCCTGCTGAATACTCGCAATTTTGCACATCGCTAGGGTACCCACCTTGTTAGCCAGTCTAGCTTCCGGCCCCGAAGATCCTGCCCTCGGGCGCGAGGCTGCTTGTTTGGGCAAATGATGGCCTGTCGGATTCGACAGTCTGCATGTCATCGATTGTCGGAACTTCATTAATTGTCGGGTCATCCAGCGTGATGCCTTCGAGTGTTGCTTTTTCGAGGTCGATTCGTTGACGCTCTTCGGAATCCTGGCGAAGCTGCTTCTGAATTCGCTTTTTCTCTTCTATAAACCTTCTGAGCACAAACTGTCTCAGGTCCTCTTGCATGATTTGAAAGTCTTTTGGCAGACGCGAGGGGCGTATGCCCTCTTTCCGTTGGATCGCTTCCATGACCCTAACAAAAGAGCTGGCATGCATAAAGGAATAACGGCTGACGGTGATGATTCCGTACCCCATGGACGCAAGTGCATTCTTGCGCTCCTCATCGATGGCGCGGTCTTCTTCCGCGTCATGATAAAAACCGTTGTATTCAATGTCTGTGCGAGATTTCTTTAGATACGCATCCATAAAGAACTTTTTGCGTCTCGTGAGATTCTTTGCGGCAGCGGTGACCTGCACCTCGTAATCGGTCCCAATTCCCCTAATACCTAGCCCTCCTTCGCTTTTGGGCAGCGTTAGCATCATGACAAAGGCCGTTTCCATAGGAGACCGGCATCCGTCGCGCACACATTGGATCGCCTTTCGGGCAAGAGCCAGACCGTCGCATCTGGTAATGGAATTAAAGAACTGCTTTAACCTCTCGGTCGAGGTGAGCGCGAAACGCTCGGTATAGGAGGTGGAAGAGTCGGTTCCAAGGGAATAAGCGCCGCACAGTTCAAAGTAGTACTCCACTAGTTCGCGAAAAGAAAGATAGGTGGCAGCCTGAAGCGCGCAAAGCTCAACGCCAACAACGAAGATGCCATCTTTGAGCTCTATAAAGCGTGAGTTCGAGAATCGTTTTGAAGAAACGTGGCATTGACAGTTCATTGCATAGCGCGCATTCCTGCGATCAAACACCATCACCTCGAGGGAATCATTTGCGCCGAGGGAAACATCATGTTTGGTGAGCCATTCTGCGGCTGCGTCAAGGAGCGTTCCGGTGGGACATGATCCGTAAATCGCGGCAGGACTACAGGACTCGATGCCTTTCGCAGACACCGAATGCGCGGCCTGGTAGACCGCTTTTGCAGTGGTATGTGACAATACGATACTCATGGTATATATCGTGTCAGCTAATCCCGTGCTGATGGCGCTGAGTGGAAAAATCGTTTTAGAGGTCTAACCAAATGCTGTCCAAAAGCTTGACGCAATAATGGGTTGGTACGCCCTAAATTAATGTTTTCGCAGCTCGGCTATAGCATAGAAATACTCAATTGCTGCGCATTTGATATCGATGCATCACCATCCGACAACGAATTACGTGTCGGGAATTGGCCGAAATCGTTCAAAATGAGGGTTCAGAATTTGTGATGGCAGATCTATCTGTGGAACGTAGAGCGGCCCCGCTGTGGGGTTTCCCGCTGCGAGGCCGCTCGTGATCTACGCCGGGGTTTGCCGCATGCGTTTCTACTTGGCAAACAGGTTCTTGAGGTTGAACTCGGCTTGGACGGTGCGGAGCATGAGGTCGGTGTCGTCCAGGCCCAGATGTTGCTCGTTGGCGTCGGCGGCGAGGGTGCCGCGGCGGCGGGCCCAGTTCTCGAGCGCGGCGGGCGCGGATTCGCGGGGGAGCGAGCGCACGTCGGCGTCCAGGCTGCGGCAGATCTGGCGTGAGTCGATGACGATGATCTTGCCTGCGCGGCGTGCCTCGGCGTAACCGTCCAAGTGGATCTTGAACCAGCTGTCCTCAAACGCGGCGTTGTGTGCCATGTACGGGTACTTCTTCATGAGCTTGAGCAGCTGCTTCTGCAGCTCCTTGTTCTCGCGGAACGGCTTTTTGCCGTCGATGTCGTCCCAGGTGATGTGGTGGATATTCGACAACGGCACATCCTCGCCGCGGTAGATGTCGGGCAGGCCGCAGTAGTGTGCCTCGGCGTCGTGCGGGACGGCGTCGCTGGTGAGCTCCATGATCTCCCAACCAACGTTGATGATATAACCGCGCTCAGGCGCACGGCCGGTGGTCTCGATGTCGATGCCGAGCACCGTGCCCTGGATGGGCTTGCGGGCGTAGGCCACGCCGAGCGCGTCGCGGTCGCCGCGGATTTCGCGCATAACGGACGCGGCGGTGCGCTTTTGCATCTTGCCGATGGCGGCGCAGGTGTCGGCATCGGACAGGCCGCGCGAAAGCGTCGCGGGTGTCACGTTGCGCAGGCGTGCCTCGCCAATCTGGTCGCACAGGTCGCGGTTGCGGTCAGCCAGGTCGCGCACGGTGGCAAAGTCGAAGCTGGGGTCGCCCTCGGCGGTAAAGTACTCGGTCTCGAGCACCTTGAGGGCCTCTTCGCCCTTCTGGCGCTCGGACTCCATGGCACCGTGATCGCCATAGATAAACATGGGGATAAACGGCTGGCGCTCGTATTCGAGTGCTTGCGAAACGTTCATAGGCTGCTCCTTGGACGGGCCGCGTCGCGCGGCTCGGGGTTACTGAGTTGTGGCGAGATGATAGTTTACCATGGGCAACTATTGGCACCGCGCCCGGGACAACTACAATACCCTAGTTGACCGCTAGGACTTTTACAATGCTGCCGAAAGACACGAAAGGTTCCATCCGTCATGGATTTGCTGATTGATATTTTGTTCGACGCCGGCAAGGACACGCTGTCGCTGGTGCCGTTTTTGTTGGTGACGTATCTGGCCCTCGAGACCTTGGAGCACGTCGCGGGCGACCGCGTTAACGGGGCCATCAAGCGCGCCGGCGCCGCGGGTCCCGTGGTTGGCTCGCTGCTGGGCATGGTGCCGCAGTGCGGCTTTTCGGCAATGGCGGCAACGCTGTACGCCGGTCGTGTCGTGACCTTGGGCACGTTGGTGGCGGTGTTCCTTTCGACCTCCGACGAGATGCTGCCGCTGCTGCTTGCCGAGCAGGTTCCCGTGCAGACTATGGCGATGCTTTTGGCTTCGAAAGCGCTGATCGCACTGGTCACGGGCTTTATCGTAGATGCCGCCATTCGCGGTCTGCGTCGCAACGCCCGCGCGCATGCGGCGATTCGTCGTACCGTGTTGGGGACCACTGTCAATCCGGCGCACGTTAACTGCGCGCATGACGACCACAGCGGCGGTGACATCATCGACGAGGTGGCCGAGGCGGGCGTGAGCGCCGACCACATCCACGAGTTATGCGAGCGCGACCATTGCGGTTGCGATGAAGACGAGGACGAGCACGAACACGGACATGGACACGATCACGGTCATGGGGGCGAGCATGAACACCATGATGGCCACGGTCACTCCCACTCTCACGAGGGCGCGCCCCTCCTGTCGATTATTCGCAGCGCCATCTCGCACACCGTGCAGGTATCGGTATTCATTTTTCTGGTGACGCTGATTCTGGTCGCCGTGCTCGAGACCTTCGGCGAGTCCGCGATCGAGCAGTTCCTGCGTGGCAACGAGACGCTCGCCGTCCTGGGTTCGGCGCTTGTCGGCCTGATCCCCAACTGCGCGGCGAGCGTGGTCATTACGCAGCTGTACCTGGAGGGCGCGCTACAGCTGGCACCGATGCTCGCCGGCACGCTTATCTCCGCCGGCGTGGGCTACCTGGTGTTGTTCCGCACCAACCGCAGTGCCCGCGAGAACGTCATGTTCCTGGTCATGATGTACGTCATCGGCGCCGGTTGGGGACTCGTTCTCTCCGCCTTTGGTCTCTAAGCCCAAAAATCTACCTTGTTTAGCGTAACAGCTCGGTGAGGTTGCGTTTAAAGCGGGCGCGGTCTTCGCTGGTAAATGCCGCCGGACCGCGAGTGCGACCGCCGGCGCGGCGCACCTTCTTTTCCTCGTGGCGAATAAACAGTTGCATGTCGATGGTCGCTTTGTCGTAGACGCGCCCGCGCACACCGATGACGGCGGCATCGCGCCCGAGCACCATGCTCGCCAAGCCAATGTCCTGCGTCACGACCACGTCGCCCGCCTGCAGGCGTTCGACAATGGCAAAGTCGGCGCTGTCGGCGCCCACGCTCACATCGAGCGTCGTGACCCAAAAGCCGCGTCGCGCGTGCTCGGCATCGCGCGGGTCGTCGCGGCGAATGTGCCGTTCCAGGTTTTGCGTGCTGTTGCCGGCGATAACAACGGCGACGCCCGCCCGCCGCGCGCAGTCAATCGACTCGCGCGTGACCGGGCAGGCGTCGGCATCAATAAAGAGCGTTCGCGGCATCTAGTGCACCAGTTTGCCAAATTGAATAGCGCGAACAATCAGCGTTACGCCAAACACCAGCAGTGCGGCGCCGCTAAAGATGACGAGCATCTTGGCCGACCACAGCGGATAGATAAACACGAACATGCCGGCGATGATGGAGAGCGCGCCGCTCAGGATGGCGAGGGCACGGTTGGACGAAAGCTCGGACTCCAGAATGGACATGACACCTTCGACGATCCAGCCAAAGCCGGCCACGATAACCACCATCGTGGTGAGCGTCGCGGTCGAGAAGGCCTGGTTGCGCAGGATTATGACGCCGCCCAAGATAATGAGTAGGTTGGAGATGATGCTCGTCACGCGCCAGCCGGTGGGCAGCAGCGGCTCAAAAACAGCGGTAAACAGCCTGATCGCGGCCGTGATCACAAAGTAGAAGCCCAAGACGGTCGTTAGGAAGACGAGGGACTTGGCGGGCGCAAACAGCAGTGCGATGCCGGCGACGAGCGCCAAGACGCCCGTGATGGCGTAAATCCAGCGCACGGCCTTGACGGCCTTGCCTGCCATGCTTTTCTCGTCAAATCCAAACTGGCTCGATTTTTGGTCATCGTTCTTAAAGATGCCCATAATGTCTCCTTTCCGTGCGGCGTAAGCCTTGATTGTTACAACCAGTATCGCCTAAAGGCGCTGGCGTATGGGTCGGGGAGGGCGAAACGTAACCCAAAGGTCCCGAATTGTTTCCGTTGTTCCCCACGTCGCGATTTTCTATTCAACAGGTGTAGAACATTGCAGCCCTGTTCGTTATTGCCTACGTTTTGGGTTAGATTCTCCTAAGGACAATTGGCTTGTATTGGGGGTCCCTATGAACGAAGCAGTTCCCGAGGCACCGTCGAGTGTCGAATCGATGGCAAAACAGGGTTGCGAAAAGCTCGGCTTGGACGCGTTTGATGCGCTGGTTCGTCGCGCCCGCACGTGCCGTCGCTTTGACGAGTCCATGCGCGTGCCGCGTGAGTTTTTGCTCGAGCTGGCAGAGCTGGCTCACCTAGCTCCCTGTGGTGCCAATGCTCAACGTCTTCGTTTTCATGTGGTGAGCGGTGCCGAGGACTGCGCGCGCGTGTTTGACGAGCTTGCATGGGCCGGCGCGCTTAAGGATTGGCTGGGTCCTGCCGAGGGCGAGCGCCCGACCGGCTACATCGCGATTCTGGCCGAGCGCGCCGTTCCGGGCAAGCCTGCCGCTCCCATTACCGAGGTCGACACGGGCATTGCCGCGCAGACGATGATGCTCGCCGCCCGCAGCGCCACGCCCGAGGTGGCAGCCTGCATGTTCAAGGCCTTTACGCCCCGCGCGATCGATGCCATGGGGCTCGATAACGACAAGTATGAGCTCAAGCTGATCATGGCGTTTGGCGTTCCGGCCGAGACACAGGTGATTGATGCGATCGATTCCAACCCCGACGGCTCCATCAATTATTGGCGCGACGAGGCGCAGGTGCACCACGTACCCAAGCGTTCGCTCGCCGACGTGCTGGTGTAGTTGAGCGTCATCGCGGCGTGATCAGACGGTAAATCACCACAAAGGTGCCTGTCCCCTTTGTGGTGGTACGAGGGGAGGGTGTGTGGCAGATCTGTATTTGGTGCGGCATGGGCAGACTGAGCTCAATGTGCAGAGCATTTTGCAGGGCTGGCACGATTCGCCGCTTACGGCGCGCGGGCGCGAGCAGGCGCTGACGGTGCGTACGGCGTTTGCGGCGCGTGGCGTGGCCTTTGATCATGTGTATTCCTCGCCGTTGGGCCGGGCGCGGCATACGGCCGAGCTTATCGTTGGCGAGGGCCGTTCCATAGAGCTGGTCGATGACCTGCGTGAGTGGCATTTTGGCTCGCTGGAGGGCACATCAAATCGCGAGATGCCGCCGCAGCCCTGGGGTGATTATCCGGTTGCCTTTGGTGGCGAGTCGGAAGTGCAGCTTCAGTCGCGCATGGTCGCGGCGCTGTCCCGCATCATGGCCAGGCCGCAGCACGACTGCGTGCTGGCGGTTTCCCACGGCTCAGCCTGCCAGGAGTTTCTTGAGTATGTGACTGGCAGGGGAGAGCTACCCGACAACGGTGCCGTGCTTCATTTTGGCTATTGCGACGGGGCGTTTTCGCTCCTTGATTGGTAACGAACGAAAGGACCCCTATGAATAAAGACCTGTATCTGGTTCGCCATGGACAGACGATATTCAACCTTAAGCGCATTATTCAGGGTTGGAGTGACTCGCCGCTCACGCAGTTGGGCTGCGACCAGGCGGCGCGCGCCGGCATGTTTTTGCGTGCGCGCGGCATTGAGCCCGACCACGCCTACACCTCCACGCTTCATCGCACCGAGCAGACTATCGCCAACTTGTGGCCGGGCTTGGCGTACGAGCGCCTGGACGGTCTGCGCGAGTGGTTCTTTGGCGACTTTGAGGCCGAGCGCGTGATGCTTATGCCCGAGCGCCCGTGGCGAGATTTCTATCGTCAGTTTGGCGGCGAGGGCCAGATGCAGGTGCGTGAGCGCATGGTGGCGACGCTGACCGAGCTTATGCAGCGTCCGGACCATACGTGTGTGCTCGCGGTAAGTCATGGCTCGGCTATCAAGGAGTTTATGGATCACGTGAAGGGTGCGGCGGCCGACGAGCGCGAACGCGTGCCGGGCAACTGCTCAGTGCTGCATTTTGCGTTTGACGATGCGGCCGATACGTTTGAACTGGTCGAAGTCTTTACGCAGGAAGACTACGCGCGCGAGCTGGGGCTTGAACCGCTCGTGGCTACTGCGGGTCCGCAGCGCGGATAACGCGAGCGCGGCGGCACGGGTCGCCGGCATAACTTCTCGACGCAAAAGGGGCGGAGATGCATGTACCTGCTGCATCTCCGCCCCCTGTTTGTTGAGCTGCCGATTTTTGTGCCGGGCGGTCTGGTCTCGCTAGAACCGCGCGATCTGGTGGGTGAGCAGGCCCATCGGGACCTGCGGCGCGCCGCCGCTGACCTGCGCGGCGGGGAAGAGCACGGCAACGGTAAAGTTGAACGGCTCCTTGCCGGTGTACGTTCCGGCGGCACGGGCCTCATCGGCCAGCAGCTGCGACGCCCCGGTCAGAGCGGCGGCGTAGGCGGGGTCGTCGGTCAGTGCCGGCTCCGGTGCTTGGTCGAGCATAGCGCGGATGGCCCCGACGGCGTCCTCGCGCTTGACCTCCCACACGCGGTGCGTAATGCCCGCGGGGTCGGTGACGGCGTAGAGCGAGGCGCCCTCTTTGGCAGCGCCCAGGATGATGTCCATGACGGGCGACGCCTCGTAGGCGAGCGACACGGGGCGCGGCTGAACTTTGAGTTCGGCGATCGCGCGCGCGGCGGCGGCCACGTCGGCGCTGGCATCGCCCTTGCCGCCCGCAAGTACACTCGTCGGGCAGATCGCCACGACACCCGTCACACGTCCCGGCTCGCCCGAGCATTCGTACACGTAATACGCCGCGCCCGGGTCCTTGAGCATCAGGCCATCGGCAAGGGCTCCGCGCAGAGCATCGTTGCCGCTCAGGATGCTGTCCATTGCAGGCAGCGCCTCGAGCGCGCGGTCCTGAGCCGGGCGGATGCAGGGAAACGGAAGTGCTTTCATGGGCGGTCCTAACGCACGAGTCGGTTTGTTCGCGGCTTATTATGCCCCAACTTGGCCGCTCGCGTCCCAGAGCACGTTATCGGCGAGCGCGATGAGCACCTGCTGACAACGAACGATATCGGCGTGGGGCACATATTCGTTGGGCTTGTGCGCGAGCGCGAGCGACCCGGGGCCGTAGCTCATGCAATTGCGGTTACCTGTCTTGCCGGCAATGACGGCGGTGTCGGTGTAGCCGGTAAAGAAGCCGACGGTCGTGTCCGCGTCCGTCACGTCATCGGCGGCACGCTTGAGCGCTGCTGGAAGGGGAGAGTTCGGATCGCGCTCGATGGCGGGGCGGTCGCCCGTCACGGTGTAGCTGCCATGGCAACCGGGAACGGCGGCTTCGGCGCCGGCGATGGCCTGCTCTACCATGCGCTTCGCGACGACCGTAACAGTCGGCGGAGCCAGGCGCATATCGACCCAGACCTTGGCGCGGTCGGGTACGACATAGGGGCGATATCCGCCCTCGATTTGGCCAAACGTGATGGTCGAAGACCCCAGCTCATCGTGCGCGGGCAGCGCCACAAACGCGCGACGGAGCGAACACACGACCTCGGCCATGGCGGCGACGGCATCCGCGCCCTTCCAGGGCTGGCTCGCATGCGCCGTCACGCCAGCCATTTCAATCTCGAACCACGTACGCCCCTTGTGCGCCACCTGGATCTGTCCGTCGGTGGGCTCGGTGTCCAGCACCCATTCACGCGAGCCGACCCAGCCAGCATCGATGGCTGCCTCTGAGCCGCGCATAAAGTCTTCCTCGTCGACCGAGCAGATGAGTGAAAAGCCGCGGCGGGGCAGCGCGCCATCCGCCGCCACGCGCTCGAGCGTATGGACCAGAGCGGCAATGGCGCAGGCCAGACCGCCCTTCATGTCGCAGGCGCCGCGGCCATAGAGCTTATCGTCCCGCACGGTCGCCCCGAGCGGCGGCGTGTCCGCGTCCCAGCCATCGCCCAGCGTAACGGTATCCATATGGCAGATATAGACGAGCCGTGGCTCGTCGCTCAGTCCCGGCACGGTGACCATAAGGTTGCGGCGCCCGGGCAGCACCTCGAGTTCCTCAACCTGCACGGCATGGAGCACCGGATGGCTCAGCTGCGCCAACCGTTCCTCAACCAACGCTTTGATATAGCGTTCAATCTCGCCCTCATACGCACCTGGGTCGGAACTGTCGATCCGCACGAGCCCCTGCGTAAGCCGCCAAGCAAAATCTGTATCAACCATAGGCACCTCACAGATAGTTAGGTCAACATACAGATTGTATGCCAAGAAGCGGCTCGGTGCATTTAATGGAGCGCTCACAAAAACGGGGGCGCCTCTCGTGCGAAAGGCGCCCCCGCGGGCATTCAATGTCGGTGACGGGCGGGCCACATGGGGAACTGCCCGTCAGATCAGCCGGCGCTATTTGATCACGCGAACGCGATACATCGACGGAATCTGCTTGAGCGCCTCGATCGTGCTGCTGTTCAGGTGCTCGTCGGTGTCGAACATGGTGTAGGCGTTCTCGCCGGCAGACTCGTTGGTCATGCGCTGCACGTTGGCGTTGTCCTTGGCCAGGATCGCCGTGATCTGGCCGATCATGTTGGGCACGTTGGCGTGCAGGCAGGCGATGCGGCTTGCGGCGCGCGCCTTGCCCATGCTGCAAGCGGGGTAGTTGACGCTGTGTGCGATGTTACCGTTCTCCAGGTAATCCTTAAGCTCGCTGATGGCCATGTCGGCACAGTTAGCCTCGGCCTCGCCAGTGCCGGCGCCCGAGTGCGTGGTGATAAACGTATTGGGCATCTTGACGGTCTTGGGCGTGGCAAAGTCGCAGCTAAACCAGCTGAGCTTGCCCTCGCGCAGGGCAGCGTCGACGGCGTCCTCGTCAATGATGGTTTCGCGCGCATAGTTGATGAGCACGGCGTCGGGTGCCAGCAGGTTAATCTGCTCGGTGCTGATCATGCCGATGGTGTCGGCCTTGCTGGGCACGTGCACGGTGAGGTAGTCGCAGCCGCGGCACAGATCCTCGAGCGTGCCCACGCGCTGCACCTCGCGGCTCAGCACCCACGCGTGCTCAACGGAAATGAACGGATCGTAGCCGTAGACGTCCATGCCCAGATCGACGCAGGCGTTGGCGACCTTGGAGCCCACGTTGCCCAGGCCGATGACGCCGATGCGCTTGCCCTTGAGCTCGCGGCCCACAAAGGCCTTCTTGGCCTTCTCGGCGTCGACCTGGATCTCGGGGTCGTCGGCGTTGTCGCGTACCCAGTTCATCGACTGCACCACGCCGCGGCTCGAAAGCACCAGCATGCCCAGGACGAGCTCCTTGACGGCGTTGCTGTTGGCGCCGGGGGAGTTAAAGACGACGACGCCCTTCTTGGCGTACTCCTCGACGGGGATGTTGTTGACGCCGGCGCCGCAGCGGGCGATGGCGCGGATGCCCTCGGGCAGCTCGTAGCCGTGCAGGTCGGTCGAGCGCATCAGGATGGCGTCGGCCTCCTCGGCGGTGCTCACAAATTCGTAACCCTCGCCAAACTCGACTTTGCCGTCTTTAGTGATGTCGTCGATGGTTTTGATCTTGCGCATGGAAAACTCCTTAGCAGGTTTGTCTAAAACAAGTAGTTTGAAGTGGCTGGCCGGCCCGCGGGTTGCGGGCTAGTTAGATCGCGGACTCAAACTATGCTGCGCTTCGAAGTCCTTCATGTACGAGGCCAGCGCCTGCACGTCTTCCATGGTTACGGCGTTGTAGACGCTGGCGCGCATGCCGCCCACCAGACGATGGCCCTTGACGTTTTGAATCTGGTGATCGGCCGCGCCTGCGACAAAGGCCGCGTCGAGTTCGGCATCGCCGGTGCGGAAGGTGACGTTGGCGATGGAGCGGCTGTCGGCCTGCGCGGTGCCATGGAACAGCTCGCTGTGCTCGAGCAGGTCGTAGAGCAGGTTGGCCTTGGCCCAGTTGCGCTCGGCCATGGCGGCAAGTCCGCCGGTCTGCTCCACCCAACGGAACACCTTGCTGCACACGTAGATGCCAAAGGTGTTGGGCGTGTTGAGCATGGAGCCCTTGGCGGCCTGGGTCTTAAGGTCCATGTACTGCGGCGTCTGCGCAAAGGCGGGGCCATCTGCGATGAGGTCGTCGCGCACGATGACCACGGTCACGCCCGCGGCGCCGGCGTTTTTCTGCGCGCCGGCGTAAATGAGCCCGTAGCGTTCAACGTCGAGCGGCTGCGACAGAAAGCAGCTCGAGACATCGGCGACCAGCGGCACGTCGCCGCAAGCGGGCAGCTCGTGGTACATGGTGCCAAAGATGGTGTTGTTCTGGCAGATGTAGACGTAGTCGAGTCCGTCGCCCGCGGCATCGGCGGCAATGCACGCGTTGATTTCGGCCATGGTGGGAATGCGGTCGAAGTTGGTGTCCTCGGAGCTCGCGAGCAGCACAGCCTCGCCGTACTTGGCGGCCTCTTTGTACGCCTTGTTGGCAAAGTTGCCGGTCACGACGTAGCCGGCGCGGCCGCGGCGCATGAGGTTCATGGGGATGCCCGCAAACTGCAGCGTGGCGCCGCCCTGCAAAAACAGGACGCGGTAGCTGTCGGGGATGCTCAGCAGGCGGCGCAGGGTAGTCTCGGCGTCGTCGATGATCTGCTGGTACATGCTAGATCGATGGCTCATCTCGAGCACGGACATGCCGCAACCGCGGTAGTCCATCATCTCGTCGGCGATCTCGGCGAGCACGCTGGTAGGCAGCGCGGCCGGGCCAGCTGAGAAGTTGTGCACACGTGCCATCTTCTAGTTCCCCCTCGTAGTCGTTTGAACGTTCGGGATACTTTAGCACAGTGGAGCGCCGGGCGCGACCGCATCACGGTAAAACCCGAGTGCGCCGCTATGATTTACAGGATGGTTACATGGGGGAGGGTTTATCTGGAGGCTCGCATCCGATCTGCCTCTGCCTTTGCCTGTTTCCAAGGGCGCACGCGGCCGTTGGTGAGGTCATCGTAACCATGAGCGATGGTACGTTGAATGTGATCTTCGCGTTCCTGAATGGTAGTTAGCGCGCGCCTGATCAGAAATAGGCTTTACGACAGGCATATGAAACTCCTTACATAGAATCATATGTATAACTCTATGTTGAGTGTAGCGGAGGGTGACGTTGGGCGTGTGCGTGCCTGCATTCGTAAGCGCGGTTGTCTGGCAAGTGTGATTTGGGGCGACCTCGTTAAAGTTTCTAAGCTGCGAAAATGACCGTTAACCGGATTAAATTTTGTTGCTCAACATTTGACACCCTGGGCGTGGTAACTTTTTTACCAACAGGTATGATTATTGTCACGTGCGCCGCGCCTGCCTGCCGGGTTGCGGCGCACTTGTGACAGCCTTTGACACCCTTGGAGCGTGTACTGTGGATATAACCACAAAAAGCGTTCGGGGGGGGGGTGCTCACCCGCGAGCAATTCCTCCCGCATGAGATGCGCATCGTCGCTGCCCTTCGTATGCAGGGCGCAAGCGACGAGCAGGTCATTGTACGCGTAAAGAGCGAGAACCTCTTTCAATATCCCACGGAGCGCATGGTCGCCAACCGCGCAACCGTGTGCCTTCGCCGCCTTGACGCCATGGTGCCCACGGACGCCGTATGCGCCGCGCGTGGCATCGACCCCAAAACCGCCGTCGAGGCTGCGTCATCCCTAACCAGGCTCATGGCATCCGGCACTCCCACGCAGGCGGACCAGGCCATCTTCTACAGCATGATCTGCCGCTACGATATCGTGCGCGAGCTCGTGCTCGTCGAGGTAGGGGAGCGCCTACAAAACTTCGATTATGCCTTTACGGCGGTTGACCTCAACGCCTTTATGACACGCTTTACCACGGAGTATCCGGACGCGGCCCGCTGGACTGAGGCCACGGTCAAGCGCATTAAGGGCTCGCTCCGCCAGACGCTCCGCCATGCTGGCCTTATCGGCGAGGGCCTGGGCCCGGAGTCCGAGCGCCTGTCACCACTCTTCCTCGATTCCGATGTCGAGCGAGCCTTGGTTCAGCTGGGCGAGCAGCCGCTTATCGCGGCTCTTACCGGCAGGGCGGTGATGTAGCGTGGCTCCCGTCAAAAGCGCCGTCGACCCTGTTATCACCCCGGCGACCGATCTCACCACCAATATCGGCATCCATTCCCGCAAGAGCGTCGTGGCGGCGCATGCCCGCTCCGAGCGCGCCTGTCAGGAATTTGAGCGCCGTGCGCAGCTTCTGCGCGAGTACCTGTGCAGCGAGGACTTTTTGGCCAACAAGGGCATAGGCAATGAGATCGGCTTCCACACTTTTTGCTATGACCCCGCGCTGGAGTTTGAGGCGCGTGCATTATTTGACACCCTTTCATGCGATGCCGAGGCCGACAAGCTTCCGTGCACGCTCAAGGTCGTGAACCTCTACGACGCCGTGCTGGCAATTCTCGAAAAGCGCCGTGTCCTCAAGGCTATCCCGCGCCAAGAGGAGTGCCGCGGTACCCAGCGCGTGCTCGAGGACGTGGCCAAGTTCGCCTCGCCCGAGAAAGTTGCCGCGTACATCCTTGAGCAGACCGAGCCGTTCGCGCCCGGAGACGTCATTCTCCTCACCGGTGCAGGTGAGGTCTTCCCGTTCTTTCGCATGCACACGCTTCTCCACTGCATGCTTGCGGATTTTGATGAGGTGCCTGTGGTCGCCGCCTATCCGGGCAGTTTCAACGGCTCTTCTTTCCAGCTCTTTAACCGTCTGCCGGCCGACAACTACTACCGCGCCATCGATATCTCGTAAGCACGGCTCCCCGCAGGCAAGTCCCTGCCGCCGGTAACAACCCTTTGCCATAACGTTCCCAAACCCAAAGGAGCACCCATGGACAACACAATCATTCGCGACCTCTTTGCAAAAGACATTAACCGCTCCATCAACGGCGTGGTCAAGGTCCAGGATTCAAAAGATGGGTCCATCCGCCAAGAGCTTGACGAGTACGTGGTGACGCGCGAGTTGCAGAGGCACTTTGCCACGTTCTTCAAGGCCTACGGCGATGCCATCGATGCGCGCACCGACAAGATCGGCGTGTGGATCAGTGGTTTCTTCGGTTCCGGTAAATCGCACTTCCTCAAGATGCTGAGCTACCTGCTCGAGAATCGCCAGATCGGCGGTAAGAGCGCCATCCGCTACTTTGACGGCAAGATCGTCGACCCCATGGTCGCGGCTGCCATGGAGCGCGCCTGCTCGGTGCCCACGCAGGCCATCCTCTTTAACATCGATAGCAAGGCGGGCCAGTGGAAGCAGGGCGATACGGCTCCCACGGCGCTGCTTCGCGGCTTTGAGCGCATGTTCTACGAGGCGCGCGGCTTCTACGGCGAGGACCTCAAGCTTGCAAAGCTCGAGGACTACATCGATTCCCTGGGCAAGACCCAGGAGTTCCGCGAGGCCTTTGAGCGCGTGAACGGCGAGTCCTGGCTCCAGACCCGCGACACCTACAGCTACTTTGAGGACGACGTGGTCGAGGTGCTGCAGAGCGTGCTCGGCATGAGCGAAAAGGCCGCATGGAACTGGCTCGAGGGTTCTGAGGACGAGGTTTTGGCCCCCGATGTCTTTGCCAAAAAGGTCAAGGACTACGTAGACGCTCAGGCAGCGGCCCACGGCGGCAACTTCCGTTTGCTCTTTATGGTCGACGAGGTGGGTCAGTTTATTACAAACGACAAGGACCCAAGCCTTATGCTGAGCCTTCAGACCATCGTCGAGGAGCTGGGTGCCGCCTGCGGTGGCCGCGTGTGGGTGATGGTTACGAGCCAGGAGGCCATCGACAACCTGAGCCTGCCCGTGGGCAACGACTTTTCAAAGATCCAGGGCCGCTTCAATACCCGCCTTTCGCTCTCCAGCTCCAGCGTGGACGAGGTCATCCAGCGCCGTGTGCTCGAGAAGACCGCGCCGGCGGCCGATATGCTTGCACAGGTCTACGAGCAAGACGCCGCCGTGCTTAAAAACAACTTTACCTTTGAGGGTGGCTCGCGCTCCGACCTTGCCGGCTACGCCAACTCCAAGGATTTTGTGGCCAGCTACCCGTTTGTGGGCTACCAGTTTAAGCTCCTGCCCGACGTGATGACCGAGGTGCGCAAGCACGGTGTCAAGGCCAAGCACATGTCAACGGGCGAGCGCTCCATGCTGAGCGCGTTCCAGGAGAGCGCTCAGGCCATCCAGTATGACCAGACCGGTGCACTCGTGCCGTTCTGGTGCTTCTTCGACACTATCTCCAAAGACCTTGAGCACGGCATCAACCAGGTGGTCGACCGCGCGGTCCGTGCGGCCGAGGACGCAAAGGGCCTTGAACCCTACGACGTTCAGGTGCTCAAGCTCCTGTACCTGATTCGTTACATCGGCTACGTTAAGGCCACGGTCGAGAACATCTCCATCTTCATGATCGACGGCCTCGACGTGGACATGCGCGCCCTCAAGGACCGCGTCAAGGAGTCCCTTGCCCGCCTGGAGCGCGAGAACTACGTGGCACGCCAGGGCGATGCCTATAGCTTCCTCACCGACGAGGAGCAGGAGATAGCGCAGGAGATCGCACGCACTCCGGTCGATAACGCGCAGGTGATCGAGTCTATCAAAAAGCGCCTGTTCGACAGCATCTACACCGCGCGTAAACTCAACCGCGGGGCCAACGACTTTCCGTTTGACCGCTATGTGGACGGCTCAATCCACGGTGCCAGCATGGGCGGCATGGAGCTTTGCGTGGCGACTATGGCGAGCGATCTGGGCCGTGCGGACGATACCGAGCTGGCCTTGGCTTCTTCGGGCAAAGCCATCGTGGCTTTGAGCGACGAGGCGGATTATTGGGAGACGCTCGTCAACGCCGCCAAGATCCGCAAGTACGCCAAGACGCGAAATCTCCAGGAGCTTCAGCCGAGTACGCGCCAGATCGTCGAGTCCAAGATGCGCGTGGCAGCCTATAACGAGAAAGAGGCCGATGTCCTTTTGAGCGAGGCCGTACTCCATGCACGTTGCGCGGTCAACGGCCGCATAATTGAGGTCCGCGCGGCCAAACCCGCTCAGGTCTTTGAGCAAGTGCTGGCGCAGCTGTGCGATGTGGTCTTTGAAAAGGCCGACTATATCGGCGCGCCGGTCACGAGCGATTCCGATATCCGCTCCACTCTGGCGGGCAACGTTCAAGCGGGGCTCGCTGGCATGGACGCGGGCAACACGCGTGCGCTCAAGGAGGTCGAGGACTACCTCAAAGTTCAGCACCAGCGCCACCTGGATACCGCTATGGGCGATATCCAGCGCAGGTACCAGCAAAAGCCCTATGGCTGGCGCGAGGTTGACATCGCAAATGTGGTGGCGCAGCTTGTAGTGGAGCAGCGCGCGCAGGTGCTGTTTGGCGGTCAGACGGTTCAAGCTAACGACAGCCGCATGGTGTCGCTCCTGCGTAAGGATGCCGATAAGGCCCAGGTGCGTTTGCGCGTGCGCATGAGCGACCGGTTGCTGCGCGCCACGGGCGAGCTTATGCGTGGCCTGTTTGATCTCAAGACCGTGCCCTCCAACGAGGATAAGCTCGTGGCCGAGCTCAAGGAGCGCCTTGAGGGCTTGCGTGAGGTGTGCGTCGCCATGGCACGCGACTACTACACGGGTATCAAGCCGGCCTACCCGTATCCCGGTGAGGACGAGTGCGAGAAGATGCGCTCGGAGGTGGTCGACGTTCTTAAGGACCAGAGCGATTCCGAGGCGTTCTTGACCACGTTCACCAAGCACGAGGACCGCCTGCTCGATGCCAAGGAAGACTTTGACAAGGTGGTTGAGTTCTTCGAGTCCAACCAACGAACAGCGTTTGACCACGCCAAGGATTTCTTGAGCCGCACCGAGGGCATCGAGTATGCCTCCGATGACATTCCCAACGCGGTGGAGAACGTGGCAAAGGTACGCGAGATCCTCAAAGACCCAAAGCCCTACGGCCGCATTAAAGACCTTCAGCCGTTGATGGCACCCGTCGAGGAAGACATCAAAAAGCACCTGGGCATTCGCCGCAACGAGTTCTTGTGTCGTATCGAAAACGACCTGCAGGATTTGCGGAAGCAGGCCGAGAGCCAAGAAGGTTTTGTCAAGCAGGCCAAGGATGCCATCGCGGACGCCAACACCAGGTATGAGTCGTTCAAGAACCGCGCCCATGGCGTCCAGAGCCTCAACGAGCTTAACGCCCTCGCGGCAAACTGGGAAAACTGGATCGTTGCTGCAACCAACAAGATATACGACACCGTGGATGAGGCCCGCATGCGAATGGACAACGAGCGCCGCACCACCGAGGTCACGAGTACGGGTGAGGTGGTCAAGAAGATCTCCAACAAGGGCGCCGCATCGTCTGCGCCCGTGCCCGCGTCTAAGCCCCAGCGCAAGATCAAGACCGTGCGCCGCGCCGATTTGGCCAAGCCGAGTCGCCTCTTGTCCGCAGAGGACGTGGAGCGCTACGTGGACGACCTGCGCTCTCGCCTTATGCAGGAGCTCGCTGCAAACGACGAGATTCGTATCAACTAACTCGCGGAGCCACCGGTGCCAAAGCGAGCACCGGTGGTTTATGGCGTTTAGAAAGGCTCATCAACCATGAACGATTCTGCTCTTAAGAGCTTCTGCACCTGGGCCCGTACAGAGCTCATCAAAGGCGTGGAGGCACAGATGGTGCGCTACGGCATCACCGAACCTGCACCTTCGCCCGTTGGGTCCGAGACCGTCAACGGCCTGCCCCTAAGTCCTGCTGAGGTTGAGCAGCGTGACGAGCTGCTGCGCATACAGACAGAGGTGGGTCACGAGGCGCTGCGCGACCGAGCGGCCTACACCTGGTTCAACCGCATCGTGGCCATTCGCTTTATGGATGCACGCGGATGGCTCCCCAGCCGTATGCGCATGCTGAGTCGTGCGGACGGCAGCCATGGCAGCGAGGCCGTGGAGAACGCACTGGACGTGGAGATAGCGACGGCCGATACCGATCGCATAGCCGAGCTCAAGATGGCGGGCTTGGATGAACCGCTGTGGCGCTACCTGTTTATGGCTCAGTGCGAGGAGCTTGCCGATTGCCTGCCGGGCGTCTTTGAACGCGTGGGCGGTGCCATGGAGCTGCTGTTGCCCCAGGGCCTCATGATGTCCGACGGCGTGGTGGGCAAACTCAACACCATTCTCGCTGACGAGGACTGGCGCGAGGGCGTGACCGTTCTGGGCTGGATGTATCAGTACTACAATGCCGACGTTAAAGACGAGTTCTTCAAGTCCAAGCGCAAGGCAGCGGCGGCGGACATCGCGCCCGCCACGCAGCTCTTCACCCCCGAGTGGATCGTGCGCTATATGGTCGAGAACTCGCTCGGCCGTCTGTGGATGCTCAACAATCCGGGGAGTTCGCTACGCGAGCGCATGGAGTATTACATCGAGCCCGATGTTGAGCACGAGGACTTCATCCGCATTTCGAGTCCCGAGGAGATAACCCTCTGCGACCCCGCATGCGGCTCGGGCCATATCTTGGTCTATGCGTTTGAGCTGCTCTTCCATATGTACGAGGAGCGCGGCTATCGTGAGCGCGAGATTCCCGAGCTCATTCTTACTAAAAACCTTGCAGGTATGGAGATCGATTCCCGCGCGGCACAGATCGCGGAGCTGGCGCTTGCCATGTGCGCCCGCGAGCACGACCGTCGCTTCTTTAGGCGTGACGTTCGCGCCGACATTACCGTGCTCTCGAGCATCCCGCTAGGGGAGGACGAGCTGCCGGGTAACAAGAAGCTCGCCGAGGAGCTGAGTCATTTGGGCGAGATCGGTTCGCTGCTCAATCCTTCAGAGGACGAGATCGACGAGCTCAAGGCTGCCGCCGCGAGTTGTTCCGATGACCTTTTTGCCGCTACGGCCAAAACTAAGCTCGAAAGCGCTGCCGCCATCTGCGAGAGGCTGTCCCGTCGTTTTACCTGCACCGTTGCGAATCCTCCGTATATGGGCAGCAGTAGCTTTAATCCATTCATGAGCAAGTGGATCAAGAAGAACTACCCCGACGTGAAGAGCGACCTGTTCTCTTCGTTCATCGTGCGTATTATGGACTTTGCCGGCGAGCACGGCGAAATCGGAATGATGACTCCGTTTGTTTGGATGTTTATCGGTAGCTACGAGAAGCTTCGAAATAGGCTTATCGATGATAAGACCCTAACCACGCTCATTCAGCTCGAGTATTCTGGCTTTGCAGGGGCAACCGTGCCTATCTGCACATTTACCTATCACAATTCGCATATCGATGGCTATAAGGGCGGATACGTTCGTCTTGCCGATTTTACTGGCCCCGCGGTTCAGGCTCCCAAGGCGCTGGAGGCCATCCAAAACCCCGACTGTGGTTGGTTCTACCGTCGCGACGCCGACACCTTCAAACAAATCCCCGGCACCCCCATAGCCTACTGGTTGGGGGATGGGCTATTGGAGGCTTATTCCTCCGGACGATTTATTGACGAGGTGGCCCATCCTAAAGTTGGGATGCAAACTTCGAATAACGAAAAGTTTCTTCGTTTGTGGTGGGAAACAGATTGGTCACCGACTCAAAACGATTCGAACCATAAGTGGATTAAATACCTTAAGGGAGGTAAATATCGAAAATGGAACGGCAATCTAGAGTATTTGCTTTTCTACAACAATGATCCGAATTACATCCTCGAGCAACCTCATGCCCGCGTTTTACCGCTCGAAATGCTGCGAAAGCCTAAGATTACATGCACAATGCTGACGTCGGGAAGACCTGGCTTCAGGTCTGCTCCTGAAGATTCTTTTTATGACATTGCGGCACATTGTTGTTTTCCGAAGGAGCCACAATTCAATTATATATTGGGCCTGTTGAACAGCTCTCTTTCTGCTCTGTGTCTTTCGGCGCAGAATCCAACGATGAATATGCAGGTGTCTGATATAGCTTCGGTCCCCTATGTTGAAGGTGACCCGAAATCGGTGAGCAAAGTGAGTGGAATCGTTGCCGAATCGTCAGATATTTCGAAGATTGACTGGGACTCGTTTGAAACCTCTTGGGATTTCAAACGTCATCCGCTGTTGTAGGTGAGCGTTGTGGCTAAATCCTACAAACTTGTCGAAGAGACGAAACGAACTACAGCGGAGTGTGCTGAAAAGTGGAACGCCGATAAACGAGATGTTTCCGCCTGGTGTAGGGCTGATTTGATTTATGGTGCGGTAAAAGAAACCTCCTTCCCGTTCAGGTGGATCATCCCCTGTGATGCGAAGCGTCCCATAGATGCATGCATCATAAGGGAGCTGCTGTGGCAGATAATCGAGCTTGAAAACGAGCGTATTTCCGAAATCGACGTTTCTGCTTGGGGTATTCCGGCAGTCGATATCGCTGGGTGCATTCAATCGTTGAAAGACGCCGATTATTTGGCGTTTTCACAAGAAGGTGTTGGCTTACAAATAACGAAAAAGGGCCTTGCTTTGATTGGCCGCGGTCAGAATGACAAGGCTATAAATGAGACGCCTACGGCACTGAAGTGGACTGCCGATGCCGTGGGTATTATTGCCGGAAGTGCAATAAATCAAATTATCCAAAGATAAGCTGCTTCCGCAAGGACGCTGTAGTTTCGAAAGGTAATAACCATGTCTGATTGTTGTATTTATGAACCCCAAAATTACGACCTACAGGCGGTCGATCGTTTTCTCCGTGGTGAGACCAGAGAAATATGCATTGAGCTGAAGTGCGTTGAGCAGGAAAAGTCAGGGGACTTTGCGATAACGGATGCGGTTTTGCAGCTCGATTTAATAATGTGTGGGGAGCCGCACATGTGCAACGTTTCCGCTCATGGTACCCCTTATTTTGATCCGTCTGGTTTAGCAACGCTTTCATTTTTGATTACCGAGAAGACAGTCGGTTCGCAAGATTACCATGCGATTTGTCGCTGTGGGAACGCTCGCGATCTATTGGGGGGATCTCGATTGCTCCTTGTAATTTCGGAAAGGAGCGAATCTCGAGAATGCGCATTTGAGTTTAGTCCAGCATTGGGAGTGTTTGGCAGATACGTGTGGCATGAAGTCGATTTGAAAGCTTCCATTGGATAGGAGAGCGATTTCATATCGCGCAATTAAGACGAATCAGCTGCTTTCGAGCAAGAGATACGCGGGTGTCGCGCGGCGCATGGGGCTGAGCTCCGAGCCTGATTCCTTTACGGTGACCGATTAATTGCAAGACCATGGAAACGGAAGGCAGCACAATGGCAACGCTTTTGGCCGATAAATACGAGGCTCACAAGGCCGAGGTTAATGCTCGCTTTGAGCAGCTTCGCGCTAACGAGGAAGAGCTCAACCGAATCTTTGCCAAGATCTACAACATGGAAGGCGAAGCGCCCATCGAGGTCGAGGATAAGTACGTTTCGGTGGCTCGCATCTTCGATACCGCCGACGAGATTCCCGAGAGCTATAAGGGCAACAAATACGTGCGTACCAAGCGCGACGAGATCACCTCGCTTATAAGCTATGCCGTTGGCTGCATGTTTGGCCGCTATTCGCTGGATGTGGACGGGCTTGTCCTGGCCGATCAGGGCGCCACGGTCGACGACTATCTGGCAAAGATGCCCGATCCCGCGCATGTGACCTTTATGCCCGATAGTGACAACGTGCTGCCCATCACCGACGACGAGTACTTTGACGACGACATCGTGCGCTACTTTATCGACTTTGTGCGCACCGTGTATGGCGAGGAGACGCTTGAGCAGAACCTGGCCTTTATTGCCGAGGCACTCGGCGGCAAGGGTACCTCGCGCGAGGTAATCCGCACCTACTTTTTGAAGGACTTCTTTAAGGACCACTGCCAGACCTATAAGAAGCGCCCCATCTACTGGCTGTTCGACAGCGGCAAGAAGAACGGCTTCAAGTGCCTTGTTTGCATGCATCGCTACCAGCCTGACCTGTTGGCTCGCATCCGCACCGACTATGTGCATGAGCAGCAGGAGCGCTACCGTGCCCAGATCGGGTATGCCAACGATGCCCTTGTCAGTGCCGAGCGCGGCGAGCGCGTGCGCTTGGATAAGCGCATCAAAAAGCTCAACGACCAGCTCAAAGAGACCATTGCCTACGAGGAGAAACTGCACCACTTGGCAGACCAGATGATTAAGATCGACCTGGATGACGGCGTCAAGGTCAACTACGCCAAGTTTCAGGATGTGCTGGCGAAGATTAAGTAACTGCAGATACGGTAAGGATATTCATGCCCAAGATCGATGTAGAAGAACAGCTCAAGCTGCGATTTTTGCAGCCGTTGTCCTCATGCGCGCCGCGCCGTGTGGTGGTTTGGCACGATGCAGACGGCGAGTTTGCTCCTGAGTTTGAGCGATTGGCTGCCGAGGGTTTCGACGGCGTGGGGGCCGATGCCGGCGTAATGCCTGCTCACGGTAACTTTGAGCGCCCGGTGCGCTTTGTTGAGGCCTGCGAGGGCCGTATGTTTGCCGTCAAGAAGCTCATCAACCGCGATGACCTTGCGAGCGATATCTTGCTGTATCGCCGTTGCCCGCGCGGCAGGCTTGAGGGTGATTGGCTTGCCGATGTTGAGCTGTATGCCGATCAGTTCCAGGCTGACTATCTTTCGCTTTTGGCCGATCAGCTGGGCATCGAGAATATCGACGCCGTGCGCGAGAGCCTGCGCGAGCACAAGACGTTCTTTGATGCCAAGACTCGCTGTGCTAAGTTTGCCGCGTGCGTTCCGCATGCCTCGGGCGCATCCGATATCGAGCTTGGAATCCTTACGGTTATCTTTGGCGGCAAGGAGCCGGGCGACGCGCGGGCCGCGTTTGTGCTGCGCGGCTGCATGACCATGCTGCTGCACGAGGGCCCCGTGGCGCTGGCCGCGCTGGTGGATAAGTACAGCGTGCGTGATGTTCTCTCTGCCTTTATGCTGCGCTGCTATGGGTTTGATGGACCGCTGTACGAGCGTGACTCGCTGCTTGCGCTAGCATCCCATGTGCTCATCACGGCGGCATCCACTGCGCTGCCCGAGGGTGCGCTCAAGGGGCTCGAAAGCTATGTGGCTCCCGCCTATGGCCCCTATTGCCTGGAGGCGGTGCGTACGTGGGACCGGGCTGCCGATGCTCAGACGTCGAGCGAGGACCTATTTGAGATTTGCCGCTTAGTTGAGGATGCCCGTGGGCTCTTTGCGCGGTTCGAGACTCTGCCAATCGATGCGTTGGTCTCGCTTGACGTGTTCCCGTGCGTCAACGAGGCTGTGCTCTCACAGTTGTTCAGCTCGTTTGCCCAGGGTGCGGACCGTGTTGAGGACGCGCGCACCTTTGCGGCGCGTCGCTGCGACCTAAGCTGGTACCGTCGTGTCGATAGCTACTTTGACCTGCTTGCCGCTGTGGCCGATATGTGCGCATTTAGGCAGGCACACGCGGGCGGGTTCCATCTGGCGTAGTCCCAGCAGGTGTGGGATGCCTACACATCCGATTGGTATGCCATGGACGCTGCCTATCGCCATATGTGCACCGCGTATCTGCGGGCACGCTCCGTCGAGTGCGATGCGCTCGAGGAACCTGCCCGCGCCGTGGCGGACTGGGCGGAGAATCTCTATAGCAACTGGTTCTTGGCGGATGCCAATGCCTGCTGGGCGGCTGCTGCGCAAGGGGAGTGGGCCGATTGCGGCTACATCGATGGTCCCTCACGGCAGGATGAGTTTTACTGGCATGTGCTACCCGCCTTTGTGGGTTCTGCCAAAACAACGGTCGTTATCGTGAGCGATGCGCTGCGCTATGAGGTTGCCCGCGACGTTGCGGTGCTGCTCGAGCGCGAACGCGGCGGCAACGTCAAGGTCTCTAGCATGCAGGCGGTCTTTCCCTCTATTACCGAGGTGGGCATGCCTGCGCTGCTGCCGCACCAGGTGCTTGAGCTTGCAGAGGATGGCGCGTTTGTGTTGGCTGACGACATGCCCACTGCGACGACTCCGCAGCGCGAGGCTGTGCTTTCCCACGTTGAGCCTACAGCCCGCGCTTTGCGCTCGAGTGCATACCTCAACATGGCGGGAACCGAGCGCAAGGCGATGCTCAAGGACTCAAGACTTGTCTACCTCTATCACAACAAGATTGATGCCACGGGTGAGAAGGCCGCTACGCAGGATGACGTCTTCGATGCCTGTACGGACACCGTAGAGGAGCTTGCCACGTTGGCGCGCCGCGTGTGCACCGACGCCCCGGGCGCGCGTGTTGTTATAACGGCGGATCACGGCTTTATCTACACGCGCCGGGAGCTCAGCGAGTGCCAGATGCTCGGCAAGCCAGATCTTCCCTTCCTTGACGCTCCCGTCATGCACGGCAAGCGTCATCTGGTGGTGCCCAACGAGGCCGTGGCCAAGCTTTCGGACGAGGCACGCGAGGTGTTTGTTAATGTTGACATGGGACGTTTGGGTGCCGGCTTTGAGGGGTTTGCCCCGCGCGAGAACGTGCACTTCAAGCGTCCCGGTGGTACTAACAACTACGTCCACGGCGGCATGAGCCTGCAGGAGCTTTGCGTGCCCGTTATTGGATTTTGGCGTGCGCGCTCGGGTTCCAAGGACTTTGTCGACACGCGCGCGGCGACGTTGCGCGTGCTAAGTGAGGGGCGCCGGGTGACCAACTCGCTCTTCTCGCTCAACTTGATCCAGGAAGAACCAGCCCAAGGCAAGGTCTTGCCGTGCGAATACGAGCTGGTGTTTACCGATGCAAGCGGCAACGAGGTGAGCGATACGGTCAAGGCGCATGCTAACAAGACTTCTGTTAATTCGCAGGAGCGCGTAGTGCATGCCAAGTTTGCGCTGCGCGCGGCGGATGGATTCTCGGCAAAGGGTCCGTACTATCTGGTCTGCCGCGAGCGCGAGACGGGCAAGATCGTTTGGCGCGAGACGTACACCATTGCTGTTTCGTTTGCCCCTGTTGCTGACTTTGGTTTTTAGGAGTGTGTCCTATGTTTGATAGCCATGATGACGATCTGTGGGAAGTTCCCTCGATTGATGTTGATGTGCCTGCGGCGGCTGCGGCGCCTGTGGAGGCCCCGGCGGCTGAGACTGTTGCGCCTGCCCCGGAGCCGGTTGCTGCCGCGCCCGTTGAGGCTGCGGTGAACGCCGGAGACGGATCCTCGACCGATGGCTATGACCAGGCTGTGGCCGAGGCCCCCGAGGACGACGGCTACGACATGGATGGGCTGGATGGCAAACTGCTTGAGCGCTTTGCTGGCAAGATCGTGCGTAAGGACCTGACGGCCCTTATGAAGCGCGGCGCCAACGTGCCCACCTTTGTGCTGGAGTACCTGCTGGGCATGTACTGCTCAACCGACGACGAGGATGCCGTGGCAGAGGGTTTGGGCCGCATTCGCAGGATCCTCACCGATAACTACGTGCGTCCCGACGAGTCCGAGCGCATTAAGTCCAAGATCCGCGAGCTGGGTCGTTTTACCATCATCGACAAGGTGACGGCCAAGCTCGACGAGTACAAAGATATCTACGTGGCGTCGTTTGCCAACCTGACCATCGAGCCGTTTGTGATGCCGGCCGAGTACGTGCGCGACTATTCCAAGATTCTGCAGGGCGGCATTTGGTGCATTATGAGCATCGAGTATCGTCATCCCGTGGATGAGGAAGACGAGTTTGGCATGGAGGTCTTTGGCGACGATGCGCCGCGCCGCTCCAAGGCCACGCGCAAAAAGCGCGGACCCGAGGACTCTCCGTTTAGCGTGGCGTCGCTCACGCCCATTCAGATGCCCAATTTGGACCTGGATGCTATGATCGACGAGCGCCAGTACTTTACGCGCGACGAGTGGCTCAATATGCTGCTGCGCTCGGCTGGCTACGAACCCAGCGAGCTTTCCGAGAAAGAGCGCCTCCACTTTATCGAGCGCATGGTGCCGCTTATCGAGCGCAACTACAACCTGTGCGAATTGGGTCCCCGCGGCACCGGCAAGAGCCATATCTACAAAGAGGTCTCGCCTTACGCCATCTTGCTTTCGGGCGGTCAGACCACCACGGCCAACCTGTTCGGCCGCATGAACTCCATGCGCGCCGATCGCGTGGGCCTGGTGGGCCACTGGGATTGCGTGGCGTTCGACGAGGTCGCCGGCATGCGGTTTAAGGACACCAACGCCGTGCAGATCATGAAGGACTACATGGCGAGTGGCAGTTACGCACGCGGCCGCGACCAGATTAACGCCGACGCCTCCATGGTCTTTGAGGGCAACATCAACGACACCGTGCAAAATGTCCTTAAGACCACGCACCTGTTTGATCCGTTCCCGCCGGAGTTTAACAACGATTCGGCCTTCTTCGACCGTATCCATTACTACCTGCCGGGCTGGGAGATTCCCAAGATGCGCTCGAGCCTGCTGACCGGGCATTATGGCCTGATCACCGACTGCCTGTCGGAGTTTTGCAAGGAGATGCGCCGCAAGGACTTTACGCACCATATCGACCGGTATTTCCGCTTTAACAGTGACTTTAACAAGCGTGACGAGATCGCCGTGCGCAAGACCTTTAGCGGCCTTGCTAAGCTGCTGTTCCCCGACGAGGCCATGGACAAGGACGACGTGCGCTGGCTGCTGGACTACGCTATCGAGGGCCGTCGCCGCGTAAAGGAGCAGCTCAAGATTATGGCGGGCGTCGAGTTTATCGACGTCAACCTGGGCTATATGGATGCCGACAACCCGCAGGACGTGCATGTGGTGCGCGTGCCCGAGCAGAGCGAGGACACCCTGATTCCCGACGGGCCGCTGCTGTCCGGTCACGTGTTTGGCGTGGGCAGGTCGCAGGGCGGCGAGGTTGCCGTGTACAAGCTGGAGAACAAGGCCGTTGCCGGCGAGTGCAAGTTTAAGCACGAGGGCGTGGCCTTTAACAAGCCGGTGCGCGATACGCTGGAGGCCGCGTTCGACAACTTTGTGAACCTGGCGAACCGCGTGGCGCCGGGCATGCACATTGGCTCCAAGGATTACCTGCTGTTCTATAACGACCTGCAGAGCAAGGGCTTGTCCGAGGAAGTTTCGCTCGCCGAGTTTGTGGGCCTCTGCTCCGCGGCGTGCAATCGCCCGGTGATGCCCGCGCTGGCGATTCCGGGAATCTTGCGCATGTCGGGCTCTATGGATGAGATCCGCGGGCTCGAAGACATTATGCGCGTGGCCAAAAACGCCGGTGCCAAGCGTGTGATTTTGCCGCTGAGTGCCATCGCGGGCTTGCAGAGTGTTTCGTCCGAGATTATCTCGGGGTTGAGCCCGGTGTTCTACATGGATGGCGACCCGGTCGACGCCGCGAAGAAGGCGCTAGATCTGTAGGGGTGCGGCGAGCGGGCTTGCGTACGCGTGGGCCCGCGAGCGTGTTGGCGTGTTCGGGTAAGGAGGCCTTACCATGGCGGACGAGCGTTGCGTTGGCGAGTTGCTCGACGAGCTGTTTGGCTTTGAGTCGGTGGCCAGGCGTCAGACGGCGCTTGAGCAGTACGATCGCGGAGAGCTGGTGCGCAAGGCGCGCTCTCGCGAGCTGCTGGGCGTGCTTAGGGGCGTCGAGGCTGCCGAGCACGCTGCGCGCGACTCTGCCGTGCGGGCTGTTGATACGTACGTGCGCCGTGTTGAGGGTGCGGCCCTTGCGCGCGCTCGCAAGCAGACAGGCGTTGTGGGTCCG
Source organism: uncultured Collinsella sp. (assembly GCA_900539035.1). Lineage (GTDB taxonomy): Bacteria > Actinomycetota > Coriobacteriia > Coriobacteriales > Coriobacteriaceae > Collinsella. The sequence goes on along the minus strand of UQAU01000003.1, from coordinate 57,085 downwards.
CTGCAGATGGAGCGGCGCTATGCTGCCTTTTTGCGCATGGAGGACAAGGCCGAGCTGCTGACGCGCCTGGAGCAGACGCTTGCGTTTATCGAGGTAAAGCTGCTGGCTAATACGGCGGACAAGGTGCGTGCGGCGTACGATGCTGCGGGGGCCTTGGTGTTGCGGGATGCGGCACGCCTGAGTGACGTGCGCGTTGTGGATGCCGTGCCCCTGGATGCCGATCTGCTGTGCACGCAGCTGGAGCAGTTGCGTTGTGCCGCCGATGCGACGGACCTTGCGGGTATGATCACAGCGACGTTTGAGTCCGAGCTGAGTGCGACAGGGTCGCAGGGCGCTGGCGGGTTTACGGGCGATTTGGCTGGCGATGTTGCTAGTGACGTGGCGTTGGGGCGTGAACTTACCAACGTGCGCGGCGCTGCGCAGCGAGCGCGCTTGGCGGCTCAGGCGTATCGGGCCGAGCGTGCCGCCCGCGTTGCGGGGAGCACGGTGGAGCCTTCGGGGCTGCCGAAGCCTGCGTGCGTTGCGTGCGAGACGGCGTGCGATGCCGGAAAGCTTTCCGAGTTGCTCGCTCAGGTTAAGAAGTCGTTTGAGACCTACCGTCGTGTTGTTGCCGACGGCGGGTTGTTCTGTGCGTTTGGCTCTGGCTCACCGCATGGGATTTGCCGGGGCTCGAGCTATTTAGACTACGATTCACGGCTTGACGAAGACGTGCTGGTGGGCGAGTACGATGGCACTACAAGGCATGATGTTCGCCGTGAGGTTCCGATTCCCGAGCTTGTGGATGAGGCTTCGGCCGAGGGCGGCGACTCGCTCGAGGTTGCCGTGGCACGCATGCGCGAGTTCAATGGACGCCGTTATGATGGCGTGCTGGATGAGGACCCCGCGCGTCATGTGAACGCGTTTTGGTATGGACTCAAAAAGCTCAGTCAGTATTGCGAGGTCGCCGTGCGTGTGGACGAGCGTGCTTGGGATTGCTTTATCGATAAGGTGCAGTTTGCCTACGATGAGCCCGTGGGGCGCCTGGCCACGCAGATGGACGACAAGCAGGTTGAGGCTTTTGTCGCTGCCGTGGATGCGCTCGGCGCTGACGAGTAGGGGCTTGGTCTGGCGGGAGGTTTCACCATGAAAATCGAAGTCGATGTAGATCAGCTGCGCGAGAGCCTGATTGACCATGCGGGGAGTGCCTCCGGCGTGGGCTTTCCGGCCGCTATGCTCGACGTAGTGGATATCGAGGATGAGTCGCCCCAAGAGCTCCTAGCCCGAGCCGAACGCAAAGGCCTCGACCTCCGCGACTTTGCCGTCGATGACGACTGCGGAGCGTCTGACGACTGGTGACCCCGGGTCAGTTCATCCTTTTCTTCCTGAGATATAAGAGAAATCCCTTTTTGAACGTCCTTCGGGTTCCAAAAAATAGCCGATCCGTCTTGGTTTCTTCCTTACTGTCAAACTTGATAGCCGTTAGCTCGATCGTGCAGATGTAATCAGCAACTTGGAATAGCCGGTAGGCTCGCGGCGTGGCTTCTCGGTATACGATGACGTCCCTTGCTAGAACGTACTCGAGCGCAGAATGGATGACCTCTGTTACGATCGGTTGACCGTTGTCGTAGTAAATCTTAACGGTGTCGTATCGTTGGAAGAATTCCAGATGGTCGAAAAGCTCAACCGTGAGGTCCCGCCTCATTCTTTCCGCAAGACCGTTTTGATTGTCGGTGAATTCGCTCATTCGGTATTGTAGGCAGAGGTAGCGTATGGGGAGATGCTGAATGAACGCGCGAAATGCGCTCAACATGTGCCTTCGCTGCTCCTTGGGAAGATCTTTGTAGTCGCCGTTTCCATTCAATAGGGGTCCTGCATGAAAAGGCGTATTGGGAAGCAAGGACTGCGACAGGGCGCGCTCGTAGCGGTCAATGCGTTCAACGATTGCATCGTTTTGATCGTGAAAAACGAGGGTGACGAGGTAGTAGTTGGAGACGCCTCCGAGGTCGCCAGATTCGTCAACAAAGACGGAGAGTTCGCTCATGGTGGGCCTCCATTTTTTCAAAAAAAATGCCGGGGGTAAGACCCCGGCTCTTGGAGGCCCCTCTTTTGGAGGGAACCTTATTCTTTATACCATGAGATAAGGGGTGCTTTCAAGTAATATTATAATAAGCAAACATATGTTCGTCAAACTACCTGCGAAAAGTCCTTAGCAGTCCAGAGGTGGGTAGAGCGGCTCGTAAATTGCTGACGCAATGGGCCGGCGTTTTCCCGAGAAGTATTTAGTCTTGACTCGCATAAAAAATGCCGGGGGACATCCCCCGGCTCTTGGAGGTCCCTCTATTCGAGGGTACCGACTTCTTTATAGCATGAGATCGGACGGCTTTCAAATGGCGCCATGTGGATGGGATGGCGCGCCTGATAAAGCCCTCAATGAATGGCATCTAACTAGCGTTCGTGATATAAAGAAATCGGTCATCTCAGAAGAGAGGGCTTCCAAGTGCCGGGGACGTTTTCCCCGGCTTTTTTCATTTCGGTGTCAATTCAAATGTTTTTCAACCCATCCCCTCAATAACTTGCGGTGAAATACGGACTGAAATGGCTGTTCAGAAGCCTATTCAATCCCTATTTCACCGCAACTTATGGGTGGGGATGGCTACGACGCCAGGGTGGCAATGACGGCTTCGTCGCCGGCATATATGAGGGTGTTGCCGTCGGGGATGATCGTTTGGCCGTCGCGCTTGAGCATCACGACGATAAACGGGTGCTTGCCTTGCGGCACGTCGCGCAGACGCTGTCCAGCTAAGCGGCCGTGGGGCGTTACGGTGACCTCGCGCAGCGTAACCTCGGCACGCTCCTCGAACGTTGGCGCGGCCATCACCAACAGGTCGCCTTCTTCGATCACGGTATCCCCGTTGGGCAGCACCGGGTGCGCGCCGTCGCGCAGCACCAAGACCACGAGCATGTCCGTCGCGCTGCCAATATCGGCGAGCGAGCGCCCCGCAAACGGATGCCCAGCGCCCACCTTGAGCTTGACGAACGACATGCCGTCCTCGTCGCGGTAATCGTTAAACGTACGGCGCACGTCGCCCTCCGCATCGATCATATCGAGTTTCTTCGCCACTGCTGGCAGCAGCGAGCCCTGCACCACAATGCTCGACACGGCAATCACAAAAACCAGGTCAAACAGGTTGTGATCGCCGGGAACACCGGCCACCACGGCAAAGAGACTAAAGACGACCGAAGCCGCGCCACGCAGGCCCGCCCAGCTAACGAGCGCAACCTGGTGGGGGTTCGTCTTAAAGGGCGCCAGTAGCACGCCAACAGCGATGGGGCGGCTCGCAAAGAGCATAAACGCCATGAGTGCCAGGCCCGGCAGCAGCATTTGCGGCAGGCGGGCGGGCGTCACGAGCAAGCCGAGCAAGAAGAAGATCGTCATCTCGGCCATCTCGGTGAGGGTGTCAAAGAAGTGCGCCAGCTCGACCTTGCCGGTGATGTCGCTCGCACCCAGCACAATGCCGGCCAGGTATACGGCCAAAAAGCCGTTGCCGCCCAGATAGCTTGGTAGCGCGTAGGCGACGATCGCCACGGCGAACAAAAAGATGGTCTGCGCGCCCTCGGCCGTTGCGTGCGCACGTTCAATCAGACGGCCCGCCGCCCAGCCGATGGCAAGGCCCAGGCCCGCGCCCAGGATAATCTGCTTGGCCAGCAGTGCGGGAACGTTGATGTCGCCGCCGGCCGCGAGTGCGGCGAGCACGGCGGTGAGCATGTAGGCGACGGGGTCGTTGGAGCCCGATTCGACCTCGAGCAGCGAGTCGGTGCCGCCCTTCAGCGAAAGGTTGTGCTCGCGCAGCACGCTAAAGACGCTGGCTGCGTCGGTGGATGCTACAACCGATCCCAGCAGCAGGCCGTCGATCCAGTCGAACCCCAACGCGAAGTGGGCGAACACGCCGGTGATGCCGGCAGTGATGACGACGCCGAGCGTGCTCAGCAACACCGCGGGCACGGAGACGGGTTTGGCACGGTCGATATTGGTGTTAAAGCCGCCGTAGAACATGATGAACAGCAGCGCCGTGCTGCAGACGGTTTCGGTAAGCGCAAAGTCGCTAAAGTCGATATGCGCCGGGCCGTTGACGCCCAGCAGCATGCCGAGTGCGATAAAGATGAGCAGGGTGGGGAAGGGGAGCTTTTTGCCAACGGGTTTGATGGTCAGGCACAAAATGATGACGAGGCCGATAAAGAGAAGGATCTGGTTCATGGATAGTGTCCGCTCCTGGGTGGTTGGCGTGGCACGGTCAGTTGTCTGCGGTTATTTGTACCCAAAGATGGTGGGTTTATGGGGTTGGATTGCGGGCGTGCGCGATATCGTCATAGACGGCTGCCGTCTTTGCCTCTGCTCGGAAACCCTTTCCAGCTTTATTGCAACGGAGTACAATGGGTAACGTTTAAGTTCAACTTGAAGTTTTAGTTGCGGCACCGGGCTTCGGCCGCAATGCAAGGAGAGGCGTACCATGGCGATCTATGTGACATCTGATGCTCACGGGCACGTGCGTGCGCTTGACGAGGCCCTGTCTAAGATCTCGTTGACGTCCGACGACACGCTGTACGTGCTGGGCGACATGATCGATCGCGGGCCCGATCCGGTCGGCGTTATTAAGCTCGTGCGCTCGCTGCCCAACGCCCACGTGCTCAAGGGTAATCACGAGCAGATCATGCTCGATGCCATCATTGGTCAGGATCCGCTCGATGCCGAGACCTGGGATATCAACGGTGGCTGGACGACGCGCGAGCAGCTCAACGACATGGAATTTGAGGCATACGAGGAGCTCGTGCGATGGATGGCCGCGCTGCCGCTCTACGCGGTGGTCGAGACCGAGGAGCGCCCGTATCTGCTGGTACATGCTGGAATCGAGATGAAGGCGGCGCGCGCGTTTTTGCTTGAGCATGGCGTCGATTGTGCCGATGGCGTCGGAGCGGTGGGTGCCGATCGCGAGCTGCTGCAGCAGATGCTCGCAGTGCAGTCGTCCGATGACCTGCTGTGGATTCGTCACGGCTATTGGGATGTGCCGACCGGGCTGCTTTCTGCCGAGGGCAAGGGCCCGGTCGTGGTGAGCGGTCACACGCCCACGGTATCGCTTGGGCGCTATTGCGAGGTTGGCGGCCTGGCAGGGCTCGATGAGGAGTCGGGCCGCGGGCAGATTGTGCGCCTGGGTGGCGAGGATACCGCTGGTGTGCCCGATCGCATCGATATCGATTGCGCCGCCGCCACCGGCTCCGAGTTCGGCCGCGTGGGCATCCTGCGGCTCGATGATGGGGCGGAGTTCTACGCGAACATCAACCCGGGCGAATAATCGGTGCAAGGGGTAGCTAATTTTGGACGGGGCCTTTTTTGACTACTTTTGCCCTTCTGCCCGCTAATTGATTTCTCTGGGACGGGGATTAAATAATCATTTGGCTGCCCGCTGGCTAAGTGAGTAGACTTTTTTGGAAATGCCGAGCACCCAACATATTTGCCTCAATAAAACCGCAGGTCACGGACTTGTGCTTTGCCGGTGTGGTCCGGGATTCGGTAAAAGTCTACTCACTTAGTTTTGCGTGATGCATATTGTCTTCAACGAGATCCCAGCCGGGGCGATTCCATCGCAAATTCCGGTGACCGGGGCAGCTAATTAGGCTCCGTACGGGTTGCGGTCGCGTTCGATGCGTTGGCGGATGTGGGCGTACTCGATTATCAGCAGCACCAGGAGTAGGGCCATGATGGCTAGGTAGCTCACCACAGCGCCCATCAGACCCAGCAGCTTAATCAGGATCACCGGCAGCACCACGCTTACGGCGAAGCAGATCAGGTAGATTTTGGTGACGTCGCCAGCATGGCGCAGCACCGTGATGATGGCGTAGATAAAATCGATGGCCGCGGTGACGCCGCCGGCGACGACCATCAGCAGCGCCAGCGTACGGTAGCGCTCAAAGCTGAGACCGTACATAAAGCTCATGAGGGGAATACCGGGACCTGCCATAAATGCGGCGCACACGCCGGTGATGACCACGATCAGCGCCATAACGGCAACAATAATCAGGTCAAAGCGACGACGCTTGCGAGGATTAGCCCAAATGCTCGACAAGCGCAGGAGCTGCGGTTTATAGACAAATCCAATGCTCAACAGAATAGCCTGAGCTGGAAAAAACAGGGCATTAAAGTACAGCTGGTATTTGTAGGCCAGTGTTCCTTCCATCACAAACTTGGGCATGCTCTCGATAAGATTGAACAGGAATAGCGCGCCAAAGAGTGGGGCGCACTGGACAAACAGGTGGCCGACCTCGCGCAGGCTCACGCGGCGCGATTTTTCGGTCTCGAGCAGGGCGAGCGGCGTGGTGACCAGCACGAGCGAGGCGATCGCGGCGATGCCCATGGCCATGGTCGCGATGGGCATGCTGCGCGTGAGGAACAGCGCCACGCTGAAGACCGCGATGACGCCGACGGAGCGTAGCGTTTGGCTCATGCCAGCCAGGTAGAGCTTGTCGGCCTGCTGTAGGCGGCCTTCGTACACGTCGGAGACGCCGTCGATGACCTTATACAGGTAGACGCCCAGGCCGATCGTCGCCATTTGCGCGTCATAGCCGCGGGCGCTGCTGTACATGAGGCCGCAGCCTAGGGCGAGCGTTCCGCAAAGCCAGCGATTGAGCTGGTAGGAGGCAAAGGACGTCTTTTCGTCGATATCCGAGACCTGGAAATTGCGCACGCCGTAGTTGCACGCGATCATGATGAGCGTGCCGGTGACAAAGGCGATGGAGAACTTGCCTGCCTCTTCGGCGCCCACGAGCTGCGTAGACACGATGGTGAGCAGCGGAAACGCCAAGCCCCACACGGCGGTGCCGAGGGTGTTCCAAAGATAGTCGCGACTGGTGGCGTGCTCCTCGTATTCCGCTTCCTGCATGGAGAAGCCGCCGCCGTAGACGGCGCCGAGCAGGCGGTTCCACCAAGCGTTGACCATGCGACGGACGGGGCCGGGCTTGCGATCGCGTTCGCGCCGGCGACGTGTGGCTTGGCTGCTATCGGGCCCGCCGGCGTTGCGCTGACTCAGCTCTTGGATGCGTGCGAGTTCCTCGGCAGTGTGCGAGGCAGGGAAGAGGCCGTTCTCGATGCGGCCGCCCTGGGCCTTCGCGGCGCCGTCTCTCGATGCAGCGGAGTTGGAGATGCCGTTGCGGCGGGCGATGGCGCGGCGAATGCTATCGAGGGGCGTGATGCTCAAGGCGGTTCCTTTCTATTGCTGCGCTCTAGTATAGACACCGCGGTGTCCGCACGTGTTTTTGAACAGGTTGTTCAATAATTTCGGCGGCGCCATTCAGTAGTCGGCACTTAGGGACGTTCCTTATGTGCCGGCACTTTGGGAACGTCCCTAAGTGCCGGCATCCGAGGACACTCCTTGAATGTTGCCTGTTCAAGGAGTGTCCCCAACGACTAGTCGTTTAAGAACGTCCCCAATGACTAGGCCGCTTGTCTGCGATTTTTGACCGTTGGGCGGGCGCTTCACCATTGCCGCAAAAACGTTTTTGCATATCGGGTACAAAGGACTTTACGTGAGTAAAGTGCGCGCCGCGTCCATGTGTCGCGTTTTTAAAGGAGGCCCCATGCCTGGTGTTACCCCTGCAGAAGTTTTGTCCAACTTTGGTATTACGCTCGTTGAAGATCCCGCCGAGAGTCAGCCCCGTCTGCTGGTCGATCTACCCGCCTCGGAGCTCGTCGAGTACGCTATCCGCCGCGAAGAAGGCCGCATGGCATCCAACGGCGCGCTGGTGATCGAGACGGGGGAGCGCACCGGCCGTTCTCCCAACGATCGCTTTATCGTTGACACCCCCGATGTTCACGACAAGATCGCCTGGGGCGCGGTCAACCGTCCGCTGTCCGTCGAGAGCTATGAGGCCATCAAGGCCGGCATCGTCGACTATCTCAACGAGCGCGACGTGTTCGTTACCCGCGGCATGGCAGGCGCCGACCGTAACCACACGCGTCGACTGCTCGTTGCCTGCGAGCGTGCCAGCCAGGCACTCTTTATTAAGCAGATGCTCGCCCGCCCGCTCGCCCGCGAAATCGCGCGCACCGGTGAGCCCGACTTCTGCGTGCTCGCAGCGCCCGGTTACCAGTGCGACCCCGCCATCAAGGGCCTCAATTCCAGCGCTGCCGTGGTCATCAACTTCCAGGAACGCGTGATTCTGGTCGCCGGCACCGGCTACTCCGGCGAGATTAAAAAGTCGATCTTTAGCGTCATGAACTATCTGCTGCCCGTCGAGGACGACGTGCTGCCCATGCACTGCTCGGCCAGCATGGATCCCGTCACGCACGAGACTGCCGTGTTCTTTGGCCTGTCCGGCACGGGCAAGACCACGCTTTCTGCCAACCCCACGCGCCTGCTGATCGGCGACGACGAGCACGGTTGGTCCGACATGGGTATCTTCAATATCGAGGGTGGCTGCTACGCCAAATGCGAGGGCCTGGACGCCTTCCACGAGCCCGAGATCTTCAACGCTGTCCGCTTTGGCGCGATCTGCGAAAACGTGGTGCTCGACGAGAACCGCAAGCCCAACTACGATGACATCTCGATCACGCACAACACGCGCGTGGCCTATCCCGTGGAGCACATTCCTAACGCGTGGACTAAGGGCATGGGCACCACTCCGAGTGTCGTGCTGTTCCTGACTTGCGACGCTTTTGGCGTGCTGCCGCCCATCTCGCGTCTGACGGCCGACGCCGCCATGTACCACTTTGTGACGGGCTTTACGGCTAAGATTCCCGGCACCGAGGTCGGCGTCACCGAGCCCACGCCCACGTTCTCTTCGCTTTTCGGCGAGCCGTTTATGCCACTCGACCCCATGGTTTACGCCAAGATGCTCGGCGAGCGCATTGCCGACGGCCGCACGCGCGTGTACCTGGTCAACACCGGCTGGATTGGCGGCGGCTACGGCGTGGGCCATCGCATCGAGCTTGCCTACACGCGCTCGCTGGTCGCACGCGCCCTCGACGGCACCATCGAGGACAGCGAGTTCGTGCACGACGACATCTTTAACGTCGACATTCCCACAACGTGCCACGGCGTGCCCGATGGCATCCTGGTGCCGCGCCAATACTGGCAGAGCACCGCGCGCTACGACGAGGCAGCGCACAACCTGGCGGTGATGTTTGAGGAGAACTTCGAGAAGAAGTACTCGCACCTGCCCGAATCCGTCAAGGCCGCCGGCCCGCACGCTCAGGTGTCCGCCGAGGCCCGTCATCGCGGCCGCGGCCTGCTGGGACTCCGCCACTAGCGTCGCCTCAGACTCAAAACCATCATAAAGGGGGCACCTTTGTGGTGGTTTTGCTCGTGTGGATGACTCGGGTTACAATACGCCTGACATATCGTCCCCTTCTCCGGATGGGGACAGCGTAAGCGCTCTTGTGGCGGCACCGTAGGACTTTGAAGGTGGCCGTCGTAAGGGCGCTTTTTGTTTAGGCACCCACACTCGGGTGCACGCTATGAAGGGAGAGCATATGAAGAGCTTTGTTGCCGAGGATTCGTTTTGGGAGCTGTTTCCGCAGGCAGCCATCGGCGTTGTGGTCGTGGAGGGCATGAAGCCCGCGGCTCAGATTCCCCAGGAGGACGTGGACGCGATCGCCGCGTTGCTCGATCGCGCCAACATCGATGCGGAGCGCCACCTGACCAGCGATATTATCAGCGAGAACGCACCGGTCAAGGCATGGCGCGAGGCCTATCGTCTGTTCAAGACCAAAAAGGGCGCCCGCTGCTCGATCGAGAACTTGCTCAAGCGCGTGCTTAAGGGCAAGCCTGTGGGCCACATTACGCCCGCGGTGGACATCTACAACACGGTGTCGCTGACCTACGCGCTGCCCGTCGGAGGCGAGGACCTACATGCTATCGAGGGCGATTTGCGCCTGGCGGTCACTGATGGCGGGGATGCGTTCCTGCCGCTTGGCGAGGAAGTGGATGACCCGACGTTGCCCGGCGGGCTTGCCTACATCGATGATGCGGGCGCCGTGTGCCGCTGCTGGAACTGGCGCGACGGCGTTCGAACTGCCCTTTCCGACGATTCGGCCGACGCGTTCCTGGCGATTGAGTGCGTAGAGCCCGAGCGAATGGGGGACTGTCGGGCCGCCATCGACCGTCTTGCCGATCTGCTCGAGCGTTATCTGGGGGCGACGGTTGTCGTTAAGACGCTTGTGACCCGCGACAACCCGCGCGTGGAACTGTAGCTCGGCCCAAACCACCACAAAGGCGCCTGTCCCCTTTGTGGTGGTTTTTATGTTGATGGGTTAACAAATAGGGCGTGCAGGGCTGGCGGCCGTTAAGTACGGCTAAGATGTTTACCCGTAAGCATTATGCAAGCGAAAGGCGGTCGTCTCCCATGCAGCAGAACGACGAGACACGTTTCGAGGACTTTGTCGGACTGATCAGCGGGCTCTACAAGGAGATCCAGCGCATTAAGACATCCGAGGGCGCAAGGCTGGGCCTCAAGGGCTCCGACGTTATGTGCCTGTACTATCTTGAGCGCAGCAAGGACGGCCTGACTGGCGCTGACCTCGCCCGCATGGCAGGCGTGACCCGCGCCGCCGTCTCGCGTACGCTCGCGCATCTGGAGGAGGGCGGCTACGTCGAGGTCGACGATTCGGGCGATGCTGCCGTTAAGTATCGTGCTCCGGTGCGCCTGACCGCTCTGGGCGGCGAGAGCATGAGCGAGGCGGACCGCATCATTCGCGAGGTGCTCGATACCACCGGTAAGGCTATGGGTGTGGAGCAGCGCGAGCAGATGTATGCGTCGCTGCGCACGATTCTCAACACCCTGCGCGAGATCTAAGGCCGCCAAGGCATTTGCTTCCAATTAACAACTGCATAGTCCTGTTTGAGCGCGTATACCGTGCCGGGGCCTTGCTGTCAAAATTCCCTGCGCGGGACCTGCGCAAGAAAGGATTCGCTATGTCCGTCCGCATTATTACCGATTCCGCAAGCGATATGTCGCCGGCCGAGCACCCAGCACTGGCCGTTTTGCCGCTGTCCGTCACCTTTGGCACCGATGTGTACATGGATGGCATCGACATCGATCACCAGCGCTTTTACGAGATGCTCGTGGAGCGCGATGAGCTGCCCAAGACCGGCCAGGTCAACCCGTACGCGTTTTCGCAGGCCATCGCCGAGGTTCGTGAAGCCGGCGATGAGGCTGTGATTATTACCGTGGGCGCTAAGCTATCAGGCACCAATCAGAGTGCCCGTACCGCACTTGCCGAGGCGCCAGGTGGTGACGTGTTCGTGGTAGACAGCAACAACGTTACCCTGGGCGAGCGCGTCCTGGTCGAGTATGCGCTGCGCTTGGTGGACGAGGGCCGCAGTGCATCTCAGGTCGCGGCGGCTGTCGAGGCCGTGCGCGACCGTGTGGTGGTTATCGGCCTGCTCGAGACGCTGGAGTACCTGGTGCGCGGCGGTCGTCTGTCTGCTGCGGCCGGCGCCGTGGGCACGCTGCTCAACGTAAAGCCCGTGGTGGCTGTTGAGGACGGTCTGATCGTGCAGCTGGGCAAGGCGCGCGGTTCCAAGAACGGCCGCAACCTGCTGAACCAAAAGGTCGAAAAGGCGGGCGGCATCGACTTTTCCATGCCGCTGGCGCTCGGCTATACGGGCCTTTCGGATGCGGTGCTCAAGAAGTATATCGAGGACAGCGCGGCACTGTGGGCTGGTCACACCGAGGGTGAACTGCCCGTTCACACCATTGGCGCCACCATCGGCACCCACGTAGGCCCCGGCGCCGTAGCAGTAGCCTTCTTCCAGCCCGCCAACTAACCGACCTGCCATAAACCACCACAAAGGGGACAGACACCTTTGTGGTGGTTTATGCTTTCCGGGTGGAAGGGAGCGAGCAATGGCGTCTGAGGGCTTTTTTGAACGGGTGTACGAGGTGGTCGAGCAGATCCCCGAGGGGATGGTCGCCACGTATGGCCAGGTGGCGCTGCTTGCCGGTCGTCCACGAAGTGCGCGGTACGTGGGGTATGCCCTGCATAGTAATCCGCGCCCCGGCGAGATTCCCTGTCATCGCGTGGTGTTTGCCGACGGTCGCATTTGCGAAGGCTTTGCCTTTGGCGGCCCCGATGCTCAACGTGAGCTTTTGCTAGGGGAGGGTGTGGCGTTTAAGGACGACATGCACGTCGACTTGGCCGCCTGTCGCTGGCCAGCGGGGCTCTAGCGGCTCTGCCGTGGCGTAAACCACCACAAAGGTGCCTGTCCCCTTTGTGGTGGTTTAGTTTACTTGGGCTAACTTATGGAGAAGCTATGGCGGCGTATTTTGTCGTCAAAAAGTAAACCACGGTGAACTATATTGGTTTCAGCAACGGAGCAGGCCATAGGCGATGAAAAAGCCTGCCCTGTTGAGTTTGATTCGCATCCCTCCCCTCTGTGCGATTCAACGGTGTACTTCGGGAACAGGCCCGCTGGCAACTAACTGCCGGCGGGCCTGTTCCTGTTTGTCGGGGGAGTGCGATGGACGGAGCCGAAGCGGTCCGGCTCCAAAAAAGGCGGACGCCGTAGCGCCCGCCCTATAGCAATCGAAAGCTCAAGCCAGCAGATCGGTCTAGTACACCATACCCATGGCGTCCTGAACCTCTGCCAGGGTCTGCTCGGCGATCTCGTTGGCGCGACGGTTGCCCTCGTGCAGCACGTCCTTTACGTAATCCAGATCGTTCTCGTAGCGCTGGCGACGCTCGCGGATAGGTGCGAAGTACTCGTTGACGGCCTCGGTCACGTACTTCTTGAGCTGGCCGGAGCCGCCCATGCCAATCTCCTCGGCAATTTCGACCTCGGAGCGACCGGTGCAGATGGCGGCCGTCGAAAGCAAACCGGACACGCCGGGGCGGTTCTCGGGATCGAACGTGATCATGCGCTCAGAGTCGGTCTGGCTCTTCTTGATGCGCTTGGCCGTCTCCTCAGCGGTCATCGAGATGTTGATGGCGTTGCCGTAGCTCTTGCTCATCTTGCGACCGTCAAGGCCGGGCAGTAGCGGGGTCTCGGACAGCAGTGCCTCGACCTCGGGAAATACCTTGCCGTAGCGGTTGTTAAAGCGGCGTGCGATGGTGCGGGTAAGCTCGATGTGCGGCAGCTGGTCGCGACCGACGGGCACCACGTTGCCCTTGCAGAACAGGATGTCGCAGGCCTGGTGCACCGGGTAGGTGAGAAGAAGGCCGGTAAGCTCGTGGCCCGAGGCCTCCATCTCGGCCTTGACGGTGGGGTTGCGCGCCAGCTCGGCCTCGGAGACCAGTGACAGGAACGGCAGCATGAGCTGGTTTGCGGCGGGCACGGCGGAGTGAGCGTAGATCATGGTCTTGTCGGGGTCGATACCGCAGGCAAGGTAGTCCATGACCATGTTGTACACGTTGTCCTGGATATGCTCGGTGGTGTCGCGGTCGGTGATGACCTGGTAGTCGGCGATGAGCACGTTGGTCTTGGCGCCCATGTTCTGCAGTTCAACACGGCCCTTGAGGGTGCCAAAGTAGTGGCCCAGGTGCAGACGGCCGGTGGGGCGATCACCGGTGAGCATGGTGAACTTCTCGGGCGTTTTGGCCAGGCCCTCGCGAATGGCGTTGCTCTTTTGCACCGCGACTTCGTAGCTGTTCTCGTTTGGCATGATTGCTCCTAACGTATGTTCATGGGTCAAGATGATAACGCGTTTATTGGAGGGGCGGGAGAGGGGCGGCTTGTGCGATGGGTGCGGCGCGGCCGCGCTTGGCCAACGGTGCCTGGGCGCATCATCGGCAGCTTGCCCTAGAGCTTGTGGTGGCGCTCTTCTTTGCGCTCCTCGGCTGCCTGCTCCTCCTGCTTAAAGGCGGGGTCGTCGGGGGTGACGAGCTCGTCCTCGTGCGTGCGCTTGTTGTAATGGTGGCGCAGCACGGGCTCAAACAGATGTAGATGCTTGGCAAAGGCCGCCGAGCCAATGGCGAGCACGGTAAAGATGAGCACGCGCATGGGCACCTCGACCTGGTTAATCGCGGCGGCGCCAGCCGAAAGCATGATGCACCAGGCATAGATGAGCAGCACGGCCTGTTTTTGGTTGTAGCCTTCTTGGATCAGGCGGTGGTGGATGTGGCCCTTGTCGGCCTGTCCGATGCTAATGTGGGCGCGCTTGCGGCGCACGATGGCGCTAAACGTGTCGATGATAGGCACGCCGGCAACGATGAGCGGGATGATAAGCGAGGTGAGTGCGGCGGTGCGGCTCACGTTGAGCAGCGAGATGGAGCCCAGCGCAAAGCCCAGAAGCAGCGACCCCGAGTCGCCCAAGAAGATGCTTGCGGGGTTGAAGTTGTAGCGCAAAAAGGCCAGACAGGCGCCAAAGAGCGCAATGGAGAGCGCAGCGGCGTCGATGCGGCCCGAGAGAACGGCCATCGAAAACATGGTGAACGACGCGATGCCGCAGATGCCCGTGGCCAAGCCGTCGAGGCCGTCGATAAGGTTAATGATGTTGGTGAATGCCACCAGATAGATCGCGGTAATGGGGTAGGCGAGCCATCCGAGCATGATCTCGCCGGGAGCAAACGGGTTGACGATGACGCCGATTTTTAGGCCGCCCACGCAGGCGATAAGCGCGGCGAGGACCTGTCCGGCCAGCTTTTGCTTGGGCGTGAGCTGGAAGACGTCGTCGATAGCGCCGGTCGCAAAGATGACGGTAAAGGAGAGCGCCAGCATGGGATAGCTAATGTGAAGGCGCGGGTGCGGCACCAGGACGGGTGGCCAGCCTAGGTGCCAGGTGCCTAGGATTTGCACAATGCAGGCAACGACCAGGCCCAAAAACACCGCCGTTCCGCCCAAACGCGGGATGGGCTTGGTGTTGATGCGGCGCTTAGAAGGATAGTCGACGGCATCGAGTTTAATTGCCAAGCGCTTGACCAGGGGCACCGCGAGGAAGGTCGTGATAAAGGCCGCCGCTGCCACGCATAGGTACGGTATGTAGCTCGGGGATGAAGCCATGAATCTAAAAACCGCCAAGCGTCGAAGGAAAAGGTCAGAAGAACGCCATGCGCAAAGGGCATAGCCGAACCATAATACTCGACCAAGGGGGGTGCATGTAATTGCACGCAGCGATAATCACGCGCTTACCAGATATTGGGATGTTGTCGATGGCTTGTCGGGATGCCGGCGGGGATCCATATGGACTGTAATGGCGATTTTCGGCAAAAGAAAACCACCCCCCACGTTACGAAAATGAACCCACCTAAAACAGGTGGGTGCCCTCATCGACTGTTCCAGCGTCCTTAACAACGAAGGATACCTGTACTAGGTACGACTGTGTGGGCTCCCTAAATAAACGCGACGGTTCACCCAGTTGCTCCGCGGGGGGCGGAATACCTACATCATAAAGCGGCACTTTATCGATTCCAGTCTTGACATTACAAAAATCGTGTCGGACGATTACGGCGCCTTAGGGACGGAGCCGTCTACGCGGTCTGGCCCTTTACGTTTGAGCTGCTGAATCGTTGTTTTGGAGCATGGTTTTATGCCGACGTCGTTGACCGAACTTTTTTCGCCCGCCTGCCATTTGTGTCCGCGCCGTTGCGGTGCGGCGCGCGATGAGGGCGCGCGCGGCGTATGCGGTGCTAACGACACGCTCAGGGTGGCCCGCGCGGCGCTTCATATGTGGGAGGAGCCGCCTATCTCGGGCGAGGCCGGTTCGGGCACGATCTTCTTTAGCGGTTGCTCGCTTAAATGTATCTACTGCCAGAACCACGAGATCTCGACCGGCAATTTTGGCCTTGAGATTTCGCCTGAGCGCATGGTCGAGATTATGCTGGAACTGCAGGACCAGGGTGCTAACAACATCAATTTGGTGACGGCGACGCACTATGCACACCTGTTGCCTGCCGCGATTGCCGCGGCACGGGCGCGCGGGCTGGTCATCCCAATCGTCTACAACACGAGCGGTTATGAGCGCGCGAGTGCCGTGGCGGCGCTCGGCGACCTGGTCGATGTGTGGCTTACCGACTTTAAATATGCCGATGCCGGGCTTGCGCAGTCACTCTCTCATATAAAGGACTACCCACGTGTGGCTGTGTCAGGCCTGGCTCAGATGGCGTGCGAGATCGAGCGCCGCGGGGGAGAGCTGGTGGACGAGGACGGGCTCATGAAGCGCGGCATCATCGTGCGCCACCTGGTGCTGCCGGGGCATGCAGATGACTCATGCCGCGTGCTGGACCTGGTGTGGCAGACGGTGGGTGACGTGCCGATCTCGGTCATGAACCAATACACGCCCAATGCCCTCATGCGCGAGCGGGGCGGCGACCTGGCGCGCGCCGTGACGCGCGAGGAGTACGAGCAGGTGCTCGACCATGCCGACGACCTGGGCTTCACGACGATGTTCTGGCAAGAGGGCGGCGCGGTAGACGAGAGCTTCACCCCGGCCTTCGACACCACCGGTGTTCTTACCAGCGCAAAGTAGTGTGTTCGTCGATGATTTTTTGGGACGGGGATCAAATAATCATCGAGAGGATCGCCTGTTCGAAAAGTTGTCAAAATTAGCCGCGCTCCAAAAAGACTGGTTATTGGGCGTTGACAGTTGGCGAGCCGTAGGTAAAATATCGACTTGTCCTGGGGACGTAGCTCAGTTGGGAGAGCGCTGCCGTCGCATGGCAGAGGCCGAGGGTTCGACTCCCTTCGTCTCCACCCTTGGATTTGATAAGCCGCTGACATTGTGTCGGCGGCTTTTTTTAAAAGAAAGGGCTGTACCATGGCCGAGCTTGAGTCCCAACCATTGTCCGACGAGGAGCGCGCTGAGTTGGAAGAGCTCCGCGCCGAGAAGGCCCGCCGCGAGGCTCGTGAAGAGGCCCGTCGCGAGCGTGAGGAGCTGGCTGCCCTGCGTGCCGAGCGTCCGAAGGCCGAGGAGGTCGCCGCGAACGCCGCATCCGCATCGACGCCCGCGCCCGCACCCAAGCCCGCTGCTGCGAAGCCTGCACCTGCCGCGCCCAAACCTCAGCCTAAAAAGGCCGCTCGTCCCAAGTCCGTCGAGCCCAAGTCGAGCCGTGACGAGATGACCTTTGCCCAGCGCATGGTTACCTCCAAGGAGCCTACGGGCGAGAACGAGATCCCTGGCATGGCGCCGGCTCAAAAAATCATCATTGTCCTTGCCCTCATCGCGTTTGTCATCTTTATGGGCTACACGATCCTGACCAGCATGGGCCTGCTCTAACCGATTTGCAACGGGCATCATGTCCGCATGCTCTGCTCTCGTCCAACCCTCAAATTCTGTACCACACATCCGAAAGGTCGCCCCATGGCTTTGACCGACATCTCGCATCCCACCGACATTGCAATGCTCACCGATCTGTACGAGCTCACTATGGCCCAGGGCCTGTGGGAGAGCGGCAAGGCCAATGAGCAGGGTTGTTTTACTGCGTTTTACCGCGACCATCCCTTTGGCAGCGCGTATGCCGTCATGTGCGGCACCGCCGAGCTGCCCGAGCTTGTCGAGAACCTGCGCTTTACGCCCGAGGACATCGACTACCTCGCCTCGCTCCAGGCCCCTGCCGGCGGCGCGATGTTTAAGCCTGCATTCCTCGATTACCTGCGCAACTTCCGTGCGCACGTGAATATCGACGCCGTGCCCGAGGGCGAGCTCGTCTTTCCGCGCGAGCCCATGGTGCGCGTCACCGGCCCCGCGCTGGAGTGCCAGCTGCTCGAGACGGCGCTGCTCAACATCGTCGGGTTCCAGACGCTTGTCGCCACCAAGACGGCGCGCGTGGTGCTCGCCGCCGACGGTCGCCCCGTGGCGGAGTTTGGCCTGCGCCGAGCCCAGGGTCCCGATGGCGGCCTGGCCGTCGCGCGCGCGAGCTACGTTGCCGGCTGTACCTCTACGTCCAATGTGCTTGCCGGGCGCCGTTACGGCATCCCCGTCTTTGGCACGCATGCGCACAGCTGGGTGATGAGCTTCGATTCCGAGCTTGAGGCCTTCCGCGCCTTTGCCAAGTCGAGCCCCAAGAACTGTACGCTGCTCATCGACACCTATGACGTGCGCGAGGGCTGCGAACATGCCATTACGGTTGCCAAGGAGATGGAAGCGGTGGGCGAGCGCCTGTCGGCCATTCGCATCGACTCCGGCGACCTCGCCAAGCTCTCCAAGTATGTTCGCGGCCGTTTTGATGCCGAGGGCCTGCCCTATGTGGGAATCTCGGTTTCCAACGATCTGGATGAGTACACGATTCAGTCGCTGCTCGACCAGGGCGCGCCCATCGACAGCTTTGGCGTGGGTACCAAGCTTGCGACCTGCTATGACCAGCCGGCGCTGGGCGGCGTGTACAAGCTTTCCGCCCGCCGTGCGAGCGAGGCAGATCCATGGACGCCGGTGGTCAAGCTCTCCGAGCAGCCCTACAAGCGCACGATCCCGGGTGTGCAACGCGTGCGCCGTTATTACGATGGCTTTGGCGGCCCGGTCTGCGACATGATCTACGACGAGGACCATCTGGCGGGGGAGGGCGCCGCGCGCGGTAATACCCTCGTGGCCGTGAACGATGCCGCTCTGGTGACCGACGTGTCCGAACTTGAGTATCGCGAGCTGCTGGTGCCAATCGTGCGCGATGGCAGTGCGGTGGCTCCGCGTGAGAGCATCCAGGACGCGCGCGAGCGCTGTGCTTGGGCGCTCGATCATCTGGACGCAGCTTTCAAGCGCTTCCTGTACCCGCAGACCTATGTGGTGGGCATGGAGCAGGGCCTGGCTCAGGTGCGCGACGAGCTCGTGCGCAAGAATATGGCCGCGGCCTCGGCTTTCCCCTGGGCTCATTAATTCCTTGGGCGGTAGGGGCGAGTCACGCTCCCTTGGCCGCCAGCTCGGCCGTTCGCTGAACAGTTGATTGGTTTGACGTATGACGACTTCTTATAAAACGATGGTGGTAAAGATCGGTTCGTCCACGGTTGTGGGCGCCGATGGCAAGGTCAACCGCTCCTTTATCGGCGGGCTTGCCGATCAGGCCGCAGCCCTGCGCAAGCTCGGCTGGCGTCTAGTCGTGGTGAGCTCGGGCGCTATCGCCTGCGGCTATCCCGTGCTGGGCTTCGACCGCAAGCCGGTCGGCGACCTGCCGCGCCTGCAGGCTTGCGCCTCGGCTGGTCAGTGCATCATCTCGTCGGCCTACGACGAGGAGTTCCATGCGCGCGACCTGCTCACCTCGCTCGTGCTGCTCACGCGCCACGATACGGCCCGCCGCACGTCTTACCTGCACGCGCGCGACGCCCTGCTGCGCCTCGTGGAGCTGGGCGTGGTGCCGGTCGTCAACGAGAACGATACCGTCACCGTCGACGAGATCAAGTTTGGCGACAACGACACACTGGCGGCGCTTGTGAGCTGCCTGGTTTCTGCCGATCTGTGCGTGACGCTCTCGGACATCGATGGTCTCTATACTGCCAATCCGCATGAGGACCCCACGGCCGAGTTCGTCCCGGTCGTGCATAAGATCGATGCCAAGATTATCGCCTCGGCGGGTGATTCTTCCACATCGGTGGGCACGGGCGGCATGATTACCAAGATCCGCGCGAGCCGCATTCTGATGACGGCGGGCATTCAGAGCGTGATTTGCTCGGGCGAGGAGCCCGATGCGCTCGTGCGCCTCGCCCGCGGCGAGAGCGTGGGCACGCTGTTCGATCCGCCGGCGGAGCGTCTGGACATCGCACCCCGCAAGCTGTGGATCGCACTGGGCGACAAGGCGCATGGCTCGGTGACGGTCGATGATGGTGCTGCGAAGGCGCTGATCAGCCGTGGTTCTTCCCTGCTTGCGGTGGGTATTCGCGAGGTCGATGGCCAGTTTGCCGAGGGCGATGTGCTCGACGTGTGCGACCCGAGCGGCATGGTTGTCGCCCGCGGTATCGCCGAGGCCGATTCGGATGTGTTGGAGCTCGCCGCCGGACGCCGCCAGGACCAGATCGCCAGCAACCGCCTGCTGGCAGACCTGGCCGAGAAGCCGGCGATCCATAGGGACAACTTGATAGTGTTTGCATAAAGCGAGGCAGCGCTACGGCTCGTTTTGCCAGCAGCGCTGCCTCGCTTTTGCCGGCACTTGGGGACGTTCCCTTTGTGCCGGCAGGTGGGGACACTCCTTTGCTAGAAGATCCGGCGCAGGTCTCCGCGGTTGAGGGCTTCGTCGAAGAGGTGCTTGAACACCACGCTGCCGTGTAGGCCGTCGTGCTCGAACTCGTTGGTCACCCAGGCATGCGAGTTTCCCACGCGGCTGAGCGTATCGAGCTGCAGGCCCGAATCCACGTACATGTCGTCGAAATACACCGCGGCCTGGAGCGGCACTTCGTTGCGGGCCAGGCGCTGCGGGTCGTAGATCTTGTCCCAGCTGGTGTCTTCCATCAGCAGGTCCATGGCGGGCTTAAACGGCTTAAGCTCGGGCATCTGCTCAAACATCCACGGGAACATGGCCTCGCCGGTAAACATGAGCGGGCGCGCGAGCGTGTCGAACTCGGTACGATGGGCCTTCTCTTCTGCCGCGGCCCAGCGAATGGGCATGGTATCGCCGTCGGCGTAGATGAACTCCTGCAGTGTCCAGTACAGCGGGTTTGTACGCGTGTTGGTGCGCTCGAAGGCGCGCATCAAAAAGCTGTCAGATACCGAGGCGCCGCAGGCCAGCGTGCCGTCGCCGTCAACAAAAGCGTGATCGATAATCCAATGCATGCGCTCAAAGCTCGGCTTCATGCCAAAGTCGCTGCCCATGAGCTGTAGGCGCTCGACCGTCATCGGCGAGCCGTCGGGCAGCACGGGTTTCTGAGCCTCGAGCGTATCGGCCAGGGCTGCCACGCGCTCGACGTCAGCGGGGTAGCGGTCGTAATACTGCTGCGTCTTGGCGGCCATGCGCGGGAAGGTGTGCGCGTAGACCTCGCTTGCGCTCGCCGGCACGTGCGGAATGCCGCCGCAGGTAAAGCTCGCCGCCACGCCTTCGGGGAAGAGCGACAGGTAGCTCAGCGTCAAAAAGCTGCCGTAGCTCTGGCCGAGCGTGACCCACGACTTGCCGCCAAAGCCCACTAGGCGCAGGTACTCAAAATCGCGCACGATGGAGCTGGCGAGGTGGCGCTTGAGGAAGTCCGCCTGCGAGCGTGCTGTATCGGCGCCGGCGGCCGTTGCGCGATCACCCAGTGCCTTGATCGTGCGTCCGTCCACGCAGCTACTGCGTCCGGTGCCGCGCTGGTCGGGAAGGACCACGCGGAAGTGCTTGACGGCCTCCTCGATCCAGCCGTCGCTTGTGGGCGACAGCGGACGCGGGCTCTCGCCGCCGGGGCCGCCCTGCAAAAACAGAAGCAGCGGCAGATCGTCGTTGATGCGGTCGGGCGCGCAAACCACGCGGTAGAAGAGCTTGATGCTCTCGGGCGCGCCGGCGATGGGTGCCGGCAAAGCGCCGCGGCGCATGGTGCTGCCGACGGCCAGGAGCATCGGCTCCAGGCCGCGCCAGTCAAGGGGGACGTCGATGCTGTGGTCCTCGACGTAAAGGCCGGGGACGTGGTACGAAGTGATGAGGGCCATGTGAGTCTTCCGTTCGTTGCGGTGTTTCGGGTTGACCAATTCTACCGCCGCGGGCGAGGCCATGCGCAAATCGGCTACCATGGTTGCAAACTTCTAGGAGAAAGGGCCGCCCATGTCGGTCGATATAGCCACGTATGTCCACGATCTTGCCGTTGCCGCCAAGGCAGCGTCGGCCTCGCTTGCCACGGCGAGCAACGAGCAGCGTCAGGAGGCCGTGCGCGCCATGGCCGCAGTACTGCGCAACGGTGTCGACTCCATCGTCGCCGCCAACGAGCTCGATATGTCCGCCGCGCGCGATGCGGGTACCTCGGCCGGACTGCTCGATCGCCTGCTGCTGACGCCCGAGCGCGTCGAGGGCATGGCCGCCGGCCTGGAAAAGCTCGCCGAGCTGCCCGATCCCGTGGGCCGCGTGCTCGACCACCGCGTGCTTGCAAGCGGCGTGGACCTGACCCGTGTGAGTGTGCCGCTGGGCCTGGTCGCTATGGTCTACGAGGCGCGCCCCAACGTGACGGCCGACGCCGCGGGCATCTGCATCCGCACCGGCAACGCCTGCATTCTGCGCGGCGGCTCGCTGGCCTATCACTCGTGTGCCATGATCGCCGAGCTGCTGGCCGATGCGCTCGAGGCCAAGGGCTTCCCGCGCGAGGCCGTCTCGATGATTGAGTCCACCGATCGCGAAGCCACCGGCGAGCTTATGAAGCTCCGCGGTATCGTCGACGTGCTCATTCCGCGCGGTGGTGCGGGCCTGATTCAGCGCTGCGTGCGCGAGTCGCTTGTGCCGGTGATCGAGACGGGCACGGGCAACTGCCACATCTACGTGCATGAATCCGCCGACTTTGATAAGGCGCTCAACATTATCGTTAATGCCAAGACCCAGCGCGTAGGCGTGTGCAATGCCGCCGAGTCGCTGCTGGTCGACCGTGCTGTGGCCGATGCGTTTTTGCCTGCGGTCGTGGCCGTGCTGCATGACCACGGCGTGTTCATTCACGGCGACGAGGCAACCTGCGCCGCATGCGCCGATGCCGGGCTTGCCGAGGGTGATGACTACGTCGCCGCGACTGAGGAGGACTGGGGTCGCGAGTACCTGGCTCTCGAGATGAGCGTGAAGGTCGTGGCAAACGAGGACGAGGCCATCGCACACATCAACCGCTACGGCACGATGCACTCCGAGGCCATTGTTGCCGAGGACACGGATGCTTGCGAGCGCTTCCTGGATGCGGTCGATGCCTCGGCCGTGTACGCCAACGCCAGCACGCGCTTCACCGACGGCGGCGAGTTTGGCCTGGGCGCCGAGATCGGCATCTCGACCCAAAAGCTTCACGCCCGCGGCCCCTTTGCCGCCGAGGCCCTCATCACCTACAAATACAAGCTCCGCGGCACCGGTCAGGTTCGCCCCTAACGCTCGCGCAAACAAAAACCACCACAAAGGTGCCTGTCCCCTTTGTGGTGGTTTTAGGTGGCGTGGGCGATTAAGCCTGGAAGGTATCGCGGTCGGGGGCGAAGGACTGCATGGCCGCGATGGTACGGTCGAAGAGCTCGGGGAGCTCCCAACCCAACATCTCGGCGCCCTGCGAAATCACGTCGCGCGAGCAGCCGGCGGCAAAGCGCTTGTCCTTGAACTTCTTCTTGAGCGACTTGGTCGTAAAGTCCATAACGCTCTTGCTCGGGCGCATGATGACGGCAGCGCCGATCAGGCCGGTGAGCTCATCGCAGGCAAACAGGATCTTTTCCATCTGCAGCTCGGGTTTGGGCAGCGAGGTGTTGAAGTCCGACGTGTGCGTTTGGATGGCGCGAATGAGCTCGGGAGACGCACCTTCGCCCTCAAGAATCTCGGCAGCATAGATGGTGTGGTTCATGGGGTCGTCCTCATGCTCCTCCCAATCCAGGTCGTGCAGCAGACCGACGATGCCCCAAAACTCCTCGTTCTCGGGGTCGAACTCGCGCGCAAAGTAGCGCATAGTGCCCTCGACCGTCTCGCCATGGGTGATGTGGAACGGGTCCTTGTTGTGCTCGTTGAGCAGTTCGAACGCGCGGTCGCGGGTAATTCCGGCGGTAAGCGGCTCTGCCATAAGAGACTCCTTGTGCTCGTGGGTATCGATAAGAATGAATACTACTAGAACAAGAAAACCACCACAAAGGTGCCTGTCCCCTTTGTGGTGGTTTTTGGCGCGGATGGGTTAGTTGAGGGCGGCTTGGGCTAGACGAGCTTCGGCGGCCTCCTCGGTGACGCCAAGGGCCACGGCGAACTCCTCGATGGAGCGGCGTTTGGCCTCCTTGAGTACGCGCATGTAGTAGGAGCTGGGCTTTTTATCAGCTTCCTCGGCCTGGCGAATGCGGTGCATCATGGTCTTTGCCACGCGGACCGTCTCGGGCGCGCCCAGCTTGAGCTGCTGCTTAAAGTGTGTCTCTTCCAGCGAGCTGTTGCGCTCGGTAAAGGTGTCACACTCCAGCTCGTCATAGTGGCTCAGCAGGTGCTCGGCATCTTGCTGCGAGATAGCGGCGTGCAAACGGTCGGCCTGCGCCACGGGGTACATGAGGATCGTCTGCGCATGTCCCTGCTTGGTCTCGAGCAGCAGCATGGGCTGCGGTGTGTCGTCCCTAAAACCGACGACGGTGCAGACTCCCTGGCCCGGATGAATGACGTGTTGACCGATTGAGAACATGCTACCTCCAACTTATACGAATTTACGTATGTCTAGAATAACACGCTGACGTGCGCAAACCCTTACTTTATGCAGGAAAAGCACACAACTCTGATAGGTAAGAGTATTCGATAACAGACGCAGCTCATTCACACCTTTATGCATTTTCAACGCCTGCATAATCTGCAGGCAGACCGGCATCTTTGAGTGACTCCATACAAGCTGTAGTCATTTTTGTGCATATGCAATATCGATTGGCTTTACCCTGCGACAGTGCCCGTCGCTTGTGATAGAGTGCTACAAACTCTGGCTTTTGCCCTACGAGTGATCAAGAGCTCGGGGGCTTTAACACAAGGAGGATCTATGCCCGAGAAGATTGAAGAGCTGGTACGCGCTGCGCTTGCTGCGGCCCAGGAGGCCGGCGACCTTTCCGCATTTGAACTTGACGATTGCGCTATCGAGCGACCGGCTGACACTTCTCATGGCGAGTGGACCTCTACCATGGCCCTGAAGTCCGCCAAGCTGGCCCACTGCGCCCCGCGCAAGATCGCCGAGGCCATCGTTGCCCATATGCCCGAGGACCCCGCGATCGAGAAGGTCGAGATTGCAGGCCCCGGCTTTATCAACTTTTACCTCTCCGTCGCCGTCAAGAATGCCATCTTTGGCGAGGCTCGCGAGAAGGGCATGGACTTCGCTAAGTCCAACGTCGGTGGTGGCCTGAAGACCCAGGTCGAGTTCGTCTCCGCCAACCCCGTCGGCCCCATGCACATCGGCCACGGCCGCTGGGCCGCGCTGGGCGACTCGCTCTGCCGTGTGATGGACCACGCCGGTTACGACATCCAGCGTGAGTTCTACATCAACGACCACGGCTCTCAGATGAACACCTTCGGCAACTCCATCAGCACGCGCTATATGCAGCTTGCCGACATCATCGCCAAGCAGGGCGTGGATATCGACGAGGCTCACAAGCTGCTGATCGCCGACCGCGACGCCTTTGTTGCCGACGAGAACGACGAGCACCCCGAGACCCATCCGTACCAGGATAACTTTGCCGAGACTCTGGGCAAGGACTCCTATGGCGGCGACTACATTATCGACGAGGCCGCCGAGTTCTGGCGCACCGACGGCGATAAGTGGGTCAACGCCGATCCTCAGGAGCGCATGGAGAGCTTCCGCGAGCGCGGCTATGTGAAGATGGTCGACAACATGCGCGACCTTTGCCATGCCGTTAACTGCGACTTCGATCGTTGGTTCTCCGAGCGCTCGCTGTATGTGAAGGACACCGAGGGCGAGACCGCCGGCACCTCCGCCGTCGACCGCGCTTTTGAGAAGCTCGACAAGATGGGCTACCTTTATACCAAGGACGGCGCCCTGTGGTTCCGCTCCACCGACCTGGGCGATGACAAGGACCGCGTCCTGATCAAGTCCGACGGCGAGTACACCTACTTCGCCTCCGACGTTGCCTATCACTGGGATAAGTTCCAGCGCGTCGACCACGTCATCGACATCTGGGGCGCCGACCACCACGGCTACATCGAGCGCGTCCGCTGCGTCTGCGACGCTCTGGGTTACCCCGGCAAGTTTGAGGTTCTGCTGGGCCAGCTCGTCAACCTGCTGCGCAACGGCAAGCCCGTCCGTATGTCCAAGCGTAAGGGCACCATGGTGACCCTGCAGGAGCTCGTCGACGAGGTCGGCTCCGACGCTGCCCGTTACACGCTCATCTCCAAGAGCTCCAACCAGATGGTCGACTTCGATATCGAGGCCGTTAAGAAGCGCGACAACTCCAACCCGGTGTACTACGTGCAGTACGCTCACGCCCGTGTGTGCTCCATCCTGCGCCGTGCCGCTGACGTTACGCCCGAGCAGGCTGACGAGATGGGCATGAAGGCCGTCGCCGCCAAGGCCATCGGTGAGAACGTCGATTACTCGCTGCTGACCGACCCGACCGAGCTCGCCCTTTCGCGTAAGCTCAACGAGCTCACCGACCTCATCGCCAGCTGCGCTCGCGACCGCGCCCCGTTCCGTCTGACGCACTTTGCTGAGGAACTCGCCGGCGACTTCCACAGCTTCTACGCTGCCTGCCAGGTTCTGCCGAGTGAGGGCCGTCCCGTCGACCCCGAGCTTTCGCGCGCCCGTCTGGCCGCTTGCGACGCCGTCCGCGTGACGCTCGCTCTGGTGCTCACCCTCGTTGGCGTTTCCGCGCCCGAGCAGATGTAAGCTACGGGTCATTTGACCGCGCAAGTTTGGTTTAACTGAGCCTTGAAAGCCCGATCTCCCATATGGAGGTCGGGCTTTTTTGCAAACGCCGACGTATTGACGAATTTGGAACTGCTGGAAATACGAAACTATGCCGGTTTACTACGATGAATTGAGATATTCCAACCACGCCGGCTTTTCGCTAAAAAGTGCAAGGCATCTACCTGCGGTTTTAGTTCAACAAGTTTCGGAGTGGTCGCGGTTGAGCGATCAATCGTAGTAAACTGCCATAGTTTTGGCGGAGGCAGTCAGATTTGTGGGTGTTAAACCAAAGAGTGTCCCTTTTGACTAGTCGTTTAAGAACGTTCCCAATGACTAAGTTGCAGGTGGCGGCGGTTGTGTTACACTAACGCTGCGTATATGACGCAAATATCTCGATACAGATCAATGATGTCCGTCGGTATTTGACGGAGCTAGACTGTTTAGCCGCCCTGAAGGTTTATGCAGGGAGCATGTGATCGCAGGGCTTGAAAAGAAAGTTGAGCAAACACTGTGTCTGATCAACAGCAAGAAAACGAAATAACGACGACGCAAGCCGCTCCCGCTGCACCGGTTGCGTCGGACCAGGTCGCGGCGCCCGCGCAAACCTCGGCTCCTGAGACGCCTAAGGCTGCTTCGACGCCTACGCCTGCAACGGCTGAGAAGGCCGTGCCTGCAACTGGTGAAGAGGCTGCTCCGGCAAAGCCCAAGCGTACGCGCCGCACGGTCAAGCCTGCTGCTGACGGCGAGGAGGTCACCAAGCCCAAGCGCCGTACCACGCGCACGACGCGCGCCAAGCGCACCGTTGCAGCTGACTCCTCGGCGCCGATTTCCGATGAGGTCGCGCAGGCACGTGCGTTGGCGCAGATTAGCGAGGCTCAGGTGGTGCGCGCCCGCCGTCGTGCTGCCGAGCGCGAGGCCGCGGCTCTGACCGAGCTTGCAGCTCCGTCTGTGCCCGAGACGCCTGCCGCCACCGAGACCCCTGTCGCCGACCAGCCGACCGAGAAGCCGGTACCGCGCACACGCCGTCGCACGGCTGCTAAGGCCGAGCAGGTTGCCGATCAGGTAACTCCCGAGCTCACTGAGGCTTCGGTCCGCTCCGCGGCAGGGGAGGGCACATCGCCTGTTGAGACCGCTGCGCCTGTCGAGGCCAGCGAAGTTCCCGTTGTCGATCCGGCTTTGCGCCCGCACCGTCGCGGTCGCAAGCCCAAGGCCTTCGTCGAGGCCGAGAAGGCCGCAGCCGCAGCTGCAGCCGCTCGGGATGCTGCGGCGACCGCCGAGTCTGCAACCGCCGCCGACGCGCCCGTCCAGGATGCTACGACTTCCGAGGCCGCTCCCGCCGATGTCGAGCCCGCCGACGTCCGTCCTGGTCGCAGCCATCGTACTGCTGCTAAGCGCACGTCCAAGGCCAAGGCTGCCAAGAAGGGTGCGTCCGAGGATTCCGCCGAGACGACCGCCGATGCATCGATTGATGCCGCCGAGTCCCAAGACGTCGAACAGTCTGCGTCCGAGAAGCCCAAGCGCGGTCGTAAGAAGTCCGCTAAGGCCAAGGCGTCCGAGCAGCAGGCTGATGTCGAAGCACAGGTCGATTCCGGCGCCGAGGCCAATGGCGCCGCTTCGGCCAATGCCGACGCCGCCGCAACTGATGGTGCCGCGCCCGCCGAGGCCGAAGACGGCGCTCGCCCCAACCGTCGCCAGCACAAGCGTAACGACGAGCGCAACGACCGCAAGGACGAGCGCAACAACGACCGTCGCAACCGCCAGCGCGATCGCAAACAGCGCAACAAGGAGCGCAACGCCGCCCCCACCGAGCCCACGCTTTCGCGTGAGGAGCTCGCTGCCATGAAGGTCGCCGAACTGCGCGAGAAGGCAAAAGAGTTCGAGATCGAGACGACCGGCAAGAAGAAGGCCGAGCTCGTCGAGGAGATCTACACCACCGCCGCGAAGGCAGAGGGCTTCCGTGATATTAA
The DNA here is from genome assembly GCA_900539035.1 of uncultured Collinsella sp. GTDB lineage: Bacteria > Actinomycetota > Coriobacteriia > Coriobacteriales > Coriobacteriaceae > Collinsella. The sequence continues at coordinate 28,743 of UQAU01000003.1, read as the reverse complement.
GGGCATCCTGCAGATTCGCCCGGACAGCTCCGGTATCATCCATGCCCACGGTTACATGAAGTCCAACGACGACGCCTTCGTCCCCGCCTACCTCATCCGCTCCGCGCGTCTGCGCACGGGCGACGTCATCGAGGGCTCGCTTCGTCCTTCGCGCGGCGGCGACAAGCGCGCCGGCCTCGCCAAAATCACGACCGTCAACGGTCTAGACCCCGAGCAGATTCGCAACCGCCCCAAGTTTGGTGACCTCACCCCGGTCTATCCCAACGAGCCGCTGCGCATGGAGCACGGCAAGGACTCCATTACCGGTCGCGCCATCGACATCGTGTCGCCGATCGGCAAGGGTCAGCGTGGCCTGATCGTGTCCCCGCCCAAGGCCGGCAAGACCACGATCCTCAAGAAGATCTGCCAGTCTATTTCGATTAACAACCCCGAGGTGCACCTCATCTGCCTGCTCGTCGACGAGCGCCCCGAAGAGGTCACCGATATGCAGCGTTCCATCAAGGGCGAGGTTGTGGCGTCGACCTTCGATATGCCCGCCGACAACCACACTCGCGTGGCAGAGCTCGTCATCGAGCGCGCCAAGCGCATCGTGGAGCTGGGTGGCGACGTCGTGGTGGTGCTCGACTCCATCACGCGTCTTGCCCGCGCCTACAACTTGGCGGCGCCCGCCTCGGGCCGCATCCTTTCGGGCGGCGTCGATTCGGCGGCCCTGTACCCGCCCAAGCGCTTCCTGGGCGCAGCCCGTAATATCGAGAACGGTGGCTCGCTCACCATCCTGGCCTCTGCCCTCATCGACACCGGTTCCAAGATGGACGAAGTCATCTTTGAGGAGTTCAAGGGCACCGGCAACATGGAGCTTAAGCTCGACCGCGACCTGGCCGATCGCCGCATCTTCCCGGCTATCGACCCCGTTGCCTCCGGTACGCGTAACGAGGACCTGTTGGTCGACGAGCAGATGCGTCCGTTTGTCTTTGGTCTACGTCGCATTCTTGCCGGCATGAACAACACCGAGCGCGCGGCCGCATCGTTTATCAAGGGTCTTAAGGGCACCAACACCAACCAGGAGTTCCTGGTGCGTTCGGCCAAAAAGCACAGCGACTACGAGCAGACGTTCTAGGTTGTCATCCACACGCAGCGTTAATCATCAATGCGATAAAGGGTCGGGGCTTTGAGCCTCGGCCCCTTTTCTATATCGCCGCTTCGCACTTATTTTTGACCATAAGACTGGCAAGCAGCAGGTTTCCCGTTTCAATCCGACATCGTCGCTTGCAATCGACAGGGCGGTTTCGCATAATAGCTTTTAAGCTTCGCGACGGAAAACGCAGATGAAACGAACCATATACCGTTGCTTTGGGGCATAGCCCCGCTTCATCTTCTCTCGCGCAGCCAACTGAATGATGCGATTTGGGTGCTTGAAGATGGGGAGAGCTCATGGCTTCTTCTGATGCAACACAACGAGCAGTCCTTGCCGGACTTTCGTGCGGGATCGGCCTTGCCGCTCCCGTGGTTATGTATGCCGCGACGCTGCCGTTTTCGTCGGTGAACGAGACGGTCGTGGCGGGTGCGGTTCCCTTCGCCGTGGGCGCGGTGGCGGGCGTGGGTATCTATGCCGCCTCGCTGGGTATCTCCGAGTACCGTGCGCAGCGTGAAGAGCGTCTGTTCCAGCCTGATGCCATGGGCGGTGCCGCCAATCTCAATCAGCATCAAAGCGAGTTCAAGACCGCCTCGATTCCAGCTCAGCAGCAGGATGCGACTCCTTACGCTGCGGCTTCTGCTTCTCAGGCTCAGGCGGAGCAGTCTACCTCGGCATTCCTTTCCGGCCTGACTGGTGCGTTCCAGCGCCGTCATGCCGATGATGGTGTCCCTACCATCGCTCGAGCTGCAGATGCTATGGACGAGGCCGAGGCTTGGTCCATGATCGACAGTATGCTCGACGACGATTCGCCGGTGAGCTGCGACCCTGCACACTCGCGCGACGTCTATCAAGTCGCCATCGACGAGCTCACCAACGGCGGGCAGACCGGCTCCTTCAATCGCGACGACATCGCCGCCGCGGCACGCGCTGTGTCTGGTTCCCAGGCCGCCCCTGCGGGCAGCACGGCGGCTTTCGTGGCACTCGTTGCCAACGCGGCAGCCAATAACGCCTACAACGCTACCTCGGCGGACGCGAACGCTTCTGCCGACAATTCGTACGTTGATGAAGCCATGACTGCGGACGAGGAGGCCGTTGCCGACCGCCGTGCCGCCGAAAGCTCGTTGTGGGGCGCTCCTGCCCAGCAGCAGGCGGCTGAGGCTGCGCCGTACAATGCAAACCTCGCCAGCATGCCTATCATCTCCGGTGCCGCGGACATCGATCTTGACGACCTCGATGAGCCTGCAGCCATCACCGCATCAATTGAAGCCCAAGATCGCATCGACACCGGCGACCTTCCGGACGCCTCGCTCGAGGTTGATGTCCCCATGGCCGATTACTCGGGCCACGAGGACATGTGGGCCGCCGCCAACGCGATTCTGGATGAGATTGACGAGCCTGCTCCTGTTGCAGCCCCCGCTCCCGTCGCTGCCCCTCAGCCTGCTGCCCCCGCCTATGTCGGCCGTCACAGCGCTGTGTTCCCCGAGGATACCGCCCGTATCTCGCGCGAGAGCATCGAGCGGGCCGAGGCTATTGCCGCCGGCATTATGGAAAATCGTCGTCACGAGCGCGTCAATCAGATCCTCGAGGAAGAGATCGAGCGCCTGCAGTCCTCTACCGCCAAGCGTACGGGCCGTGCCTATCTGAGCGTTATCGAGGGCGGTACCGCCAGCTTCGCGCCGCTCCGCGCGGAGGCATAACTTCTGCATGGTTAAGATCAATCGAAAATGGGCGGTTGTAACCTGCCTGATGGCGCTCTTGATCTGGGGCAATTCGCTGGTTCCCGGCTCGGGGTCGGGCTCGCTGAGCCTAACGGTCATGGAAGCTATCCGCGGTTTCCTGCACAGCGTGGGACTTCCATATGAATGGGTGACCAACTTTGTTGTTCGCAAGTGCGCGCATTTTACCGAGTATATGGTGCTCGGCATCCTGGCAACGCACGCCTTTGATTTTGAGGGCCGGCGCACCTTTGACGTGCTGCTGCCCGCGGCGGTGTTCCTGCTGCTGATTCCCTCGATCGACGAGACGATTCAGCTCTTTGTGCCGGGACGCGCCGGCATGATCACCGACGTGATGATCGACTGCTGTGGAGCGGCAACGGGCGTTGTGCTCCGATATATCTTACGGTCGCTGATGTGCGCCAAAAAGGCCGCCTAGGACGTATTGTTTGGTCCTAGGCGGCCTTTTTTATTTGAGGGCTTATATGAGGTGTGGTGGCGTCGTTCTGTAGGTCGGATTTGCCGGGCGCGCCACGCCCTGTGGGTGCGTCTGCTACTGAAGCGCCTGTGCGCCCAGGGCCAGGCAACCCATGATGCCCTGCTTGCCCTCGAGGCTGTTGTTGACGATGTAGTTATCGATGTCGTTGACCTCGGGCGTGACGATATAGCCGTTGAGCATCTCGGCGCACTTTTTACGTGCGAGCGGCACGATGGGGGTGTGGTCGGCCACGCCGCCGCCGATGATGATCTTTTGCGGCGCGTAGCACAGCGTGTAGGTCATGAGTGCTTGTGCCAGATAGCCGGCGAGCAGGTCCATGGCCTCCGGGTCATCGGCCATGTCTCCGGCGCTCTTGCCATCCCAGCGCTTTTTAACGCCGGGACCGGCGATGAGGCCCTCTAGGCAGTTGTCGTGGAAGGGGCAGGCGCTATGCTCGCCGATGGTGTCGCGCGGGTCGCGCGTGACCAGGATGTGGCCGGCCTCGGGGTGCATCATGCCGTGCACGAGCTTACCGCCCGAGAGCACGCCGGCGCCCACGCCGGTACCGATGGTCAGGTAGACCACGTCCGTGAGGCCCTGGGCGCAACCAAAGGTGACCTCGCCCAGGCAGGCGACGTTGACGTCGGTGTCGTAGCCGCAGGGGATATTGAGCTCGTTTTGGATAGTGCCCAGCAGGTCAAAGTAGCGCCATGCCGTTTTGGGCGTCTCCAGGATCTTGCCGTATTGGGGCGAGGCAGGGTTGACTGCGGTGGGGCCAAAGGCGCCGATGCCCAGCGCGGCGATGCCCTTGTCGGCAAACCATGCATTGACGGCCTCAACGGTCTCCTGCGGGGTCGTGGTCGCGATCTGCTCACGCTCCAGGACCGTACCGTCTGCATAGCCCGTGGCGCAGACCATCTTGGTGCCGCCGGCCTCGAGCGCTCCGATAAGCTGCTGTTCTGCCATAGTATTCCTCTCTCTGGGACGAGTTGCTCCGTGACTAAAGTATAGGGCTCTAAACCATTTAAGAAAGCGCTATAAAAAGAAGCCTCGCAACGTGGCGGGCGGTGCGGGGCTTCTTTGGTTGCTTTAGTTGCCGGGCCGTCCTTACCCGCGCGGCTTGATTTTATCACGTAGCGACTTGAGGTTCTCCAGTGCCGCGTTAAGCGTCTCGTCCCGCTTGGCAAAGTGGAAACGAATCAGATGGTTGACGGGCTCGCGGAAGAAGCTCGAGCCGGGCACGGCGCCCACGCCCACCTTGGATGCGAGGTCCTCGCAGAATTCGAGGTCGCTGTCATAGCCAAACTCAGAGATGTCCATCATGACGTAGTAGGCGCCCTGCGGCACGTTATGCTCAAGACCGATGCTATCGAGCCCCTGACAGAACAGGTCGCGTTTGGCGGTGTAGAGGTCGAGGACCTCATCGTAATAGCTGTCGTCGAAGTTGAGGGCGGTGACAACGGCTTCCTGCAGGGGAGCGGCGGCACCCACGGTGAGGAAGTCGTGGACCTTCTTGATGCGCTCGGTGATCTCGGCAGGGGCGATGGTGTAGCCCAGGCGCCAGCCGGTGATGGAGTAGGTCTTGGACAGCGAGCTGCAGCTGATGGTGCGCTCAAACATGCCGGGCAGCGTGGCCATATAGACGTGCTCGTGGGGCGCGTAGACGATGTGCTCGTATACCTCGTCGGTAATGCAGTAGGCGTCGTACTTTTTGCAGAGGTCGGCGATGAAGGTGAGCTCCTCGCGCGTAAAGACCTTGCCGCAAGGGTTGGAAGGGTTGCACAGGACGATGGCCTTGGGGTCGTTGTCGCGGAAGGCCGCCTCGAGTGTCTCGCGGTCAAAGTCGAATGTGGGCGGGTTGAGCGGCACGTAGATGGGCTCGGCACCCGAGAGAATGGTGTCAGCGCCGTAGTTCTCGTAGAACGGCGAGAAGATGACGACCTTGTCTCCGGGGTTCGTGACCGTCATCATGGCGGCCATCATGGCCTCGGTGGAGCCGCAGGTGACTACGATATTCTCGTTGGGGTTTACCGACATGCCCATAAAATGCTCCTGCTTGGCGGCAAGCGCCTCACGCATGGCCTGGGAGCCCCAGGTAATGGAGTACTGGTGATAGAGCGGCTTGGGGTCGCTGGCGATGGCGCTGAGGCTATCGAGCAGCTGCGCCGGGGGATCGAAGTCGGGGAAGCCCTGCGAGAGATTGACAGCGCCGTACTTATTGGAGATGCGTGTCATGCGGCGGATGACCGAATCGGTAAATCTTGCCGTGCGGTTGGAGAGTTCTTTCATGACGGTCCTTTCGAGGATTTACAGTGGGGCAAGTTTACTCCTATGAAACCGGTGGGATTTGCTCGAAATGGTCTCGAAAACTCTTTTCAAAATTCTTGAAAATTGGGGCTTGCATCGCGTGGCGTTCCTTGCAATAATAGTCGAGCGCGAAGCGCACAGGACACGGTGGGTGTAGCTCAGTTGGCTAGAGCGACGGGTTGTGGTCCCGTAGGTCGAGGGTTCGAGTCCCTTTACCCACCCCAGTTCTTGCTTCGTGTTGATATCGGGTCGTTAGCTCAGTTGGTAGAGCAGGGGACTCTTAATCCCAAGGTCCAGGGTTCGACCCCCTGACGGCCCACCAAAGCATGTTAAAGCGACTGGCTTAAGCTGGTCGCTTTTTTGTTGACCTCGCATGGGGTCGAACCCGTCGGGGCACAGCCGCTTTCACAGATCGAGTCTACCCTGGGGATCGGTAATACCGTCAGTACCCTCCTTGAGTTTCTTCTCGTCTGCCTTCACGCGACGCTCGAGCTTTTTTTGTATCCTCGGCAGGCGGTAGGTTCTCGGGGACAATTCCGCGGTCGATGAGGCTGCCACGCACGCTTGTGTTGTTCTCGACGTGCTCTTGCTTGATCTGGTCCAGGCCGTACAGGTCGTGTTCCTCGGCATTGAAGGCCGTCATCGAGTTCGTAAGGTCCTTTGCTTTGATGAGGACATCGGCTAACCTGTCCGCCAATGCCGCGCTCTTGGGTACGCCGAGCTGCTGCTTCATTTCCGCCGTGCTTCTGCCGCCGAATAACGCCTCATCGCCCTTCGACTTGATGATCGCGAATCCTTTGGAGTCCACGCCGCGTTTGAACGCAATACCCGAGAGCTGTTTCTCTGAATCGGATAGCGAGTGGCGCGCCTGCAAGCGCTGAATCTCTGCGAAGCGCTGCTCTATGAGCTCTTGGCGGCGCGTCTGCACGGCAAAGTATGCCTGGGCGAGCGCGATCTCTGGCTTGTTTGAATCTCCGTTCTGTGCGATTAAATAGCATGCATAGCGCGTAAGTTTGTAGTCTTTAACCGCGCGAGCGGCGACACCGGCAGTTACCATTTTCGTGGTATCACGAAAATGGGAATCAACTGGAGTTTTGTTTGTTTCGCACGAGACTTTTGCCCTCTTAACAACTTCGGCGAAGTTCTCCCATCGAGTGTACCCCATGGGTTCCATTAAATCGCGTGCGAGCCAATACTCAACGCCGTCTTCCACATTGGCGTAGCTATCAAGTTTGACACGCCACTTCTCGATATCACTACTGTCCATATCTCCTCCTCGCTGGTCTATTGTCTGTGCGGGCTTTGCCCGCTCTGTATTCAGAATTAGGATACGCTGCCGTGCGGACACGAATAGGCCCCGTGCCACCTCGAGCTCACGGGGCCCATAGATATCGATTAGTTGTGTTCTGCTTTAGATGGGTGTCCAGTTTAGTCCGTTCGATAGTGCGATCCGAGGCTTTCGGTTCGCTTGCGCATGGCTTTGACCATTTCCTGTGCTAGTTGAATCTGCGATTGCAGGCGGGCGAGGGCTGCGATTTCGCTGTCCTGAGCTTTCTGTGTGCTCAAGGTCGTTGTCTCCGTCTTCAAGCCCTCAAGATCGTGTAGTGCCTTGGATAGGCCCGTCTCGGTTCGGTTGATCATGCAATAGGTGCTCATCGTGTGTTTAAGGCCGTGTGTCAGGCGTTCGGCATCTGTTGTGGCAATGCCGTAGTGGGGGAGGTCGATATCCGCCTTCGGGGCCACCTCAGGTGCATTCTGCGCTGCAAGGGCTGCCGATGCGCCTGCGATGCGCCCGAACACGATGCCGTTGGCACTTGATAAGCCACCAATGCGGTCGGCGCCGTGCATGCCGCCTGTCGCCTCGCCGCAAGCGTAGAGGCCCTCAACGCCCGTGTGCGCGGTCTTATCGATCTTGATGCCGCCATTAGCGGCGTGGGCATACATCGCAACGCGCATCTCGTCAGTCGGGGCGATGCCGTGCTCGTCTTGCAGCCAGGTGGCAAAGTTCTGCACAAACTCTGGGACATCCTCGCGGGGGAAGTCGTAGTGGAGTGCCAGGCCTTCGGCACCTGCCTGATCGATGACGAGATCGATAGCGCGGGAGGCCAAGCGTGACGTGAAGGGACCATATCCAGAGCGCTGCTCGAGCAGGTCGTCCAGCTTGTCGTCGGCAATATCTACCGGCTGGTCTACATGTACGTAGCGCCAGGTTTTCTCATTGAAGACCAAGTTACGCCTGGGCTCGATGAAGCCGGGCATCATCTGCATGAACTCTATATTAGTAAGTTTTGCGCCGTGCGCCAGCGCGATGGCCTGCGAGGAGCTGAGCACATCAGCCGACGTAAGGCTGCGCTCGAACAGGCCGCCTGTGCCACCGGCTGCGATGATCGTGGCCTTGGCAGCAAAGGGCACGATTCGATTTTCGGTAAGGTCGTAGAGTACGGTTCCGGTTATTCTGCCGTTCGTGTCCTCAACAAGGTCGATAAGCTCATGGCGGGGGAGCAGGCGAATGCCGAGCGACTCGATCCAGGTCGTCAGAGCGTCCTCAAGGGGCTTGCGGGTGAGGCCGCGCCACATGCGTGTCTTGTGGTCAAAGCAGGGGATAAATTGCTTTTGTTGAGCACTCTTGGCGCTTTGCGGACGCTGGAGCTCAACGCCCAGGTCTTGCTCGAGCCAGTCAATCGCTTGGGGAATGCCGTGGACGAACGTTTGGACGAGTTCGGGGTCGGCAACGCCGCCGCCGACGGCCAGGATGGTGTCGATGAGGTCCTGCTCGTCGTCTTCGTCGACGGGACCGATGAGGCCGAGGCCCCAGGTACCCGGGAAGAAGCTCGATCCACTCATGGTCTTGCCGGCGCTTGCCACAGTGACGGTTGCACCCGTGCGTGCCGCTTCGATGGCGGCACAAAGGCCCGCAATGCCAGATCCAATTACCAGTACATCAGTCGATTCCATCGGATTCCTTTCTCGTCCGGCGCATTGTCCCACGGGTGATCGGCAATGGGGCCGCAAAGACCCGGCAAATCGGTAAAGGGCAAATATGGCAGGTGGGCGTCATGGACGCTCTGACGCTCCATCTCATCACATCTTGTATTTCTCCCCAACTGATATATCGGCATTAGCTACCCTGCGACAGCGCAAACAAAAAGAGCCGCTACCCGGGTGGGTAGCGGCTCCAAAGCTCAACTATATGAGCATCGCGTGGACGCGATTAGGCCTTGAGGGCCTCCTCGACGGCGACAGCGCAGGCGACGGTGGCACCGACCATGGGGTTGTTGCCCATGCCGATGAGACCCATCATGTCGACGTGCGCAGGCACGGAGGAAGAACCGGCGAACTGGGCGTCGGAGTGCATGCGGCCCATGGTGTCGGTCATGCCGTAAGAGGCAGGGCCGGCGCCCATGTTGTCCGGGTGCAGGGTACGGCCAGTGCCGCCACCAGAAGCGACGGAGAAGTACTTCTTGCCAGCCTCGAGGCGCTCCTTCTTGTAGGTGCCGGCGACGGGGTGCTGGAAGCGCGTGGGGTTGGTGGAGTTACCGGTGATCGAGATGTCGACGTTCTCGTGCCACATGATGGCAACGCCCTCGCGGACGTCGTCGGCGCCGTAGCAGTTGACGGCGGCGCGGGGACCATCGGAGTAGGGGATGGTCTCGACGACCTTGAGCTCGCCCGTGAAGTAGTCGAACTGGGTCTTCACGTAGGTGAAGCCGTTGATGCGGGCGATGATCTGAGCAGCGTCCTTGCCCAGACCGTTGAGGATGACGCGCAGCGGCTTCTTGCGAGCCTTGTTGGCGTTCAGAGCCAGGCCGATAGCACCCTCAGCGGCAGCGAAGGACTCGTGACCGGCCAGGAAGGCGAAGCACTCGGTGTCGTCGGAGAGCAGCATGGCGCCCAGGTTGCCGTGGCCCAGACCGACCTTGCGTTCCTCGGCGACGGAGCCGGGAACGGTGAAGGCCTGGATGCCCTCGCCGATGATGGCGGCAGCCTCAGAAGCGGACTTGGCGCCACGCTTGACAGCGAGAGCGCAACCGAGGGTGTAGGCCCACTCGGCGTTCTGGAAGGCGATGGACTGGGTGTTGTTGACGATCTCACGCGGGTTGAAGCCCTTGTCGGTGCAGATCTGCAGAGCTTCCTCGAGGGAGGCGATGCCGTTGTCGGCGAGGCACTTGTTGATCTTGTCAGCGCGGCGCTCGTAACCTTCGAACGTAACAGTCATAGTTATTTCCCTCCCTTTCTACTCGTGAACCGGGAACACGCTGGCGACGGAGTGAGTCTCCTCGTCGGTGCGCGGGTCGATGTACTTGGCAGCGTTCTCCCACTGACCATAGTGGCCCATAGCGCCAGCGATGGCCTCCTCGGGGGTCTTGCCGGCCTTGACGGCGTCGGTGAACTTGCCGAGGTTCAGGAACTCGAATGCGATGATCTCGTTCTTGTCGTTGAGAGCCATGCGGGTGACGTAGCCCTGAGCGAGCTCGAGGTAACGAGCGCCCTTGGCCTTGGTGCCGAACATGGTGCCGACCTGAGAGCGAAGGCCCTTGCCGAGGTCGTCGAGGGAGGCGCCCACGGGCAGGCCGCCCTCGGAGAACGCGGTCTGGCTGCGGCCGTAAACGATCTGCAGGAAGATCTCGCGCATAGCAACGTTGATGGCGTCGCAGACGAGGTCGGTGTTGAGGGCCTCGAGGATGGTCTTACCGGGAAGGATCTCGGAAGCCATGGCGGCGGAGTGGGTCATGCCCGAGCAGCCGATGGTCTCAACGAGGGCCTCCTCGATGATGCCGTCCTTGACGTTCAGCGTGAGCTTGCAGGCGCCCTGCTGAGGTGCGCACCAACCCACACCGTGCGTAAGACCGGAGATGTCGGAAATCTCCTTAGCCTGGACCCACTTGCCCTCCTCGGGGATGGGTGCGGGGCCGTGGTATGCACCCTTGGCAACGGGGCACATGTTCTCCACTTCCTGTGAGTACTGCATGCCTCTCCTCTCTATCGTGTTGGCGTCCCGTCTGGGGGTCGTGGCTGGCGATTGCCGGGCGACCCTTCGAAAGGGACATGACATGCAGCCTCTATAATACCGCGAAATGCACGGAATATTCGGCGAACGGCTCAGTTTTCGTAGCGAGAAGTCCGGAAGTTTTAATTGAAACGGTTTAACTCTATGTTCTGTGGTCGTGAACTTCCGTAGAGGGGGTCCGTCTTTGGCAAGCTATTGGTCAGCTCTTGTAAGCATTGCGGGGGTTGACCTGTTGCAACGGTGCCGTTCGCCGCCTGATTACTGCCTTTGGCCGCGCGAGCGAATTGTTTTGCGTGAATGTTTTGATGGCACGCTTCAATCGTGCTGTATTGGATGGCAAGCAGATCCCGGCGAAGGGAGCGCCATGCAGCGCGTTTGGAGAACGGTTACCGGCTTTTACCATGTCTGTGCCCGCGGTACGGGCAAGCAGCTCATCTTTGAGGGCGATGAAGACCGGTGGGAGTTTTTGGAGCTGATGCGCGCGTGCTGCCGCGAGGAGGGTGTGACGGTTATCGCCTGGTGCCTTATGGGCAATCACGTGCATTTGGTGCTTGCAGATTACGAGGACAGGATGAGCGCGGCGATGCACCGGCTGCTTTTGACGTACGCGCGGCGGTTCAATAAACGCACGGGGCGCACAGGCCATCTGTTCCAGAACCGTTTTGACCGGCGCTCGCTCGATACCGACTGGCAGGTGATGGAGGCTATTCGCTCCGTACACGCCGATCCGCAGGAGGCGGGCGTTGGCCTAATCGAGCGTTATCCCTGGAGCAGCTTTCCGGAACATCTACGCGCTTACGACGGTGATGCGGCCGATGCCGCGAGGGGATTTTCTGATCCTTCTTGCGTGCTTGAGCTTTTTGGCTCTGCCGAGGGCTTTATTGCCTATTCGCTTTCGACGCCCGCCGGCAGTGAGCCAGCGCTGTGCGATATGAAAGAGACGGAGTGGGAACGCCACGCCTTTGCCGACAAGATGGCGAAGAGCCTCGGGGTTCCGCTCAATGGGGTTAAAACTGCACCGCCGGCGCAGCGCGATACCGTTATTGTTGGATTGAACAATGCCGGCTTTACGGTGCGCCAGATTGAGCGGTATACCGGGATTGGCAAAAGTACCGTCTCTCGTATCGTGCGCGCCCGCGCGCGAACGGCGATGCGGGCTGGCGGAAACGTGATGTAAGGTCGCCTGTTCACCGCAGCTGAGGTCGTCCATACGCCGCAACCAGCGTTCAAAAGCTTGGTACGATAACTGCACTTCTTAATATGCATAGAACAATCGTCATCTTGCATAAAATAACAGCTCAGTCCGGGTTTGCCCGTGCCTACCCCCGTCTGCGCCGTGCAAAAAACGGAGTTTTCAGCATCGTGGTGCTGTCGGCACTGCCGCAATCTTGCAACATACGGGTTCCGAAGCTATTTGTGCCTTCCGATGCGCCTCCGAAGCGCATGTATGTGATCCCTGAGACCGCGATGCTTGCTCTAAAACACAATATATATGCGCCTGGAGGCGTTGATTAACGCTTTCGATGCGTATACATACAGCTTGGCGTGCTGAATACTCGCAAAAATGCACGCCGCATCCTATGGGACCCTTCTGCTGCAGGCGCGAAGCGAGTCGGAGCTCAGCAGAACGGGACTTGGCGTTTTGCTTGGCGGGTCCGGGGCCCTGCCGCAGGCCTTTGGTGCTGTGGAAAACGCCCGTGTTCGCGTCTGCTGTGTGGTAAATGACAGACGGGGCGCCGGACGCGCTGATTTTGTGTGTTCGTGCTCATTAGGAAAAACAGAGCCGCCCGTATCGGGCGGCTCGGCAATCAAAAACCTTGGATTCGGAGCATACGCTACTGGTTAGCTTGTCCCTCGAGCATGCCGTCGAGGGTGCGCCAGGCGAGCTCGGCGCACTTGACGCGGGCGGGCATGTGCGAGATGTCCTGGAGCTGGGCGGCTTCGTCCAGGTCTTCCAGGTCCTCCTCGGAGAGCTTCTCGCCGCGGATCATGGCGAGGAAGAGCTCTGCTAGGCGACGTGCCTCCTCGACGGTCTCGCCGGTGATGAGGTCGGCCATGATGTCGGCACTGGCCTGACTGATGGCGCAGCCGTGGCCGGTAAAGGAGGCCTCCTCGATCACGCCGTTCTCGACGCGCAGCTGCAAGGTGAGCTCGTCGCCGCAGCTGGGGTTGATGCCGTCGTGCTCGTGCGTGGGAGCATCCATCTCGTACTTATAGTCGGGATGCGAGTTGTGCTCCATAAACGTGGTGGAGGTGTACAGATTACCCATTGAACGTGCTCCAAACGTGATGCAGGCCGGCGATGAACTTGTCGATGTCGGCCTTGTCGTTGTAGAAGGCCACGCTGGCGCGGCAGCAGGCAAGATTCTCGACGCCCAGCCAGGTGAGTAGCGGCTGCGCGCAGTGGTGGCCGGCGCGGATGCAGACGCCGTCCATGTCCATGATGCTCGCGACGTCGTGCGGGTGGATGCCCTTGACGTTAAAGCTCACAACGCCGTGGTGGTTGTCCCAATAGATGGAGCCGATGATCTGGACAAAGTCGAGCTGCATGAGTTCGCCCATCAGATAGTGGACGAGTGCCTGCTCGCGGGCCTGGATGTTCTCGTAACCCACCGTGTTGACCAGGTAGTCGAGTGCCGCACCCGTGGCGAAGATGCCGGCGGCGTCCTGCGTGCCGGCCTCGAATTTCTCGGGGACGGGCGCCCAGACGGCGTCCTGCTCGGTGACCGAGTCGATCATCTCGCCGCCGGTGAGCATGGGCGGCATGGCGTTGAGCAGGTCCATTTTGCCCCACAGCACGCCGATGCCCATGGGGCCCATGGCCTTGTGCGCGCTAAAGGCAAAGAAGTCGGCGCCCAGGTCGGCCACGTTGACCGGCATGTGCGGCAGCGACTGCGCACCGTCGACGACCAGGTAGCCGCCGTACTTGTGCACGAGTTTGCCGAGGTTCTTGACCGGGTTCTCGACGCCCAGCACGTTGGAGACCTGGCCCACGGCCAGGATCTTGGTCTTGGGACCAACCTTGGCAAGAACTTCCTCGGTGGTGAGCTGGCCGGTCTTGGTGGGGTAGAGGTAGACGAGCTTGGCGCCGGTCTCGCGGCAGACCTGCTGCCACGGAATCAGGTTGGAGTGGTGCTCCATGATGGTAATGACGACCTCGTCACCGGGCTCGAGCACCGTTGGCGCAAAGCTCTTGGCGACCAGGTTGAGCGACTCGCTCGTGTTGCGGGTGAAGACGACCTCGTTGGCCTGTGAGGCGCCGATGAGGTCGGCGATCTGCTGGCGGACCTTCGCGATGGCCTCGGTGGCCTCGACGGACAGCGAGTACAGGCCGCGCAGGGGGTTGGCGTTCATACGCTGGTAGAAGTCGCGCTCGGCGTCGAGCACGCAGGCAGGGCGCTGCGCGGTGGCGGCACTATCGAGGAAGGCGATCTCGGGGTGCTGCTGAAACAGCGGGAACTGCGCCTTGTAGGGGTTGGTCTCGATGTCCACGGTGGGCCAGCCGCGCGAAGCCTCGTCGCTGGCGTCGAGCTCCATGGGCTCGGGGGCAGTACAGGTGTCGCATTTAACGTGCTCGGTGTCGATCATGCGAGCTCCTCTTCAAAGTTGTCGATCAGGTTGTTGCCCAGGCGGACGACGGCGGCGCGGGTGCGCTCGTCGGTGGTGGAAAGTGCGGCGTCCTCCAGCTTGGCGCGGATGAACAGGTCCTCGGCGGCGTATTGGTCAAGGCCGCGGCAGGCGAGGTAGAACAGCTGCTCGTCGCGGACGTGACCGATGGTGGCGCCGTGGTTGCCGGCGACGTCGTCCTCGTCGCAGAGAATGACGGGAACGGTCTTGTTGTCGACGCCCTTGTTGGCCAAAAGCACCGTCTCGCGCTCGGTGCCGGTTGCACCCTTGCAGCCGTGCACGAGGTCGATGGTGCCACGGTAGACTTTCTTGGACGTGCCGGTCAGCACGCCGTTGGCGTCGATCTCGCACTCGGTCTTGCGGCCGCGGTGGCGCAGCTCGTAGTTAAAGTCGCGCACCTGCTCGCGGGCGCCCAGGTAATCGGTATCGATCGTCACCTTGGCGGTATCGCCCAGCAGGTCGCCGGCAAGGCCGGTGGCGCTGGCACCGGCACCCAGGACGGTGTGCTGCACGTTGACGCGCGCGCCCTCGTCCAGGAACAGGCCGGTGTCGTCGAGCGCGATCCAGCTATCGTCGAGCGTCTGCGTGCAGGTCACGTTGACGGTGGCGTATTCGTGGGCGCACACGCGTAGCACGGAGCCCACGACACCTTGGCCGGCAACGGGGGAGTCCAGGGCTATGCGCAGGTCGAGCGTTGCCTGCGGACGGGCGACGACGTCGATGGCGGCGATGGCCGCGGCGGCATCGACACCGCTCACGCGCACGGTAACCGTGGCGTGCTTGTATGTGGGCACATCGATGACGACGCGCTTGGTGGCGTGGTCGGCCAGATAGGTGTAGGCAGCCTCGCCCATGCCAGTCTCGAAGGCCTCGGCAGGGGAGAGCTCCTCCTCGAGCTTGATGGCGCCGGCCTGGTAGACGGAGGTGGCGGGCACGTCGAGCTCGGTCTCGGGCGTGATGCGGGCGCGGTCGGCAGCATCGCCGGGGGCGGAGGCGCGGCGCTCGGGGAAGCGCTCGGCCATGGCGTCCATGGCGGCTTCGAACGCGTCTGCCACGCCAGTAAACTGCTCGTCCAAGCCCTCGACCTCAACGGCCTCGGTGGGAGCGGCGGCAAGCTCGACAGAGAGCTCGAGCCTGGTCTGGTTCATCTTGAGCCAACCCCAAGTGGCTGCCGGCATCGCGTTGACCTGCTCAAGGGTGGTAGCAGCGGTGTTGGTGGTCTGTTTCATTATCCGATCGCTCCTTCCATCTCGAGCTTGATCAGGTTGTTCATCTCGACGGCGTACTCCAACGGCAGCTCCTTGGAGACCGGGTTGGCAAAGCCGTTGACGATCATGGTACGGGCTTCTTCCTCCGAGATACCGCGGCTCATCAGGTAGAACACCTTGTCGTCGCCGATGCGGCCTATGGTGGCCTCGTGGCCGATGTCGACGTTCTTGGCGCGGATGTCCATGGCCGGAATGGTATCGGAGCGGCTCTGGTCGTCGAGCATGAGCGACTGGCAGCTCACGGTTGCCTTGGAGCCCTCGGCCTTGGGCGTCGCCACAATAGAGCTACGGAACGTCTGGATGCCGCCGCTTTTGGAGATGCCCTTGGTCTCGACGGTTGCCGAGGTCTCAGGCGCGTTGAGCACGACCTTGCAGCCGGTATCGAGGTTCTGACCGGCGCCGGCAAAGGTGATGCCGGTAAAGCTCGAGCGAGCGCGGCGGCCGTTGAGCACGCTCATGGGGTAGAGGTAGCCCACGTGGCTGCCGAAGGAGCCGCTGATCCACTCGATGTCGCCGTCCTCGTCCACGCGCGCACGCTTGGTGTTGAGGTTGTACATGTTCTTGGACCAGTTCTCGATGGTCGAGTAGCGCAGGTGTGCGCGTTTGCCCACAAAAAGCTCCACAGCGCCGGCGTGGAGGTTGGCCACGTTGTACTTGGGCGCGGAGCAACCCTCAATGAAGTGCAGGTCGGCGTCGTCCTCGACAATGATGAGCGTGTGCTCAAACTGGCCGGCGCCCTTGGCGTTAAGGCGGAAGTAGCTCTGCAGCGGAAAATCGAGCTTGGTGCCCTTGGGCACGTAGACAAATGAGCCGCCCGACCATACGGCGCCGTGCAGGGCCGCAAACTTGTGGTCGGTGGGCGGGATGAGCGTCATAAACTTCTCGTGAATGAGCGGCTCCCACTGCGGGTCGTGCAGAGCCTCCTCGATGCCGGAGTACACGATGCCCATCTTGGAGGCGGTGTCCTGCATGTTGTGGTAGACGAGCTCGGAGTCGTACTGCGCGCCGACGCCCGCCAGGTAGCTGCGCTCGGCCTCGGGGATGCCCAGGCGCTCAAAGGTGTTCTTGATGTCGTCGGGCACCGACTCCCAGTCGTGCTTTTGGTCGGTGTTGGGCTTGACGTAGGTGACGATGTTGTCCATGTCCAGGCCCTCGATGGAGGGGCCCCACGTCGGGTCGGGGAAACGATTGAAGATCTCGAGGGATTTTAAGCGCAGGTCGAGCATCCACTGCGGCTCGTCTTTCTTGGCGCTAATCTCGCGCACGATGTCGGGCGTGATGCCGGCGTCGAGGCGCTCGAATCCCTCCTCGCCATAGGTGAAGTCGTAGAGGCTGCGGTCGATGTCCGCGACCTCGGTGCGGTTCTTGGTCATTGCGTCGCCCCTTTACGCCTGCTGCTCGGCAGCGGCGGCCTCGGCCTGGGCGCGCTGCTCGGCGGCCTCGCGCTCGAAGGTCTCAAAGCCGTTCTTGTCGATCCAGGGGATGAGCGAGGCGTCGTCCTCGCGCACGATGTGACCCTTGACCATAACGTGGACGCGGTCGACATCCAGGTGCTCCAGGATGCGCGTGTTGTGCGTGATGATGAGCATGGAGCCGTCGCAGCTCTTGCGATAGGCGTCCATGCCATGACTGACGGTGGACAGGGCGTCGACGTCCAGGCCGGAGTCAGTTTCGTCCAGGATGGCGAGCTTGGGCTGCAGCAGCAGAAGCTGGAGCATCTCGACCTTCTTTTTCTCGCCGCCCGAGAAGCCCACGCCCAGCTCACGGTTGAGGTAGGCGGTGTCCATGTTGAGCTCGGCCGCAAGCTCCTTGACGCGACGGCGGAACTCCTTGCCCTTCATCTCCAGGCCGGGGCGGCCGGCGATGCTGGCACGCAAAAAGCTCGACAGCGGCACGCCCGGGATCTCGACCGGGGCCTGGAAGCTCAGGAACAGGCCGGCGCGCGAACGCTTGTCGGTGGTGAGCTCGGTGATGTCCTGGCCGTCAAAGACGATGCGGCCGTCATTGACGGTATAGACGGGGTCGCCCATGACCAGGTGGCCGAGGGTAGACTTGCCGGCGCCGTTGGGTCCCATCAGCACGTGGGTCTCGCCGGCGGCGACGTTGAGGTTGACGTTGTGGAGGATGGTCTTCTCGTCCACGGAGGCGGTGAGACCTTCGATGGAAAGCAGCGGATTTGCGCTCATGCTGTCCCTCTCTGTATATGGTGTACTCATAGGTGTACTAAACCCTAGGAATCTTCTCGGAATAAAGTTACTATGGGTTCGGCGTTAGTCAAGGGAAAACCCGACTAATCCACTCGACTTTTCAAATTCTGGGACAAAATAACCCGTTGTGTTTGTCCCACTTACTTAAGATTTGGGACAAACAAACCTGGTTATGTTGTCCCAGATGCGATGGGAGGGTAGGTATGCTCATTTCTTCCAAGGGCCGCTATGCCCTCCGGCTGATGATCTATATCGCGGCGCTCGGTGACGCCGAGGGCAAGATTGCCTTGCGCGAGGTTGCCGACCGTGAGCATATCTCGCAAAAGTATTTGGAGCAGCTGGTTCGTCCGCTTATGAAGGCGGGCCTGCTTAAGAGCGTGCGCGGCAAGGGCGGCGGCTACATGATGGCCAAGGACCCGGCCGAGGTGCGTGCCGGCGACATCCTGCGCGCCGTCGAGGGCAGCACGGCTCCGGTGGCGTGCGACGGCATCGACAACAGTTGCGCCCGCAGTGATCTGTGCTCGACCGTCAAGTTCTGGCGCGGTCTGGACGACGTGATCGAAAAGTACGTCGACGGCGTGACGTTGGCCGACCTGGCCGCCGTTCCCGAGATCAACTTTGACATTAAGCTGTAGGTTGACCGCAATTCCTTAAGATTTCGCGGAGGGTTGTTGCCGTTTACCGAGGGGTTGTTGTGCAACAACGGACGAGCTGCAATACTGATTCTATCTTTGCAAACTGAACTTTAACTACACCAATGCAGGGAGGATCTTATGCAGCCCAAGCATTCTGCGATTGTCGCGGGCCTGACGCTGGCGCTTTCGTTTGGCGCCGTTTCCGCGCCGGCACCCGCCGCTGCCGAGGAGCCCACGCCGGGCGTTGCCTCGGATGCCACCGATATCGATAAGGGCCTTTACACCCAGCAGTCCTTCTCGGGCGTGCTGAGGTCGGTTCAGGGCGTTTCGTTTGTCAACGTGACTCCCGAGATGAAGTACTTTACCAAGTACGAGAGCCATGGTAACTACAACCAGGGATTTTCGTACGGTGACGGCTGCAACGCGCTGGGCTATTACCAGTTCGACCGTCGTTGGTCGCTCATTCCGTTTATGAAGCAGGTCTACAACTACAGCCCCGAAAAATACAGCATGCTCAAGGATGCGATTGATCGCGGCAGCGAGATTTCCAACACGAGCAATGCCATGTACGAGAACGGCCAGCCCACCGAGTTGGGCCGTATTGCGCAGGAGGCCTTCCAGGGCGCTTATAACATCGACCCCGCTGAGTTTTCGGCTCTGCAGGATGCGTATGCGTACAACTCGTACTATGCGGTGACCGAGGCGTGGCTCAAGAGCGGCCTGGGTATTGATATTTCGGGCCGCGCCGATTGCGTCAAAGGCATGGTGTGGAGCATCGCCAACATGTGCGGCACCGGTGGCTGCAGGGACTTTTTCCGCTGGGCGAATCTTTCCAACGATATGTCCGACCGCGAGTTTGTGACGGCGCTCTCCAATAGCGTGGTCAACAATGTCGCCACCAAGTTTTCAAGTCAGCCCCAGTATCATGAGGGCTGGAAGAATCGTTATAAGAATGAGCTGAAGGACTGCTTGGCTTATATCGCCGAGGACGAGGCGGCCGCTGCGACGCCCGTGCAGCCCGAGCCTGCGCCGGCGCCCTCGCCGACACCTGATTCGAATGACGACTCGAGTGACGATGCCAACGATGACAGGATGGATGCGCCCTCGACCGATGCTGACGGTAATGGCTCTGCTGGTGGCACTACCAACGACGGCTCTACCTCGAACGGCTCCGATTCGAACGGCTCTGCTGCGGGCGATTCGCCTTCAAGCTCTGCCGGCAATACGGACAGCGACGCTTCTGGTTCGACCGGCGCTGACACCTCTAACTCATCTACCGGCTCGAGCGATTCGTCCGTTGACACCGGCTCTAACAACGGCTCCGGCTCTGACACGACCCCTGATTCCGATGCTTCCAAGGATGACTCGAATAAGGCGCCGGACGCTCCCGTTGCTTCGCCGGACAAGAAGCCTTCTTTCTCCGAGCAGCTTGGTTCTACGCTGGGTTCTTCGCTGATGGCCGGCGTCAATAACGGCTCGGCCCAGAACAAGGACAACTCTGATCAGGTTTCCATGGAAAAGACCGAGGCCGCAGGGGACGACTCCAAGGACAAGGCTTCCGAGAAGACCGAATCCGATAAGGGTTCTAGCTCTGAGGAGAAGGACGACAAATCCGCTCAGAAGAAGGACGAGAGCAAGACCGAGGGCGAAAAGAAACAGTCCGAAGACGACGAGAGCGGAGCTGACAACCAGGTCCACGAGCAAAATGACTCCAAAACGGCGACCACCACGACCACGACGACTACAACTACCAAGTCCTCGGGCGGTAATATGCCCAAGACGGGCGATCTGATTGTGATGGCGAGCCTTGCCAGCGCGAGCTTGGCCACACTGGGCGCTACGTCTATCGTAAGTGGTAAGCATAAGCTCGATCAGCAGAAGAAAGCTTCTGGGGAGGACGGCTCGGAGGAGTAGCCTCTTGATTGCTAGATAACTAAAGAGTTGGGACGGGGTCCGGTGCGAATGCGTCGGGCCCCGTTTTGTTGTGCAACGATTAGTTATGCCCCCTCACACCTCTTGTTGCTACCGTTGCCCGATATGATCGCGCGGCGACATCGGTACGCGCGAGGCGGTCATTACAATTGGCATCGTGCTGCGATTTAGGGGGAACGTTTTGGTGTCTGAACAGGCAAATGTTGATTGTGCTGCTGGCTTTGGTGTGCGCTTGATCGGCTGTGCCGACGATGCGGCTTTGCCCATTGGCATGCACGACTATGCGGAGGCCCTTGGTTGCTGCACGCTGGTCGACAAGACCATGTTTATTGCCGATGTGTTGGACTGCGACGCGTCCGTTGTGGTGTGCTGTCGACCCGAGGGTTTTGGCAAGAGCATGAACTTGTCGATGCTCAGGGCTTTTCTGGAGCGTCCAGCGGTCGGTCGCGCTGGTCAGCGTTTGTTTGCCGATGCTCAGATTTGGGATGCGGACGGCGGGCGCTATCGGGATGAGTACGCTTGCTATCCGGTGATATCGCTGGACTTTTCTGGCGCTGCGAGGCGTGGCCCCGCTGTTGCCGGCGTCGTGCGCGATGCCCTTTCGGGCGAGTGCGCTCACTTGTTGGCGCTCTTAGAGGCTCCGGATTTAGCTCGAGACAAGGTGCGTCACATCGAACGCGTCGCGCGTGGCGCGGCGAGCGAGGATGAGGTTGACTCGGTGCTCGGTGTGCTCATTGAGCTGCTGGAGATGGCCTGCGATGGGCAGGTTGTATTGCTCGTTGATGGGTACGATGCGGCGTGGTCTCGCCGTGCGAGCGCGAGGGACGCTTCCGACGCCGATCCGGCAGAACTACTTGACCGTGTGCTGTTTGACGCCATTGCCACTGCGCGCGATTCGTTGCGGCTGACGTGTCTGATGGGGGAGTGTCCCGGTCCTGCCGAAGCGGCGCTTTCTTCGCGCGGCTGCTCGTATTGTCTGACGACGCCGCTGTCGGCGTGGTGTGACCGATGTTTCGGTTTTTCGGATGCCGAGGTCGAGGCTCTTTTGTATCATGCTGGGCGCGAGGAATACCTGGATGATGCGCGTGAATGGCTCGAGGGGTATCGGTTTGGCAGGGCCTATTGCTCGAGTCCAGAGCGTGTGATCGGTTTTCTGGGCCGAGGCTGCACGGCGCCTGTGCGTGCCGATTTGTATGGATATGCCGATTGTCTGAGTAGGGTAGTTGCCGGGTGGAATCTCGACCGCCTTTCGGTCTTGTTTGATTTGCTCGAGGCCCATGGGTGCGCTGAGGTCCCGCTTTGTTTGGGCACTGCAGAGCCAGATGTCTCGCCTGACGATGGCATGTGGACAGCGCTGTATCTGTCCGGTTTTCTCACGACGGATATGACTGAGGAGCCGGAGCATGGCGATCGCCTCCGTGCTTTGCGATTGCCCAATAACGAGCTTCGCCAGACCTTGCGTCTAGTGATTATCGAGTGGTTTGAGTGTGCTGCAGAAGACATTCGAGACGTCGATGCGTTTCGCGACGGGCTGTGCCATGGGAACGAGGATACCGTGAGGCGGGCGCTAAGCCGCATCTTAGGAGATGCGGGAATCGGTGCGACCGACCCAGATGCGCCACTGCCATATCATCTGCTCTTGCAGGGGCTCTGCTTTGGCTTGCCGGGCTATGCCAATCCTGCCTCGAGGCGAAAGTGTGGCGTGGGTCGCTGCGACATCCAGGTTTTTCCTACGGGCGCCGTGTTCGACATAGCCGATACGATCGGTATGCTCGATGAACGTCCGCTGATAACGATCAACATGATGTATGACCCCGGTGTGGATGCGCTGGGCCTGGAATTGCTGGCCGTGCAGGCGCTGCTCGACATAGAGCGCGACGGCATCGACGAAATCCGTGTGCCGCGACCCGGCGTGGGTCGCATGCGCTGGGGGTTCGGTTTTGATGGGCAGCGTGCGTCCGTGGTGTGCCAACGTCTGTAGCGGCGGGCGAAAGCCCTTTACTGTTCCGCGTCCTTCATGGGCGGCATGGGCTTCCAGTTGGGATCCTTGATGATCTTGCGGGCGTCTTTCATGCCACGGCGCAGCGCCGGAATACCGGTCTTAAAGCACTTATCGACCGCAGCCAGGCGAATGAATTCCTTGCAGAAGGTCGCGGCATTGCCCAGGCGGAACAGCATGGGGTGGTAGTCACCGTAGATCTGCATATAGCGAGCGAGGAAGCCTCGGTTGCGCATGATGTAGTAGCGGTTGGTGTCGCTCGTAGAGTTGAGCTGGCGCTTGCCGGCGATATCCCAGTTAGAGACAGCGCGGGCACGCTTGAGCACCACGTCGGCAACAACGGCGGCGGGGAAGTGCTGGCTGGCCACGTAGCCGTAGCAGGCATCGTCGCCGTAGATGAAGAATCGCGCATCCGGCAGGCCGATCTTGTCGACCACGCGGCGCGAGAACAGGCCGCCTTCAAAGCACAACTGGTTCATGGCGCGGTAGCCCTTGGGGCCCAGGTCCCACTTAGCGATGGGGTTGGGGATACCAAGCGAAAGGATGAGCTGGTACTGCCAAAAGAAGGCGCCGCCGTCAAAGTCCAGGCGCGAACCCTGGATGACATCGTAGCGGTCGGTCCACTTGGCAAGACGCTCGATGCCTTCGGGGATGACGAGCACGTCGTCGTCCATCACCCAGAACCACTGGGCGCCCAGGTCGTAGGCGCATTTGGTGCCGGCGGAGAAGCCACCTGCACCGCCGCCGTTTTCGAGCTGTGGTGCGTAGATGACGCGGTCGGTGCCGCCCTTCGCGTCGGGCTGTTCGATGTCGGTGCCCCACAGGTTGGCCAGGCGCTCGTTGAATGCGGTGCACATGGCCTCGGTCTCACGCGAATTCTCGTTATCGACGATCACGATGCGCCAGGGCGCTGCCGTAAGCTCGGTCATGGAGTCGAACAAGTTGGCCAGGAGTTCCTGGCGCTTGTACGTAACGACGACAATGGCGAGCTTATCGATGGGGGCGGGAAGGGTGGAAGACATGGGGCAATATATCCTTTCACGCGCGGCGCGCATGCGCTGCACGGAAGCTATCGAATACGTCCTTGGGACTGTCCTATTGTAAAGGCTCGGCGCACCTTGGCGGCAAGCTTTGAATAAAACGCAGGAACCTGCCACGGCTGTAGCGGCTTTAGCGTCTGACGGCAGCGTGTCTATTGCCGCTTGAGCTTGCGAGCGATAAAGCTTCTGGCTGCATCGATGATGAGAAGTGCCAGAGCAAAGACGATGCTAATGACGGTACCCGTGACGATGTATATAGCTACCGGGCTGTTTTGGCTGACCAGTATGTTTGCGAGCAACGTATTGAAGACGGGACGCCACAGGCTACTGGTGAGTGACTGCATCACATAGAAACCAAGCGTGGCGGTCGATAAGGTGACGATGACACCTGCAGTCCGCGGATTGCCTGAGGCACTGCGTCGGGTTGCCGCAAAGAGCAGGCAGGCGGCAGCGAGGGCAAACGAGATCAGCGAGGTCGATTTGTAGGAGAGGATTGTCATCGCTGTGAGGTTGTCGGTGAAGGAGAGTGCTCCTTCCAGGATGATGGTGAGCACCAAAACCGTTACGAGCGAGCGCATGCCCAAGGCGCCCACCCTGTCCGAATCCATGACATCGGTAACGTCGCGGAGCAGTCCGCCGATCAAAAACGCGACTACGTACGTGACGGCGCTCATGAACTTTTGGAGCCAAGAAAACTCGCCGGCGCTTGTCGCACTCATAGCGGCTAAATACCCGTTAACAACAAATGCGAGGATGCCAACGGCGATGACCGTCGCCGTGTAGCTCTTCCGGGGGAGTCGACTCCTTGCTAGTCCAAACCATGGCGCCATGAAGACCGTGGCGGCATAGACCCAAATGAACTCGAGTCCCAGGGTATACCAGTTGTGCGTGTTGAGGGCTACATCAGGAATGGGTGAGACGACCGTGGACCACGCGAGCGCCACGAGGCAATAAAACGCAGTGGGCATAATGACCTTGCCAAGGCGCTGCGCCGTCCGTTGCATTTGCGACTTCCACGTTGCTCCACCGTCCCAAGCACGCGCGGCCGAAGCGATGAGAAAATAGCCCGAGATCATAAAGAAGACCTCGTTGGCCCAGCAGCCAAGCAAGTTAATAAAACCGAGCGCGCCGGAATAGGGGAATATCGCAAGTGGGGCATATTCCACGGCGCCGACGCAGACGGCTTGGAAGGTCCACTGAAAGGTGTGGAACACCGCGATGCCGGCGACCGCGACCAAACGCAGCGCTTCGATGGGTATGTTGCGTGCGGCTTTGGGCTGCATGACGTCCTTTCTTATCGGTTTGCCTCTGCGAGCTCCATAGATTATATAAACGCCCGCTAGCGCGCTGACCCTTTGATACCATGAAACGACAGGTATTTCCTAAGGAGCACATTTGTCTACTAACGCCTCTGGCAGCCCTGTTCTGTCGCTGCTTATTCCCATTTACAATGTTCAGCGCTACCTGCGCGAGTGTCTCGATTCCGCCCTGGTGCAGACGCTCAAGGATATTGAGATCATCTGCATTAACGACGGGTCGACCGACAACTCGCCGGCGATTATCCGCGAGTATATGGAGCGCGATGGGCGCGTCAAGATGATCGACAAGGCCAACAGCGGCTACGGCGACTCGATGAACCACGGCCTGGAGATGGCGCGTGGCAAGTACGTTGGCATCTTGGAGTCCGATGACTTTATGGCGCCCGACGCACTCGAAAAGCTTGTCTCGGCCGCCGATAGCAATAATGCCGACTTCGCGAAGGCGAATTTTGATTTCTACTGGTCTAAGCCCGAGGAGCGCCGTTCGCTGCACGAGATGTTTAAAGCCAAGGACTGTGGCAAGCCGGTGCACCCGAGCGATACGACTCAGTTCTTTAAGCAAAAGCCGTCGATTTGGTCGGCTGTGTACCGCCGTGATTTTCTCGAGCACAACGACATCAAGTTCTTGCCGACTCCAGGAGCATCCTTTCAGGACACGTCGTTTGCCTTTAAGGTGATTGCGTGCGCCGACAAGGCCGTTTACCTGCACGATGCCGTGCTTTCGTATCGTCAGGACAACGAGAGCTCCTCGGTTAATTCTTCGGCCAAGGTCTTTTGCGTCAATACCGAGTATGCCGAGATTGAGCGTTGGATCAGAGAGGAATATGCCCGCGACCACGCAAGTGATGACGTCGCGCGCATGCTCAAGTTCAATCAGCTCATTAAGTACGATTCGTATATGTGGAACTATGTGCGCTTGGCGCCTAAGTTCTATAAGGAGTTCCTGGTGCAGATGGCCAAGGAGTTCCAAGCGGCCTTGGACGCCGGGGAGTTTTTGCTGGACGATCTGAAGCCGTGGAAGCGTGCGAATCTCGCTGCCATCCTCAAAGATCCTGAGGGCTGGGTTGACGAGCATCCGACTTTTGCGACGGACGGTGCCTTGGGCCGCGCCAAATACTACGCATCGGTTGGAGGCCCCGGCGTGGTCGCCGCCTTCCTCATCGAATCGCTGAGGGGGTAGGTCGGTATGGGAGAGGCCTCGATTCCCAAAGCGACTATTGTCGTTCCCGTATACAACTCTGCGCGCTCCATTCAGAGATGCCTCGATTCGCTGTTGGCCCAGTCTGAGCGCTCGATTCAGGTTGTCTGCGTCAATGACGGATCGGCTGATGATTCCCTGAGCGTCTTACGTCAGGTCGCGCAGGCCGACGATCGTGTACTGGTGATTGACCAGGAAAACGCGGGCGTCTCGCGCGCTCGTAATGCCGGTATCGATGCCGCCGAGGGCGAGGTAATCTTCTTTGTGGACGCCGACGATTACATTGACGTCCAGACGGTCGAGCGCGCGCTGCATGCCATGGAGTCTGCAGATGCCGAGGTCGCCGTTTTTGGCGGCGTCTGCGAGCCGTCCGACGCTGCGTCCAAGCGCGTCCAGCAACTCATGAGCCCCAAAGCTGGTACCTTCGGCGCCCGTGATCCCCAACTGCTGTTCCATTCGAATGCGCAGCCCTATGCCTGCCGTGCGGCTTTTTCGCGCGAGCTGCTCAATCGCGAAGGCATTCGCTTTGCCCCCGGTTTGGCTTTGGGCGAGGACGTCGTCTTCCAATTTGCGGCTTATGCGCTTGCCCGCAAGACCGTCGTCATGCCGGACAAGTTCTACCACTACGTGATGGAGAGTGAATCGGCAACGCACGAGTTCAACAGCGCCGAGGCCCGCGTCAAAAAGCTCGATGCCCATATGAGGATGCTTGAGGAAGTCTTGGAGGATTGGGCGGTTTACGGCCTTTTAGATCTGTGCCCCGGCGAGCTGATCACTTGGTTCTTGGACCTTATTGTGTTTGACTTGGCGCGTCTGGACGCCGATGGTTTTCGTCGCGTGGCCGGTCGCGCCAATATGGATTTCACGACGTTTTTGGGAACGGAGTGGGCGGATATGCCTGCTAAGGGCGCCGTTCGCCGTGTTGCCCACAAGCTCGTTGCGGCGACCTCGGGCGTTTCGATGACAGACGCCACGCTGTTCTATCTTTCGACTCGTGGTCTCAAAGCCTGCCTGGAGCGCTTTATCTAATTCCAAGCGCTGCCGCCCGCCGCAACTCGGCTGCTAAAATAACCCTGTTACACGCTATTCAACAGGAGGTTTTCTTGCAGAACTCTGATACCCCTAAAGTTTCGCTGCTTGTTCCCATCTGCAATGTTGAGCGCTACCTGCGCGAGTGCCTCGATTCTGCCGTTGCGCAGACACTCAAGAACATTGAGATCATTTGCATCAACGATGGCTCTACCGATAGCTCGCCGGATATCATCCGCGAGTACATGGAGTGCGATGCGCGCGTCAAGATGATCGACAAGGCCAATAGCGGCTACGGCGACTCGATGAACCGCGGCCTGGAGATGGCGCGCGGCGAGTACGTGGGCATCCTTGAGTCCGACGACTTCATGTTTGAGGATTCGCTCCAGAAGTTGGTCGCCAAGGCCGACGCCGAGCATGCCGATGTCGTTAAGGGTGACTTTTACTTGTATTGGTCCACGCCCAGCGAGCGCCGCGAGCTGTTTGGAATTATCGACGAGCATATGACGGGTGCGGCGTATCGCCCCGCCGATCGTCCGGGTATCTTCTACCGCAAGCCTTCCATTTGGTCTGCCATCTATCGACGCACGTTCCTTAACGACAATCAGATTCGGTTCCTTCCCACGCCGGGTGCCTCGTATCAGGATGCGGGTTTTAACTTTAAGGTCTGGGCAAGCGCCGAGCGTGCTGCGTTTATTGCGGATCCCATTTTGTGCTATCGCCAGGATAACGAGAAGAGCTCTGTTAATTCGCCCAACAAGGTGTTTTGCGTATGCGACGAATATGCCGAGATGCAGCGCTTTTTGGATGAACGCCCCGAGCTTAAGGCTCAGCTTCAGGGCATTTTAATGCGCATGAAGGTCGATACGTATCGCTGGAATGATGAGCGCCTGGTCGATGAGTTGCGTGAGCAGTTTTGGGAGAAGGCATCTCCCGAGCTCAAGGCCGATTGGAATGCCGGTCGCTTTGACCTGTCGCTCTTCGACCCGCGCGGCGAGACCGACTTGCGACTGATGGTCAAGTCGCCCCGCGCTTATATTGATTCGCGCTTTGGCTTTAAAAAGCCGGGCAAGATCAATACGTTTAAACATTACTTTAAGATCGGCGGCCTGCCGCTGGTTTGGCGCGTGCTGACGTATCAGCGCGCCTACGGCGATAACCCGCATCCCGATGACGTGCCGGCGGCACAGTAGGAGCGCGTGACTATGGCTACCCCTAAGATTTCCGTCGTCGTTCCCATCTACAAGGTGGAGGAGTGCCTGGCATGGTGCCTGGACTCCCTACTTGCGCAGGATATGCCCGATTGGGAAGGTGTGCTGGTTAACGATGGCTCGCCGGATGGTTCGCGCGACATCGCCGCTGCCTATTGCGAAAAGGATGCGCGCTTTACGCTGGTCGATAAGCCCAACGGTGGTCTGTCGAGCGCGCGCAATGCGGGCATCGCTGCGTCCACGGCGCCTGTAGTTGCGTTTTTGGATTCCGACGACCGGTTTACGTCTGATGCGTGCCGCGTAATCGTTGATGCCTTTGAGCGTGAGGATTGCGACGTTTTGACCTTTGGCGCGAACCCGTACCCGTTGGAGGCGGGGTATCCGTGGCTTAACTATGTACTGAGCCCGCGCGATGTGTCGTTTGTGGGCTATAGCTCCGACCTGCTGTTTAAGGAAGCGTCTCGCCCCTTTGCATGGCGCACCGCTTGTAAGCGCGCTATTTTACTGGGCAACGGGATCGTGTTCGATGAAACCGTTAAGTATGGCGAGGACCAGGTCTTCGATTTTGCCGTGTACGGTCGCTCGCGCAAGACCGCGCTTATCTCGCACAAGTTGTATGGCTACCGCGTGGCGCG
>UQAU01000002.1 GCA_900539035.1 uncultured Collinsella sp. | reverse complement strand
GCGCCAGGCGCCCGGATGCGTCATGCCGAAATGGCGCGAAGCACGCGGTTGACAAAACTATAGAGACACGTCCCAAAAAGACAACTTAGCCAAGGACACGGGCCATACGCGTCTTGAACTCGGACAGGAAGCGCGGAGCATCCACGGTCAGTGCCACAAGCGCGCTCTTGTCCGGATCGGACAGGCGGCGCTCATCGCAGATGGTGCGACCGCGGTACTCGCCCAGCAGATCAACACGCAGGTTGCAGCCGAGCGCACCTACGAGCGTGGGGTCGATCGCCACGGCAACGGCCAGCGGATCGTGCAGCGCACAACCACCCAGGTAGGGTGCGTTCATCTCGTACGAGCCAATGTAGTGCTCGACCATGCTCGCAAATGCGCAGCCCGCCATGGTGCCCGAGCCCGTCCAGCCGGCAATGTCGCGGCGTGTGAGCACCACGCGATGCGTCACGTCCAGACCCACCATGGTGAGCTTACGGCCCGAGCGCAGCACCGCGTCGGCTGCCTCGGGGTCGCTCGCCATATTGGCCTCGGCGCCCGCGCTCACGTTGCCGGGCACGGTAAGGGCGCCGCCCATCACGACCACGCGGCCGATGGACATCATCGCCGCCGCATCGCGCTCCAGGGCGAGCGCCAGGTTGGAGAGCGGGCCAGCCGCTACGTAGACCAGATCGGGACCATAGGTGCGCGCGGCATCGATCAGATAATCGACCGCAGCGTTGCCGTCGGCCGAGGTCGCCCCCACCGGCTCGTAGGGCGACGCGGGCACGCTCGCGCCGCCGATGCCGTTCTTGCCGTGAATGAGCGCGGTGGACGCCGGCGGCGTATAGGGCTCAGTCGCCTGCAGAGGACGGTCGGCACCCAGGTACACCGGAACCTCGGGGCGACCCAGCAGATCGAGCACCGCCAGGCAGTTGTGCGCCGATTGCTCGACGCGCACGTTGCCAAAGCACGTGGTGATGCCCACGAGCTCCACCTCGGGGCTCGCGATGGCATAGGCCAGCGCCATCGCATCGTCCACACCCATATCCAGATCAAGGATCAGCTTCTTGATTGCCATTGTTCTACTCCGCTTCTCCGTCTTTATCGTTTAACCAAACCAATGTTCAACTTCGGCGCGCGTGGGAATCGATTGCTGAGCGCCCAGGCGCGACACCGTCACTGCCGAGGCGCGAGCACCCGCGGCCATGCACTCAAAGAGCGGCAGGCCCTCTAGGCGAGCCGCCGCCAACGCGCCGATAAACGTATCGCCGGCGGCCGTGGTATCGACTACCGTGCTCGAAAGTGCCGGCATGCGCAGCAGCTCACCGCCATCGCCGAGCGTAACTGAGCCGGCGCCGCCCAGCGTGATGACCGCGGCGCCGGCGCCCTTGGCAAGCAGGGCTTTGAGCGCGGCGACGCAGCTCTCATCGTCCTTGGGCAGGATACCCGTCAGCACCTGGCACTCGGTCTCGTTGGGGCAGACCAAGTCGACCGCAGACCAGACCTCCGCAGGCAACTCACAAGCAGGCGCTGGATTAAAGACCGTATAGAACCCCAGCTCGTGAGCGCAAACAAGCGCATCGGCCGTCGCTGCAAGGTCACATTCACCCTGGGCGATAAAGACGCTTCCGGCAGCCGGGGCAATCTCGCTGGCGTCGCCGTCGAGCTCATGGGCCACCAGACGCCTCAACGCGCAGGCAACGTCCGCGCCCGCAAGCGCATGGTTGGCGCCCGGCGACAGCACGATGCGGTTGTCGCCCTCGCAGCGAATGATGGTCGCCGTTCCCGTCTCCACGTCATCGCGATGCACTACAAAGTCACAGTCCACGCCGGCGTCTTGGAGCCCCACCACGAGCGACGCGCCGAACGCGTCGCGACCGACCGCGCCGATCATGTGCGTGCACGCGCCCATACGCGCGGCAGCTACAGCCTGATTGGCGCCCTTGCCGCCGGCGTTGGTGATAAACCCGCTGCCGCCGACGGTCTCGCCCGCACGCGGTATGCGCTCGCACGCCACCGAAAGGTCCATGTTCATGCTACCGAACACCGCAACGATGCCGTGATCTGCCATGGAAACCTCCTCATCTGCGGGCCTTATGCCCACCGCCAACCGTCGATCGTGCACTCTCGCACCCCCTATAACTTTAGTTCACTTTGATGTGGACGCGCGCTTGAGCTTGCGCCAGCAGCAAGCATTCACAGGAGCAGGCAGCTACAATGAAGGCGTGCTGATTATTCTCGTCATTGGATGATGTTTTATGGAACAACTCTCGCAATCGGGCTCGCGCGGTCGACGCCGCACGGGCAACGAGCCGGCGCCGCACGAACGCGTGAAGGGCGAACGCCGTGCCAACGAACCGCGACGCACCGCGAGCCCCCATCGCGCTTCTGCCAACAACGCGGGCCGCGCCAACACTCCCGCCGCGGAGCAGACGCTTGCTCGCCCTAAGTCCCGCTACATCCCTGCCCTTGACGGCCTGCGCACGCTCGCCGTCGTCGCGGTGGTGCTCTATCACCTCAACCTCACGTGGGCGCAGGGCGGTCTGCTCGGCGTCACGATCTTCTTTGTGCTTTCGGGCTATCTGATCACACGCCTGTTACTCAACGAAGTCGCTAAGACCGGCCGCATCGACCTCAAGAGCTTCTGGATCCGCCGCATCCGTCGTCTGGTCCCCGCCGTGGTGACCGTCGTGGTGGTGACCTGCGCGCTGTGCACCATCTTTAACCACGTGATGCTCACCAAGATGCGCCCCGACATCCTGCCGTCGCTGCTGTTCTTCAACAACTGGTGGCAGATTGCCCAAAACGTCTCGTACTTCAATGCTCTGGGCGACCCCTCGCCGCTTACGCACTTTTGGTCGCTCGCCATCGAGGAACAGTTCTACCTGGTTTGGCCCCCGCTGCTGCTCGCTATGGTATCCATGCACATGAGCAAGCCCAACACGCGCCGCGTGGTTCTGGGCCTGGCTGCTGTCTCCGCCATCGCCATGATGGTGCTTTATAACCCCGCCGCCGACCCCAGCCGCGTGTACTACGGCACCGACACCCGCGTCTTCTCGCTGCTGCTGGGCGCCTGGATGGCCTTTATCCCCGATCGCGACCTGGCGCCGGTGCGTCTCGCTCATCGTTTGGGGTTCAATCGCCTGGCTGGCGCCGCCAAGCACGGCAAGAACGCCGAGGGCAAGCCTGGCGAGAAGGCCGACGAATCAGCCGAGACCGCCCCGGCACAGCCGAGCGCCCTCGTGCGTTTTTGGTCCTCGCCCGCATCCATCGATGTGTTGGGCGTCGTGGGTCTGGTTGGCCTTGCCGCCATGGTCGCGCTCACCAACGGCTACACCGCCTTCCAGTATCGCGGAGGCACGCTGCTGTGCTCGATCCTCACGCTCATGGTCATCGCGGCCTGCGTGCAGCCCCAGGGAATGGTTGCCAGCGCGCTGTCCGCCGAGCCGCTCGTGTGGGTTGGCAAGCGCTCGTACAGCATCTACCTGTGGCACTATCCGCTGCTGTTGCTCATGAACCCGGTCGCCAACATCAACGATACACCCTGGTGGCAGTACATTTTGCAGGTGCTGCTGGTGGTCGCCGTGGCCGAATGCTCATATCGCTTTATCGAGACGCCGTTTAGAAAGGGCGCCTTTGGGCGCACCGTATCCGAGTTCCGCGATGGCATCACCACGCCCGCCAACTGGGCACGCGCGCACGTCCCTGTCTGCGCAGCCTGCGCCGTCGTGTTGGTCGTTGCACTGGGCGGCCTGATCTTTGTGCCGGAGACCTCCGCACTGAGCGGTGAGGGCGCCGAAGTCCTCAACAAGGAAGCCAAGAACACCGCGCCCACCGACCAGCAGGCGGCCGACGACACCGACAAGGACAACGACGGCTTCCCCGATGGCTCCTACGACCTGTTGATGATCGGTGACTCCGTGTCACTGCGTGCCGTGGACACCTTTGACGGCGTGTTCCCGCACAGCCATATCGATGCCGAAAAGGGCCGCCAGTTTGATGCGGGCCGTGCGACATTTGAGGGCTATCTCCAACAGAACCTTGCCGGCAAGATCGTGGTCTTTGCGCTGGGCACCAACGGCTTGGTAACCGACGACCAGATCGACGCCATCATGGCCGATGCGGGAGATAAGCGTATTGTGGTGTTTGTGAACACGCGCAGCCCGCAGCCGTGGGTTGCCTCTACCAATCAGGCCATCGCCAACGCCGCTACGCGCTACAAGAACGTGCGCGTTATCGACTGGTACGGATACAGTGCCAACCGCAACGATCTGTTCGATGGCGACGGCACGCACCTTTCGAACACGGGTGTGACCGAGTACCTTAAGCTCATCCACGATGCCGTCAAGAAGGACCTGCCCGTGCATCCCGAGGATCACGTTAATGATCCGCAGCCGGCAGCCGTCAAGTCTGCCACCGACGCGCTCGTCAATGCGCTCGCTCTCAAGCCGCACAAGCTGGGCACCGACAAGTAACCCACAGCACGAACTTCCCACATCCGGAAGGGGGCGCCTGCCACGGCAGACGCCCCCTTCCGGCAGTTAGGGACGTTCCTTATGTGCCGGCACCTAGGGACACTCCTGACACAGCCGAGGAACGCCCTCCTTGCTACCGAATTCTGGGCGCCTCGCCACCCCGAGCGTTGTTTCCAAGCCCCACGCCCGCAGCAAACAACCCAAAATCACTCTTTTCAAGCCGGCTCCAAGAGGCTGTGGGCAAAAAAGGGCAAATATGAGTACTGGTACCATTTTAGTAGCAGGCAAAACCACCCAAAATGACGTCCGAGCGACCCCTACAACCCCCTAAAGCAGCCAACCTGACTGGTTTAAGGCGTATTGAAGCCAATTTTAATGAACATACTAATGGTTATGTTCATTATCTATTCAGATGTAAATGCTATTCACTTAGCAACAGTACTCATATTTGGCATTTTTTGTCCATTGCTATATAACTAACACCCTATAGCAGACAAAAAAACAGTCCGCAGCCCATCGCTGCGGCCTGTTCGGAAGCAAAAGTGGGCGTTAAGCGCCGTAGCCCATCGCCTGCAGCACAAACATGACGACCGTCAGCACCGTAATCACGCCGATAGTCGCCCAAGTGAGCACGTTCCATACGCGGCCGTTGCGGTTGGCGCCCATAATGTGGCGATCCGCCGCGATAACCACCTGGAACACCAGAACCACAGGCAGTAGCACGCCATTGATGACCTGCGAGGTCATCATAATCTGGAACAGATCGACGCCGGGCATAAGCACCAGCACGGCAGAGATACCGATGATGGCCGTAATGATGCCCCGATAGACCGGGGCCTCGTCCCAGCTGCGGTCGGCACCGCGCTCCCAGCCAAATGCCTCGCAGATAGCGCTCGACGTAACGCCCGGCAGCACGCAGGCAGCCAAGAAGCTCGCCGCGACCAGGCCCGAGGCAAACAGTACCGTGGACCACTGACCCGCAATAGGCTCCAGCGCGCGGGCGGCATCGGCGGCATCGCTAATCTGAATACCCGCCGGGAACAACACCGTACCGGTCGTGATGATAATAAAGCCGGCAATGACATCGGCGGCAAGCGAGCCGCTCACGGTATCGATACGCTGCAGCACGATATCGTCCTCGCCCGCGTTCTTATCGACCACGTTGTTCTGCGCTAAGAAAATCATCCACGGCGCGATGGTGGTACCGATCGTTGCGACCACGAGCGACACGTAGCTGGGGTCATTTTGAATGTTGGGCACGACCAGGTCGACCGCGACCTCACCCCAGTTGGGGCCAGCCATAAACGCAGCGACAATATAGGTCACGAACACGCAGCTCACCAGCAGCAGGATCTTCTCGATGCGCTGGAAACTACCCGACATGGTAAGCATCCACACCAGCAGCGCCACCAACGGCACCGAGATGCTCGCCGGCACGCCAAAGAGAGCAAGGCCACTGGCGATGCCCGCAAACTCCGAAATGGTCACAGCCGTGTTGGCGATCAACAGCGCCGCCATAGCAAGTACACTCTTGCGCACGCCAAAGCGCTCGCGAATGAGCGATGCCAGGCCCTTGCCCGTAACGCAGCCGCAGCGCGCCGCGGTCTCCTGCGTCACGATGAGCAGCACAGTCATGACGGGAAGCATCCAGAGCATCTTGTAGCCATAGCTGGCGCCCGCGCTGGAATACGTTGCAATGCCGCCGGCGTCATTGCCCGAAAGCGCCGCCAGCAGACCGGGACCCATAGCGCCAAAGATGGCCGCGATGGTCAACTTTTGCTTGGTGCCCGACTTTTGCTTGGTATTTTGCACGCGACCACCTAACCCATGACCGACATGGTGAGAAGCACCGCAGCGGCGCAGTACGCTATGCACGAGATCATGACGGCAATAACGTTCATGGCGGTGCCCGACGTGTTGAGGTCATGCTCGTCACGCCAGAACAGTACCATCAGGTAAATCACGGCGCTCATGTTGCCAACCAGGCAAATGATGGCAGCGATATTAAAGCACCCGGTAAAGAGTTGCTCCTCAAACATGGGCGCGTCGGGGAACGCGGCGGTGCGCACCAGCTGGGCGCACAGGTAGGTCACGAGTGACAGAATCAGGCCCATGCCCGTGCTCTGGAAGAAGAACCCCAGATACGGCTTGGGCTCATCGTCGTGACCGTCATACTCCAGGAAGTAATTCTTGACGAACGACACCATGCGCGAGGCTGCCAGCAGCACGAGCGGCATGGCGCACATGGGGAACACCACCAGATGCGCGGAGCCGAGCGCCGTTCCCAGCACGGTCGCCATGATGCACGACGCGATGCCCCATACAACAACCCAGTACTGACGATGCACGAACCAGCTGAGCACGTTCGTCGAGTCGTCGGACGCGCTATCGCCCGAGCCGACACCGGCGATCTGCAGGTCCTCCTGATGCTCCTCGGCGATAACGTCCATGGCGTCATCGAAGGTCACGATGCCCAGGATGTGGCGGTTCTCGTCGCAGACAGGGATGGCAACCAGGTCGTACTTGGTCATCTCGTCCGTTACGTCTTCCTGGTCCTCGTCGGGCGACACATAGACCAGGTCGCGATAGGCCAGCTGACCCAGCGTGGCGTCGCGGTCGGCTACGATCAGCGTGCGCAGCGAAAGCACGCCGGTCAGCATACCGCTCGGATCCTCGGTATAGACGTAGTAGACGCTCTCGAAGTCCTCGTCGAGCTCGCGAATCGCCTCGATGGCGTCGCCGACCGTCGCCGTGGCGGGCAGCGAGACAAACTCCGAGGTCATGATGCGGCCGGCGGTGTTGTCCTCGTAACCCAGCAGATTACGAATCGCCTTCTCCTCCTTGACGCCCATCAGGCGCAGGAGCTTCTCGGCCTTCTCATAATCGAGCTCGTCGATCAGGTCGGCAGCGTCGTCCGGGTCCATCATGGCCAGCATCGACGATGCGTCGGTATCAGACAGGCCCTCGAGCATCTCGGTCATGAGCTCGTCGTCATCGAACTCCGAGATGGCCTCGGCGGCTTGAGCGGTATCGAGCTGAGCGAACACCTGCGCGCGCAGGCGCGGGTCGAGCTGCTCGATGATGTCAGCGATGTCGGCAGGATGCAGCTCGCCAAGCGTCTTGTGCGACACCGAGAGCTGGATGTTCTTAGTCGAGCGATCGAGCAGGTCCATGTAAGACCAGGCGATAATGTCCTCGCTGAGCGGCTTGCCCAGATGCTTCATAAAGCCCTCGACGACATGCTCAAGTGTGGGGCTGATCGCGCGCAGCAGACCGCGGGCGCCAACTTCGGCACCCAGCAGGCGCAGCTGATTTTCGCCCGACATGGAAAACTTGATGTCGTTTACGCGCACGACCTTCATGCCCTGCGTGTCGACAATTTGCTTGTTAAGCACGTCGCGGGCAAGCAAGAGTTCGGTCGGCTGCAGGTACGAAAAACGGATTTCGGTGGCCGACGTCTTAAGGTGTACACCCGTCTCGTCGATACGGTCGACCCATTTGCGCCAGCTGATCATAAACGGCGTCTTGCCGGGTCCGCGGAACGCGAGCGACGTCACGTGCGGAAAAACTTCGCCGGTAGCAATGCCAAAATCGTTCACAACGCCGAGCTTTTCGCCATCGACGTCCAAGACCGGCAATTTGAGCATCTCACTCAGATAATTCAATGGTGCTCCCCATCATAATTCCTCCGGATGCGGCCGCGCGTGCGGCGTCCGGGGGCTTCTGGATATGTATACGCATGCGCGGGCGGCACGCCGCTCGACGCTCACACCCCGTGCATGCGCAAAAAGCACCTGCATGGGGTCATCGACTGTATGGTCGAGGTTTGGATTTCACCTGTAACCTTTCTCTTGACCCTCATTAACCGCAGTAACTATAGCATCAGCATCGCCCTGCAGCATCGATTTTATGCGCTGCACATTGCAGGCATACCAAACGCTGACGCATCCGTGACATAGTCATTGGGTGTTCTTAAATGACTACCTAATAACTACTCTGTGGTGTCGTTATCCTCGGCAAGTTGGGGGAACACGGCGTCCTTGGGCATGGTGACCTTCGTCAGCGAGGTGAGCTTTTTGCTCAGCGACGTGTCCGTCTTGACCAGGTCGCTGAGCGTCACGATCTTGTAGCCGTCGGCGACAAGGCCGTCGATAATCTGCGGCAGCGCCTCGAGTGTCTGCTCGGCGCATTCGTCTCTATCGGTGAGCAGCACGATATTGCCCGGCGTCACCGAATCGAGCACCGTCGAGACTTGCTCGTCGGCACCGTTGAGCAGCCAGTCGCCCGAGTCAATATTCCACGAGACTACGACGGAGACCAGGTCCATCGCATCAATCCAGTTTTGCTCGTCAAAGGCAGCGTAGGGAGCACGCAGCAGCATCGTCTTCACGCCGGTCGTCGACTTAATCGCATCGGTGCCTTTCGTGATCTGTTCGCGTACCGTCTCACGGTCCTGACCCTTGAGCGAATCGTCGCTGTAGCTGTTGGATCCGATCTCACACCCGGCATCGACAATCGCCTTGGCCGTGGCAGGCGAGGCCTCGGCCGCATCACCCGAAAGGAAGAACGTCGCGGTAACGCCCTTTTCCTTGAGCACCTGCAAGATCTGTTTGGTGGCGCCGCTCGGGCCCTCGTCAAACGTCAGCGCCACGTACTTTTTGTTGCCCTTGGGCGCCACGCTGGCGCACGCCACGACGCAATCGGTGGCGGGCACAACCTCGCCGCGGTCCTGCGTCTTGCCCGACTGCTCACCAACCCACACCTCGGAGCGGCCCTGGACACCCCATGTCTGCACATACTCGATAGCGCCCGTGCCCTCGACCTTGAGCTTGGGCTCGATAACCGTAGCCTGAACCTCGTGCTTCTCGTAGGTGTTACGGCCATCCTTGACCGTCACCTTCTCGCCGCCCTCAAGTTCACGGCTATCCCATTTGCCCTGCTTCACGCGCTTGCCGTCGACCTTCACCGACAGCTTTTCGCCCCCATGGCGCTTGAGCACGCTGTCATCGACGGCCAGCAGGTCGCCTGCGTCGTAGGTGCCAGTCAGCTCCTGGTCGTCGATGAGATTTTGCAGCGTAGATCCGACGCGCACCGCAGTCTCCTGGCCGTTGAGGACAACATCCACGCTGCGGTTGACGTAGCCCACGACGGCAGCGATAAACAGCACGAGTGCGCAGCCCACGGCGATGAGCGCATAGGGCAGGCGAGACGGACGACGGGGCGTGCGGCTGTTTCCGATGCGAGCGCTGCGGTCGCTAAAGCCGCGGCTATGGTTGAGATACATCGCGCCGGGCTTACGGTGACGCTTGCGCTGACCGCTGGGCAGCTGCCCCAGGTCGCGGCGCGCCGTCGGACGCGCACCCGAGCGCCCGTTTAAGTTAGATCCGTTTTGGCGCATGTGCCCTCCCCCATAAACGCAGCAAGCCGGAGCAACAGGTCTCCGGCTTGCCTCCCATCAATTGGTACGTCGCTATTTGCTAGCTTTTGACGAGCCCCCGCTCGCCTTTTGATATTCGTCCTTAAAGGCCTTGAACATACCGCGCGTCTTGCCGAGCTGCTTGCCCAGCGCGCGACTGCCCTTGTCCACGGCGACCGAACCCTTGTCATCGAGCACCTTAGCGCCCTTCTTGACCTTATCGCCCACCACGACGCTTGCCTCGGCAGCCTTTGCGGCGGCGCCGCCCGAATACCCGAGCGACTTGACCTCGTCCGAAACGATCATCGCGCCGTCCGCATAGCCGCGCAGCATCGTCGGCGGCATCTGCGTGTCGCCCACCAGCACACTCAAGGCAGTGCCGGCGGTCACGTAGAACGTCTGCACGATGCCCGAACGCGGCTTGAACTCCACATCCGAGCAATAGCCGACGACATCGCCCGACTCCGTGCGCACGTCCATGCCAACCCAGATAATGCAATCGTCCAGGTTGATGTCGAGGCGCTTGGCCGCAGCGGCATCGTAGGTGCCCTTGACGTCGTCAACCGCGATGGCGCCCTCGTAGACGCCAATGGCATCGAGCGCCACAAATCGGTCGGGGCGCTCGATCATGCCCGCGATATCGGACTGGCGCACCATAAAGCCCACCACGCGCGTACCGCCCGGGGTAAAGACCGGAAAGTGAATCTTGCCGAGCTTTTTAGGGCTGCGCGGCGTGCCGTCCTTTTTGGTGCGCTTATCCTCGGTAGGCTTGCGATAGATCTTGGCGCCGACAAAATCCCCGGCGCGCATTATGCCTCGGTCGAAGGCTCCGCGGCCTCAGCGTCGGCCTCGACGGCGTTCTCGACCACGACATCGGCGGCGGGCGTCACGTTACCGCCCGAGATGGCGTCGTTGAGTTGCTCGCGCAGCTGGTCCATGCGCTCGCGGGCAAGGTCGACCTTGGCGCGCAGGTCATCGGTCTTGGCGTCGACCATCGGGCCAAAATCGTTGACCGCGGCGCGGGCCTCCTCGGCACCGTGCTCGTAGGTGTCGCGCATGTTATCCCAGGCGTCGTTGGCGATATCGGCAGCCATGGCGCGGGTCTCGGCGCCCGAGCGCGGAGCCAAGGCGACGCCGATGATGGCGCCGGCGGCAGCACCGAAGAGCGCACCCGAGATAAAGTTGAAAGTCTTACCCATGTTCATTCCTCTCCTGCGGGCACCTCGGCGCCCACCGTTTGAATGCTGTCCATTATACCCGCAGCACAGCGCTTGCCGTCTCGCTCATCTGCGTACGGTAAAGGCGCAGGTACATGATGGTGATAAGCGGGTGAGCCTACTCCTGCGGCATGGCAGGCATGGCCACCGTGGCGGCCGGGTCCCCGCCGGCGCCGTCAACGAGCGGTAGGTTGCCCTCGTGCGCGGGAGCAACCGGAACCGTCGCCGCGCCACCGTAGACGGCAGCGGGGGCCTCGTGGCTCTCAGCGGTCGCGCCCTCGGTATCGATTGCCTCCTGCGGCTCGTCGTCAAAGCTCGGGACGCCCTGGGGCTCCGCGGGCTCGACCTCGACGGCCTCCTCGGCAGGGGCATCGTTGACAGACTCGGCGGCAGCCTCGGCAGGCGCCTCGCCCTCGGTCGTGTCCCCGGCCTCGCCTTCGGCGTTCGCGGCGGCGACGGCCTCGTGCGGGTCCTTGCCCTCGGCCTCGGCGCGCATACCCAGCACCAGGTTGCGCAGGCCCGCGACCGTTCCTTCCACGTCGGGGGCAGGCTGGTCGGCGTGCAGGTACGCCCAGTCCATCATAAAGGTCGCCGAAGACAGCGCGCCGATGGCCAGCGCGTCGTCGGGACACGAAAGCTCGACCTCAAAGACACGCTCGTCGTGCTCGCTTACGCGGGTGCGGCCGCACGAAATGCTGCCGGCAAGCCCGGTCTCGTTCATGAGCTCGACCGTCACGTGCTCCAGCAGATGGCAAAGCTCGGTCTGGCCCATGCAGTCCTGGAATTCGCGACCGGAATCGCCCAGGCACAGATGCTTGGCAATCGCGGGTACCAGGTAGTACACGCGCGCCGTGGCCTCGATGTCCTCCGAGGTCATAAGCGGCATGCCGGGGTTCACCAGCACATGCGCGCAGATCTTGTCCTCGCTGACGGTGACCTTAAGGATGTTGAACAGGCCTGCCATAACTCTCCCCTACTCTTCCTCGCCCTACTCGTCGCCATCGTGCGGGTCCGCAGAACCCGCGTCCGACGCCGCCGGCTTATCTGCCGAGGACTCGGAATCCTTCTTATCGGTTTCGGCCGGAGCGATCACGCGAATGAGCGAGATGCGCTGGCCACGCATCGACTGCACCTTAAACTTGTACCCCGCAACCTCAAACACCTCTCCGATGTCGGGCACCGAGTCGCAAAGCTCCAAAATCCAGCCGGCGATGGTCTCATAATCATCGCTTTCCTCGAGCGGCCAACCAAGCTCAATCGCGTCATCGCACGAAAAACGCCCATCGACAAGCCACTCTCGGCGCGAAAGGCGCGTGAGGTACTTGTTGTCGGGATCGAACTCGTCCTCAATCTCGCCCACGATCTCCTCGACGATGTCCTCGATGGTGATGATGCCGGCCGTGCCGCCGTACTCGTCCACGACCACTACGATCTGGTCGTGCGAGGTCTGCATCTCGGACAGCAGCGGCAGGATGTCCTTGGTGTCGGGCACAAAGGTGGCGTCGCGCAAAAAGTCGGCGATGGGCTGGTCGCCCTTGCCGTCGAGCGAAGGCTGGATCAGGTCCTTGATGTGCGCGATGCCGGCGACGTTGTCGGGATCCTCGTGATAGACGGGGATGCGGCTAAAGCCGGTCTGGCGCATGGCGGACAGCACGTCGGCGACCGTCTCGTCGTCCTCGCACATGGTGGTGTCCACGCGCGGCACCATGACCTCGCGGGCAACGGTGTCGCCCAGGTCGAAGATCTCGTGAATCATACGCTTTTCCTCGTCGAGCAGGTCGTCCTGCTCCGAGACCATGTACTTGATCTCTTCCTCCGAGACGTTCTGGCGGTCATCGGCGCTCTTGATGCGCAGGATGCGGGCCAGACCGTCGGAGCAGGCACCGGTCAGCCACACGAGCGGGCGGGCGATCTTTTGGAACACCGAGAGCGGTCCCACGACCTGCTTGGATACGCCCTCGGCGTTAGCGAGGCCGATGCGCTTGGGCACGAGCTCGCCAATCACGATGGACACGAAGGCGACGGCGACGGTGATGATGACCGGCGCCAGGCCGCGCGCAATGGCAGAGAGCGGCGCGATGCCAAAGCTCATGAGCCACGTGGCAAGCGGGTCGGACAGGCTCGTCGAGGCGACGGCGGATGAGGCAAAGCCCACGAGCGTGATGGCGACCTGGATGGTGGCGAGCAGCTGGTCGGAATCGGCGGCCAGCTTAATGGCGCGCTCGGCGCGTTTGTCGCCTTCCTCGGCCTCGTGCTCCAGCACAGCGCGCTTGGCCGTGGTGAGCGCCATCTCGGACATAGAGAAGTAGCCGTTGATGAGGGTCAAAACGAGGGTGGTGATAAGGGAGATGGTTATGTCCATCGGGAGTTTCTCGAACCTCCAAGATTCGGGCGTCAGGGTAAAACGTTGATAGCGGATACGGCAATTGCGCCGGC
Organism: uncultured Collinsella sp.; assembly: GCA_900539035.1. Lineage (GTDB taxonomy): Bacteria > Actinomycetota > Coriobacteriia > Coriobacteriales > Coriobacteriaceae > Collinsella. Next base: position 102,133 of record UQAU01000002.1, on the reverse strand, counting down.
GCCCAAGCGAGGACGCGGGCGTGCAGGCATGGTCGCTAGATTACGAAGAGGATCACCGCCATGAACTGGAAGATGCTGCCGGCGAGCACCCACAGGTGAAACACGCTGTGCAGATAGCGCACGTTTTTGGCGATATAGAACGGCACGCCCGCGGTGTAGCACACGCCGCCGACGGCGAGCAGGGCAAGTGCCACGGGATTGAGCAGCGCCACAAGTTCGGGCAGCTTAAAGACAACGAGCCAGCCCATCAGCAGGTAGACCAAGCCACTTACCCAGTGCGGTTGACGCTCGCGCATAAAGCACTCGAGGGCGATGCCGACAATGGCGATGGCCCATACGGCAAAGAACAGCGCAGGGCCGCCGTCGTTTGCGAGCGTGATGAGGCAAAACGGCGTATAGCTGCCGGCTATGAGCAGGTAGATGCAGCTATGGTCGATGATGCGAAACACGCGCTTGGCGCGCGCGGGCTGAATCGCATGGTAGAGCGTAGAGGCTAGATATTCGAGGATAATGCTGACGCCATAGACAATCGCCGCGGCCATGTGGGCCGGGCTTCCACCGCGCAGGGCAGCGAATACGATCAGGAGCACCAGGCCCGCGATACCCAGCAGGCAGCCGACACCGTGGGTGACGGAGTTCATGATCTCCTCGCCCACGGTGTAGTGTGGAACGGCCGCGGTCTTGGGTCGCGGCTTAGAGCTGTCGCTCGAATCGGACATGCCGGTTACATCCTCCAACGTAAAGAGTTCTCAACACTATATCAAAGCGTCTGGGTACGTGCGAAATTTGCACCATACATGACCCTTTGTTTACCCATTCTTTGCCTGTTGACGCATCAACGGCGAACGTCCATAATGCGCTTGCATTAAATGTTGACGTATTAACATCTTATAGGAGAATACCGCATGGCTCAAAACGCACGTTCCCATCGAAAGCTCAAGATAGCCGGCATCGTTGCACTGGTGGTTGTCGTTGTGCTGCTCGGATTTGCCGGCAACTTTCTGTTTGACTTCGCGCTGAATCCCCAAGCGCCGTACACCATGAAGATGATGCAGGATAGCAAGAACGACAAAGAAGGCGAGCAGCCGGATGCCGAGGACACCGAGGCGCGGGCATGGTTTAAAGAAAACCGCAAGAGCAGCAGCCTCACCGCAGATGACGGAACCGAGCTCGCCGCTTGGTTTTTTGCCGCCTCGGAGAACACCCACGATTACGCCGTCTGCCTGCATGGATATACCAACGAGCCCATCGGCATGGCCCGATACGTCAAGCGATTCCACGACCGCGGCATGAACGTGCTCGCGCCTGCCGCCCGCGCCCACGAGCGCTCCGGCGGCGACTATATCGGCATGGGCTGGCCCGAGCGGCTCGATGTCGTTGCATGGATTGGGCGGATCGTTCAGGCTGACCCCGAGGCGCGCATCCTGGTCTTTGGCGAGTCGATGGGTGCAGCAACTGCCATGAACGTCGCGGGGGAATCTCTACCCGCAAACGTGAAATGCATTATCGAGGACTGCGGTTATACGAGTGTTTGGGACGAGTTTTCTCTACAGCTCAAGGACGTGTTCGGCCTGCCCAGCTTTCCCTTGCTCGATGTAGCAAACTTGGTGTGCAACGCGCGCGGGCTACGACTTCCATAAGGCGAGCAGTGTGGAGCAACTCAAACACGCGACGGTTCCCATGCTGTTTATCCACGGCGACAAGGGCACCTTTGTGCCGTACGACATGCTCGACCAAAACTACGATGCGTGCGCCAGCAAGGTCAAGCAAAAGCTCACCATCCATGGCGCCACCCACGCCAAGAGTGCGCAAGTTGACCCCGAGCTCTACTGGAACACGGTCAACAACTTCCTCGACGAGTATTTTTAGGCGAATAGCAACGTCTGAGGCTTTATCTAACCCCCTATTTTCGGAAGTATGCGGCAAAATCTGGAACTGCCGACCAGACCACAGTTTTACCAACAATTTATCAGGGGTTTTGTTGCCAAAAAACGTCGTGTGCTCGGCGGTCTCGAAATTTGCCACATACTTCCAAAAAGCCGCCCGTGAGCGCTGTGCCCACGGGCGGCTTTTGCTCTACTTGCGCCAGAAAAGCGCTTGATTTGTCCAATAACTAGGCGCTACTTGACCTCGATGAGCTCGTACTTGCTCGTGCCCAGGCCGATCTTCTCGGCGTGCGCGATGCAGGTGCGCCAGTCGGTGTCGGGATGCGTGATGCAGAAGGGGTCCTTGGCCTGATCGCCCTCCAGATGCTCGTGGTTGTGCTCCATCTTGGCCGCGCTATCGGTAAGCTCGGTGTTGGGCAGCGGCTCGGATGCCATGACGGCATCGGCACAGGCCTGGTCGATGGCGACCGGGTCGAAGCTCGCGAACATGCCGATATCGTTGACGATAGGCGTGTCGTTTTCGGGATGGCAATCGCAGTTGGGGCTAATGTCCATGGCGAGCGAAATGTGGAAGCTCGGGCGGCCGTCGACGACGGCCTTGGTGTACTCGGCGATCTTGCAGTTGAGCACGTCGGCCGCAGCGTCATGGCCGGGCTTGATGGCGTCCTGGTTGCACACGCCGATGCAGCGGCCGCAGCCCACGCAGCGATCGTGGTCGATAGCGGCGACGTGAACCGTGCGGGTGCTACCGTTGGCAAGCTCGCGCTCACGGGTGTCGTCAAACGAGATGGCGTTGTGCGCACAGACCTTTTCGCAGGCACGGCAGCCAACACAGTGCGCGGTCGCGACGTTCGGCTTGCCGGCGGCATGCTGCTCCATCTTGCCGGCGCGGCTGCCGCCGCCCATGCCCAGGTTCTTCATGGCGCCGCCAAAGCCGGCCTGCTCATGGCCCTTAAAGTGGGTGAGGCTGATCACGATATCGGCATCCATGAGTGCCCGACCGATCTTGGCCTCGCGCACGTACTCGCCGCCCTCGACCGGGACGAGCGCCTCGTCGGTACCCTTGAGGCCGTCGGCGATGATGATCTGGCAACCCGTGGCATACGGGGTAAAGCCGTTCTGATAGGCGGTATCGATGTGCTCGAGCGCGTTTTTACGGCTACCGACGTAGAGCGTGTTACAGTCGGTGAGGAAGGGCTTGCCACCCAGCTCCTTCACGACATCCGCGACGGCGCGGGCGTAGTTGGGGCGCAAAAAGCTCAGATTGCCCAGCTCGCCAAAGTGAATCTTGATAGCGACGAACTTGTTCTCGAAGTCGATCTGCTCGATACCGGCGTGACGTATGAGGCGCTTGAGCTTGTCGAGCTGGCTCTCGCGAGCATGCGTGCGCAAGTTGGTGAAGTATACCTTAGCGGGTGCTGCGGGTGCAGTTGCGGTCATAGATCTATCCCCTCGGTCTATATGGCGTTACAGACATAGAGGATGGTACCCGTTAAAGTAGGGTCAAAGTCAAGCGCGAAACCTAGTCGTTGGGGAGGTTCTTAAACGACTACTCTTGGACTTTGAGGGCCTCGGCCAGGCTCACGCGCGTGATAGAACGCGTGTGTAGCAGCGCCACGACCAGGTAGGTCGCAAAGCCAATGCCGACGCATGCAACCATGGACCAAGCGGGCACGTAGATCTCGATATTGCCGTTGTAGGCGAGCAGCATCGAGCGGAAGATGGCCGTGAGCGAGCCGATAATGACCGGCAGACTCAGCACGAGCGACGCCACCACGCACAGCGTGATCGAGCGGATGTACAGACGCGAGATCTCGCTATCGCGATAGCCAAAGACTTTCATGTAGCTGATCGACCGGGCGCTGTGGTCGATCACAGCCTTGGTCAGCAGGTACATAAACAGCAGGAAGATAAACACCGCGAGCCCAACCATCATTCCGATCATTTTGCTCATCATGCCGATAAACTGGTCGCCCACGGCGCGCATGTCGTCGGGCGTGGTGTCGCCGGCAAAGTAACGAGCATCGAGATCGAGCTTCTCGTCGCTCACATAGCCGTTAAAGTAGGCGGCGTCGTTGTCGAACAGCTCGTTAAAGTCGTCGATACTCATATAGATATTCATGTCCGACTTGGAGTCCCAGGCACAGTCCTTGCCCGCGTACTCAAGGGAATAATGCTCGCCCTCGTACTTGTCGCCGAGCGTAACCTTCTGGCCCTTGCTCCAGCCAAACTTATCGAGCAGACCGCCGCCAAAGACGACGCGTCCATCGCCGACGTTGAGGTCTTTCCAATAGCGCGAATCGGATGAAATGCCGTAGACGGAAATCGTCTCCTCGCCATTACCATCGCCGCGGTCGTATTGCAGCTGGTAGACGGCGTATTTCTCGGCCTGCGCGATTGCGCCCGCGCCGTTGTCGGTCGTATTGACCGGGTGAATGTCGTCGTTGTCGGTGTCGATCTTAGAGGCCTTATCGATCAGGTCGATAGCCTCGTCGCGGTTGCAGCCGAGGGCATCGGCAAGGTCATCGAGGCGCGCGTAGAGCGCATCCTTCTTGTCCTGGACCTTGGCGAGCGCGTCCTGCGCCGCGGCCAGGCTCTCGGCAGACGGGGATGCGGTCGCGGCATAGGCTGCCGTCTGCGCCGCATCGGCCGCGTCGTCGAGCTCGTCATCGGCATCTTGGGCGGCAGAAAGCAGCGCGCCGTCAACCGACTGCAAGCGCTCGAGTGCCGACCACTGCTCGCGCTCCTCGGCAGTGCCCTCGAGCTCCAGCGGAGCCTTGAGCGTGTACTGGTGCTCGGCGACCAGGCTCGTCTCGAGGTTGTCCGCATAGTGCGTCATCGTGGGCAGAATCGCCAGGCCAAAGAGCAGTAGCAGCGAGGCAAACGCGATGCCCACGAAGAGCGTGGCGAAGTTGCCCAGATTGCGCAGGAAGATGCGCAGGCGGAAGCGCGAGACAAAGCCCATGCGCTCCGGCAGTTGCATACCACGCTTGGTACCCGACTTGCCGCTCGCCTCGTGACGAAGAAACTGCAACGGCGTCTTGCCCGTTTTGCGGAGTAGACCCACCAGCGTGATGAGGATGAGCGCGGCGGCGGGAACCACGGCGCACTTCACAAAGATCTCCCAGCTCCAGTACACCTGGAAGGGTGGCAGGCTGTACGACCCGTAATAGAGGCTGCGCATGGGCTCGGTAAAGAACACAATGCCGAGCGCAGTGCCCAAAAGCGCCGCGACCACGCCCACGATGGCGGGAAGCGCCAGGTAGTGCAGGACGATCTCGCGTCGACGATAGCCACTGGCGAGCAGCGTGCCGATGATGGCGCTCTCCTCCTCGATGGTGGCGTCGGTAAGGACCACAAAGACAAACGCCATGATCACGATGATGATGTCGAGCAGCGTCATCCACATCATGGAGTCGCCGTCTACGTCGTCGCGCGCATAGCCAATGCCCTGATTGGAATCGGCATCGATCAGATTGTCCACGCGCGCATCGGCATCGGTGAGCGCCTCTACCATATCCTGCTCGGCATCGGTGCGGTCCGCAACGGAAAGGTCGCGATCGGCAAAGGTGAAGGAGTAGGTGTAGGCAGGCGCGCCGCCGGCATCCTCGAGCGCGGCAAAGCCGCCATCGGTGACCTCGGCTACGCCGTACGTGATGGTGTTCACCGTAAAGTCCGAATTGTTGAGGAACAGCGCCTGGCTATCGGGCTGGGTCATGATGCCGCAAATGGTGTAGGTTCGGCCCTCGAGCTCGACTTTATCGCCCACGGACAGGTTGTTATTGGTGGCAAAGACACGGTCGATGGCCACCTCGTCATCCGCCTTGGGCTGCTTGCCCTCACAGTAGGACGCAATGTCCACCTTAGCGCGGTGCGCATAGGTGCGCAGCGTGCGCTTGGTGCCGTCGTCGCCGGACGCCTTTTTGATGATGGCATCGATAGAGAAATTCTTGTAGAGCGTGACGCCGCCGACGTCGCCGGCCGCGTCCTCGGCTGCCTTGAGCTGGTCTTTAGTGGCCTCGAAGGAGGTGGTCACGCGGCCGTCCTCAATCGTGTACGCATCGCGCATGCCGTCGATAAGGCAACCGATGGAATGCGCCGCGAGCAAAAAGCCCGAGGTAAGGGCGATGCTTCCGCACATAAGCAAAAAAATGCCCAGGTACTTGCCGACATTGCGGCGCAGCTCGCGCGGGAGACGTTTTGCGAGAGGTGTCATGGCGCCGCCTACCAATCGAGCTCGGCGGCCGCGACGGGCGACTCATTGAGCTCATCCTCGACAATGCGCCCGTCGCGCAGGCGCAGCACGCGATTGGCCATGCGCGCGATGGCGGCATTGTGGGTGACAATGATGATGGTGCAGCCGTAGGTGCGGTTGACATCCTCCATGAGCTGCAAGATTTCCTTGGACGTCTTGTAGTCGAGCGCGCCCGTGGGCTCGTCGCACAGCAGCAGGCCCGGGTTTTTGACAAGCGCGCGGCCGATGGCACAGCGCTGCTGTTGGCCGCCCGAGACCTGGCGCGGGAACTTGTTGCGGTGCTCGTAGAGACCCAGCGAACGCAGCAGGTCGTCAATGTTGAGCGGGTTTTTGGACAGCTGCGCCGTGACCTCGATGTTCTCCTTGATGGTGAGATCGGGCACCAGGTTGTAGAACTGGAACACAAAGCCCAGCTCGCGGCGGCGATACTCGCCCAGGTCGCCGGCGTTGAGCGTGGTGAGGTCGCAGCCGTCCACCAGAATAGAGCCGGCATCGGCATCCTCCAGGCCGCCGATCAGGTTAAGAAACGTCGACTTGCCCGAACCCGAAGGTCCCAGCATGACGCAGATCTCTCCGCGGTTGATGGACGTGTCGATGCCGTCGAGCACCGTCAGGCGTGCATCCCCATCGCCGTAGTGCTTTTTGAGATCCTTAACCTGGACGTAGGCTTCCTGCGTTGCCATGGTATCCCCCATTGTTAGCCTTTTGCTACTTTTCTAGGGTAATAGTAAACCTAGGCGAACTATTTTTGTGTGACGAGCGCAACTTTTCCCAAACTAGTCGTTGGGGACGTCCTTAAACGACTAGCCGTTTGGGACACTCTTTCGCCACCCGGCACTTGGGGACGTTCCTTTCCCGCCGGCAGATGGGGACAGTCCTTGCCACACCGGCCGGCGAATCGGCAGTTCGGCAAAGACCGTCCCCGATGACTGGTCATTTAAGACTGTCCCCAATGAGCACTCTTGGTCGTTTAAGTCTGTCCCCAATGACTAGGCGGTTAGACGCGGGATTTGGCGCGTGCGAGAGCCAGGCCTACGGCGGCGATGGCAACGGCGAAGAGCACGGTGACACCCAGGTCGCAGGCGATGTCGCCCAACACGGTGGACGTCAGGTCCGAGGCGAGCGCCTTGCCGATCGCGTCGTTCACCCAATATGTCGGCACAAAGTGCGCCACCGTCTGCACGGCCGAGCCCATGAGCGACAGCGGCATCCAGGCGCCGCCCAAAAACGTCATGAGCATGCCGAGCAGGTTGCCCACACCGTTGAGCAGCTCCTCGCGCGCACCCAAGCTCGAAAGGGCAAAGCCAACGGCCAGCGGCGTGCACGCCAGGGCAAACGTCGCCGCCAGCGCCAGGCACACGCGACCCACGCCGACCTCGGCGACCGCGCCGGCAAAGCCCACGACGCCCATCATGCTCGACACAAACCAGATGCAGACGGTGAGTACGGCGGCGGCCGCAAACACGGCAAGCGAGCGCCGGCGCTCGGAGATTGGACCGGCATCCATACGACGCACGCGCTCGGGCTCGTTCATGCCCGAGAACACCAGCCCCACCGACACGATGACCGACGAGATAATCGCGTACGCGCCAAAGTTGAAGTACGACTCGAGCGTGGCGGCGGCAGTCGAGTCGACCTTGACCTGCTCGATCTCGACCTCGGCACGCTCGGCAGCGGCATGTTCGGCAGCCTTGGCAACGTAGCCGTTGGAGGCAGTGGGCTCAAGTGCCGCCGCAGCGCCCGCGAGCGAGATCCAGCGCGAGGCCTCGGCAGACGAAAGCGCCGCCGCCATGGTGCCGGCACCGTAGGTCACATCGAGCTTGGGCAGGGACTCCCCCGCGCGGGCAGCTGCAACGAGGTCGCCCTCAAACCCCTCCGGGATAAAGAACACGCAGTCGGCACTGCCCTTGGCGCTGTTGCTCTTGGAGAGTGCGTCCGCAAGGTCGTAGGTGTCGTCGCCGACGCCCGTGACCAGCTCAAAGCGCGAACCCAGATGCTTGGTAAGCGCACGCGAAAGGTCACTGTCGTCGCGGTCGACCACGATCACGTTGGCATCGTAGGGCTTATATTCGGTGAGCTGCGACGAGTTCCAGCTCACCGATGCCGCGATAAACACACCCATCAGCGAAATGAACACCGTGTAGATAAGCAGGTAGAACGGGTGTGCGAGCGCCATGCGAAGCGCAGTCTTAAAGGTGCTCATAGCGGCTCCTTCCAAAGATCAGCGTGGCGGCGGCAACGAACAGCAGCGCCATAAGGACCAGTGCGCCGGCGCGAACGGCAAAGGGGCCCAGGTCCTCAAAGAAATACAGGCGGTTAAACATGTCGCAGATGAGCTTGACGGGGTTGAGCCAACACTCGGCCGGGCAGGCACGGGCAACGTCGTCGGCAAGCGCCATCGCCGGCTCGCCGTAGAGGCCGGCGAACAGGGCGCACGTGGTGGCAAAGCCCGTGAGGATGCCGGACTTGGATGCCTTGCCGCCCTTAACGGGAAGCGTACCCACAAAGAGTCCCAAGCCCGTGGCGGCAAGCGCGGAAGCGGCGCCGCCCACCAAACACAGTCCCTCGCGCCCGCCAAAGTCGATGCCCACGACCAGGCGCACGTAGCCAATCGCAATCGCCATCGAGGCAAAGGAGACCAGCCACGAGCCCACAAAGATACCAGCCAGCGACGCCGTCTTGGAAAGACCGCCCACGCAGCGACGTGCGCCGAGGCCCGACAGATTGGGCTGCAAATCGACGACGCTCAAGGCGGCAAACTCGGCAGACATCATCGCGACCAGGCCAAAAAGCGCGTAATAGTAGATGACCGTGCCATCGGGCGTGATGCGTGTCAGGCTTACGCGGTGGGTTCCGCCCTCGAGCGACAGGGCGCGCGCAACCGCTTCCGGGTCGGCGAGCGCCGCCGGGTTGTCCTGGGAAATCTGGCGCATGAGCTCGGCATTTTGTGTATACGAGCTTGCCACCGTCTCCAGGATGCTGCGATCGGTGAGCACCGACGACGCACGTGAGTTGTCATAGCTCGATAGCAGCGTGAGTTTGGGCGTGCCTTCGGCGTCAACCTTATAGATGCCCGCGACCTCGCCGGCCTTAAGCGCCTTGCGGGCGGCGGCCAAGTCTTCGTACTCGTGGATCTCGAGCAGTTGGCCGTCGCCTTCCTTGGCAAGCGACGTCGCCACGTCCTTAAAGGTCGAGGCGTCCCAAGCCTCATCCGCTACGACGGCCACCGGCACCGGGTCGACCGTGCCATCGGAACTGAGGTTCGCAAACATAAACATGAACATCGTGGAAAGCGCGATGGGAAAGAGAGCGCCCCAGACCCACGTGCTCGGCCGGCGCAGCAGCGCCTTGACCGTGGTGATGATGGTGTTGAACATGGCCGCCCCCTAGTCGCGCAGCTCGCGGCCGGTGATCTCGAGGAACACGTCGTTGAGGGTCGGCGGCTCGCTCCAGACGCGGCCGAGCGCCACGTCGGCGGCGCGCAGCGTGTCGAGGATGTCGACCAGATTGTGCGGGCTCGCCTCGCAGGTGCAGACGAGCTCGCCGCCAGACAACTCAACCGAAAGCACGTGCTCGAGGGCGCGCAGCCGCTCGACCGTGGCGGGCTCGACGGCGCCGACCTCGACGGTCACGCGCTCGCCCATCTGAATCATGCGCTTGAGCTCGTCGTTGGTGCCCTGCGCCAGCACGCGGCCGCCGTCCATGATCATGATGCGGCTGCAAATCTGCTCGACTTCCTCCATGTAATGGCTGGTATACACCACCGTGGCGCCCTCGTCGCGCAGGCGGCAGATGCCCTCCAGGATGGCGTTGCGGCTCTGCGGGTCGACCGCCACCGTGGGCTCGTCAAAGAAGATGAGCTCGGGCTTGTGCGCGATACCGCAGGCAATGTTGAGGCGACGTGCCAGGCCGCCCGAGAGCTTGCCGGGGCGAAACTTGGCAAAGTCGCCCAGCCCGACAAAGTCGATGGCCTCGTCCACCAGCGCGCGGCGGCGCTTGCGGTCAGTGACGTAGAGGCTGCAGAAATAATCGATGTTCTCGCGCACGGTGAGCTCGTCGAATACCGCCACCTGTTGCGGCACCACGCCGATGCGGCGCTTGAGGTCGTAGCGGGCGGGCGTCATGGGCTCGCCGAACAGCTCGATGGTGCCTTTGTCGTAGGCAAGCAGCTGCAGGATACAGTTGATGGACGTGGTCTTGCCCGAGCCGTTGGGGCCCAGCAGGCCAAAGATCTCGCCGGGGGCGATGCTCAGGTTAAAGTGGTCGAGCGCGATAAGATCGTCGTAGCGCTTGACGAGGTTTTCGACGTGGACGATGTCTGTCATGAGGCGGCCCTTCCGTTGATTGCGGCCCGGTACGATTGCATCATCGCAGGAGCCGCCGGCGCGCGCCAGTGAGCTTTGTCACGAGTGCGGGGGCGGAGGCGAAACCCCCGCTCGCGCGAGCGATCGGCGCCGCTTTGCCGCGCGAGAGGAATGTCACGGTTGCCCCGGGCGGCGCCTCCCCCGCGCGCAGCATCGCGTACAATACCCGTATGAACAGGCTTTTCGACAAATCGATCGTGCTGGCGTGCTGCATTGCGGCCGCTCTGGGCCTTGCTGTGGACGCTCGCCTGGTCGCGGCGTTTTGCCTTGGCGTTATTGCCACCTCGCTGGCCGAGGTCGCACAGGGGGAACGCACACGCCGCACAAGCGAGGCCGCGAGTTACGTTTACATCATCGCGGCTGTCTTCGTGCCGCCGTTTGTGCCGTTTGCGCCCCTCGCCTTTTATGACATCGCGCGACGCGTGCACCGTGAGCGTGTCTGGCCTGCGCTGGGTGTGGCCACCATTTTTGCCTTCGTACTCGCTGCGGATTTCCGCGCCGGCATGCTTCCCGCCCGAACGCTCCTGCTGACCGCCATCCTTTCGGTTGCCGCCATCTTGTTATCGCTACGTACCGCCCAGTTAGAGCGCGAGCAGCAGCGCATGCGCCGTATCCGCGATGAGCTGCAAGAACGAGCCCTCGCGCTCGAGGCGCACAACCGCGATCTTGCCGACCGCCAGGACTACGAAGTCGAGCTCGCGACGCTCGCCGAACGCGCCCGCATCGCGCGCGAGATCCACGATAACGTCGGGCACCAACTCACGCGCGCCTCACTGCAGGCCGAAGCCTTGCGCGTAGTCCATGCCGACGAGCCCGGCGTCGCCGCCGATTTCGCCGACGTCAAACGCACGGTTGACGAGGCGCTCCAGCTTGTGCGCGCCAGCGTCCACGCGCTCAACGACAACGCCGTCGACCTTTCCGTGCAGCTCGAACGTATTGTTGAAGGCGCGCGCTCGGACGGCGGCCCGCAGATTGAGCTTGAAGTTTTGGCCGAACATGCGCCCGCAAACGTCGCCAACTGCTTTGCGGCGGTCCTGCGCGAGGCGCTCTCCAACACCATGCGCCACGCTTGCGCCCAGACCGTCACCGTACGATGCATGGAGCATCCGTCGTTTTACCAGCTCATCGTTACCGACGATGGCGCGGGCGGGGTCCAAGCAAGCAGCCGCGGCGCCGCGGAGGGCATGGGGCTCGCCTCCATGCGCGAGCGCATCGAGGCGCTTGGCGGCACCTTCACCGCCGGCCCGCGTGCCAGCGCCGGCGGCTGGCGCGTGTTTGCCACCGTTCCCAAACAGCAAGGAGATGAGGACCGATGAGGCTCATCGTTGTCGACGACGACCGCTTGGTGGTCGATTCGCTCAAGATTATCCTGGGCGCCCAGCCGCAGATCGAGGTGGTGGGTACCGGCGCCGACGGCAACGACGCAGTGGCTCTCTATGCCGAACACGCACCCGATATCGCGCTGCTCGACATTCAGATGCCGGGGCGCGACGGGCTTTCGGCGGCCCGCGAGATCCTTGAGCGCGACCCTGCGGCGCGCGTGGTGTTTCTGACGACGTTTTCGGATGACGAATACATTGTGTCGGCACTCAAGCTGGGTGCCCGCGGCTACCTGATCAAAACCGATGTCGCCGCCATTCCGCCGGCGTTGGCCCAGGTCATAGACGGCAAACGCGTGCTCGAGGGAAAGGCGATCGAGGACATCGATTTTGACGGAACGGACGTCGAGGCGGGCACGCCTCGCCGGCCCGCGGCCTTTGCCAGCCTGACCGACCGCGAGTTCGAAGTCGCCGAGCTTATCGCCCGCGGCCTCGACAACAAGGAGATCGCTGCCACCGCCTATATGGGCGAAGGCACCGTGCGCAACCACATCAGCTCGATTCTGGCAAAGATGGGTCTGCGCAACCGCACCCAAATCGCCATCGCCTACCTGCGAGGGTAATTACCCAACGACCGACCGCCCCGGCATAACAAAATGGCTGCCACCGATCTAATGCCATTTCAAAACTATGCCGGTTTACTACGATGAATCGCCCACCTTCGGCCACGGCAAATTGCGCGCTTGCAGAACCGCAGGTAGAACGCTTGCATTATTTTGAAAAATGCAGTCATGGTCGGGAATGTCGAATTCGTCGTAGTAAACCGACATAGTTTTGTTCGGGCGGCCCTGCACGAGTGCCTCTGCAAGCCTCGCGGGACCAAAATGATCCGTTTTCTTCCGCCCGCGAAGATCGGCTGACGGCGTCCGCCACGAAATCGGCCCATCTACTACGTTTGACTCGACACCCCCGACCATAACCGCGTTTCATGAAAAACCGCAGGCGTTCTACCTGCAATTTTGTTTTCGCGTTTTTTGGCATGGTTGAGGGTAGCGGCCTAAACGTAGTAGATGGGCCCGTTTCGTGGCAGACGGGTCACGTAGCGGCCCTCGCAAGGCCAGAATGATCCGTTTTCCTCCGTCCCCGAGGGATCAGGGGCTGGTACTGATATGGTGCCATTTCAAAACTATGCCGGATTACGGGGCTAAAGTCGGAACCCTCATCCATACCTTCATTTTATGGAAAGCGGCAGGCTGTCTACCTGCGGTTTTGTTTTTGCAATTTTCTGTATGGTCGGAGGTTCGCTATCCAGCCCCGTAATCCGGCATAGTTTTGTTCGCGGCGGCTCCACCGCGCGTTAAGCGCGGGGCCGGTGGGGCATTTTTGCCCCACCGGCCCCTATTCCAGCTCTATTCCAACGCTACTCCGGCTTGGTTTCTACCGTGGGAGTCTTATCCGCCGTGACTGGAGTACGGGCGGTGTCCATAGTCAGGCAATGTTTGGGGCAGCTTTCGATGCACTCGCCGCACACCACGCAGGCGTACGGGTCAATTGACCACGTTCCACCCTTGCGATCGACCGCGAGTGCGCCCGCCGGGCAGCGACGCGCGCACATGCCGCAGCAGATGCACACGTCCATGTCGTTGACGATGTGCCCGCGCAAGCGCTTGGGCGCCGTCAGCTCCTCCTGCGGATAGCACACCGTGACCGGTTGCTTGACCATAGAACCCAAGGCCGTCTTGGCAAATGTCAGTAAACTCATGCCGCGCCTACCTTTCCGTGCAGCTAATGCAGGGGTCGATGGTCAGGATGATCATGGGCACGTTGGCAAGGAGCACGCCCTGCAGCGCATGCGTCAGACCCGCCAGGTTCTGCGACGTCGGCGTGCGCACGCGGAAGCGGTCCAGGTTCTTGGTGCCGTTGCCGCGCACATAGTAATACGCCTCGCCGCGCGGCTGCTCAATCACAACCTCGCCGCGCGCGCCATCGGCCGGCGTGAGCTTGGTACGCCCGCCGATACCGTCGTGCGGAATCTTGCCCACAAGCTCCTTGATAATGTCCATGGCCTGCGTGACCTCGGCACAACGCACCTGGCAGCGGGCATAGCAGTCGCCGTCGGTCGCCACGATGGGCTCAAACGCGGCAAGATCCGCATAGGCGCCGTCGCCAAACATGCGCACGTCGTAATCCACGCCCGAGGCGCGACCGAACGGGCCGACCATCGAAAGGTCCAGCGCGTCCTTCTTGCTGATCACACCAACGCCATGCAGGCGCTCGCCGCAGCTGTTGTCGTCCAAAAACGTATGCACCAGGGCCTCGTAGTCGGGGCGCATGGCGTCGAGCGTCTGGACAATACCCGCCAGCTCGGAGTCCTCAATGTCGTGCTTAAGGCCGCCGATCTCGTTGATCGACAGAATCACGCGGCCGCCGCAGGTGCTCTCAAAGATCTTGAGAATCTGCTCGCGCAGCGTCCAAGACCGATAGAACAGCGCCTCAAAGCCAAAGGCATCGGCGAGCAGGCCCAGCCACAGCAGATGCGAGTGAATGCGCGAAAGCTCGTGCAGAATGGTGCGGATATACTGCACGCGGTCAGGCACCTCGATATCGAGCATGCGCTCGCAGGCGCTGGCATAGCCGCAGCTGTGGCCCACGGCGCAGATGCCGCAGATGCGCTCGGCGATGTAGCCAAACTGATGCATATCGCGCTTTTCGGTGAGCTTCTCGAGTCCGCGGTGCACAAAGCCGATCTGCGGAATTGCCTCGAGAACGCGGTCGTCCTCAATCACCAGGTCCAGATGAAGCGGCTCGGGCAGCACCGGGTGCTGCGGGCCAAATGGAATGACGGAGCGATGTGCCATGGGCCTTACGCCTCCTTTTTCTGCTTGTCGCGGGCGGCCTTGGCGGCAAGCGCCGCGCGGACCTTGGCTGCTTTCTCGGGATCCATGGCAGCGAGCTTTGCCTCCATCTCGGCAGCCTTGAGCGCGGCCTTCGCAGCAGCCTCATCGTGCTGAGCATCGGAGCCCGCGGCATCGCCGGCGCTCGCAGCGCCCTCCCCTGCAGCAGCCACAGCAGCGGCGGCCTTCTCGGCCGCAGCCTTGCGCGCCTTGGCCTCGGCGGCGGCGCGGACCTTCATGGCCTTCTCGCGCGCGGCCTTCACCTCGGGCGTGATGACGCTCATGGGTTCGGCAGTCGAGACCTGGTAGAAAAAGCCCTTGAAGTCGATCTGCATGCCGGTGATGGCAAGACCAAATAGGTCATGCGCCTCGTTCTCGAACGGGAACACCGCCGGATAGTACGAGCTGATGGACGGAATCTCCTGGTGCTGGTCGATACCCTCGACCACCAGGTTCTCGATCGCATAGTTGCCGTCCCGCGCAATCTGCTCTTGCGCAGCGCGGACGTTGATAAACGTATAGACCAGGCGATACGATCCGTCGTCCACACAGCGCTCAGCATGCATCTGCACAAAGCGCGCGCCGGCACCCTTGAGCGCCTGCACATGCGGCAACAGCTCATCGATCCCGGCGGTGGTATAGATTGCCTTTTGCATTACTCGGCCTCCTTTGCAGCGGCGGGCTTCTCAGCAGGCGCGTCACCAGCGGCAGGCGCCTCACCGGCACCATCAGTCCCGGCCACCGCAGCCACAAACCCGTCCTCGCCCAGCTCAACGCCACCGTCCCAGGTAGCGGCGCCGCCCACGGTAAGCGGGTCACCGCCAGCGCGCATCACGGCCTCTTTCTGGTCCAGGATGCCGCACGCCTCCACGATGGCGTCGATCACGGTCTCGGGACGAATGGCGCACCCGGGCGCGTACACGTCCACGGGAATTGCGTGGTCCACGCCGCCGATCACGTTATAGGCATCGCGGAACACGCCGCCCGAACACGCGCAGATGCCGCAGGCCACCACGCACTTGGGCTCGAGCATCTGGTTGTAAATCTGGCGCACGACAGGCAGGTTCTGGGCATTGACCGACCCCGTCACCAAAAAGATATCCGCATGCTTGGGGTTGCCGGTGTTGACCACGCCAAAGCGCTCCGCATCGAACAGCGGCGTGAGCGAGGCCAGCACCTCGATATCGCATCCGTTGCAGCTCGAGCCGTCGTAATGAATAACCCACGGCGAGCGCGACATTTTATGATCCATGAATGCCGCCTCCTAAATAAACACGTCGACGAGGATGGGCATAAGGTTGAGCAGGCCAAACACCAGCGCCACGCCCCATCCGAGCCTAAAGCAGCTGCGCCAGGTGCTGCGTGCGAAGGTGTTATCGATCAGCACCTCGACAAAATACGTCGCGACCATCACGACCAGGGCGACCGCCCAGCTCACCGGGTTGTCCCAAACAAAGAACATGCCCACCCACATCAAAAACAGCACGGTCTCGCACCAGTGCATAAGGGTCATCTTGGCCAGCGTTCCGCCGCTCATCTCGGTGGCGACGCCCTGGACAATCTCCTGATGCGCGTGATGCGAGTACGAAAGATCGAACGGCGACTTGCGCAGCTTGATGGTAAGCACCGCAAGCAGCGCGAGGAAAATGGGCGCGCTGTACACGATGATGGGGGCCGACTGCCCCGTCACGGCAATGGAATCGAAGCTGTCGGTGGCAAGGTACAGGCCCACGCTCATTAGCAGAACGGCGGGCTCGTAACTCATAACCTGCAGCAACTCGCGATCGGCGCCGACCTGGGCAAACGGGCTTTGCGTCGAGGCGGACGCCAGCACCACAAAGATCGCGGCGAGCGTCACCATAAAGGCGCACAGCAGCGTGTTGGAGCCCGACACAAAGATGCCGCCGCCCACCACGGTAAAGATGAGCGCACACGCCATGTAGGTATCGTCCATGGTGTTTACGCTGGCAGGGGCCTTGCGCAGCAGCTTGGCAACGTCGTAGAAGGGCTGCAGCAAGCGCGGGCCCACGCGGCCCTGCATGCGAGCCGAAAGCTTACGATCGATGCCGTCGATCAGGCCACCCACAAGCGGTGCCAGCAAGGCAAACGCCACGGTACCAATAAAGATGCCCACGACGCCCGAGCCTTCGAAATACTTACCGCGCAGCACCGAGGGCGCACTCATGGCAAGCCTCTCGGGCCCAATCCACGCGCAACACAGCAGCGCAAACAAGATAATGCTGCAGCACACGACGCTGCCCGCGGGGCCGATACGTTTCTCGCCAAGGGCGTCCTCCGAGTACCAATTGCGCTTTTCGGCCTTCACCTCGCGTCCCATCGAGCCGCGGAAATGGCGATATTTGTCGGTTCCCACGCCCGAAAGATATACGTTTACGTGCGGTTTGTTGCTCACGCGGAATGAAGTCAGCAGCACCACGGCGATAAACGCCACGATAACCACCATCAGATACATGGCGTCCTTGCCAATAACGTACGGCACGCGGCCAAACACCATGGCCAAGTAAGGCGACACCAGACCGCTCGAGATAACCGGGAACGCCACGCAGCACAGAATCAGCAGCGCGGCGATGGTGTTGAGCGCCATCCATTCGGTCTTATGGACATTGACCTCAACGTTTTGAGCCGTGGGGTCGACGCCCGAAAGCTTGGCAAGCCACTTGCCCCAGAAGTAAAACGTCGCGGCCGAGCCAAAGGCAAGCACCATGATCATGAGCACGTTGCCGGTCTGCGCAAACGCCACCAGGGCGCCCCACTTGGACACGAGCATGCCAAACGGCGCCACGAACATGCCCATGATGCCCAGCATCATCAGACGCGTCAGGTGCGGCATGCGGCTGAACATACCGTCCATGTCCTCGATATTGCGGCTGCCGATATGATGCTCGGCCGTGCCCACGCACAGGAACAGCAGCGACTTGGCCACCGTGTGGAACAAGATCAGGAAGATGGCCGCCCACACGGCCTCGGGCGCGCCGACACCCAAGCAGGCACTGATGAGGCCCAAGTTGGAAATGGTGGAGTACGCGAGCACGCGTTTGGCGTTGCTCTGCGAGATGGCCATGAGGGCAGCGAGCAAAAACGTGATGGCACCCACACTCGTGACCATAAAGCCGGTCACGGGATAGATGGCATAGAGCGGGCTGAGCTTGACCATCAGAAATACGCCGGCCTTGACCATGGTGGATGAGTGCAGCAGGGCGCTCGTGGGCGTGGGGGCAACCATGGCACCCAACAGCCAAGTGTGGAACGGCATCTGCGCGGCCTTGGTGAGTGCGGCGAGCGACAGCAGAACGACCGGCATCACTAGCAGCGCGGATTGCGCGGTTCCGGCGCCGGAAAGCTCGATCATGCCCGAGATGGTCAGCGGCATGCCGTTAACGTGCAGATACATGAGTCCGGCCAAAAACGCGATGCCGCCCAGCATGTTGAGGATGATCTGGGTGAAGGCGTTCTTGATGGCCTCGGGCGTGCGCGTGTAGCCAATCATGAGGAACGAGCACACGGTGGTGATTTCCCAGCCGCAGAACAGCCACTCAAGGTTGTCGCTCGTCACGATGACGAACATGGCTGAGAGGAACAGGAACATAAGCGCCAGGAACTGCGGGCGACGGTCGGGCGCGGTCTGCCCGCGTAGCGCAGCCTCGTGCTCGTCATGGGCCTGGAAGTCCTTCATGTAGCCCAGGGCATACACGCAGATTAGGCTGCCGACGATACCGACGGCGAGGACCATGATCACGCTCATGTAGTCCAGGTAGAGCGGCGTCGCCGTGACGGCTTCGGCCGCGGGCAGCGTCATGGCCGAAAAGGCAACCGAACCCACCAGCTGCACCACGCCGAGCACCGTGGTGAGCGCGTTCCTATATTTGTACGCGTTGTACAGGATGAGGGCGCACAGGATGACATCGATGGCGGAGCTGATGATCGAGAGCACATGCGAGGTGCCGGGGGCAACCTCAAAGCTCTGCGGACCCGTGCCAAAAAACATGACGGCGACTACAACTGTCACCGCCATAATAATGCCGGAACCTATGAGCCCCACCGCATCGCGGGCGCGGTCACCGCGCGCGAGCAGCATGCCCAGCGCCGGTACCAGCGGAAACAGGGTAAGGAAATACAGTAGCGTCATACCATCACTCCCCCATGCAAAAACGCTGCAATTGTTTAACGTTATAGCTCAATTGAGGAGCAGCGGCGGCAGGTTTTCGGTCAACTGGGGAGTTTTAGGCGTACGGGGTAAGGGCACGTCCGCTTTGGAGCAGTGGGGCGACGCTCCCCTATCGCAGCGACAGGCGCGCGGGCCACTGCGCGCAGTTTATTGGCCACTTTGGAGGATGTCCCGACAGGCTCGCGCCGGTCCAAAAAGTTGGCGCGGCAAGAAAATGCGCCCCTGTGGGCGCACCATCCCGTTTGCTATTCCGCCTTTTTAACGCGCGGCTTGCGACCGCGCGGCTTATCGACCACCAGTGCGGACTCACCGCTCTCGCGGTACTGACGGCACCAAGCCTTGACCGAAGACTCGCTGGGAATCTTGTGCTTGATCATGGCCTCGCGAACCGTCAAGCCGTTTTCCAAGCGGTCCTTGACCACGGCGAGCTTAACTTCGTATGAATAGGCGTGATGATGCGAACCGGCGTTGAGAACGGCGTCGGCACCGCCCACGGCATACGCGCGGGCCCACTGACGAGCCGTGGCCTGGGGAATGCCAAGCTCCGCGGCGAGGGCGCGATGACCGACCCCCTCTTGGAGGATCTCGACGGCGCGCTGCCTGACCTCAGGCGCATGCGTGCGAGTCCTTGTTGCTTCCGACATACCTGCCACTTCTTAGCCTTAACCGTTAATCTGCTTTCTTACGTGCAAGTTAGATAGTAGCATTTTACTGTTTGCTCAAAGCAGTTAATTAAAATAGACGCGGCGTTATCTGGGCATTTGGCACCAAATTACGACATTTCTTTATCGATTATTTACGCTGGTAGCTGACTCGCAGCTAATCGTCATTCGCTTGTCAACAAAATTGGCATCTCTTTATGTCCTTTGGTATAGAGGATATAGTTATTAACCCCTCCCCCAATAATTTTGAGTGATCTGCAAGGCAGCAGACGTCCTCACTCCTCATGATTACCGCGCATTGCCATCCACCGGAGCAAAACAAAAAGGGCGGGACCTGCTGCGCTTGCAGGCCCCGCACCGGTTGACACCCGATGGGGCACAGCCGGGCGAGACGGATCCGTGCTACCGTCCCGCCTGGCCGCGATGTTCAACTACAGCTCGTTGGCCGCGTGATACGCCGTGCGGATGGCGCTCGCAATGTCGGCGGTGCGCTCGCCCGAGCAGTCGCCCACGCAGGCCACGGGCACCGTCACGCCATCCAGGTCAAACGCATTGGCCTTGGAGCCCACGGCCATCACCACGTAATCGCAGGCGATCTTCACCGGCTCCTCGGCGCCGTCCTCGGTGGTGCGAACAGCCTCCACGCCTTCGTCGGTAATGGCGGTCAGGCGGGTCTTAACATGCTGCTCCACGTTGTGCTCTGCAAAGTCGCTCATAATCAGCGGCAGAATGGTCTCGGACTCGCCCGCGGCAATCTTGTCGAGCATCTCGACGATCGCCACCTCACAGCCGTGCTGCAGCAGGTACTCGGCAGTCTCGGTGCCCACCAGGCCACCGCCAATGACGGCAACGCGCCCACTGAGCTCCACCTTGCCGGCCAGCACGTCCCAGCTCGAGACGACCTTGTCCGAGTCGGCACCCGGAACGGGGATGACCACGTCGTGCGCGCCCACGGCCACAATCGCGGCGTCGGCGGCGTTGAGGTCCTCTGCCGTAGCGACGTGGCTGAGCTCAACCTTCACGCCCAGGCCAGGCAGAATCTTCTCGTAGTACTCGACCGAGCGCATGATCTCGTCCTTGCGCGGAGGCGCAGCCGCCAGCACAATCTGGCCGCCCAGATGATCGCTCGCCTCGTAGATGGTCACGTCGTAGCCGCGCTTGGCCGCCACGCGTGCGGCCTCCAGGCCGGCGATGCCGCCGCCCACCACGGCGATCTTCTTGTCGCCCTCGCCCGGCCTGATAGCGATGGTCGCCTCGTCACCGTTCTCGGCGTTGAGCACGCACGAGATGTACTTGCGGTTTTGAATCGCGTCGACGCAGCCCTTGTTACAGTTGAGGCACTCGCGGATGGGCTCACCCGTGGCGGCCTTCAGCGCAATGTCGGGGTCGCACATGAGCGAGCGCCCATAGGCGATGATGTCGGCCGCGCCGTCTTCCAGAATCTTCTCGCCGGCCTCGACCGAGACAACACGGCCGACGGTTGCCACCGGCACGGAGACAAGGGCCTTGACGCGCTCGGCCACCGGTAGCGTCCAGTTGTAGGGCATGGCGCCCATGGGCGGAATGGTGTCGCCCATGTTGCCGGTGTGGTTGGCCTGTGCAACCTGGATCATGTCGATGCCCGCGCCCTCGAGCAGCTTGGCAAACTCGCAGGCCTCGTCGGGCAGCAAGCCGCCCTTGCCGCGCGGCGTGCCGTCGGGGTTCTCCATGATCACGGGGAGCTTGTACTCCACCATCAGCTGCGGCGCGGCTTCCTTAATGGCAGCGACGACCTCCAGCGCGTAGCGAACGCGGTTCTCGAACGAGCCGCCGTACTCGTCGGTGCGCTGGTTGAGGATGGCCGAGCACAGCGAACCTACCAGGCGGTCGCCGTGGACCTCGATGGCATCGATCCCGGCCTGCTGCGCGCGAGCGGCCGAGGCGGCGATAGCCTCCTTGATCTGGGTGAGCTGCTCCACACTCGCCTCGTTCACAAAGTGCTGCATGTCGTGGTGCAGCTTGGCGTAGGCCTGGTTGCGGATCTCGTTGGACTCGGCCATCTTGGCGGCAAAGGTCTCCTCGTCGCCGGCGGCCTTGGCCTCCTGCGCGGCCTTGGCGGCGGCCATGGATCCCATGACCATGCGGCCGACGCCGGGCACGTCGTACTCGGGGTGGAACAGCTGCAGCGCGACCTTGGCGCCGTGCTTGTGGACGGTGTCGGCCAGGGCCTTAAACGTGGGGATCTGGGCGTCGGTTGCCAGCTTGGGCGTGGGGCTTGCGGTCATGACGGGGGCAACGTCACCGATGACGATGTAGCTCACGCCGCCACGGGCCAAGCGCTCGTAAAAAGCCAGGCTGCGCTCGCCGATGGAACCGTCACGCTCCTCGTAGCCGGTGGTCAGCGGCGGAAACATAATGCGGTTCTTGAGCTCAAGGGGGCCAACCGTAATGGGCTGGAGCAGCTTGGATGCAGGTGCGGTCATGGATATTCCTCTCTTGTAGGCGCGGCGGCGATGATGCCGCGTAGTTGTCTAGAGGATATGGCATGGGAATACAACAGCGCAACGGAAATCGGCGAATATCAGGTGCCGGCTGGTGGATGGGACGGGGCGGCCCGTCGGTTTGTCTCAATCTGTAACAGTTACGCGGCAAAACTGGGTCTTACTGTTACAGATCAAGATATTCCTCTCGACCCATCCTCAACAATCTCGATCTGTAACAGCTGGGCCCACTTTTGACCCCTACCTGTTACAGATCGAGACAAACCAAACCCGCCTGCTAGAAAATCTCAATCTATAACAACAACTCGGCAAAATCCGTCCCTCGTGTTACAGATTTAGACAAACACGACCCAACCCACCGGTATATCTCGATCTGTAACACCCAGCCGCCTAAATCGGGTCTAGATGTTACAGATCGAGATTTTGTTTGAGAGGCCGAGAATTGGACCGAAAACACGGTCCCGGAATAACAAAAAAGCTCGCCGGCTAGGCCGACGAGCTGCAAGTTCTTGGTCGCGGGGGCAGGATTTGAACCTACGACCTCCGGGTTATGAGGGCGGGGCGGCTCTTTCTCTATAGAACCTATTATACGTTTACGCAGGTAAATAGCTGTATCATGCACTTATTATTGAGCATTTTTATCTGCTCATTATCTGCTCATGTCATCATTCTGAGCATATTCTGATCAGATTCCGCCGCCATATTTGAACATATTTAATATCACCCCTGCTGATTAACAAACAACCAATACTCAAGTCAGCAAATGACACCTATGACGGAAATGACAGCTTCAATGGGATATGCCCGCTGTCGTCACGCTTTCGCGGTTTTGGCGATGAACAGGCCCTTGCCACACGAGTCGCCCGCTTTTGCTTCGATTAGCCCGGCGGGGTTGTTCCAGCAGGCACCACGATCGGCGTCTAGAGGAGATACGCCCCAGTAAGCGCAGTTGTAGCATTTTCGAGCGCCGTCATTAGGCTGCAAGATATCACCGAGCTCGTTAGCCGCCCTTCGCTGCCACTCATCGTTTGTATGAGTGTAGATATCGAAGGCCTGGTCGTTCTTGTGACCGCTCATGCTCTTCGCGGTTCGCCGGTCCACTCCACAGTCGCGACTCAACAAGGTCACGTATGTATGCCTGAACCCATGAAACTCGAAGTCGTCGGGTATCGGATACTCGAGCCTTGCCGAATCGAACCAACGCGTGAAAGACCGCTGAAGGATGTGCTTTGCGTTTCTGCTGTTCACAATGGGTGCGTCTTCGCTCCACCGAAGGCCGAGGTTGTCCGAGTAAATGCGCCTTTGGGTCTTCTGCCACTCATCGAGAACCGATATGAGCGGCATCGGGACAGGGACCCTCCTGTTGTCTTCGTTCTTCGTCGACTTGTACGTCTGCTTCTCTTTGTTCAGCGCTTTAGTTACAGACAGCACGCCGCCTTCATAATCTTGCCAGGTCAACGCGAGCATCTCGGAAAGCCTAAGCCCGCAGTTCAGCGCAAGCAGCACGCCAATGGCATGTGCCTCCAGGGGGCGACTCGTTATGTAGTTAAATAGCGCCTGGGCTTGAAATAAAGTGAGTGCTACCTTCTCCTTGGTATCCCTTTTGGGAGCGTCAATCGAATCGCAGGGGTTCTTGTCGATGTAACCCCGCTCGACGGCGTCCTTGAGCAGCTGCCGCAGAAACGCATGACTTTTCTCAATCGTCGTTCCGGAGTAGACCCTGCCGGCAAGGTTATCGTCCCCCGGACTCCCCATACAGGCATATGCCTCATCGATGACGAAGGGCGTCACCCGCCTCAGAGGCAAATCGCCGAGGTACGGCCGGAGTCTTGCCCAGGCCTCGCGGTTGCTTTCGATGGTCCTCTCCTGGACTTTTCGCCGCCTCTCCCGCATCGCGATATAGGACATGGCGAATCCATCGAGCGTTAGGACGTCACCCTCGGAATGTCCTTTTGCCCTGCGTCTCCACTCGGGTACGTCTTGCGGAAGGCCCCCGTGATAAACGTAGTCGTTGATGGCTTTGATCAGCGCGATGGCCTCGGCCTCCGAAGCGACCTCTTCACGATATTCGTCGTAACGCTTCTTGCGCTCATTCCAGCCGAGCGGGTACTTTACCTGCCAAGAGCTACCAGCCGTCCTAGGGGCGTAACTACCCTTGTTGCGGGGCACCGTCGCCATGCTACCGCGCCTCTAGTGAAGAAAGATTGTTGCCACGCCGACGGCGGCAAGCGCGAGCGCCGCGAACGGAAGCCCGAAACCGATCGATGACATAGCCAAGTCGCGCCAAGACGCCTCGACCATCGAGCCCCGATCCCCGAGCTTCCTGCGGACCACTTGATACAGCAAGGTCGCGATGGCGACCGCCAGCCACACCGCGCCCGCGATGATAAACGGATTCATCTAGAGCCCCGCCTTTCGATTCGAATACTGCGTCCTGCACGACGGGGAACAGAACTCGCGCCTCTTCCCCCTGGTTTTGACCAAAATGCCGTTTCCGCAATTTTTGCACGTCGTGGGGACACAGCCGTATCGGTAGAGGATAGCCCCGAACATCGCCGCCGCCGTCGAGTGGAAATGGTATCTGGGCACCGGCACATCATCGAAGATCGAAGGCCCGCCTACAGACCACCCAAGTTGATCGCCGTCCTTCGTCGTCAGCCCGGCCAGCATTTTGGCAACGGACTCCACAAAGACAATGGCCTCGTCTCTCTGGGCACCCCCGTCATCGACACCGAGATACAGCTGGGTCTTCTCGACCTCCGGCTTCCAGCCGATATCGAAAAACGGTGCGCCCTCGCCGGTCTTTATCTGCGCGGTTATCAAAACCGCGTTGGGAACCGATCCGAAAAGAACCTTACTCTTTCTCGGCCTAAGATCGAGGATGCGCGTCTCAAGCGGATTAATGACCATATAGGAAAAGACGTTCTTGAACCACTTGGTCGAGTAGTTGAGAGTCATATCGAAGGAGGAATTGTGCTGGAATGGCAGGACGTAATAGGAGTCCTTGAGCTCCCCAGTAATCCACCAGCGACGTTTCTTTTCGAAACGCTTGAACCCGCTTTTCTCAAGGACGTCCTCATGCCCCGACATGATGTTTGCGATCAACCTGAGCAGGACCGAACCGAGATTTCGGCATAGGACGACGTCCCTCAAGGGTTCAATCACAACGACGCAGTCGGGATCTTCTTCCCGCCATTTCTTCAACTCGTCAAGACCGTTGGACTCAATAAGCCCATGGCGATTGAGATCGCGAGCAATGGAGGCCTGAGAGGGATAGAGTGACGAAGCGCTGCCCGTCGTAGACATCCCCTCAAGGCACAGCTGGAGATAGAGGAAATCTTCGTCACAACGCGTGAAACCACGCTCGCCGCCGACGGACTCCTCCACGACCTCGATGGCCTCGTCGATAGACAACCGCCTATTCTCCTCTTTATAGATGCTGCGGTCGATGAGGGGGCCAGACTCCGAAATGGCCGTGACGAGCTCGTCGAGAGTGCCCCAGCGCATAAGACGCTCTGCAAGTTCGAAGTCCATTGGAGCCGACTTCTCCGCCGCCTCAACCCCACGAACCACCTCGACCAGGGAGTGGAATCCGGTGCTTCGGTTCCTCGCGATGAATACTTTTCTAGCCATTACTTAATCAACTTTCTAAATAAAGCTTTATAGCGATGTTAGTTTCAACTTTAGCCTTTATCTATATCTCATTTCAATTTGATTTTTATTTTTCTTTGTTTCTCTTTGTCAAGTGTGTACAATGGAATTAACGATAAGAGAGGAGGTATATATGGACAAGCTCCTGTCTCTCGCTGAAGCAAGCGAGATTATGAATGTGAGTTATTCCAAGGCTCAAAAGCTCGCCAAGGCCGGTGAGCTTCCGTTTCGCAAGCTCGGAAAGACGTGGTACATCGCCCGCTCCGCGCTCTACCGCGAGCTCGGGCTAAAAGAGCCCGACGACCGAAAGGAGATGGCCGGCGTTGGCTAGCCTGAAAAAGAAAAACGGGTGCCCTCCCGCCAAGAAGACGCACCCGTCCGCGGCACATAAACCGCATGGTCCATATTACATGCTCCATGCGGCCCATATCTACAAGGAGCACAAATGGACTATTCCGCCTACTTTGCGCACGCCGAGCGCGTAGCGCGCACGCTGGAGGCCCACGGTCTCCCACACAATCCTACCGATGAGGACATTCTCGGATTCGCTATCGAACAGGCGGACCGCATCGACGCGCTCTGCACAGCCCTCGGCGTCGAGATCGTCACCGACTATCGCGGCCGCTGTCGCGTCATCCGCGCGGAGGCGGTATAGGATGCCTGGCGACCTTGAGGTCCGTTCCGCGCAGGACCTGCTCGACAGCCCACTCGCAAGCGTCACCTGGCTCGTCGAGGAGCTCATCCCCACCGGCCTCGTAGTGCTCGCGGGCACCCCTAAAGTCGGAAAGAGTTGGTTCAGCCTGGGACTCAGCGTCAGCGTTAGCACCGGCCAGCCGTTCCTCGACCATGCCACAGAACGTTCCGGCGTTCTCTATCTGTGCCTTGAGGACACGTACGCGCGCATCCAGAACCGCCTGTTCCATATCGTCGACGTCGCCAACGACGACCTCCAGTTCGCGATTATGGCAGACAAGCTCAACAATGGGCTCATCCTCCAGTTGGAGCGATATCTCTCCTGCCACCCATCCACCAGACTCATCATCATCGACACGCTCCAAAAAGTACGTGTTGCAAGCGGAGGGGACAGCGTCTACGCGTCCGACTATCAGGACGTTGGCCTGCTCAAGGCTTTCGCCGACAAACACGGTCTCTGTGTCCTGTTGGTGCATCACACGCGAAAGATGGGTGATGAGGCCAACGTGTTCAACACCATCAGCGGCTCGAACGGCATACTCGGGGCGGCAGACGAGTGCTTGCTGCTCGCCAAAGATGCCATGTTCGACGGAAAGGCGACTCTCTCCGTCACGGGACGCGATGTCGACCTAGCGGAATACAAGCTCGCATTCACCGACTGCCGCTGGCACCTCATCGAGCAGACCAGCCGCGAGGAACTGCGCGAGCGCGAGGTTCCGGCATGCGTGCTCACCGTCCTCGACTTCATGGCTGCGCGGCCCGGCGCCTGGGAAGGTACCGCCACGCAGCTTATCGAGGACGCCAGCCTCACCGATGCAACGCCCGCCGTCCTCGCGAAGCGGCTCAACGAGCACCGCGCATTCCTCGCCGAGCGAGGAGTCGAGTACGGGTTCCACCGCACCGCGACAGCGCGGCTAATCACCCTCGCACACATTCTCACCCGCGACTAATCGACCGGCGGGGCCAGCCACACCCGGCCCCGCCGCATCATCGAAAGGACCTGTTATGGAATTCAAATCCCTGAAACTGTCGGACGGTCGATTCGAGATCGCCCCGAAGTTCACCATCGAGCTCAACCCCGAAGCAGCCGAAAAGCGAAAGCATGCCTTCTTCGCCTGGCCTTTCGCACCGTCGGCCTACCCCGATATCCCCTCGATCGATGCGATCGTCCAGGAGGAGATCCCCGGCACACTCTTCGCCTACTATTGCGACGAGCCCGACCTCCCCATCGTCACCTATCGCGGGATCCCCGTGACGCGCGGGGACTACGATCGCCTTGAAAGCGCCTATCTCGATCTCATGGCCCTCATGTTCGAAGCCCGTTCCCGCACACCCTTTGCCGACACCCCGTTTGCGTTCGCCTTCATGCTCTGCGACAGCATGGGAGGCGACCGCCGAGTCGGCGTGTCCCATGTGTTCGTTCCCACTGGCGCGGCGGGGCGCAATGAGTAGCCCGCAGAGGTCGGGCCGCATCTACGTCAGAGTCACCTCGCAGGAGCGCGCCGCCATCGCGCGGCGTGCCGATGCGGCTGGCCTGAGCATGAGCGAGTACCTTCGCCGACGCTCGCTCGTCGACGGCGACCGACCCATAATCGCCACCGACCCCGAGACGCTGAAGCTCCTGTACCGAGATTTCAGACTTGCTGCGTCGAACCTTAACCAGTTGACGCGCGAGGTCCATATCACCCACGACCCCGGTCGGATCGCCCCGTTCCTCGATGCCGCACTCATAAAGGTCGGAAACGCAGCCGACGCCGTCTCGGACTTCCTGACTGATGCCCGGAACGTCTAGGAGGAAATCCTGTGCGCAATCTTAAGTTCAACGCTGTCCTCTCGGCTTCGTTCGCCACCGTCCTTACCGTCGCGTGTTATCCCCTGATAGCACCCGTGATCGCTTGCGCCGCTTCGTCGCTCCCCATCGATTGGGTCGCCTGGCTCGACGCCATCGGTTTCGACATGTGGTCGGTCTTCTGGCTTTCCGGGGCATGGCTCGGTCACATTCCGTTCATGTTCGCAGCGTTCTGTCTCCTGTTTCTCGTTCTCCTCGGCTATACGGTCGCAAAGGACGCCGAACGCAACCGGAACGTCGACGAAGGTATCTACGGCGACGCCCACGTCGTCCGGGGCACAGCGGAACTCAACCGCCGCAACGATTTCTGGGACGGGTCCGGCGCGCCGGCCAGAGCGGGTTTCGTGCTCGGCGCGACCAAGGGCGGATACTGGTTCGACTCGTCCGTTCCGCACGCGATCAGCATTGGAAAAACGGGGTCTGGTAAGTCACAATTCCAAGTCCTGGAAGATATGCATATGTTCCTGGCAGCCGGTTGGAACGTCGTCTCCACCGGAAAGCCCGAGATCCTTGAGCTCACCGCCGACAAGGCGAGGAAGCTCGGCTACGAGACCATCGTCCTCGACCTGACCGGCTATCCCGGTGCCAGCTCGTACAACCCCATCGGACTTGTCGCCGACGCCGTCGAGGCGGGCGACATTGACGGGGCCGTGAGGACGGCCCGGCAGGTTGCCGTCGACCTCATCCCAATCGGCGGGGAGAAGAACACGTATTTCCCCAAGGCAGCGCGCAACATGCTCGCCGCCTGCGTCCTCGTCGTCTGCACGGCCGACATCCCCCGCAGGCAGAAGAACCTCGCGAGCGTCGCCGCGCTCGTGGAGCGCGGGACCGCCGGCGACGACCCGAAGGACCCCTCGGCCCCGCTTAAGGACTACATCCGCGAGCTCGGGCCGTCGCACCCGGCGTTCTCGCCGGCGTCCGACCTCCTCGGTGACGGCGGCGCGACGACGGCCGGCAAGAACGTCGTCTCGACCCTCAAGGAGGCACTGAGCATCTTCTCGGACGGAGCGCTCCGCGCCGTGACTTCCGAGAGCAGCGTCTCCATTCGCGACCTCATCGAGAGGAAGACGGCGGTCTACATCGAGATGCTCGACGAGGGAGACCCGTACGGGGTCGTCTACACCTGCTTCCTGAACCAGTGGTGGCAGGTGGCGCAGCGGGCGTGCAAGGGGAACGGGGGCCGCATGCCACACGAGACAGCGCTCGTGCTCGACGAGATCGGCAACCTCAACGTCAAGGTCGCGTGTCTGCCGGCCATCGCGACGCTCGGACGTTCGATGGGAATACGCGAGCAAATCTTCGTTCAAAATCTCAAAGAATTGAATGCCTACAATGACCCAGGCGACGGCGGGGCCGGTCGCGACAAGCTGATCGGCTCCATCGGCATCAAGGTCGCTCTGTCTCTCTCCGAGCCAGAGGACTTCAAGTTCTTCACGGCACTCGCGGGAAAGCGGACCGTGCGCTCGATGGGAACGTCTAGCCAGAAAGGCGCAGGGCGCTCCTCATCTGGCACGAGCTACAACGAGGCGGGCGTTCCCCTGATAAACGAATGGGAGTGGCAGAACCGCATCCCCATCCGCGACGGCCTCATCGCGATCAAGGGCGGGGAGAACTCGAAGCCCGGACGTGAGGGCGTCTTCGAATTCCCGCTCGACTACGCCAACAGGACGCCCGCCGGCCCGTTCTTCGGGCTCGGGGACGAGGAGGCCGAGCGCGAGAAACGGGCCGCGTACTACGCCCGCGCGAGAGCCGCCGCAGAAGGCGACGCATATGAAGCCCCCACCCCGTGGTGCCCCGAGTTCGACGCCGATGGCGACGCATCCGGTGAAGAAGAGACCGCCCCGAACGATCCCACCAAGGCCGACGAGGACAACGCGGCGTTCATGGACGAGTGGGCGGCCTGGGACGAATAGGAAGTGGATGGATATGACCGCAATCAAGCAGGTGGCGATCACAGGCACGCAGCATATGAAGAGCTTATCGGGTTATCTGGACAACACGAACAGCAAACACGACGTGCTCGACTTCGACTCCCGGAACCTCGGCGACCCGGCGAACTGGTCCCGCGAGATGGAGCGCACGCGCGCGGCCTACGGGCACAACGAGCCCGGGCGAAAGGGCTCGAAATGCACCTACTGCTATCACCAGATCATCGCGTTCAACCCCGACGAGTGCGACGTCAACGGGGGAAGGATGTCCGAGGGCGACTGCATGGAGTTCGCACGCGAGTGGGTCGAGCGCTACTACCCGAACCAGGAGGCGGCGTGGGCACTCCACCTAGAGCACTCGAGGGACGGGACCGACCGTTACGCCGTGCATATCGCCATCAACCGGACTGACCTCTCGACCGGAAAGCGCCTCAACGACGGCAGGGCGTCCCGCCAGAGGACCCTCCACGCGGCGAGGATGCGCGAGATGGACGGGCGCTGGGGGCTCTCCCAGCTTGAGCGCGGGACGCGCAACAGCCGCGTCCACGCCCGGCAGGAGTCGAGGGGCGAGCAGCGGGCCCGCGAGATCGGCTCGAAGGCCGACCCGGGCTTCGAAACCGACCAGGACCACGTTCGCCGGGTCGTTCGCGAAAGCGTCCGCGAGATCGTCTCATCAGACGCATCGAACAAAATGCGCGCCCTCAACGAGTCGCTTGAGCGGAGGGGTGTTCATATGCGCCTCAGCCGTGACCGGAATCTCAAGGAAAGGGACCTGGTCTTCGAGTACCGACCGACATACGATCGAAGGGACGCGCACGGGCGCGCCCTCAGGAAAGCGGCGATCAGCGGGCGAAAGCTCGGTCGCGGCTTCACGAGGGGCGGCATACAGCACGCGCTCGGGATCGGCATGGCGACCTACCGCATGATGGAGCGGGCGATGGACGACGGCCGGGAAAACGAGATGTGATACGTATAGGACGCGCCGCGCGCACATCTCGAAGAGGGGCCGCGGCCCCTCTTCCCGTCTCCCGGGACCGGGACGCAACAAGCGTCCCGCAAGCTCGGGGGACGCGCCCCGCAGGGCAAGATATCCGTGTGTGCGCGGCGGCCGAAAGACGCCGTGTACGCACGGATACACATCTTGCATCGACCGGCAACCGCATGTCGGCCCCGTCCGACGAGGCTGCGTCGAGGTGAGCCCCGGCCGAGCCGCGCGCAGGGGGACGCGACCCTGGGGAGCATCCCCCGTACGCACGGCGACCCGGGGCGAGAGGCCCCGGCCGGTGACCACGGCGGAATGATGGCGACCTCTGGGAGCCATCGAATGCAGCCGTTCACCGTCCGGGGCCGGCGTGAGCGGAGGCGCACGAAACGCGACCCTGGGGAGCGTTGCCAGGGAGCCGCAGCGAGAGCGGCGCGGAACGCGGCGCGGGCGTCCCCGCATCCCGGCGGGGACGCATCGGCCGAAAGGCCGATCCAGCGGGACACGGTGACGCCCGAAGGCATGTGTCCGCCGTGCCGTCATCCCCGTCATGCCCGTCACACGGACACGGGTCCCAAGGGGCCTAGGCCCTTTGGCGCGCAGGGGTCCGGGGATGGCGCGGTCCATCCCCGGGAAACGCCGCACGGGCACGCCGTCGCCGGCATGCCCGTGCGGGTGGCGGCCGCGGCTATTCCGCCCCGGTCGCGTAGACCGTTCGGCCCGCCTCGCAGTCGATGGTCTCGGCGTCCCCGAAACCGACCCGGACGGCCGCCCATCCGCCGGCGGCTGCCAGCGCGTCGGCCTCGGACCTCGCGGCGGCGACGAGGCGCTCGAGCTCGGCCGAGCCCGCCGGTGCGGTCCCCACCTCGAACGCGCCGCCGTCGCCGCCCGACTCGTACTCGACGACGACCGTCGAGCCGAGGGCCTCCTCCAAGGTCTCGGGCAGGCCGCCCATGTCGGCGAGGGCGTGCCCGACGACCGTGGCAAGCGGGTAGCGGGCCATCCCGGACGCCGCCGAGCGGGCGGCCATGCGGAGCATGCCGGCGGCCTCGAGCGCCTCGAGGAGCGCCGCGGGCACCGCGGCGTCGATGGCGATGTTGCCGTGCCCGCGGCACCACTCGGCCGCCGACGGCACGTTCGCCGTGAGCACGCCCCACCCGGCCATGTAGCCCTCGGAACGCGGGTCCGTGGCGTCGAGGAGGAGGACGGCCAGGCCGCCGCCCACGTACTCATCGGCCACGAGGGCGAGGCGGACCGCCTCGCCCATGAAATCGAAATCGACCGTGACCATCGCGCTATCTCCCCTCGAACCTACTCGCCGGCGCGGGCTCGAAATGCTCGTCGCGCTCGATGGCCTCGAACCCCTTCTCACGGTTGAGGCGCTCCATCTCCCGCACGCTGAAATAGCCCCACTCCGTCTCGAACCCGCGCACGAGCCCGAATGCCTCGCCCGTGGCGGGGTCGTACTCGGTGAGCCACCAGTCCCACCCGCTCAAGCACGAGAAATAGTGGACGTACGCGACGGGGTCGCCGGCACCGTCCTGCTCGTAGAGCCTCGGGAGCCTCCCGGCCATCTCCTCGGTCATCAGCTGCTGCATGTCTTCCTCCGTCTCCGGGCGCATGGCCCTAACATCTCGCCCCTGCGGGCAAAGCCGAATGGCGACGCCGCGCGTCGTCGTCGGCTTTGCTCCCTGCAAAGCCATGCCGGAGCGAAGGCCTGTCAAGGTCCTCCATGACGGCCTCCACCAACCGGAGCGGAGCGGAGGTTTGTGCGGGGCCTCATGGAGCGGCCTTTACAGGGCGCAGCGGAGGCATCACCCGGCCACGGAGCCGTGGCCGCCGTCAGCGGATGCCGTAAAACGTAAAACGCGGTTTACGCTGGCCCGGACAGCACCTGCTATCATCGCCTTTCTAGCATAGAGAGGATTGTTTCGGCATGGAAGAACGTCACGTCACGACGGGGGACGGGCCGAGCGAAGCCGCCCTGCGGCTCATGGACGGTATCGGGGTATTCTCCGAGATCGAGGATTATGGCAGAGGGATTGAAGTCCTCGCCGAGGCCATGTCGGTCGGGATCAGGATCGCGGACTACGAACTGCTCGCGGCATGCGGTGCGCTCCTCGCGGCGACGAGGAACCGGAGCGAGTGGACCGGAGCTTGGCTCTAGCCGACGTCACCCTCTGCGTTCCGCATGACGACCCAACCCGCGTTCACCGGACGCGCGTGTCGGCAGGCGGTGCGGAAACGTCGTTCTTCGAGCGGGTGTTCTCGAACGCCCAGACCCACCATCGCAGGCGGTCATCTGCCCCGTGAATGGGGTCCTCCCTGTGGTAGTGCTCCAGCATGAGCTGAGTGGTCCAGCCGCCGAAGCGCACCGTGTAGACCGCCGTCTGCGCGTCGTGGATGACCGCGCCGAAGGGGTCTATTCGAATGATTTGGTCGATCGTGAAGCCGCGGCCGTCCGGCCAGCAGACGCGGACAGGCACCGTCGTTCCGTCGGCGTTAGTGCGGGCGTAGACGTCTACGTACTGCTTATGGACGCGTCTGCCGGGCTTGTCGCCGTTGGCGCGAACGGTGATGCCGCCGCCGAAGTCCTTTGTGTGGCCCATCACTCGGGCGTCACCGCCATGCCGCCACCGCGCTCGACGAACCAGTCGCCGTGCTCCCACCAGACCGTTTTGCGCTGCCTCGCGATGCAGACGTCGTAACGCACACAGAGGTTACCGAAGATGGCGCGGCCGAACTCCTGGCGGGCGTAGATGCTCTCAACCTTCCAACTGCGGCCGTCCGGCCAGTGGATGGTGACGGGATCGGACGGGCCGTGGTCGGGGTCGTCCGCGCCGTTGGCGTCCACGGGGATGTAGATGCGCTGTGCATCGGTGGGTATGCCGCAGGTTCCCGCAAGCGAGTGCTTTTTCATGATCATGCGCGTACCCCCGAACATCCGTTTGTATCTCACGGGCTTCATTGTCGAACGAATGTTCTTGATTGTAAAGCGAACGTGGTGTGGGGGTTCGGTGTGCGGTGTCCGGACGGAGGGGCATGGGTGTACCGCGTGGAAAGCGCCCGCGATCCGGAAGACCCGCGTCTTGGTATCATTTTGCCATCCTTGGGGAAGGAAGAATGCCATGACTCAGCTCTATGAGATAGACGGGTACCACTATATAGTCGACCTGACGCCCCATTTCGTTCTCGGCGTGCTGGCCATAGCCCTGGTATGTGCAATCGCGGTCCTGGTTCGCAGGATTCTGGCGAGCCCCTTTAGGTATCCCTACTACGTGGCCCGCTTCGATGTGTCTGGCAGGCGCAACGTGAGGATCGAGGACTACATCGACCGTCACCTGATGGACCCGGCCGGTTGGGACGCCATCGTCGCCCATAGGGCATACATCCAGAACTGGAAGCACGAGCAAGAAGAGTATCTGAAAACCTGCCGGCTCCGCAGCCGGCGCGAGCGTCAGTACGCCGAGGCGGTCGACGATGACAGGGCCTTTAGGTTCATCACCTGCCGCGACCAGACGAGGTACAAGCAGGCCAACTACGTGAAGACGTCCTACAAGGTGTCGATGGATGATTCCGAGCTTGACGTGAACTGGGAGTGGATCGTCGAGCGCCGCATCCGCCTCGCCGCCATCAACGACGAGGCGACGCTCAGGGACTATCACGCCAGGAACCAGCGAAGGCTGATGACGAAGCAGCTGCGCGAGCAGATCGCCCGCCGGGACAACTACACCTGCCAGATATGCGGGAAATACATGCCGGACGGCGTGGGCCTGCACGTCGACCATATCGTGCCGGTCGCGAAGGGCGGCAAGACCGTTCCATCCAACCTGCAGGTGCTCTGCTCGAAATGCAACGGGCGGAAGGGCGCGCGGTAGCGGCGCGTTGCAGACACGCGCTATTCGTCGAAGAAATCGGTGTCAACGGCCTTGATCTCGTAGACCTGTCTCGTGCTCACGCCGACGCCGTAGTCGATCATGAGGCCGGCGAGCGCGGGGCCGTCGACGAGCACGACCGTCTGCCCCAGGAGGCCCTCAGCATATTTGCGGGCATCCTTGGAGAAGCGAGCCGTGGTGATGAAAAGGCCCTTCGATACGCCCTTTCCGGAAAGCGCCCCGACGAATGCCTGAACCTCCGGCCGTCCGACCGTCCTTTGCGGATCCCACCGCTTAGCCTGGTAGCAGATGGTTCCGAATCCGAGTCGGTCCTCACGGACGACGCCGTCTATCCCCTCGTCACCACTCTTTTTGGTGACGTCGGCACGGGAGTCCAGGCTCTCGCCGTAACCCATCGCCACGAGCAGCTTTCCGACCAGGTGCTCGAAGAAATACGGATCTTTTCCCATGATGATCGAAATGAGGTCGTCGGCGAGCGCGTCGCGAATCTCGCCGTAGGCAGACTCCATCGCCTCCTGAGGGGACTCCTGGTCCTCCAGCGTCGAAACGCCCTCGGGCTCTGAAGCGTTTTTGGCCTTGCTTGCGGCCTGATAGCCGTCTTTCCACTTCTTGAATGCCGTGCAGTTCTCATAGAGACCCTTGGCTGTAATGGGTCCGGGATAATCAGAGAGGTACGTCCTGCCGGCATCGGTGATACGGTAGGTTCCCTTCTTCTCGCCGTATTCCAGAAGCTTAGCCTTCTCCAAATCGGTGATACCCCAGTACACGCGGTTGTAGAGTCTCGACTGGCCGCTCTTAAGACGCTCGGCCCGTTCGTCATCGGTCATGTCGAATTCGATCGCCACGGCATCCTGGAGGTCGGTGCCGGCCAGATATCCATCGACATGCGCCAGCGCTTCAAGGATGGGCCGCATGGTCTCATGCCATTTGGGCATCGTCATCGCTCGTCATCCCCTTCATTTCGGCAAAATCAGTAAAAGAATCAACCGCCGCTGCGGTCAAGGGACCTGTCGCCTGCGGCAATGACCTGAGCTCCCCTGCAAGTCTCCTCGACCCGCCCTTGAGGCTGACGAACGTGAGGCCTCCCGAGATGAACCCGCCGACGACCGGAACGACTTTGCTCACCACGTCGCCGAAACTGCTTTTGGTGATCTTGACGCCGATCCCGGCAAGGACCTTTTTGATAATCGGGTAGTAACTTGTCTGCATAAGCGCCTTGTTGGCGACCTTCTTGGCCACATTGGCCTGAACCGTTTTGGAAAACGCCGTCAAGGCGGAGTTGGCACCGCTCACGCCGGCCATCACGGCCAGGAGAAGGGCGAAGGCCGCCAAGGTCTCATCGTCCATCTCGTCGCAATCGTCGATAAATGACTGCCAGCCGTAGAGATACGCCAGCTTCTGCATGATTCGAAAGGCGTGGACATAGTACTGCGTCACGTCCGCCGGGATCGTTCCGAGCATCGCGAGCCCGCCGGGCAATCCCGCGGAGAACGAAAGGACGGTCGATTTCTTCGTCTCGAAATCAATGACGTCCCTCGCGATGGAGTCGACAAGGTCAGAATCCATCCCGGCGGCGGCTGGGCTCGTTGAAATCGCGAGCTCTACCTGCTCGTCCGCAACGCCCCGCTTACGAAACTCTGAGCGGAGGAAATGGTCGCGCTCGATTGCCACGCCTTTCAGCCTCATAACCTTCTTGAGGAAGGCGATGGCATATCTTTGGGCTTCCTCCTCCTGTCGATCGGCCTCGGCCCTTAGATCTCCAATGCTCCCCTTCACGGAATCGGGTTCGGATGGTATCGTCTCCCCCTTCGGCTTTATGACGTTCCCCTTCACGCTACTCACCGACCTTCTCGGCATAAAGCTTGAATAGATGCGAAACAACCCTCTCTTCATCTCCGCCAAAATCAACGCCATAGGCAGATTCGACAGCAGCGTCGAGCCGTGCATGAGCCTTCATGAGATCGGAGAAGAAGAGGGCTTTATCGGGGCTATACATGTCGGCAAGAGTTGCCCCGCGTTGAGCGTTTCTCGCCTCAAGCACATCCCTAGCACACTGGCGTATCTCATCCTTCTGACTCGCAGATGGAGAAGGCCAGACAAAATTGTTATAGACGATAGTGTTCGAGTATTGATAATCGCTCTTTAAGCGTCCAGCAACCTGCCTCATCCATGCGTTGTGAAACTGACTTGAGATGATTCCAAAATCATACAAATCCGCCTCTTCGACAAAAAAGAGCTTGTTTCCAGGAATAGTGCCGTTGGTTATGAATCCGACCGGAATGTATTTCCTCCGTCCGGAAGACACCTGTGGAACGGCCAGGAATGCGCCATCGGCAGGCGCTTTAACCTCATCGAACTCCCACGGGGCACAGGCTCTCTTTTGCGTGCCAGAACGCGGAGAAGCCAACCTTAGTTTGCGGATTTCATCGAACCGATCCCTTATTTCTTTGGGAAGTTTGGATAGCTCGGCTCCCGATAGTCCAGCAAACCACAAGCAATACCTGTTAATGCCCTTGATAAACTCAGATCCCATTGAAAATGGCCTAATGTACTGTTCGAGAGCAGGATATGAAGTCAGTAAACGATGTGCCTCAGCCTCATCGAGGGTTAAAAATCCCCAATCACCAGCGCCGCCACCTCGCGACATCTTCGGAACAGAGCAGAGGGGCTGCCTTCGCTTTTCGACAAAAACGTCCGGAGCATTCGAGAGGTAGCCGTTGATGTTGTCCGCTTTTGTTGCACCCGTTGAGCTAAACAGTAGAGGTTGTATATCGGGACTTTTAGAAAATCCGGCAATGACAACATGGACATTCGCTTTATCAGATGCTTGGGAATCCCAAACGAACGTTTTATAGGCGAAATCGATATGAACGCCATTGTCGAACAGGGGCTTCCACAGGGGCTCAACCTGCTGTCCCTGACAGATAGAGTTAGTTGAAACGAATGCACATCGAACACGATGCCCATCCATATATTCAGCCGCTTTCTTATGCCAGCATGCAACATAGTCGAGCAAACCAGCGGATTTGCCAAAAATCGCCTTCCTATCTTCCTTTTGAGCGTCTTCAAGGCGCGAACTGCCTATAAAAGGAGGATTTCCGAGCACATAATCGACCTCATCCGCTGATACGACGTCATTCCAGTCGATACGAAGGGCATTCGCGTTAACGATGCCCTCATAGTCCGTGAGCGGAAGTTCCTGGTAGACGCGCTGCGTCACTTTTGCGGTGTCAGCGTCCGCCTGCTTCTCGGCGATCCAGAGAGCCGTGCGGGCAACGCAGCAAGCGAAGTCCTCCAGCTCAATACCATGGAAGTTCTTTAGGTTGACCAGCACGTCGCGATCGCCGGAATCCTCAAAGCTGAATGACGTCTGCTCACCCTGGAGCTCGAAGAGGATGCGGTTCTCCAGCTGCCTCAGGCACAGGTAGCTCTCCGTCAGGAAGTTGCCTGACCCGGCAGCCGGGTCGAGGATAGAGACGCTACCGATCTTTTCATGCAGGTCCTTGAGCGCACGGGTCCTCGCACCGCCCGCGACGGGCTTGACACGGGCCTCCTCGAACTCAGCCTTGAGGCCGTCGAGGAAGAGCGGGTCTATGACCTTGTGGATGTTTTCGGGGCTCGTGAAGTGCTGGCCGTTTGCGCGGCGGTGGTCGTGGGACAGCGCGCCCTCGAAGATGGAGCCGAAGACCGTGGGGCTCACGCCCGACCAATCAAACTCCTGGCACCCCTCGACGATGAGCGTATGGCGGAAGTTCTCGGACAGGGGCGGAATCTCCGTCTTCTCCCGGAAGAGGCCACCGTTCATGTAGGGCAGTTTCTTCAGCCAGGGCTCGGCGTACTTGTCGCGGTCCTCGTCCTTGGTGTCGAGCCAAACGAAAAGGTCCTTGAGGCCTCGCCTGAGATCACCCGCCTGGAAGTGCGAGACGTAGTCGCGGAAGGCGTTGGGGGCAACGAGTCCCGAGTCCTCGCAGAACATGAGGAACATGAGGCGCGTCATGAGCACGGAGAGCGCATGGTGATTCTCGGGCGTGTCGGGGTCATCGAACGCCTCGGCGACTTGGTCATGGAGTTTCGACATGATCTTGCCGGCCTCGACGGAAACGGCGCGGGAGATCGTGGCCGGGGCCTCCGCCCCGCCCTTGAGGAACTGAATGGCAGCGAGGTTCTTGGGGAGCTCGGCGAGCGGCAACTTGAAAAGCGGCTCCCGGCATAGCGAGTCCCGCTCGCGGTCGAAGACCCAAAACTCGGCAAAATTGCAAGCGATGATGTAGCGAGGCTGTTGGGAGAGGGGCATGCCCTGAGCGTAGGCGTTGCCCTGCTTCGCGGGCGTCACCTTGCGGCCCTGGCACGTCTCCTCCTTGGCGAGATCGATTCCCAGCGACTTTTGCTCGACAAGGGTTTTGGCCGATGGTATGAAGACGTCGATATACCCATCGTGCGTGCTCGCATCGGTGGAGACGGGCTTCTCGAACTCAAGTCTCGAGACCGCATCCTCCACGCCCAGGACATTCTGATAGAAGTCGATCCAGAACCGTTGCGTGTCCTGGTTCTCATTTCCCTTGTTCGCCCACCTGCTTGCAAAAGCTTCTGCATCGGCTTTCTTTCCTGGCATACGGACCCTCACTTGATAGCCTTTTCCACTGAGGAAGATTCTACGGGTTCTTCACTTCTATTTAGCTGGTTTTAGTTTTATTGGCATCTGTTTTGCCTTGGCGGTCGTTGCAATCTGCTCATATTCCGCTCAGGAGTCCTCGCTGCATTGTCAAGATAAAAGAAAACAGCCCAGAGGAACAATGCCTCTGAGCTGCTAAAGGTCTTGGTCGCGGGGGCAGGATTTGAACCTACGACCTCCGGGTTATGAGCCCGGCGAGCTACCAGACTGCTCCACCCCGCAATGTCTGGGCGCCTCATGTGCGCAAGAAAGTATATTACGCGGGAGTTCGGTAAACGGCAAGGAAAAACTCGTGGAGCATAATTCCTTCATATTTAAACCTCTCAGCCCCTATCACCGTAAACGAATCGCAGCCGAGTGCCGTCGGCGGCGCGTATACAATGGTGCGCGTCCTTTTATGCCAACACTGGGAGTAGACATGCTGCTCGCTATCGATATGGGAAACACGCAGACGGCCATGGGCCTGTTTGACGGAGACGAGCTGGTGCAGTCGTGGCGCATGCCCACCGACCGCTCCTATACCGCCGACGAGATCCATGTGCGCCTGATGGGTTTCTTTAAGATGTACGGCCTTTCGCTCGACGCGGTCGACGCGATCGCCTTTGCCGGCGTGGTGCCGCAGCTCTCGCGCGAATGGCACGCCGTGGCCGACCGCATTGCCGCGGACGCCATCGTCATCGGGCCGCAGACGGCCGCGGTGACCAAGCTGCGCGCGGCGCGTCCCCAAGCCGTAGGCGCCGATCGCGTCGCTAACGCCGTTGCGGCCGAAACTTTCTACGGCGCGCCGGCAATCGTGGTGGACTTTGGCACCGCGACCAATATCGACGTCATCGATGAGGACGGTTATTACATTGGCGGAGCGATCGCGCCGGGCATTCGCATCTCCATGGACGCGCTTGCCGCCCGTGCCGCCAAGCTCGCCAGCGTGCCGCTCGAGGCGCCCGAGCACGCCATCGGCCGCGATACCGAGGAGTGCATCAAGGTCGGCGCCGTAACGG
The DNA here is from genome assembly GCA_900539035.1 of uncultured Collinsella sp. Classification (GTDB taxonomy): domain Bacteria; phylum Actinomycetota; class Coriobacteriia; order Coriobacteriales; family Coriobacteriaceae; genus Collinsella. The sequence continues at coordinate 61,418 of UQAU01000002.1, read as the reverse complement.
GCGCCGCCGCCATGGCTGAGGGCCTGGTCGCGCGCATGAAGCGCGAGCTGGGCCGCGAGGATGCCACCGTTATCGCCACGGGCGGTCTCGCCAGCATCGTCGCCGATTCGACCGATGCCTTCGACGTGGTCGACGGACAGCTCACCATCAAGGGTATCTGCGAAATCTACCGCCGTATGCAGGAGCTGGGATAGAGCAGGAGCTTAAGTCAAGCACGCCCGATGCCACAGTCCCCGCAAACGTTCGCCAAGCCCATTCCCCAGACAGGCGAAACCCTCCCCGGCACAGGCCGAAGAGGGCTTCGTTGTCATCGTTATCTTTGAGCGCGAGCGCCCCGCGCTACAGCCCGCGAATTCGTACAGCCTCGGGCGGAAACTCCTGCTCGCCGGCATCGGTCTTGATGGTCGCGCGGCCCCAGATGTCCAGGCCCGCAAACACACCGACCGCAAGCGGCAAACCGTTGGGCGACACCGCCGCAACTTGGCGGCCCAGCAGTGGCACCATGTCAAAGTACTCGCCCAGCACGGGAGCCAGCGGCCCCGCGGCGCCTTGCGGCGTGTTGGCAACAACCGCCCAGGCGTCCACGCGGGCCAGCATGGCGGCGGCCAGCGCCTCGACCAGCGCTTCGTCAGCCACACCCACACCGAGCTCGCTCAACGCCGAACGCTCAATATCCACCGTCACGGCACCGAACATGCCCGCAGCACCGGCACCGCCGTTCACGGCAACACGCGCGAGCGACGTCTCAAACGCAGGCGCACCGCACACGATATCGCTCGGCCACTGGATACCCACCTTACCGGCAAGGCCCAACCCCGGCGTCGAAGCCGTGCCCACAAGCGCATCCATCATGCCCATCGCCGCCACAAACGGCAGGCCGTGGAAGGCATGCATGTTCACGTCCGGGCGCACGACCAGCGAAAACGTCAGCGAAGCATCGCCCGCGCTCCAAGCGCACCAGCCCGCGGACGCACCCTCGCGGCCCGCGTCGCGCGCGGCGTCAAGCTCGGTACCGGCAACAACAGCATTCATCTCGATCATCTACATACGCCCCAATTCGCCCACGATATGGCCCACGCGGTCCTCGGGCTCCTTAACCTCGACGCCGTTGTAGCGGAAGAACCGCGCCGGATCGTGCATCAAGTCCTCGAGCGGCACCAGCACAAAATCGCGCTCGCCGATCAGCGGATGCGGCAGGCGCAGCTTTTTGCCGCCGTGGGTCTCGCCGTCCATCCATAGCAGGTCCAGGTCGATGGTGCGCGGGCCGTTGGCCTTGGCCTTTTTGGAGCGGTCGCGCCCCAGCTCAGCCTCGATCTTCATAAGCTCGTCGAGCAGCACCAACGGCGCCAGCTCGGTCTTGATCTCGATGACGGCGTTGGCAAACGCGTCCTGGCGCGTCTCGTAGGCAGGCTCGCTCTCGTAGATCTTGGAGGAGTTGGACACGCAGGTGAGTGGAATCTCGGCGATCATCTCGCGTGCGGCGCGAATGTTGTCGCAGCGATGCCCCAGGTTGGAGCCCACGGCCACAAACGCGCGGCGCGGCTGCGGCTTGGCAACCGCCCAGTAGCCGTTCAGGAACTGCGCAAAACCCGCGGCGTCGTGCACGCGCACGATGTTGGCACCGGCCTGGATGGCGCCCAGGCACACGCCAAACGTAGCGGCATCGCGCTCGGCGGCCTCGGTCACGCCCGAGACGGCGCCCACAAAGCGCTTGCGCGACACGGCGCACATGAGCGGATAGCCCAGTGACGCCATCTTGGCAGTCTCGCGCTGGATGACGATGTCCTCGTTAGCCGACTTACCAAAGCCCGGTCCAGGATCGATGCAGATGCGGTCGCGCGACACGCCGGCATGGATGAGTGTGCGGGCCTGGTCAGACAGAAAGCCCATGACGCGGCGCATGATTGGCGCCGAATCGGGCAGGGTGAAGCGGCGGAGCTGCGAGGTGGGCACGTAGGCTTCCTCGCGGCGGGCGCTGCGGCGCATCATGGCGGCCAGACGGTCATTGGACTCCGATGCGGCCTCGGTGGCTGCGGGCGCGGGCGCGACGGTCTCGGCGGCAGCAGTCTGCTCGGCGGCGGGCGTCTCCTGCTCGCTTGCAGGCTCGGACGTGGGCTCCGGTTCGCCAAACGGCAACGAGGGCTGCACCACGCCGCCCGGAAGCTTGGCCTCCGACTTAGGCTCACCCAGCAACTTGCCGCGACGGCGGCGAGCCGGCTTCTCGGCCTCACGCGCGGCCTCGGCAGCCGCCTCGCGCGCCTTCTCGGCAACAAACGCCGCTGCCGAGGTATCGAGCTGCACCGTTGCGTGCGTGCGGGTGGGCGCGGCGACCTCGCCGGCATGCATCACGATGATGCCGCAGGTGCTCGTCTTAACAAACTCGACCATCTTGGGATCGGTGAAGCCGGTCACGTCGTTGACGATCGAGGCGCCGCAGCGCACGGCCGCCTTGGCAACCGCCACATGACGCGTGTCGATCGAGACGATGGCGCCCTCCTTGGCCAGCGCGCGCACCACGGGCAGCACGCGGCGAGCCTCCTCGTCGGGGTTGACCGGGGTAAAGCCGGGGCGCGTGGACTCGCCGCCCACGTCGATGATGTCGGCGCCGGCGTCGAGCATCGCCAGGCCGTACTCGATGGCGGCATCCGGGTCGAAGTGCTCCCCGCCATCGCTAAACGAATCGGGCGTCACGTTGAGGACGCCCATGATGCGCGGACGGTCAAAGCTGAGCTCGTACTTTCCGCACCGCCATGTCTTGCTGTCGTTCGCCATGAACATCCTCCTAAAATGCCCACGCCGCCGAGCTTGGGGAGCTGGCGGCGGGGTCGCTTTGCACTCAGTCTTTCTATTGTATCCGCGCGCGCGGGCTAGAACGCAAACGCGGCCGCGATGTCGCAAGAAATCAGCAGGTCGGCATTTGCATCCTGATCGGTGGGAGCAAGATTGCAAATGGCCAGCGTATCGCCGGTAAAGTAACGCGTAAGGCCCGCCGCCGGATACACCACGAGCGAGGTCCCGCCCACAATGAGGGCATCGGCCGCGGCAATGGCGGCAACGGCGCCGGTCAGCACATGCTCGTCGAGCGGCTCCTCGTAGAGCACTACGTCGGGCTTGATGCGGCCGCCGCACGCAGGACACACGGGCACGCCCGCGGCGTCCTCGTGCTCGCGCGAGCAAATCCACTCGGCGCTATAGACCGCGCCGCACGACTGGCAAATGTTGCGATGGACCGATCCGTGCAGCTCGAACACGCGCTGCGAGCCGGCCATCTGATGCAGGCCGTCGATATTTTGCGTCACCACGGCATTTAGCTTGCCGGCGCGCTCCAGCTCGGCCAGCTTGGTGTGGCAGCGGTTGGGCTTGGCGCCAAGCGCGATCATCTTGGTGCGGTAGAAGTCGAAGAACTCGGCCGGGTGCACCGCGTAAAAGCTATGCGAGAGCATGGTCTCGGGCGGGTAGACAAACTGTTGGTGATACAGGCCGTCCACGCTGCGGAAATCGGGGATGCCACTCGCCGTAGAAACGCCCGCGCCGCCAAAGAAGACCACGCGCTTGTGGGTGCCGAACAGCTCCGCCAGCGCGGCGGAGGCCTGTTTGGAGTCCGTTATCGCCTGCGTCATATGAGTCCTCCGTCCTTGTTGGTCGGGCAGCGTCGGGCGATGTCCCAGCATGCGGCCTTTGGGTCAGCACGCGCGGTGCCCACCACCGCCCCTGTTGCGCTAATCTTAAGCCTGCCAACCCCGTCGAAAGGACACCATGCCTCAGACTTACACTTTCGCCTCGTGGAACGTCAACGGCCTGCGCGCCGTGCTCAAAAAGGACCCGAGCTTTATCCAGATCGCGCAAGAACTCGACGTCGATATCCTGGCGTTGCAAGAGACCAAGTTGCAAGAAGGCCAGGTTGATATTAACCTGCCCGGCTATCGCCAAACCTGGAGCTACGCCGAGCGTAAAGGCTATTCGGGCACTGCGGTCTTTAGCCGCCAGGAACCGCTGCGCGTGCTGCACGCCGACGCGCTGTTACCCTACGCCGGCGAGGGCAAGGCGGCCGAGCTCGTCGCCCAAGCCGCAACCGAGGGCCGCGTCTGCGCGTTGGAGTTCGACAAGTTCTGGTTTGTGGATGTCTACACTCCCAACGCGCAAAACGAACTCGCCCGCATCGACGTGCGCATGGCCTGGGATGATGCCTATCGCGGCTTTTTGAGCGCGCTTGAGCGCGAGAGCGGCAAACCCGTCGTGACCTGCGGCGACTTTAACGTGGCGCACGAGGAGATCGACCTTAAGAACCCCAAGTCCAACCGCGGCAACGCCGGCTTTTCGGACGAAGAACGCGGCAAGTTTACCGAGCTGCTCGACGCCGGCTTTACCGATACCTGGCGCGCGGCAAATCCGGACGTCGAGGGCGTCTACAGCTGGTGGAGCTACCGCTTTAATGCCCGCAAGAACAACGCCGGCTGGCGCATCGACTACTTCCTGGTAAGCGACGCAATCGCCGACAACGTACGCGACACCGGCATCCGCGGCGACATCTTCGGCAGCGACCACTGCCCCGTCACCCTCACGCTAGAGCTCTAGCCCCAAGTAATTCCTGGGGGACAGAGAAAAACAGATCATGTGACCCCTCTCCCCCCTATAAGTTGCGGTGGAATAGTTCCCGTTTGGGTAGCAAATAGCCAAAAACAAGAACTATTCCACCGCAAGTTCGTGAGGGAACGCAAAATGCCCTACAGCCCGTATTTCACGACGACACGGTTAATGCGACGGCACCAGGGCTTGTACAAGGCGGCCAAGAACACGCAGGTCGCGAGGCCGTGTGTGATATCGAACGGCACTGCCGTGGCAAGACGCGCCACGGCTCCCGCCCACGTGAGCGGCTGCACAAAACCAATGATGTCATACGCGTTGATCACGACGCCATAGAGCAAGCCCGACGCAAAGCCGTACGCCAGTAGCGCCGGCAATCGCGCGGTGCCGTCGGCGCGGTCGAACGCGCCCGCATGCGCCAGCGCGCCGCCAACATAGCCAACCAGACCCCAGGCATACATCTGCCATGGCGTCCACATGCCCTGTCCAAAAAAGAAATTGCTGGTCAGCGCTGCCAGCGCACCGACCATGAAGCCGTTGCGTCGACCCAACGTCGCCCCCGCGATAATGGCGATGGCACTCACCGGTTTAAAGTCGGGAATGGGCCCAAACAGGATGCGCCCCGCCGCCGCCAGCGCCGCCAGCACCAACGTGGGCATAATCTGGCGCAAACCCGGACGAGATGCCTCGTAACCCGCAAAGAACAGCGCGAGCACCAGCGCCACCACAACCAGCATGGCCAACGCTGCCTGCTCAACACCCGACAGCAACGCCGCAGCCATCACGGCTGGCACCGCCAGCAGCAGCGGGATTTCCAGTTTTGCAAGCAAGCGCGAGAAACGACAGTCCGTCATCCCATCACGCCCTATAGAACACGTTGTCGGCAAAGAAGTCGGCCGGGGGCTCCATGCAGGCAATCTCGCCGTCAAACATCATGGCGACGTCGTCGGCTACCTGCTCGGCAAAATCCAGATCGTGCGTGGCCATGATGACGGTGCCGCCAGCCTTCGCATGGTCACGCAGGGCGCGGGCGATGATGCGGCGGCTCTCCAGGTCCAAGCCCTTCGTGGGCTCGTCAAGCAGCAGCAGCTCGGGGCCGATCAGCAGCAGCTTTGCCAGTGCGAGCAGCTGGCGCTGTCCGCCCGAGAGGTCGTAGGGGTGGCGCGTCTCCAGGCCGTCCAGTCCAAGTTGCACCGCACGCTCCCGCGCCAAGTTCTCGTCATATCCGCAGGTCGAGGCCCATTCCATCAGCTCATCGCGAACCGTCTCGGCAACCAGCAATGCTTTGGGATTCTGAGGCAGCAGCGCCGCCGAGGCCGCTCCGCGCACCATGCGGCCGCGCTGCAGCTTGGCGGTCTTCGCCAGCACTGAAAGCATCGTCGACTTACCGCATCCGTTGCCGCCCACGGTCGCATGCACCGCACCGGCCGAAAACGCCACGTCGAGCCCACGCAGCACCCAACCGCCCGCGCGATTGTAGCGAAACCAGCCTTCCGACAAGGTGGTAGCCGACCCGCCGTGCATTTTTTGGAGTATTCTGCTTCCATCCGTGCGCGGGAAAGCTTCCGAGCCGTTTTCGAGCGACGTTTGCGCCACAAATTCTGACGATTTGTCCAATTCTGAACTTTTTTTCGCGCTCGATACGTCCCCGGGCGGCTCTGGAGAGCCCAAATTGTCCTCACGCCTGCTGAATACTCCTTTATTTGCACATCGGATGGCACCCCACCCCAACATGTCATCGGAAAACAGCGATTCTCGGCGTCCCAAAGAAGCCATATCCGCCACCTCGCGCACGCGACCGTCCTCAATCCGGTACGCACACGTCGCGTATTCGAGCATTGGGCGCGGCTGATGCGTCGCCACAACAACCGTGCAGCCCAGCTCGCGATTCACACGAAACAGCGCGTGCAGAAAATTCTTCTCAGCAACGGGATCGAGCTGAGACGTGGGCTCGTCGAGCAGCAGCACGCGCGGGCGCAGCGCCAGGACGGCGGCAAGCGACAGCAGCTGCTTGCGGCCACCCGAAAGCGTATCGGTATCACGATGAAGCCAGTCCTCCAGACCAAAGAAATAGCTGGTCTCGGCAACACGGCGGCGCATCTCGTCGCGCGACACACCCAGATTCTCTAGGCCAAACGTCATCTCGTGCCACACGGTCTCGCACACAATCTGGTTCTCGGGATCCTGAAACACATAACCCACGCGCTCTGCCGATGCCCGCACGTTCATGTCGGCAACGTTCTCGCCCAGCACGCGCAGTTCGCCAGTGCGCTCGCCCGCTGGAGCGATCTCGGGCTTGAGCAGCGACAGCAGCGTCGACTTGCCCGAACCGGTACCGCCAACAAGCAGTGCAAACGCACCTTGGGAAACACGCCAATCAAGCCCCTCGAGCACCGGTGCCTTGACCCCGGGATAGGCAAAACTAAGGCCTCGCACCTCAATCGCCGGCGCGGCCGAGCCATATGCCACACCCGCCGCCGAGCTCCTATCAAACCGAGCCATCAGCCAAACCTCTTCTCATCAATCGCGCGCAACGCGCAAGGCAGCACCATCCAGGCAGCGTACACGACATAGCCCGGCCACGGCGCCGGCACCGAGAGCTGCGGATAAAACGAATACTGCGTCGTCGCGGTCCACGCCACCGCCACCGCGGCAGCACCAAACAGCGCGAGCCCGACCAGCGCGGCAACGTCACTGCGCCCCAGTCGATACCGCGCATACGTCGTACGACGCGTCGCGGCACCCCACCCGCGCGAGCGCATCGCGTCCGCGCGCTCCAGCGAATCTTCCATGTCCCAGCCCATCAACACGCTCGACGCCCGCAGGCGCGATCGCACGGGATCGGTGGGCGCGCGGCCCGGCACATCAATCGCATCCTGCACCGCCAGCACCGTACGACCGCGGCGTAAAAACTGCGGGATAAGCCTCATGCACATCGAGATCATGAGCGCAATCACCGGTGCGGCATTGCCCAGCAGCGCGAGCACCTTGTCGTATTCGAGCATCGACGCCGCGGCCTCAAACCACAGCACGCTCGCCACAAACAGCCCGCCCATGCACAGGCCGTATACCATGCTTTCCAGATACACCGCGCGCATGCCAATACGGAACAGCTCCGTCGAGCCCGAGGCGCTAAACAGCGGATTGACCAGCGCGATAATCAAAATCACCGGCAACTGCCAGCGGAGTGCGCCCAGCGTGCGGGCAGCCCCACGCGTCGCAAATCCATACGCCAGCCCGCCCGCAAGTGACAGCGCAATCAGCACCGGCTGCATCGAGAACATGGTGAGCCCCAGCGTCAGCACTATATAGAGTGCCGGCACAGCCGGATGCGACATCGAGAACGCCGCGACGGGCTCGCCGCCAAACTCCTCTTGTATGTTGTCCACGGGCACCCCCGTCCCCTCGCTCAAACGACAGCTCCACAGCACCGCCAACGCCGCACGCAAGCAGTACAAACGTCACGCCGGCGGCACCGACATCGGCCCTCACGCGTCAATCGTTACGCGCTCAACATATGCCTGCGGTATCATATTGCGCCGTGTATCGTTTCCAAACACACGTCTCTATAACGTAACAGGAGATCACATGGACGCAATCGCAATTATCCTCGCCGCCGGCGAGGGCACCCGCATGAAGTCGAACCACTGCAAGGTTTCGCACAAGATCCTGGGCAAGCCCATGGTCCAGTGGATCGTCGACGCTACCATCAAGGCCGGCTGCAGCCGCGTCGTGGTCGTCATCGGCAGCCACGCCGACGAGATGCGCGCCCTCATCGACGGCGCCTACGCCAGCAGCGCCACCAAGGTCGAGTGCGTCGAGCAGACCGAGCGCCTGGGCACCGGTCACGCCGTGAAGGTCGCGCTCGAGGCCTGCGGCATCACGCAAGGCCCGGTCGTCGTGCTCAACGGTGACCTGCCGCTCATCACCGCCGACACCGTCGCCAAGTTCGCACAGACCGTCGTTACCGGCGAGCTCGCCTGCACCGTCATGACCATGACCCCGCCCGACCCCTTCGGCTACGGCCGCATCAAGCTGGGCGCCGACGGCCAGATCGAGCGCATCATCGAGCAGAAGGACTGCACGCCCGAGCAGGCCGCCACGCTGCTGGAGTGCAACGCCGGCTGCTACGCCTTTGACGGCGCGCAGCTCGCCGCCCACATTAACGAGATCGGCAACGACAACGCGCAGTCCGAGTACTACCTGCCCGACATGCTCGAAATCCTCAAGGGTCACGGCCAGGCGGTCTCCATCTTCCACTGCGATGACTACCGCGACGGCCTGGGCGTCAACAGCCGCATTCAGCTCGCGCAGCTCACCGCTATCGCGCGCGACCGCATCAACGAGCACTGGATGGCCGAGGGCGTCACGTTCATCGATCCCACGCAGGCCTGGATCGGCCCCGATGCCACCATCGGCCGCGACACCGTCGTGTGGCCGCAGACGCACCTGATCGGCCACGTCACCGTGGGCGAGGAGTGCCAGCTCGGCCCCAACAGCCGCCTCACCGACACCACCGTCGGCAGCGGCTGCACCATCGATGAGACCATCGCCATCGAGGCCGTCATCGAGAACGGCGTCGACTGCGGCCCGCGCGCCTACCTGCGCCCGGGCACCCACATGCTCGACGGCTCCAAGGCCGGCACGCACGTGGAGATCAAGAAGTCCACGATCGGCGAGGGCTCCAAGGTGCCGCACCTGTCCTACATCGGCGACACCACCATGGGCTCCGGCGTCAACGTAGGCGCTGGCTCCATCACCTGCAACTACGATGGCGTGCACAAGCACAAGACCGTCATCGGCAAGGATGCCTTCATCGGTTCCGACACCATGATGGTCGCGCCCGCCCAGATCGGCGACGGCGCGCTCGTGGCCGCCGGCTCCGTCATCACCGAGCCGGTCCCGGCCGACGCACTTGGCCTGGGTCGTGCCCGTCAGGTAAATATTGAGGGCTGGGCCGCCGACTATCGCCGCCGTCTGCACGAGGACGACGAGGTATAACGTTTTACCAAGCACAAAAGGAGCTGTTCCCTGGGAACGGCTCCTTTTTCTATCGTGACCTGCGCGGCCGGATGAGTGGTCGGTTCGTGTCCGTTGACGGTAAAGACGTTATCAAGACTCGATAAACCCCGCCGCGCGGTTACAATGCAACAAGGCATCTATATGGCATTCGATATAAAGGAGAAGGGTAATGCCGATTAATGATCCCGAGAAGTCGGAGAATATGCGCAAGTCCATCCGCGTGTATTCCGGTTCCTCCAACCGTCCCCTCGCTCAGAAGATTGCTGAGTACCTTGGGGTCGAGCTTTCGGGCCTTACGCTAAAGCAGTTCGCCAACGGTGAGATTTACGCCCGCTACGACGAGACCGTCCGCGGCGCCGACGTCTTCCTGATTCAGTCCGTGGCCGGCGGCAACGTCAACGACATGCTCATGGAGCTGCTCATCGCCACCGACGCTGCCAAGCGCGCATCCGCCCGCTCCATCACCGCCGTTATCACCCACTACGGCTATGCCCGCCAGGACCGCAAGGCCGGCCCGCGTGAGCCCATCACCGCCCGCCTCGTCGCCAATCTGCTCGAGCGCGCCGGCGTCAACCGCATCATCACCCTCGACCTGCACCAGGGCCAGATCCAGGGCTTCTTCGATATCCCGGTTAACCACCTGTCCGCACTGCCGCTGTTTGGCCAGTACTACAACGACATGCACTTCGACACCGACAACCTGGTTGTCGTCTCCCCCGATGTGGGCCGCGCCAAGGCCGCCAAGAAGCTGTCCGACATGCTCGGCTGCGACCTGGCCATCGCCCACAAGGGCCGTCCGCGCCACAACGCCGCCGAGGTCATGGGCATCATCGGTGACATCAAGGGCAAGACCTGCATCATCAACGACGACATGATCGACACCGCTGGCACCCTGTGCGCCAACGTCAAGGAGCTCAAGGCTATGGGCGCTGGCGACATCTACGTCTGCGCCACCCACGGCATCTTCTCCGGTCCGGCCATCGAGCGTCTGAACGACGCCCCGATCGTCGAGTGCCTCGTCACCGACGCCATTCCCGTCGAGGTCGGCGGCAAGATCAAGACCATCTCGGTCGCCGAGGAGTTCGCTCAGGCCATCTCCGCCGTTTACCACGAGGAGCCCGTCTCTACGCTCGTCGGCGGCGACTTCGCGCTGTAATCCAGCGTGCATCTCATCATCTTTGGTGTTTTTAAAGGGTCGGAAGCTCGCTTCCGACCCTTTTTCTACCCCTCGACAACCTGCTATGGACAGTTAGTTCAGATTTGTATTTATTTAGGCATTCGTTTGGGTCATTTAATACGTCGAAAGCCCTCTTGCCGGCATAATTCCGCTCGATCCCTCCGCCTATGGATCTCTTCACCATGCCATTGGCCCCATTTTGCCCACCGATTCCTTCAACAACGGCAATACACCCCGGTCGCCTTATACAAATCTGAACTAACTGCCCAACACCCACCTCAGTAGATGCCTCCAAGGCCAGCACATCGCTCCATTCTCCACTTTTTCAAGGAATTCCACATGATCACGCTACCGCCCGCGGCGCGCGACTCCCCTTTGAGCGAAAAGAACGATACGGCAATATCGTTTCGCCAACGGATTAGTACCTTATAGCTATGACGACCGTGATTTCACATTTCTCCGCCCTCCGCGCAATTCGTCGCGCACGACGGGCGTACTCTGCCCTACCCTGGGACTCCGTTGATAGCGAACAGCAAGCACAGGCCTTGGCTGGCTGCATTCCCAACAATGACGCGATAGACTTTGGCGCACTTTCGATACTCGACGCCTGGAATGAAGATGATTCCGAACTACTCGATCTTCTCGTTTCAAACGAAGACAACAGGCGCCCCGACAAGCGACTTCTTCAGCATATTCTCTCCGCTCCGCTTCCTGAAGGTGCAATTATGCACGTCGAGGCCGACATCTACGCTACGTCTCCTGCCATGACAGCCATGCTTTGTTCCAAGAATGAATCAGTCGCCAAAACCTTGATGCTTCTTATGGAGCTGCTCGGAACCTACTCACTTCCGCCCGAGGCAACTTACCCCATCGCCTACGACGACACGTGGCCCAAGGCCAACAGCTTCGAAGCGATGGACGACCTCGATTGCCAGGGCGACCAACCGACACCCGAAAAGCCAGCCGAAACACGCTACGAACAGGCACACTATAGATGCGAACCCGCTACAACCATCGAAGAGCTCGAGGCAGTCGCACGGTTTGCCAAAAGTAGTTCCTACGCCTCGTTTCGTACGGCTGTCAAACTCGCCCGGGCCGGATCCGCATCCCCAGCGGAATCATTGATGTTCGCCGTCCTGGGCGCGCCCATGCGCTTTGGCGGATTCGGGTGTTGCAGTTTGCCCATGGGAGGCCTGCTGCTCAACTATCGTGTCGATTTCGACACCCTTGCGGTCAACATGTCCTCGGGCATCCCCTACGCCATCTGCGACTTATATTGCCCGGCCGCCGGAGTCGACAACGAATACAACGGAATTGGACATGAGCTTCAAAACGCCCGCATCCACGATGGCAATCGCAACAATGGCCTTAAAGCCATGGGTATCCACGTCCTGGTTATCAATCGCGACCAAATGAAAGACCTTGTTGCACTCGAAGCCTTCGCCCAAACGATGCATCGACTCGCAGGAGTCCGATTCCGATATCGCATCAAGGGCTATCGCAAGCGTCAGGCCGCTTGGCTCAACGCTCTGCGGGCCGGAATCGGCCTTGCGCCGGTCTAAACGGCGAATCACCCGTGCGCCGTCGAACAGGGCTGGACAGTTAGTTCAAATACGTATAAATAGACACATTGAATTAGGCTGTTTTGCAGCTATCTCTATACCATTCGCCCTATTTGAAAGCGGGGTAGACTTCAAAACAGCGTCATATGGACTAACTAAAGTTCCAAAACAACGTATCGGCATTGAATTGAGCAATTCGAGTCCTCAGAACTTATACGTATCTGAACTAACTGTCCACCTCGGATTTTGACGGCCGTCCAAACGCCCCCAAACAACCTCAATTGCCCTCCATTTGACAGCGGCAACAGGGTCGCTCACCATAGCAGGCGACAAATCAACGAAAGGATGAACATGGCAGCTGCACAGCCGCTTAAGATTCGCATGGTTGCCGGACTTGGCAACCCTGGCGATGAGTATGCCGAGACCCGCCACAACGCCGGTTTTAAGGCGATCGACGAGCTGGCCCGTCAGGCCGGCGTCACGTACTGGAAAAACCAAGCAGGCGCCGAGGTCGCGCTCATCAACATCAACGATGCCGAGGAAGAGAACGGCAAGCGCCAGATTGTACTGGTCAAGCCGCAGTCGTACATGAACACCTCGGGCGGGCCCATCTCCAAGCTCTGCCGCGAGTACAAGATCAAGGCCGAGGAGCTGCTCGTCATCCACGACGAGCTCGATATTCCCGCCGGCGACGTGCGTGTTAAGGTGGGCGGAGGCCATGCCGGTCACAACGGCCTGCGTTCCATCATCGACAAGATGGGCAGCCGCGACTTTAGCCGTATCCGCACCGGCATCGGCAACCCTCCCGGCAAGATGGCCGTCGCCGACTACGTTCTTAAGCAGCTGCGCGCCCGCGAAGCCGAGGATTTCCAGGACACCTGCGCCCGCGCCGCAGATGCCGCCGGTCTGGCCATCGTCCACGGCGTAATCTACGCCCGTGATCACGTAAACGGCGCCGCTTCCGCCAACGGCAAGCACTAAAACCTACCATTTAGGGATGTTTATTTTGGCAGGTTTCATCTGCGGAAACGCCGCGGCGGCTGCGTCGCAATAAACCCTGTGCCGCTATACATATGCAACGCCCCAAAGGGGGCCGGCCTCAACGAAGCGCGAGGCCGGCCCCCTTTGCCGTTTTGCCTGATAAAACCGACCAAAATAAACCTGTCCCTTTTTGGCAGGTCACTTTTCCCACCTGCCGAAGACACACGTAAGTGACATGTCCATGAGGGTATAATTTGCACCGTATGTCTGCACAACGCCTGTGCGCGTACGGTTTTACTCGGGCTACCGTCCATTTCCGTGGAGGCACGGTTCGGCGGCCCTAACAAGAGAGGGGTTCTATGTATAAGATCCTGGAGAAGACGCAGTTCTCGGAGAAGGTGTTCAAGTTCCGCATCGAGGCGCCTGCAATCGCCAAGCATGCGCACGCTGGACAGTTCCTCATGGTCCGCGCCAACGAGACGGGCGAGCGTGTCCCGTTTACCCTGGCCGGCTGGAACGGTGACGAGGGCTGGGTCGAGTTCATCTTCATGGTGATCGGCAAGACCACCGAGATGCTTTCCACCTACGAGGCAGGCGAGTCGCTGCGCGACGTCGTGGGCCCGCTGGGCGTTCCCACCGAGATGGCCGAGGGCCCCTGCGCCGTCATTGGCGGCGGCGTCGGCCTGGCAATTGCCTTCCCGGTCGCCAAGCACCTGGTCGAGACCGGCCACGAGGTTCACGCCATCATGGGCGCCCGCACCAAGGACCTCCTGCTCATGGAGGACCAGTTCCGCGAGCTCCTCGACGAGGACCACATCCACATCACCACCGACGACGGCTCCTACGGCGAGCAGGGCGTTGTCACCGCTCCGCTGGAGCGTCTGCTGCAGGACAAGGCCGTGAGCCAGGTCTTCTGCGTCGGCCCCGTTCCGATGATGAAGTTCTCGACCCTCACCGCCCAGAAGTACGACACCCCCATCACCGCGTCCCTCAACCCCATCATGGTTGACGGCACCGGCATGTGCGGCTGCTGCCGCGTCGAGGTGGGCGGCGTGACCAAGTTCGCTTGCGTCGACGGCCCCGACTTCGATGCCACCCTGGTCGACTGGGATGACCTTCGTGCCCGCCAGGCCGCTTACCGTTCCGAAGAGGGCGAGTCCCTCAAGGCCTATGAGGAAAAGAGCTGCGCATGCCACTAGTTAACGGTCGTTTCGTTGCCGATATGAAGTCGCCCCGCACCCCCGATAACGAGGAGCCGGCTGCCGAGCGCGCCTGCGACTTCCGCCCCGTCGACAAGGGCTTCACCGAGGAGATGGCGCTGGCCGAGGCCGAGCGCTGCCTCAACTGCAAGAAGCCGTTCTGTGTTGAGGGCTGCCCCGTCAACATCAACATTCCCCGCTTTATCGAGCAGATCCGCGCGAAGGACTTCGGCGGCGCTCTCGATACCATCCGCGAGGACTCCATGCTTCCCGCCATCTGCGGCCGCGTCTGCCCGCAGGAGAACCAGTGCGAGGGCAAGTGCATCCGTGGTAAGAAGTCCGAGCCCGTGGCCATCGGCCAGCTCGAGCGCTTCCTGGGTGATCGCCCCGAGCTCGCCTCCACGCCCAAGATGGCCCCCAAGAACGGCAAGAAGGTCGCCGTCATCGGCTCCGGCCCGTCCGGCATCACCTGCGCCGGCGAGCTCGCCCGTAACGGCTTTGACGTTACCGTCTTCGAGGCCTTCTTCACCGGCGGCGGCGTGCTGGTCTACGGCATCCCCGAGTTCCGTCTGCCCAAGGCGGTCGTCAAGCGCGAGATTGACGGCCTGGAGGACATGGGCGTCAAGTTTGAGTACAACTCCGTCGTGGGCAACATGGCCACGGCCGAGGAGCTGTTCGAGCAGGGCTTCGACGCCATCTACGTGGCGACCGGCGCTGGCCTGCCCAAGTTCCTCAACGTCTCCGGCGAGAACCTGCCCAACGTCTTCTTCGCAAACGAGTACCTCACCCGCGTGAACCTGATGAAGGCCAACAAGTTCCCCGAGTACGACACCCCCACCAAGCACGGCAAGAACGTCGTTGTCTTTGGCGGCGGCAACGTGGCTATGGACGCCGTCCGTACCGCCAAGCGTCTGGGCGCCGAGCACGCCATCATCGCTTACCGCCGTACCGAGGACGAGATGCCCTGCCGTCGTGCCGAGCTGCACCACGCCAAGGCCGAGGGCGTCGAGGTTCTGCCGCTCGTTTCCCCGCTCGAGTTTGTCGCTGGCGAAGACGGCTCCGTGTGCGCCGTCAAGGTCCAGAAGATGGAGCTCGGCGAGCCCGACGAGTCCGGCCGTCGTCGCCCGGTGCCCATCGAGGGCGCCATCGAGGAGATCCCCTGCGACGTCGCGATCTCGGCTATCGGCACCAACGCCAACCCCTTCGCAAAGAAGATCGGCGGCAAGATGGAGCTCAACAAGTGGGGCTACATCGTCGCCGACGAGGAGACCGGCCAGACCACCGATCCCCGCATCTGGGCCGGCGGCGACATCGTCACCGGTGCCGCTACGGTCATTCTGGCGATGGGCGCTGGCAAGAAGGCCGCCGCTTCCATCACCAAGAGCCTGCTGGGCGAGTAATCACCCTCAGCGCTAGCCATTAAACGGCAAAGTCCCTGTCGAGCACACGCTCGGCGGGGACTTTTTCTATGCCGGCCGTCCCACCACCACAAAGGTGCCTGTCCCCTTTGTGGTGGTTTTGGTCGGTTAAGCCTCGAGTTGCGCCACTTTGTAGCGGTAGGCAGCGGCGATAACGTCTTTGCAGCCCTCGCGGCCCAGCTTGGCGCGGTTGACGACGATATCCTTGCCGCTCGTCATCTTCCACTTTCCGGCGCTGTAGCGCTTGTAGAACGCCTCGCGCGCCTTCTGCTGCTGCTTGACCAGCTTGGCGCCCTTCTTTTTGTTAAGTCCACGCTTCTTGCGCACGATCTCGACGCGGTCCTCAAAGGGTGCGGTCACCAACACGGCAATATGGTTGGGGTTGTTACGCAGCAGGTAATCGGACAGGCGACCTTCAATAATGCAGCTCTCGGTCTCGCCCAGATCCAAAATCACCTGGCTCATCTTTTGGAACAACTTGTCCGAGTACGAGCGCGCATCGTAGCGGTCGGGCAGGAACGCCATGTTCTCCACGGCCAGACGTTCGTCATAGGCGGCCATCTTATCGAGCGACTCGCCCGCGCGCAGAGACGCGCGCACCAGCAGCTCGTTGTCGTACAGCGGAATCCCCAACTCGTCGGCAAGCATGCGACCAATCTCGTGGCCCTCGGCGCCAAAGTCGCGCGCGATGGTAATGACCACAGGATTCTTCTTGTTCTCCAGATCGCTCATCGCGATTCCTTTCTCTATGTGACAAAGGGACTGTCCCTTTGTCACATTCTACGCTGCCACGATACGGCGCTGATAAGCCCTCACCAGCAACGAGATACCAAAGTTGAGCACAAAGTACATCGCAAACACCAGGCCGTAGAGCATAAGCACCTGCGACAGGTCGATCGCGTGGGCCATCACGACGTTCGCCGTGTACATGAGCTCGGCCACGTTAATACCCGAAAGATACGAGCTGTCCTTAATGACGGTCGTGCACTGGCTAAACAGCGCCGGAATGATCGTCTTAAACGTCTGCGGCAGAATGATGTAGCGCATGGTGGCAAAGAAGCCGAAGCCCTGGCTCTGCGCTGCCTCAAACTGGCCGCGCGGAATCGAGTTGAGGCCGCCGCGCACAATCTCGGCCATAACAGCGCTAGTAAACAGCGTAAAGGCGATGGTCGAAATCACAATGTCCAAACCCTGCACCGTAAAGTAGATAAACAGAATCCACAGCAGGTTTGGCGTGCAGCGGAACAACTCGATATAGGCGCTCACCAAAATACGGAACGGGCGGGGCGCATAACTCTTAACGAGCGCCAGCACCGTGCCAAAGATGAGCGAGAAAAAGATCGACAGCGCCGAGATCTCGATCGTCTTAACAAAGCCGCCCCAAATGTAGAGCAGGTTGGTCGCGTTGAAGATTTCCATGCGCTAGGCCTCCTCTACGTTGTCGAGCCCCAGCTCGGCCAGGCTCACGCCGCGCGGACGCTCCTTGGAGCGGCGCTCGAGCCACTGCACCAGCATGGCGAGCGGAAAGCAGATGATGAAGTACATAAGGCAGCAGACGATGTATCCCTGCAGGTAACCGTACAGACTCACAAAGTTGTCGGAACGGTACATAAGGTCGCCGCCGGCCACGAGCGCCAGCACCGACGTGTTCTTGACCAGGTTGAGCGCCTGGTTACACAGCGGCGGCAGAATGATCTTGAACGTCTGGGGCAGCACGATGTACCAGTACGCCTGCGCACGGGTAAAGCCCTGGCTCTGGGCCGCCTCCATCTGACCGCGCGGAACCGCCTCGATACCAGTGCGGATGACCTCCGAAATGTAGGCCGCGTGATACAGGCCCACACCCAAGAAGCCCAGCACGAACGGCGCGATGCGCACCGGCTGGTCGGCACCGGTTATGGCCTGCAAAAACTGCGGACCGGCCATGTACATAAAGAGCACCTGTACGGGCAGCGGGGTGTTCTGGTAAAACTCCACGTACACGCGGCTTATGGCGCGCAGCACGCGCGAGCGAGTGGTAGAGAACACACCCAGTAGCGTGCCCAGCACCAGCGACAGCAGCAGACCGGCAACGACCACCTGTAGCGTCACGCTAAAGCCCTCCCAGAAGGGCCCCATGTTTTGAAATGTCGTCGACCAACGGTCAGCGTCAAATAATCCTTCGAGCATTTGATTCCTTCCTTGGACGATGCGCCTATACAAGACCCCAGGTCTTGACCTCTTGGTCGAGCCAGCCGTCGGCCAGGCGATCGCAAATCACCTGATCGACCACGGCCGAAAGGTCGCAGCCCTTCTTGGTCGCCACGCCGTAGCCCTGCTCGCCAAACTTAACCTCGGGCTGCAGCAGCTCAACGGTCTCGTTCATGTAACCGGCCAGCGTGGAGCGGTCCATGGCAAAGACGTCGATATTGCCGGCGTCGAGCGAACTCTTGATGATGGGGTAGCCGCTAAAGGCCCTAAACTCGGGCTTGCAGCTAAAGCCGTTGTCCTTGATCATCTGCTCGATCAGGCCCTGCGTGGTAGCACCCTGGCTCACGCCGATGACCTTGCCGTCCAGGTCCTCAATCGAGGTAAAGCCCGAACGCTTCTTGACCATGAGTCCCACGTAGTCGGTGCGATACGGCGTCGAGAAATCCCAGCTCTTTTTGCGCTCGTCGGTGATGGTGTAGGTCGCCGCGACTACATCGAGTTGGCCGTTATCGATCAGCGGGCCGCGCGTCTTGGGCGTTACATCGGTAAACTCGACTAGCTCCTGGGCGCGAGCATCCTTGTAGCTCACACCAAAGACGGCAGCGGCGATCTGGTAGCACAAATCGACTTCCATGCCCTCAAAGCAGCCCTTGGCGGTATCGTAATAGCCATAGCCGGGAACGTCCTTCTTAACGCCGGCATTCAGATGGCCACGCGACTTGATGGCCGCAAGCTTGGACCCCTTGTCGGAGCCCTCGCCGCTGGTGGAGTTGCCGCAACCGGCAAGCGCGGTCCCCGTCAGCGCGAGCATGCCGGCGCCAGCCAGCTGCAAAAAGCGACGGCGCGTCACGTCCGCCCTCGTCATATCCGTCATGTCCATCACCGCGCCTAGTGCAGAATCTTGGACAGGAACTCGCGGCAGCGCGGGTTCTCGGGGTTATCGAAGAAGTGCTCGGGCGTGCCCTCCTCCAGGATGCGGCCGTCCTCCATAAAGATGACGCGGTCGGCCACCTGGCGCGCAAAGCCCATCTCGTGCGTCACGCAGATCATGGTGATGTCCTCCTGCGCGAGCTCAATCATAACGTCCAGAACCTCCTGGACCATCTCGGGGTCGAGCGCCGAGGTAGGCTCGTCAAACAGGATGATGGGCTGCTTGGTGCATAGGGCACGGGCGATGGCGATGCGCTGCTGCTGACCACCCGAGAGATTCTGCGGATACTCGCCGGCCTTATGCGCCATGCCGACGCGCTTGAGCGCGGCGATGGCGATCTCGGTCGCCTCCTCCTTGCTCTTCTTTTGCAGCTTGATGGGCGCGAGCGTCAGGTTGCCCAGCACCGTCATGTTGGGATACAGGTTGAACTGCTGGAACACCATGGAACTATACTTGCGAGCCATCTCCAGGTGATTCTTTTTGGTGAGCGGCGTACCGTCGATGACGACCTCGCCCGATGTGGGCTCCTCCAGATAATCGACGCAACGGATGAGCGTCGACTTACCCGAACCGGAAGGCCCGATCATTACGAGCTTCTCGCCGCGCTTGACGGTGAGATTGATATCTTTGAGCACATGCAGGTCGCCAAAGTACTTGTTGAGATGCTTGATCTCGATCATGTCTGCCATGAATGTCCCTTCCCTGCGTTTACACGAGTTGAACTATTGTACGGAAAGAACCACGTTTCCGCAGCCCACACTACATTCCCGTAAAGAACCC
This sequence comes from uncultured Collinsella sp., assembly GCA_900539035.1. Classification (GTDB taxonomy): domain Bacteria; phylum Actinomycetota; class Coriobacteriia; order Coriobacteriales; family Coriobacteriaceae; genus Collinsella. The sequence continues at coordinate 41,574 of UQAU01000002.1, read as the reverse complement.
GCAACCTTCCACCCACTCATTGGGGACAGACTTAAATGAGTACCCGCTCATTGGGTACTCATTTAAGTCTGTCCCCAATGAGCGCCCAGCCCAGCAAAAAGGGGCGCGGCCATGACGGCCACGCCCCCTCAACATCAACTATGTACCGCTCGGCCCTTACGCAAGCTTTGCTCCGACGATCTTTGCCGCTGCCGGCTTATCGAAGTTGCCGCCGGTGGCCTTGCCGAGTGCACCCATAACCTGGCCCATCTGCTTCTTGGACGTGGCGCCCAGCTCGGCGATAACCTGCTCGATCAGGGCCTCGAGCTCCTCGCCCGAAACCTGCGCGGGCAGCAGGCTCTCCAGAATCTTGACCTGCTCGGTCAGGTTGTCGGTACGTTCCTGGTCGGTGCCGGCCTTGATGGACATCTCCAGCGTCTCGCTCGTCTGCTTGATCAGACGCTTGATCATGCTGTTGACGTCTTCCTCGGTCACATCGCGGCGCTCGTTAACCTCGATATTCTTCACCTCGGCCTTGACCTGGCGAATGATGGACAGGCGAACCTTGTCCTTGGCCTTCATGGCCGCGATCATTTCTTTCTGCAGCTCTTCGTTGGTCATCTGCAAATCCTCTCTAATAGCGTGGGCGGCACTCGCGCGAGCACCGCCCCATGATTACTCAGTCGTCGACGAATCGTCGGTCGAACTCTTGGTGACGCCCTTCAGACTCACGTTATAGGATACGTCCTTGGGCATGGGGTTGACGGTAATGTCGGCGTCCTTCTTGTACTGCTCCAGCCACTCGCTGTATGCAGTGCTGGCCGCCTGCGTCTTCACCACGTTAGAAACGTACTTCTTGATGTCCTTGGGTACCTGCTTGATGTCATCAACCTGATTATCGACATGGAAGTAGTCGGTGCACTTGATGATGTGGTAGCCATAGGTCGACTCGACGACTTCGCTCACGCCGCCCTTGTTGAGCCCCTCGAGCGCCGTCTGGTAGCTGTCGACGAAAGTGGTGAGCTTATCCCAGCCCACATCGCCCTTCTTCTCCTTGGAACCGGTGTCCTCGGAGTACTGCTCAACGGCGTCCTCAAAGCTCAGCTCACCGGAGTTGATCTTGTCCAGGCACTCCTGCGCCTTGGCCTTGGCGGCAGCCTTGTCCTCGTCGGAGGCGTCGGAATCAACCTTGATCAGGATGTTCGACGAGCGGCGGGCGTCGTTGTAGCTGGACAGGTTCTCGTTGATGTAATCGACAATCTCGCTGTCCTTGGGCTTGCTCGTGGGCGCAACGGCATCCTTGAGTTTCTGCTGCGCCAGACTCTCCTTGAGCGAGTCCTTGTAGGTGTCCTCGGTATAGCCGTAGGTCTTAAGCGTCTTCTTAAAGGCCTTGGCACCACCCGCGCTCTTGCACGCGTCCTTCCAAGCCTTCTCGACCTCCTCGTCCGACACCGTCACGCCGTTCTCCTTCTGTGCCTGTTGAAGCAGAATCTGCTGCGTGTAGGAGTCGATGAGTTGCTTGCGGTACTTCTTGGGCGTGAGGTCGTTGTCAACCAGATACTGCGCCCAATCCTTATCCTTGGTGTAGCCGTTGGACGTGCGCATGCTCATGATCTGCTTGGTCACGGTGTCCTCGGTGAGGTTGGTGCCGTTGATAGTTGCAGCAACACCGCCGGTCAGCTTGTAGCCCGAGGTGTCCTCGGCCTGCGACATAAGGCCGGAGCACGCCATCGCCGAGACGGAAAGCAGCATTGCCAGCACGCCGATGACCACCAGGACGATCTTGACGGTCTTAGACACGTACGTCTTGCGCTGCTTCTTGCGAGAGCTGGAGGCAGCGCGGGCCTGCTGCTCGGGCGTCGGCGCGGCCTCGGAGTTCTTTTTCTTATTTGCCATAGTTGGCCTTTCGCATCACGAATCGAACAAACGCCATTGTGTCACAACGCAGCCCCCGCGGCACGCTTGGTGCATGGGGGACAGGTTAATCTGCACCATTTTGGTGCAAAGGGGACAGATGTGGCACTTGGGGACGTTCTTCATGTGCCGGCACTTGGGGACTGCCCCTTACTGCCGGCAGAAAAGGAACGTCCCCAAGTGCCGACTCAGCCCCACCTTAGAAGTGACGGCGGATGGCATCGACTATGCCTTGGCACGTGGTCTGGCCGAGTACATCGGCTGCGGCGTCGGCATCCATAAAGATATTCATAAGCGCCTGCAGGGCCTCGACCTGGCCGCCCGGCTCGGCGATGCCCAGATTGATGACGATCTGCGCCGGCACCGGAGCGCCCATGCCAGCCATAGCGTTAAATGTCACAGGCGCGGCGGGCTTTACCACCGCGATATAGGGCTTGGCCACAAACCCCGGATCGGTATGCGGAATGGCAATGTTTGCCGCCGGCATGGCAAGACCCGTGGGATAGGTATCCTCGCGCGTGCGAACGGCGTCGAGCCAACCGGATGCAATGTAGCCACGTGGTGCAAGCTCGCCCTCGAGCCGCGCAAACACCTCATCCGGCGTCGCGCACTCCCAATCAAAAAACACCAGCTCAGGCGTAAACAGCGCTTCGTTATTACCAGACATAAGCCGCCTCCTTCTTTTCATTCCCTGTCTTTAGGCCCAATACGGAATATACCTTTTGTATTTGGAACCCGCGTCCTCGTCCTCTTCCTTTATCAATGCCTCTTCCAGACACTCTTTGATTAGACGAGACATCGCCACCGTGTTTTTCTTTTCATCGGAAAGTCCAAAACGCTCTCGCAGCGACTGATTGCTCATCGACTCACCTTGGGCATACAAAAGACAGGCATGCCAGTACACGGCGTTTTTTCGCTCACTTTTTTTCATTCGAGTATACGGACAGTCGCAATAGAGCGTCACGAGCGTTCCCAGCCCGCCCTCACTCTTGATAACCGGTGAAGGCATGCCGGCTTTTTCGAGCGAATCTACGATTAAATCCCAGCCCGTACCGCCTTCTTCGCAAAGATCCATTTGGCGCATGAGGGACGCCATCATCGAATTTCGCGTTTTCGGCTGAGCGTTGAGCACTCGTTCTGCCGGAATAAGCGTTGTCCCGGGATTAGAGAACTCAATGCGATTGTCGTAAATCGCAACAAGAGGCCCCGCCGTATTGTCAGCAATGTCTTGATGAATCACGGCGTTTGATAGCAACTCGCGAATCGCCCTTTGAGGATAAGCCGTCTGAATACGTCGAAATGCGCCATCCAGTGCCTCAACAGCCGGAATCATCGACATGACCAGCTGTTCAGCCTGTGGAAGCGCCAAAGCGTAGCCCTTGTCGATTTCAGTATCCCCGACAATGTCAAAACTGCCTTTTCCCGCATATCGCACGATTCGCAGCATGCGTTTCCTGAGCTCCGGGTAGCGAGAGAGCTTTTTTCCCACCAGAAGCATTCCCAAGCGCGTCACACTATATCGGCCGTTATCTTGACGACGAATCAGCTCTTGTTCACAAAGAGCAAGCATCACTCCGTCCAAATCGACAGGTCTTCTCAATCTGCACAACTCAAAATACGCATCAACATCTAGTATTTCGGCGACCTCTCGAGATGTCAGATCTCTCTCAACTACAGCGAGCTCCGCGTTCCCTGACTGTAAGCGACGCCACAGCTCCGCCTCTCGTGCACTACCGGGAACCAGTTCTGCCGTCGAAGAGCCCTCTCGAATGTAGGCTGTCTTATCAAAATAGACCGGCTGAGCGCTCGCGGCGTGCACTTTCAGCACCACAAAGTGCTTTGTCTCATGATCAATAACCGCAAACTCGTAATTCGCATTGTTTGAGAGCGCAAGCTTGAGCCACATCAAAAGCTCTTGGTTTCCCTTACCCTTTGCGTGATATGGGTTGAACTGGGTGCCCACAAGCTCATGCGTACCGTCGCTCACGCCCCAGATCTTATAGGCATATGCGCGGCCGCAGTAAGCGGCAGCATTGGCAAGCGCCGAGATGTCACGCCCCGTTCTAACGGGATCGCTATTGCCTTCTTTAAATTCAAGCCACTCGGTTTCATCAGGATAACCGACGAGTGAATAAATCAGCTCCATGCCATCTGCTTCACCCATTGAGCCAGCCTCCTTGCGCTCATTTTTGATAACAAAATGTTAAATAGATGATAAATAGAATTATGCGCAATTTGAAGCCGAAGGCCAAGTTTTCTGGTCGTTTTCCCAGATAATCTCATGCCGGAAGCTCGGCATTCCACATGAGAGTCGACTACTGTAATTGACAGGCAAGAAGAGCAGCCCATTCAATTCCAGCTAAATCAAACAACATAAAGCGCAATAAAAAAGGCGGTTAGGCGTCTTCGATGTGCCTAACCGCCTTTACAAGCGGGTAATTATTTCACAGGATCCACGGCGACCTTGCCGCTCTCCAGCACGTGGACGCGACCGTCGGCGAGCATTTGCACGACCTCGGGATACAGCACGTGCTCAATCGCATGGATGTGCTCCTCGAGCGTGTCAACATCCCAGCCCTCCTCAACAGCCAGCGCACGCTGGGCGATGATGGGACCGTTGTCGTAGATCTCGTTGGCAAAGTGCACGGTCACGCCGGTCACCTTGACGCCGCGCGCAAAGGCATCGTCAATCGCATGGGCACCGGTAAAGCTCGGCAGCAGCGCCGGATGCAGATTGACCACGCGGTTGGGAAACGCCGCCAGCAGCGGCGTGTGCACCATGCGCATGTAGCCGGCCATGACCACATACTCGCAGCCGCGCTCGAGAAGCTCGTGTGCGATGATCTCGTCAGCGGCGATGGGGTCGGCATAGACATCCTTGGACAGTGTGAGCGTCTGGATGCCCGCGCGCTCAGCGCGCTGCAAACCCTTAGCCGAAGGACGGCTCGACACCACAAGCTCAATCGAAGCGTTGAGCTTGCCGGCAGCGATCAGATCGATCAGCGCTTGCAGGTTGGTACCCGAACCGCTGATGAGCACACCGATCTTGAGCGGCTCGGCCGTATCGGTGCCGGTCGGACGGGTATAGGGCACAAAGTCCAGGCCCCCGGCGGCAGCCATCTGCTCGTTAGCGCTCATCGGAGTACACGACCTTACCGGAACCCTCGACGCACTCGCCCACGCGGAACGGCTTCTCGCCCAGCGAGACCAGAGCCTCGGTCACCGCGGCCTCGTCCTCGGGGGCGACGATCAGGCACAGGCCAACGCCCATGTTGAAGGTCTTGCACGCCTCGTTGGGCGCAAGCTCGGCCTGGCGCGACACGTAGGTGATGACGGGCGGAACGTCCCAGCCCATCTCGGCACCGTTGCGGGTGACCACAGCGTCGACGTCGTCGGCGAGCGCGCGGTTGAGGTTCTCGGTAATACCGCCGCCAGTGATGTGGGCAATGGCATGAACGTTGGCGCCGCCGCGCAGCAGCTCCAGAATCGGCTTGACGTAGATGCGCGTGGGGGCCAGCAGAGCGTCTGCCAGCGATGCGCCGCCGAGCTCCTCGAGCGGACGGCTCAACTCCTCGGCCTTAGCGGCGGCCTCGGGCGTGCCCGGCTTAATGCCGTCGACGCCGATGACCTTGCGCACGAGCGAGTAGCCGTTGGAATGCACGCCAGTGGAGGGCAGGCCCAGGATCACGTCGCCGGGACGGACATTCGCGGGGTCGAGCATCTTGGGACGGTCGACGACGCCCACGGTAAAGCCGGCGAGGTCATAGTCGGCCGGAGCCATGACGCCCGGATGCTCGGCCATCTCGCCGCCCACGAGCGCGCAGCCCGCGAGCTTGCAGCCGTCGGCCACACCCTTGATGATCTTTGCCATGTGCTCGGCCTCGATGTGACCGATGGCAACGTAGTCCAGGAAGAACAGCGGCTCGGCGCCCGAAGCCAGAATGTCGTTGACGCACATAGCGACCAGGTCCTGGCCCACCGTCTCGTGACGGTCCATGATCTGGGCGAGCACGAGCTTGGTGCCCACGCCGTCGGTACCGCTAATCAGAATCGGGTCTTCCATATCCTTAAGCGCGGCGGCCGAGAATAAGCCACCAAAGCCACCGATACCGCCGATGACCTCGGGACGGTTGGTGTCCTTAACCATTTGCTTAATAGCGTCGACGGCGCGGCCGCCCTCGGCGGTATCGACGCCGGCGTCCTCATACGTCACATGCTTGCTGTCGCTCATCTGAGCCTTCCTCTCCCACTACCGTCCGCCGCCCGGGCGCCAAACGGTGCTCATAGTTGCGTTCATTTCGGCGTGTGCCATAACAGTACACGCCGTCATATCAATAAAACAGCAGGTAAAACCTACCAAAATGAACCTGTCCCTTTTTGGCGGGGTTTAGGCCTCGCCGTGCTCCTCTTCCCAGCTGCGGTCGTCGTATTTCTCGACCACGGCGTCGTCATCAAAGTGCAGCGGTTTGTCCAGATTGCGAGGCTTAAAGCCCTCCATGAACTTGTCGCGGCCAAAGCTCTCGGGAATCGCCACGGGGTAGCGGCCGGTAAAGCACGCATCGCAGTAGCCGCCCTTGGGCATGACCTTCAGCAGGCCCTCGACCGAAAGGAAGGCCAGCGAATCGGCGCCGATGTACTCGCAAATCTCGTCGACCGTCTTGTTGGCGCTGATAAGCTGCGACTGCACGTCGGTATCGATACCGTAGAAGCACGGCCAGATGACCTCGGGCGAGTTGATGCGGATATGAATCTCCTTGGCACCGGCGTTGCGCAGCATCTTGACGAGCTGCACCATGGTGGTGCCGCGCACGATGGAGTCGTCGATGACGACCAGGCGCTTACCCTCGATGTTGTCGCGCAGCGGGTTAAGCTTCATGCGCACGCCCATGGCGCGCAGCTCCTGCGTAGGCTCGATAAACGTACGGCCCACGTAGCGGTTCTTGATAAGACCCTCACCAAAGGGAATACCGCTCTCGTGCGAATACCCCTCCGCGGGCGGCAGGCCGGAGTCGGGCACGCCGATGACCAGGTCGGCCTCGACGGGCTCCTCATGTGCCAGCTGACGACCCATGTCGTAACGGCAGGCGTAAACGCTCTTGCCGTTCATAATGGAGTCGGGGCGGGCAAAGTAGACCTGCTCAAAGATGCAGTTTGCGGGCTCTTCGGCGGCAGGCACGCCCTGCTCGGATACCAGACCCTCGGCGCTGATGCGCAAAATCTCACCGGGACGGACGTCACGGACGTACTCGGCGCCCACGATGTCGAGTGCGCAGGTCTCAGAAGCAACGACCCAGCCGCCGGCGCGCGTGACATGGACGGCGGAGTCGACCGTCGTGGCGCCGTCTTGCGAGGGCAGCTGCGAAACGGATGCGGCATCGGCCTGGTCCAGACCCTCGTCCACCAGCTTGCCCAGCACGAGCGGGCGAATGCCGTGCGGATCGCGGAATGCGTAGAGCGCCTGCTCGTTGATGAGCGTCATGGCGTAGCCGCCGCGCACGAGCTCCATGGTCTTGCGAATGCCCTCGCGCAGATGGCCTGTACGCTGAGTAAAGTAGCCGATAAGCTTGGTCGCGACCTCGGAATCCGAATTGGAGAGGAACGGCACGCCCAGCTCGATCAGCTGGCGGCGCAGCTCGTCGGTGTTGACCAGAGTGCCGTTGTGAGCAAGCGCGATAATGACGCTATTGATGGTAGAGAGGTGCGGCTGCGAGGCTTCCCAGCTCTTGGCGCCGGCGGTGCCATAGCGCACGTGGCCCACGGCCAGCTGGCCGGAGAGCGTCGACAGGTCGGCGTTGGAGAACACGCGGTCGAGCAGGCCCAGATCTTTGCGGACCATAACCGTGCCGCCATCACCCACGGCGATTCCCGCCGATTCCTGGCCGCGATGCTGCAGCGCGCGCAGACCAAAGTACGTCAGTCGAGCCACATCGCGATCGGGTGCCCACACACCAAAAATGCCGCATTCCTCATGCAGCTGGTCGGAGTCCGGATCATACGTCGACATGGTCTTCACCTGTCCCGCGGCACGCTCGGCCGCGCGGATGGTTTCTTGAGACATGGCATCCCCTCAGAGCCTCGTTATTTGGCGTTACCTGCCCTATTATACGCACGGCAAGACAAGCACTCCCGCGCATGAACAGCGCTTTTTAAAAGCCCACCGAGCTTATAATCCGTTTTGCAGCCAAACATTTTATTGGGCAACCGCCTCGGGGCCGACGATCCCGCATACTTCCGTTGCGACGCGTCTCGCCCGCCGTTGGGGCTTGCATTGTTGCAATTGGGACGTTCGTCCTGTCTTTTGGCAGGTCGGCGGCGTATCCTTGTACCTAAAGCAAAACGAGAAAGGTTATGTATGGATCGAAACGAACTCGACCCCAGCGTCCCCAGCGCCACGGAGGTCAAGAAGATCCCCCTCATCATTAAGGTGTACGCCGTCCTATGCATCCTGTCCGGCGTGGGCACGCTCCCTTCGGTCGGCGCCTTTATGTGGCAGGTCATCACCGCGCTCATCAACGGCAACGCCGCCGCCAAGCTCGGCGACAACACGCTCGTCGCGGTCGGCCTTATCGTCGCCGGCATCATGCTCTCTGCGGCAAGCGCCGTCATCCTGATCATCTTTGGCCTGGACCTTATCAAAAACCAGCGCCGCAATGCCGCCCGTCTGTCCTATATCCTTATCGCGTTTACCGTCGTCGAGCTTTTGGTTGACGTGATGCTCCAGGGCATCGGGCCCTTCTTGCTGCGCCCTGCCATCCAGCTCGGCATCCTCGTCGCGCTTTCGGCCACCGTCGACCCCACACTGCGCCAGGAGCGCGAGCTGCAGCGCCGCCTGCAGGAGATGCTCGACCGCGACGCCGCCGCCGAGGGCATGCTCGGGCGCGATGAAACCGGCGAGGGCTACATCAAGCTCAACTACTTCAACCTGTTCTGGGTATTCTTTGTCTGCTGCGTGCTCGGCCTGGTCCTGGAGGATATCTGGCATATGACCGTCAACGATCCGGGTGTCTACCAGGACCGCGCCGGTATGCTGTTTGGCCCCTTCAGCCCCATCTACGGCTTTGGTGCCGTGCTCATGACCATGGTGCTCAACCGCTTCTATAAAAAGAACCCCATCATTATCTTTTTGGTGAGTGCGCTGCTCGGTGCAAGCTTTGAGGTGTTCGTGGGCTGGTTTATGCAGACCGCGTTTGGCGTGGTCTCGTGGAGCTACTCGCACATAACGCTGTTCGGTATGCCCGACCCGCTCGTGGTCCTCACGGGCGGACGCACCTGCACGGGCTTCGCCTGCCTGTGGGGCCTGGGTGGCCTCATCTGGATCAAGCTGCTGCTGCCGAGACTGCTCAAGCTCATCAACATGATTCCGTGGAAGAGCCGCTACTCCGCTACCGTCATCTTCACTATCATTATGCTGGTCGACGGCGTCATGACGCTGCAGTCGCTCGACTACTGGTACCAGCGCGTCAACGGCACGGAACCGGATATTCCCGTTGCGCAGTTCTACGGCAAGTACTTCGATAATGACTTTATGGAGAATCGCTTCCAGAGCATGACCATGAGTCCCAAGGATGCGACGCGCGTGTAGCGTCCACCGCGCCCAAAACGCAAAATACCCGCCGGTATCACACGTACCGGCGGGCATTTTTATAAATGAGCCTTCTATCGACGCAAGCCTCTACGCCTCGCGCTCGACCTCACTCACGCATTCGTTCTTGATAGTGCCAACGAGCGCCTGCAGCGCATCGACCACATGCGGGCGAATGTCCCCGCCAATGAGCACGAGCATGATGTCGTCACCTACGGCAAGCTCGCCGCTTGCCAGCCACACGCGCACATAGCCGATACCCGGCATCGCGCGCGTGGCCTCGATAGCAGCCTGCACTTTCTGAGCATCGAAGCCGAACACCATGCCGCCCACCCTGCGCCCGGGAGCTACGCCATCGGTTTTGATCCCGCGGACCTCGGACTTGGGTGTCGCGCGCACCACACCGTTATGCGTCAGATACATCCCACAGCCTGCCGCCGAAACATCGGCCTTGGCCTCGCGCAGCCAAGCATCAACCGAAGGCATCGTTTTGCCATTCTCGAGCATCATTTCCCCTTTCACCGTCATTGAGTAGCCCATTATCTATTCCTCGACCGGCGTGAGCACCATGACGGCACGCGTGTTGCTCAGCGATAACGAACGACAGGTCACAAGCGTCACGACCTTGGTTGCCGAAGCAGCGCGGTCGCCTGCATCACTCGCCGCTGCCGAAGCACCGTCGAGCATCTCGGACAGGTAGTTCTTGAGCCCGTCATCGCCCTCAAAATTGGGCGTGCGCGCCTTGGCATACGTGTCCTCGACCACCTTGGTCGCCAGCGGTCGCAGCTTATACGTCGCATCACGCGTGATGTAGTACACATATTCAATGCTATCGAACGTCGCCTGATCAGTGGTGTCCGAAATCACGTTGAACATCGACCCATCGTTCATATGGTGTCCGTAGATCGTGGTCTGCTGGTCAACCATTCCCGGCGCGGTGTCATCACTATCCAAGAAAATGGCGCCGGACGCGTTAGCCGTACCGTCAAACAGCGTGTTGAGGTATTTGGAGTTGTTGTTGGTCTGTACCACGGGATAGTTGATGTTGGTTCCCGGCGCGTAAATCCAACCCACAATCTCGGGGTTCGTCTGAGCAAGTGCATCAAAGTCGATAATCGGCACGCCGCTGGCGTCCTTATCGCTTATATATTGCTTCTCGATTTTCTGATACGAATCGTTTGCCTGCTTATAGCCAATCTGCGCATTGATAAAGATGGCAGCGGCGGCAACAATCAGACCGATGCCCACGATGATGAGCAGAATAGGAATGATGGAGCGGCGCTTTTTACGCGGCGGCTTGGTGTAATCCGACGGCGTGGCATGCGATGAAGACCGGGGCGGCTTCTTAGCGGTGCTATAAGATGAAGGTCGATACGCAGCCGGCGTATCCTGGCGGCGATGGGACGTCGGCGTTACGGAACGCGGCGCGCGCGGCTGCTGAGGAGAGGATGTCCGACCCTGCTGTGCCGCATGGGCAGCACCCGGCTTCGACGGATCGGGAATCTGAGAAGCCTTGAATCGTTTTCCCTGATAGTCGGACATGGCTCTCCTTATACTGCGGTGAAACGGCAGAACGCCTAGGCGTCGGCCATCTCCTGCTTCATCTTCTCGATAACCTTGCGGTACTCGGGGTCGCATGCACCCAGAATCTGCGTGGCGTAAATGGCGGCGTTCTTGGCACCGTTGATGGCAACGCAGGCCACGGGCACACCCGAAGGCATCTGCACCATCGACAGCAGCGAGTCCATACCACCCAGGTCACTCGTCTTCATAGGCACGCCGATGACCGGCAGCGGCGTAAACGCAGCCACGACACCGCCCAGGTGAGCAGCCTTGCCGGCAGCAGCAATAATCACCTTGATGCCGCGGTCGGCAGCAGTCGAAGCCCACTCGTGGACCTTCGCCGGCGTGCGGTGTGCGCTCGCAATGACAAGCTCATAGGGCACGCCCAGTGCCTCGAGCTCGGCGGTGCAACCTTCCATAACGCCCAGATCGGACTTGGAGCCCATGATGATCCCGACGACCGGCTTTTGATCTGCCATAAACAAAGACCTCCTGTTGAGAGCGGCGACGCGGCGGATCCGCGACCCTTAACTACTGAGAGTAGTATAGCTGCTCCCGTCCCTGCGGTCTTTGTGGTGGGGGGGGGGGGGGGGGGGGGGGGGGGTGTGGTGTGGGGGGGGGGGGGGCGGGGGGGGGGGGTGGCGGGGGGGCCGGCCCCCCCCCGCCCCCCCCCCCAAAAAGACCAGAGTGTTTATCCGCCCCCGCCCCCGCGGGTTTGTTGGGGGGCGCGGGGGGGGGGCCCCTCTATAAACACCCCCCCGTGCCCCCCCAAATGCCTTACCAAAACCCCGGGCCCCCCCCCGCTAAGCACCCTGCGACCTACCGGGAATTGCTATGACGTACGTTGGCTGAAATATTAACGTGGGATCCGCCGTTCGAACGAACGGCGGATCCCACACTCACTTTTTATTCAGCCCTAGTCATCGCGCCAAGCCCCTTCCGCAGCACACGGTGCAGCCAAGTCACCGCAGGCCGGGGCGGGAGGCGGTCCTTTCTCTCGGAAAACTTCGCGAAGCCCAGTTTCCGAGAGAAAGTGTCCGGCTGCCGCCCCGGCCGGCCAGGTCAACTACACCGTGTGCTGCGGCAGGTCCTGCAGGGCGATGACGTCCATGCCCATGTCGTTGGCGCTGCCGTGGCCCTGCTGGTCCTCGCGCACGGCCTCGATGGCACTCACATACGTGTTGGCGGCAGACATCGCCGTCACGCAGGTCACGCCGCGGCGCACCGCCTCGGTGCGCAACAGATAGCCATCGCCACGCGAACCCGGGCCGTACGGCGTGTTGATGATTACCGCAATCTTGCCATCGGCGATGAGGTCGCCGATGTTGGGACGCTCGCCGTCGTGCGGGCCGCTAATCTTCTCCACGACCTCGCAGGTCACGTTGCCGCCGCGCAGCACGCGCGCCGTGCCCTCGGTGGAGCAGATATCAAAGCCCAGGTAGCGCAGGATACGCGCGACCGAAAGGATGTGGCGCTTGTCACGGTCGCACACGCTAATGAACACCTTGCCGGCGCTCGGGTCGGGCAGCTTGTAGTCAATCGCCAGCTGCGTCTTGGCGTATGCCTCGGGATAGCTCTTGGCGATACCCATGACCTCGCCCGTCGACTTCATCTCGGGCCCCAGGATAACGTCGGCACCGGGGAAACGACCCCAGGGCATAACGGCTTCCTTCATGCAGAACCAATCGAGCTGACGCTCGTCGCTCGGCAGGCCCAAGCTCGCGATGGAATCGCCTGCCATGATACGCGCCGCGCACTTGGCCAGCGGCACACCGGTGGCCTTGGAGATAAACGGGACGGTACGGCTTGCGCGCGGGTTGGCCTCGATCACGTAAACGGTCTCGCCCTTGATGGCGTACTGCACGTTGACCAGGCCGCGCACGCCCAGCGCCATCGCGATGCGGCGCGTGGTCTCGCGGAGCTTCGCCTGCAGGCTCTCGCTAAAGCTAAACGGCGGAATGCAGGTCGCGGAGTCGCCAGAGTGGATACCGGCCTCCTCGATATGCTCCAGAATGCCGCCGATGTAGACCTCTTCGCCATCGCACAGGGCGTCGACATCGGACTCGATCGCACCCTCCAGGAAGCGATCGAGATACACCGGGTAGTCGGGGCTAATGCGCGCGGCCTCGGCCATGTAATCGCGCAGATGCTCGGCATCGTAGGCGATCATCATGCCGCGGCCGCCCAGCACGTAGCTCGGACGCACCAGCAGCGGGTAGCCGATGTGCGCGGCCACGGCCTCGGCCTCCTCAAACGAGGTGGCCTGGCCCGCCGGCGGGTACATGATGCCCAACTTGTCGAGCAGAGCGGCAAAGCGCTCGCGGTCCTCGGCAAAGTCGATGGCATCGGGCTTGGTGCCCATGATGTTCACGCCGCTCTCCTCGAGCATGCGCGCCAGTTTAAGCGGAGTCTGGCCGCCGAGCGTCACCACGACGCCGTCGGGGCGCTCAACATCGATGACATCCATGACGTCCTCGTAGGTGAGCGGCTCAAAGTACAGGCGGTCGGACGTGTCGTAGTCGGTCGAGACGGTCTCGGGATTGCAGTTGACCATGATGGTCTCAAAGCCGCGGGCCGCCAGCGCATAGCTCGCGTGCACGCAGCAGTAATCGAACTCGATACCCTGGCCAATGCGGTTGGGGCCGGCGCCCAGGATCATCGCCTTGGGCTTATCCGCCGGCGTGGTCTCGTCGGGAGCCACGCACTTCTTGGCATCCGGGCTCGTGCGGTAGATGTTCTCGTACGTCTTGTAGTGGTACTCCGTGGCGCTCGAAAACTCCGCAGCGCAGGTATCGACCGTCTTCATGCTGGGAACCACGCCCAGACCCTTACGATAGGCGCGCACAAAGCGCTCGTCCGAGCCGGTCAGCGCGGCGATCTCGGCGTCGCTCGTACCGTACTGCTTGAGCAGGCGCATCGCGTCGGCGTCGATATCCTCCACACGCAGGCCGCGGATGCTCTCCTGGACCTGCACCATATCGTTGATACGGTTGAGGTACCACGGATCGATGCCGCAGATAGCATGGATGCGCGCGATATCCCAGCCGCGGCGCAGGGCCTCGACCACAAAGAAGATGCGGTGCTCGGTCGGGGTTGCCACGGCCTGAGCAAGCTCGTCGTCGCTCAGCTTATCGGCACCCTCTTTGCCACCGGCGCAAATGCCCTGGTGGCCATCCTCCAGCGAGCGCATAGCCTTGCCAAAGGCCTCCTCAAAGGTGCGGCCGATCGCCATAATCTCGCCCACGGCCTTCATGCGCGTGGTGAGCGTGGGGTCGGTTCCCTTGAACTTCTCGAAGGCAAAGCGCGGCACCTTGACCACACAGTAGTCGATTGTGGGCTCAAAGCAGGCGGGCGTAGCCTTGGTGATGTCGTTGACGATCTCGTCGAGCGTGTAGCCCACAGCCAGGCGCGCGGCGGCCTTGGCGATGGGGAAACCCGTGGCCTTGGAAGCGAGGGCGGACGAGCGGCTCACGCGCGGGTTCATCTCGATGACGATCAGGCGGCCGGTGTTGGGGTTCACGGCAAACTGCACGTTGGAGCCACCGGTCTCGACGCCGATCTTCTCCAGAATGGCGAGCGAGGCCACGCGCATGCGCTGATACTCAAGGTCGGAGAGGGTCTGCGCCGGCGCCACGGTGATGGAGTCGCCGGTATGCACACCCATGGGGTCGAGGTTCTCGATGGAGCACACGATGATGCCGTTGCCGGCGTGGTCACGCATGACCTCCATCTCATACTCTTTCCAGCCCTCGATGGACTCCTCGACCAGCACCTCGTGGGCAGGCGAGAGCTCCAGGCCCTGGCTCACGATGGAGACGAGCTCCTCGTGAGTATGTGCGATGCCGCCGCCGGCGCCGCCGAGGGTAAAGCTCGGGCGCAGTACGCAGGGATAGCCCACGCGCTCGGCGATAGCCTCGGCGTCGGCCACGCTGTAGGCATAGCCCGAGCGTGCGACCTCCAGGCCGATCTCGGCCATGGCCTCGTTAAAGAGCTTGCGGTCCTCGCCGCGCTCGATAGCGGCCAGGTCGCAGCCGATCATCTCGACGCCGTACTTGTCGAGCGTGCCGTCTTTCGCCAGCTCGACAGCGGCGTTCAGACCGGTCTGGCCGCCCAGCGTGGGCAGCAGCGCGTCCGGGCGCTCTTTCTTGATTACGCGCTCGATAAACTCAGCGGTGATGGGCTCGACATAGGTGCGGTCGGCCAAACCCGGGTCGGTCATGATGGTCGCCGGGTTGGAGTTGACCAGGATGACCTCAAAGCCATCCTCCTTGAGCACCTTGCAGGCCTGGGCGCCGGAGTAGTCGAACTCACATGCCTGGCCAATAACGATGGGGCCCGAACCAATGACAAGGATGCGCTTGATGTCAGTACGTTTCGGCATGTTAGTTCTCCTCGGTCTCGGTCGCGGCGGTCTCGGCGAAATTCCAGCCAGCCAGGCGGTCCTTCGCGGTGTCGATGTCCAGGTAGCTCTCCTCGCCGTCCATGAGTCGCGTAAAGGCGGTAAAGAGATAGTGGGCATCGGTGGGGCCAGGCGAGGCCTCGGGGTGGTACTGGACCGAGAAGCACGGGGCGTCGAGCAGCTGGATGCCCTCGGCGGTGCCGTCGTTGAGGTTCACATGTGTCAGGCGAATGCGACCAAAGCGCTCGTTCATCACGACCGGCGCGATTCCGCGGCGCACCCAGACGCGCAGATCTCCATCGGCCGCATGCTCGGTCTCGCCGCCGGAAAGCTCGGGGACAAGCTTGCCCAAGCTGGGGAACAGCAGGCCAAAGCCATGGTTTTGCGCGGTGATCTCCACGCGACGGCTTACCAGGTTCATGACCGGCTGGTTGCCACCGCGGTGACCGAACTTAAGCTTTTCCATCTGGGCGCCGCAGGCCAGGCTGATCATCTGGTGACCAAGACAAATACCAAAGACCGGCACCTTGCCGATCAGCTGCTGCACCTGCTCGTAGGTCTCCACCACGGCATCGGGGTCGCCGGGGCCATTGGACAAAAAGACGCCGTCGGGATTCATGTCGAGTACCTGCTGGGCGGGCGTATCCCACGGCACGGCAGTAAGGTCGCAGCCGGCGCGGACGAGGCCCTCCAGAATGCCGCGCTTCACACCGCAGTCGTAGGCGACCACTTTGTGACGGGCAGGAGCGGCAGCCGAAAGCGCAAAGTCATGCGTGGCAGGCAGGTCGGCGGTCACAAACTCGTGAGGCGCGGGGCAACTCACGGTCTTGACCAGGTTCTCGCCTACCAGCGTGGGCGCCGCGGCCAGACGCTCGGCAAGCTCGTCGACGTCGAAGACCTCAGTAGAGATAATGCCCATCTTGGAACCATTGTCGCGCAGATGGCGCACCAGAGCGCGGGTGTCGACACCCTCGATAGCGACGATGCCGTGAGCGCGCAGGTACTCCGGCACGCTGACGGCCGAGCGCCAGTTAGAAGGCGTGGCGCACATGTCGCGAACGATCATGCCGCGCATGGCCGGAGCGCTCGCAGGGCGCACGGCGTCGCCGGGGAAGGCCGACTGGACGTCGGTCTCGTCGATACCGTAGTTGCCGATCTGCGGATAGGTCATGGTTACGATTTGGCCGGCATAACTCGGGTCGGTCATGACCTCAAAGTAGCCCTCGAGCGAGGTGTTGAAGCAGACTTCGCCGGTCGCGGTGCCCTCGGCGCCGCATGCGCGTCCATAAAAAATGGTCCCATCCTCAAGATACAGGATGCAGGGACCGCAGGTGCCCTTGCTGGTTTTGGCCAGCATACGCTGGCAAAGCTCGCTGGGCGCGAAGGTGCGGGCGGCAGCGCCCGCGGTATGGTTGTTCGCCATAGTTCTCCTTCCCGGTCTCACAGGACCGGCTTAAAGGTGTGTAGTTAGGCCTCGCGGTATTGTAACCGCAAGCATGCCTCATGGCGTTAATTTCATCAAAATGTTTACGAAATGATAATTATGACTTTCTATGCATAATGATTTTTTAATCCCCGTCCCGGAAAAATCATCCCGCGGGGCTTGTGGCTCACGCGGGATGACGACGTCTTACTTTTTCTTGTCCTGTTCCAGCAGATCGGACGGCGTTCGGTCGGGCTTGCCGCCGCGGAAAATCTCGCGGCCATGCAGACGATGCTCCAGGTCACGTTCGGCCTTTTCCTCGTCAATCTTGGTCTGGCTCACCACCGGGTCCTCAATCAACGACGACACCGAGTTCACCTGCTTCTGAATGCGCTCGGCGATGGTGTCATCCATACTCACGATGCGCATCTTCCAGTCGATATTCGTGGCGTTGGATGAGCTCTTGGTCCACACGAACGTCAGGATGGCGCTCTGGTGGCCCTGGGCGGGAAACATGCCAAAGAAGGAATCGTGCTGAATGTTGCTATTCTCGTCGATATAAGCGTGAACGTTATACACCACGCGGTCGATCTTATCGTTGAGCAGCGCGTTGGTCGCAAGCGCCGCGGCCTGGATCTGCCCGTTGGACAGCAGCTCGAGCTCGTTGGCAGACGATGTGTCCAACACCGTCACCTCGACCGTGCCCGTACGCTCATCGGCTTCATCGACGGTAAAGTCGAGCGGGAACTGCGTAAAGCCGTTGCCCCACTCAAGGCCGCCCTTCAGCGCCGTCGAAACGGTATCGACCGAAACGCTCTCGGACAAGTTGGCGGTGTTCAGACGACGCATCACGCCGTAGCCAATCTGCATGCCCACGATCAGCACCAAAATACCAATGACCACGGCCATCGCGGTCTTCGTAATGGTATGGCTCACCTGCGAACCCGAAGGATCGTCCTCGGACAGCGGGTCGATATGTTTTGCCTGGCTCGCGCGGTCCTCGCTGCGCAGCTGCGCTAGCGCAGCTTTGTCACCGCGCTTGGCCGCAGCCTCCTTCTCACGCATACGCTCGGTTCGCTTTTTGGCAAGCGTGGGATCCAAGACACCGGATGCATCGATTTCGGAGAATAACTCCGTCACTTCTTCCGGAGTCAAAGGGTTCTTGTCAGCCATAAACTTCCTGTCATATCAATCAGTCGAGCTCGTGCGCACGCGCACCTTCGAACTGCATTCGATAGTAACGGGCATAGGTGCCGCCACGGGCGAGAAGCTCCTCGTGCGTGCCACGCTCCACAACGCGACCATGCTCAACGGTCGCAATCTCATCGGCATGCTTAATGGTAGAAAGGCGATGGGCGATGATAATCGTGGTGCGGCCGCGTGCCAGCTCTTCGAGCGACGCCTGCACCGCCTCCTCGCTCTCGTTATCCAAAGCACTCGTCGCCTCGTCCAAAATCAAGATTTTGGGATTCTTGAGAAACACGCGCGCGATGGCAACGCGCTGCTTCTGTCCGCCCGAAAGACGGCTGCCGCGCTCGCCCACCACGGTGTCGTAGCCCTGCGGAAGCGACTCGATAAAGGCATCGATGTTGGCGCGACGGGCGGCCTCGGCGATCTCTTCTGCCGTAGCGCCCGGCTTGCCGTAGGCGATGTTCTCGCCAATCGTACCGTCAAATAGATAGACATCCTGCTGCACCAGGCCGATGGCGCGGCGCAGGCTCTGCTGCGTCACATCGCGCACGTCCTGACCGTCGATGCTAATGGATCCGGTAGCCACGTCATAAAAGCGCGGCAGCAGCGAACAGGTCGTGGACTTGCCGCCGCCCGAAGGGCCAACCAAAGCGATGGTCTGCCCGGGCTTGATGGACAGGTCCATATGGTCGATAACGGGACGCTCGTCGGCATAGCCCTCGCCCAGCTCGACATCCTCGTAGTTAAAGCACACGTCGTGATACTCCACGGCGCCGGCAGTCACCTGCAGATCCGTAGCGCCCGGCTTGTCCTGGATATCCGGCGCGGTCGAGAGCACCTCGTCCATACGCTTAAAGCCGGCGATAGCCTTCTGATACGTTTCGGCCGAATTGACGAGTGTCTCAAGCGGCGTGCAGAACAGCGAAATGTAGAGCGCGAAGGTTGCCATATCGACCGCCTGCAGCTGTCCCTGGGCGACCAGCCAGCCGCCCAGCAGCACCACGATCACATAGAGCACACCCGAGAGCAGGCCATACGTCGCGGTATAGACGCCCATGGCGTGATACATGTTCTCCTTGGACGAAAGGTAGCGATTGTTTGAGGCGCGGAACTTGAAGCGTTCGGTCTCCTCATTGGCAAAGCTCTTGACCACACGCATGCCCGCCAGCGAATCCTGCAGCTGCGCATTGATGCCGCTAATTTTTTTGCGGTTGTCGCTAAAGACCTCGCGCATGCGCATGTTCTGCCAAAACATGATGACTGCAAACGCTGCCGTCACCACAGCCATGGCAAGCGCCAGCACCGGGGCGATGGTAAAGAGGATCACAAACGAGCCGATAATCTCGATGCCGCAGATGATGATCCACTCGGGCACGTGGTGCGCCGCCTCGCAGATATCGAACAGGTCGTTGACCACGCGGCTCATCATGTCGCCCGAGCTGTTGCGGTCGAAGTACGCAAAGCTAAAGCGCTCATACTGGTCGAACAGGTCCTCGCGCATCTTGGACTCCATGCGCGCGCCCATCACGTGACCCCAATAGCTCACAAAGTAGCGGCAGGCGCAGCGGACGGCATACATCAACACCAAGCCCACCGCGATCATGCCGAGCGCCTGCATAATGGCAGCCTGACCCTGAGTAAATAGCCCGCCGGTCAAATTGCGCAGGATAATGGGGAACGCCAGGTCAATGGCGGCAAGCACCAGAGCACAAACAGTATCAGCAACAAAAAGCCCCATCTGGGGCTTGTAATACGAAAGAAACCTCTTAAACATAGTCACCTTACGCGGTTTTACCAAACCGCGTTTCGTCTCGACGCTGCAAGTGCTCCATTTGGACAATCTGGCCTTCAATCGTCGGTCGCGTATATCCATACGCTTCCCTCCTCTTTTAGGCCACCTTGTCTCAAATGGAGCACTTTCGCTGACTTACACAAACCTGCGGGATCATCCCCGCTCGTTAAAGCTCGGCCCCGCCTAGTCGGTGCGCGATGCTGTCGCAGGCAAGCGCGCCTACGACGGTCTTGGCGTCTTCGATCTTGCCGTCGAGTACGGCGTCGATCAGCTCGTGCAGCGGCACCAGGTCCACGTTGACAAACTCGTCATCATCGGGGTTGGGCGCATCAAACTCGAGCTTGGTAGCCAAGTAGATGTGGATGATCTCATCGCAAAAACCGCAGGACGTGACAATCGACGTCAAAAAGCGAATACGACCGGCCCTAAAGCCCGTCTCCTCATGCAGTTCGCGTTTGGCGCAATCGAGCGGGTCCTCGCCTGGATCGAGCTTGCCGGCGGGAATCTCGACCGTCACGCGGTCGATGGCGGTGCGGTACTGACGCACCAGCACGATCTTGCCGCTCTCGGTCAGTGCCACAACGGCCGCCGCACCCGGATGGCGAACGATATCGCGGGCGCTGCGGTGACCGTTGGGCAGCTCAACCTCAAGACGGTGGACGTCAAGGATCTTGCCCTTCCAGGCGCACTCCTCCGAAAGAATCTTCTCGTGCAGCTCGGCATCGTGCGGGTCGTCGTCGCCCAGCACCAGTGCCGGCTCGTCAGCGACCTCGCCACCAGGCTCGCCCTCGGCGTGCCCATACATGCGGCTGTCCTCTTCGACGATCTGCGCGTCCACGAGCTCTTCGTTCTTCTCGTCCATCCGTCTCATTCCTCTCGGATTTTAGGCATCCCAGGCGTCGCGGCCGCGCAGCGCGCGCAGGCCGATGTCGTGACGCAGGGTCTTGCCCTCAAAATCAATCTTCTCGCAGGCCTCGTAGGCAAGGTTGCGAGCGTTCTCGAACGTGTCGCCCAGAGCGGTCACGGCAAGCACGCGGCCACCATTGGTCACGAGCTGGCCGTCCACCACGGCAGTGCCCGCGTGGTACACGGTCACGTTCTCCATGGCCTCGGCATCGGCGATACCGGTGATGACCTTGCCCTTCTCGTAGCTGCCGGGGTAGCCCGCGCTCGTCAGGACAACGGCCACGGCCCACTCGTCACGCCAGTCGAGCTCAATCTGATCGAGCTCGCAGTTGGCACAAGCCAGCATGACCTCGACCAGGTCGTTCTTAAGGCGCGGAAGCACGACCTGCGTCTCGGGGTCGCCAAAGCGGGCGTTGAACTCCAGCACCTTGGGGCCGGCGGGTGTGAGCATAAAGCCGCCGTACAGGCAGCCGCGGTAGTCGATACCCTCGGCAGCGAGCTCGGCCACGGTCTGCTCCATGACCTTCACCATGGTGGCGTGCTCCTCGTCAGTCACGATGGGCACTGGGCTGTAGACACCCATGCCGCCGGTGTTGGGGCCCTTGTCGCCCTCGAGCGCGCGCTTGTGGTCCTGCGAGGTGGCCATGGGGCGCACGGTCTTGCCGTCGGTAAAGGCCAGCAGCGAGCACTCGGGGCCGGTCAGCATCTCCTCGATAACCACGGTGTTGCCGGCATCGCCAAAGGTGCCGCCAAAGCACTCGCGCACGGCCTCCTCGGCCTGCTCAAGTTCGGTCGCCACGATAACGCCCTTGCCCGCGGCAAGGCCGTCGGCCTTCACGACCAGCGGGGCGCCCTGCTCGCGCACGTAGGCGAGAGCCGAAGCCTCGTCGGTAAACGAACCATAGGCTGCCGTCGGAATGCCCGCACGCTCCATGAGCTGCTTGGAGAACAGCTTGGAGCCCTCCATCTGGGCGCCCTCGGCACCCGGGCCAAAGCAGGAAATACCCGCCGCGCGTACGGCGTCGGCCACGCCCGCCACGAGCGGAGCCTCGGGGCCAATTACCACGAGTCCGCATCCGTGGCTCTGCGCGAACGCCGCCACGGCCGCAGGATCGCAGTCGTCGAGAACAACGTTCTCGCCGCAGCTCGCAGTGCCGCCGTTGCCCGGCGCGATGTAGAGCTTGCCGGCGCGCGGTGATGCTGCGAGCTTAGCTGCCAAAGCATGCTCACGGCCGCCGCTGCCCAACAACAGGATGTCGATGGTTTGAGTGTCCGCCTTCAAGGGTGCCTCCTCTATGGATGAATGGCCCGCTCCGCGCGAGCCCTTTGCAAGCAAATATACCCCTCGGCCGCCCGTCCGGGCTGCAAAGGGGTATATCGCAATAACCAAATAGTCCCGATTACTTCCAGAATCGGTTGATGATCTGTTCGCGACCAGCGCCAACGCCAATGAACGTCACGCGGGTGTGTGCCAGATCCTCGATAAACGCCACGTAGTCCTGAGCCTCTTGCGGCAGCTCATCAAAGCTGCGGCAACCGGTGATGTCGCACTTCCAGCCGGGGAGCTCCTCGTAGATGGGCTTGGCATGCTCAAAGCGCACCTGATGCTCGGGCACGCTGGTGTAGCGCTCGCCATCGACGTCGTAGGCCACGCACACCTTGATGGTGTCGAAGGCCGAAAGCACGTCGAGCTTGGTCACGGCGATGTCGGTGAGGCCGTTGACGCGCGAGGCATAGTTGGCGATAGGGCCGTCAAACCAGCCGCAACGACGACGGCGACCGGTGGTCACGCCGTACTCATAGCCCTCCTCGGTCAGCGTGTGGCCGGCCTCGGACTCATAGGAAAGCTCGGTGGGCATGGGGCCCGAACCGACGCGGGTGATATAGGCCTTCATGACGCCCAGCACGCGGTCGACGTTCTTCATGCCCACGCCGGAGCCGGTGATGGCGCCGCCGGCGGTGCAGTTGGAAGACGTCACGTACGGATAGGTGCCGTGGTCGATGTCGAGCAGCGTCGCCTGGGCGCCCTCAAACAGCAGGTTCTTGCCCTCATCGATCATGTTGTTGAGCAGCAGGCTCGTCTCGGTGATGTAGGGACGCAGGCGCTCGGCCATCGGCAGGTACTCGTCGCAAATCTGGTCCACGGTGTAGGTGGGCAGGTTGTAGATGAGCTCGAGCTCGGGGTTCACGCGGGCGAGAGCGGTCTCCAGCTTGTCGCGGAACAGCGTCTCGTCCAGCATGTCCTGCATACGCAGACCAATGCGGGCCATCTTGTCCTGATAGCACGGACCGATACCGCGCTTGGTGGTACCGATGTTCTTCTTGCCGAGCTTCTGCTCAAAGGCGCCATCCAGATCGATGTGGTACGGCATGATGACATGCGCGTTGCCGCTAATCTTGAGGTTCTTGGTGGTGATGCCGTCGGCCTCGAACATGTCGATCTCCTCAAGGACAACCTTGGGGTTGACGACGCAGCCGTTACCGATCACCGACACGTGGTCGGAATACATGATGCCGGAAGGCACCTGGTGCAGGCCGTACTTCTTGCCGTTGACGACGATGGTGTGACCGGCGTTGTTGCCGCCCGAGTAGCGCACGACGGCATCGAAGTCGCCGGCGACCAGGTCGCAAATCTTACCCTTGCCCTCATCGCCCCACTGGGCACCGACCAAAACGGTTGACGGCATGTTTACTCCTTACATTCATGGACTGTCTACGCGCCACGCCGGCACGCAGAAGCACAAAACATTCCCAGTATACCCGTGCAACGGGCGCCTGTCCTACTCCTCGGCATGTGCCCCATCAAGCTCATAGAACTTGGTGGATGCCGGCAGGAACATCAGGTCGACGTCGCCGATCGGGCCCGAACGGTTCTTGGCCACGACGATACGCGTAACGCCCTCGTCGGGTCGATCGTCGCGCGAGGCTTCGGCCTCGTCGGCGGAGCGGTCCAAGAACATAACGATATCGGCGTCCTGCTCGATGGAGCCCGATTCACGAAGGTCGGAAAGCTGCGGGCGCTTGCCGGTACGGGATTCGACCTGACGCGAGAGCTGCGACAGCGCGATGAGCGGGATCTTGAGCTCCTTGGCCATGATCTTCAAACCACGCGACATCTCCGAGACCTCGACGGTACGACTCTCGGAGCGACGTCCCGGCGGAGGACTCACCAGCTGCAGGTAGTCCAGGATGATGATTGCCTTCTCCTTGTTATGGAGCATACGGCGGCTCTTGGCGCGAATCTCGGTCACTGTGGTGCCGGGCGTATCGTCAATCAGAATATCGAGCTTGGACAAGGTCTGCGTGGCCTCGTTGATATTGGCCCACTGCTCGGGGCTAATGCGGCCCATGCGGAAGTCACTGATCGAGATCATGGCGTAGGCGCAAATCAGACGCTGGGCAATTTCCTTGCCCGACATCTCCAGCGAGAAGAAGCCGACGGTATAACCAGCAGCGGCAGCGTTGAGCGCCAGGTTTAGGGCGAACGACGTCTTACCTACAGCAGGACGGGCGCCGATGATGATGAGCTGGCCCTCGCGGAAGCCCATGAGCATGCGGTCGAGCGATGGGAAGCCCGTGGGTACGCCCGCGGCCTGACCACCGGCCTGGCACACTTCCTCGGCCTCGTTATAGGCCTCGACCATAAACTCGGTCAGCGTCTTGTAGCTCGACTTGACCTCGCGCGCCGTGACCTTGAGCAGCTTGCTCTCGGCTAACTCCACGACCTCTTTGGTGTCGGTGGGGGCGTTATATGCCAGCGCGTTGATCTCGTTAGTGGCACCGATCAGCTCGCGCAGCATCGAATCGCGGCGAACAATGGCGGCATGGTGCTGCCAGTTGACGAGCGACAGGGTCTGACCCATCAGCTCCAAAATGTAGGCCTCGCCGCCCACGGCATCAAGCTTGTTGATGCTGCGCAGGTAATCGATCAGCGAGATGGAGTCGATGGGGATGCGGCTGTTGTACATATCGACCATCGCGGTGTAGATGGTCTTATGAATGGGCCGGTAGAAGTCATCGGGCTGCAGCTCGACCTGGGCCTCCTCGACCACCTCGGGCGATAGCAGCATAGCGGCCAGTACGTTGGCCTCTGCATCTTGGTTTTGGGGAAGACCCAACTTTGAGCCGCGGTCCTCAACCGTCAGCCCGGTCTCCCTATCGTCGTATGCCATGAGCGTCCTCATTCATATCGCTTGCGAGCATCCATAGTATCAGCCACGGTCCCAAAACACGCCGCGCGCCGCCAATCATCACCGAACCAAGCGGATGAACGGTCCTGTATATAGGACTTCGACGCAGCGTTCACCATGACACTCACTCAGCGCAAAAAAAATAAAAGGGCGCCCTGGTTTCCCAGAGCGCCCTTCTTAGAACAAGATTGTTGCGTTGCAGCAAATGCTACTCGGCAGCAGCCTCAGTCTCGACCTCGGCGGTCTCGGCCTCGGCGACCTCAGCGGCCTCCTCGACCTCAGCCTCGGCAGCGAGCTCCTCGGCGGTAACGCCGACGAGAACGACAACCTCGGCCTTGATCTCGCGGTACAGCGAGATGGCAACGGTGTGGGCACCGGCAACCTTGATGGGCTTACCGAGCTCGACGCGCTTGCGGTCGATGTCCATACCGAGCTGAGCCTTGATGGCGTCAGCGATCATAGCGGCGGTAACGGAGCCAAAGAGGATGCCCTCGTCGCCGACCTTGACGTCAACGGTGACCGTCTTGCCCTCGAAGGCAGCCTTGGTCTCGTTGGCGGTAGCCAGACGGACGGCCTCGCGCTTGGCGATGTTGTTGCGACGCTCGTCAAGCTGCTTGAGGTTGCCCTTGGTGGCGGCAACAGCGAGCTTCTTGGGGAACAGGAAGTTCTCAGCGTAACCCTGAGCGACCTCTACGACGTCACCCTCGCCGCCCTTGCCCTTGATCTCATCGAGAAGAATAACCTTCATGATGCGTCTCCCTTCTTAGCCGCGGTCGCGGTTGCCACGAGAGGAAACCACGGGGACGGTGTACGGCAGGAGAGCCATCTCGCGGGCGCGCTTGATGGCGTTGGCGATGTCATGCTGATGCTGCGTGCAAGCGCCAGTGACGCGACGGGGCTTGATCTTGCCACGGTCGGTCATGTACTTACGGAGAAGCTGAGTGTCCTTATAGTCGATGAACTCAGTGTTCTCCTTGCAGAACTGGCAGTACTTACGACGCGGCTGACGTGCAGAAAAATCATTAGCCATGTCAAAATACCTTTCATTTGGCAACTTCGGCGAACCGAAGCCGCCTCTCACTCAAAAATAGGTGAACAACCCTTAGAACGGGATGTCCTCATCGTAGACGTCGACCGCGGGCGGCGTAGCCACCGGTGCGGCAGGACGTGCTGCGGGCGCGGGAGCTGCGGAGGCGTAACCGCCCTGATCGTAGCCACCCTGGCCACCACGGGAGCTCATAAACTCGATCTCATCGACGATGACCTCAAGCTTGCTCCGGCGCTGGCCGTCGCGCTCCCAAGAGCTGTAGCGCAGCTTGCCCTCGATCGCGACCTTGTTTCCCTTTGCCAGGAAACGGCTCACGGCCTCGGCGCGGGTGCCGAACATGGTGCAGTCGACAAAGTTGGGATAGTCCTCCCACTCGCCAGTCTGCGCATTGCGGCGACGATCGTTCACGGCGACGCCAAAGGACAGAACCTGGGTTCCGCCGGCGGTGGCGCGCAGCTCGGGATCGCGGGTGAGGTTACCGGTGATGTTCACTCGATTGATGCTCATAACTCACTACTTCCTCTTGGGGCACAAGCCCAGTCCAAAACGACAGTCTTACTCCTGGTCGTCGCGACGGACGATCATGTGGCGGACCACAGCGTCGGTGATGCGCAGGACGCGATCAAGCTCGGCGATCTGGGTAGGATCTGCGTGGAAGTTGATGAGGGTGTAGTCACCATCGGTGAGGTCGTTGATCTCGTAGGCGAGCTTGCGCTTGCCCCACTCGTCAACGGAGTCGACCTTGCCAGCGCCCTCAGCGATCGTGGTATCGATACGCTTCATAACAGCGAGACGAGTCTCGGGGTCGAGCGACGGGTCAACAAAGAACAGCAGTTCATAAGCCTTCATATTGTCACCTCCTCTGGGCAAATGTGGCTTCAGGTCGTGAAGGTGCGCCTGAAGCAGGAAAAGACTTGGTAATAATATCTTTCAACCTCCTAGGCTGCAAGAATATGCAGCTACAACCTCATGACCTCCACATATGCCCATACTCGCACCACGTTTCATGCGCATTCCAACCAAATGCCGACCAAGAGCTTGACGAATTTGTGGACAAGATACGGTGCCGTGGGGACAAACTGAGCCAAGCCGCAGGTCAACGGCCACAAGGCTGTGGTCGCAAAATGCATACCAGTGGCCCACAGCGCCGCCCAAAGATTTTTAAATTCATTGCCAAGTCGCTTATGAATACCCCTTTTGAACAATTGAGTTGATCAACCACGCTGGTCGGAAGCCGTTTTTTGGCACCTCAAACCCCGCTGCAACGCCAAGCGCGGCCAAGGCGCGGCCAAGCGTTTTAAAAAATGCCAACTTTTCTGTTTGCACTTTGCGATTCCTCGTGTATACTGACTTTCGCATTTAACGGAGAGTTGTCCGAGTGGCCGAAGGAGCACGATTGGAAATCGTGTAGGCGTCAAAAGCGTCTCCAGGGTTCAAATCCCTGACTCTCCGCCAGTTAATTCCAAAGCAGGCCTTCGAGCCTGCTTTGTTTTTACCCCACGCGGAGGGGTGGCAGAGTGGTTGAATGCGGCGGTCTCGAAAACCGTTTGGCCTGTATAAGGTCACGAGGGTTCGAATCCCTCCTCCTCCGCCATTAGATGGTATGAGCCCCAGCAATGGGGCTTTTTTCTTTTTGAGCACATTTCAATAACGCGCAGGAGGAGGGATTCGAACCCGCCAGGGCGCGGAGCGTAAATAAAACGCGCCCGTGGCGCGTTTTTAGCGCAGCGCGGTCGGCGTAAGCCGACCGGATAAATTTTGAGCAAAGCTCAAGATTTGGACATCCCTCCTCTTCAGCCCACACCCCCATCAAGTTCAATCCCGACCCAACATCCCAAACATGTACATCACCCTCCAAAAACGACATTTTTCGGCATCTTTGGAGGCTGATGTACATGTTTGGTGCCTACGCCCCCAACCAGTCCCGACCGTTTACCGAGCAATAGGGTCACCACGCCCGCCAACCATGTACTATGTACGAGCATTTGTCTAAACCCGCAACCAAAAAGGACCCCATCTTGCCCGTCGTCGCCGCTATGACCGTTACCTCACACGCCACGGATGCCATGGTCGCTATCCCATTTTGGCTCGAGATGTTCGCTGTTGTCGCGGCATCGATCTCAGGCGTGTTGGTCGCACGCGAGCACAAGCTCGACCTAGTGGGCGCGGTCGCGCTTGCCGTGGTCTGTGGCCTGGGCGGCGGTCTTTTACGCGACATGACGCTGCAGGTGGGCAACGTCTACATCCTCAACCAGCCGATGGCACTCCCGCTTTCCATTGCCACGGCAGCCATCATCTATATTTTCCCGGCAATCGTCGACAAGCCCGAAAAACTCATTCCCCTGCTCGACATCATATCGGTCGGTATCTACGCCGCCACTGGAGCAGACAAGGCGCTGGTCTACGGCTTTGCACCGGCGGTGTGCATCATGATGGGCTTTTTCACCGCTGTAGGCGGCGGCATGTTGCGCGACGGCTTTATGGGCGTGGTTCCGGGCATTTTCCAACGCACTAACTTTTATGCCATCGCCGCCATCGCCGGATCGACAAGCTATGTATGCCTTGTCATGAGCGGCGTCGTCAGCAACATCACCGCGTTGATCGTATGCGTTGCGGTAACCATGGGGCTGCGCTGGCTGTCGCTGCGTTTTGACATCAAAAGCCCCACCGAAGAGGACATCGCGCGCTTTTTGCACCACAAAAAGTAGATTGCGCGGGCTCATCCTTCGAAATGCAACCGAGAGGTTCTTTTAGAGCGCCCACGCGTTGGGTACCCTGTTAGGTGCATATCGAGCATCTGACGAAGGATTCACTATGCCCCACAATCAATTCCCGTCGACCCAGCGCCGTAAAGCGTGGGGCCGCATCACCATCCTATTCGCGCTCATCGCTCTGGCGCTCACCGCACTTCCCGCTACGGCTCTTGCCGGCACGGACACCGCAGGCAACGTACTTGCGACCGACAATGACGCCACTCCGTCCGGCGTCGAAGGTGACCTGTACTGGGCAGGTCAGAGCCTCAACCTGGACGACACCTCCATCGACCGCGATATCATCGCTGCGGGCGATACCCTCTCGATCCGCGACTGCACGGTGGGCGGCGCCGTTCGTCTTGCGGCGCGCACCATCGACATCGCCAAGACTACGGTTGATGGCAGCGTCACGGTCGTCGGTCAGCATGTCGTGCTCAATTCCGACAGCACCGCCAACTGCTTCTATGCGATAGGCGAGACGGTTGCCCTGCGCGGCTCTACCAAGTCGGCAGCGCTCGCGGGCGATACGGTGACCATCGATGGCACCGTCGAGGGCGATGTCGAGGTCTGGACCGACAAGCTCATCCTGGGCAAGAACGCCCACATCACCGGCACCGTGAACGCCCATGTTTCCGAGGACCCCGAGCGCGCCGCGGGAGCCGAGGTCGGCGCGCTCAAGATCGACCGCACCGAGAACGAGGATTCTTCCACCGCTAACGATGTCATCGGCGGCATCGTCGCCGCGGCACTCTCAACCTGCTTTGTCGCTCTGCTGCTCGAGCTCGTCTTTCCGCGCGCGACCGCCAGCGCCGCCGGCATGCTCCACCAGCGCCCCACGCCCCTGTGGGTGAGCGGTCTTCTGGGCACGGTCGCTATCGTCCCCGCCGTCCTACTGCTGATCATCTCGATCGCCGGACTGTCGCTTGCCGGAGCCCTCTTGTGCGGCGTTATCGGCATCGCGTTGGTGTCGAGCGCCTTTGCGGGGTGCGCAATCGCACGCATGGTCGGACACAACCAGAACCGCTACGCCATGGCAGCCGCCGGCGGCGTGATCGCAGGCGCGCTTACGGCAATCCCCCTCGTAGGCGATTTCATCAGCGGCGTGGCCTTTGTCTTCACGCTCGGCTACGTTATCCAGATCATCTGGCGCAACGCCCACCTCAAGCCCCAGCAGTCAGCTAACACGCCAGAACTCCCCACCGCTTAGCCGCCAACCACCACAAAGGGGACAGGCGCCTTTATAGTGGTGCAAAGGGGTCAGGCTACTTTGCACCAACAAACGAAGCGGGGCACCCGATCGCATCGACCGGGCGCCCCGCTTTTTCATGTCTCGTGTTGATATTCGAGGCGAACAGCTACTCCTCAGAACCGTCGTCGCGCTTACGACTACGAATAAGATGCGCCACACCAATGCACAGTACCGCGCCACCAGCGATCCAAGTGAAGGTCACGCCGTTAAGACCGGTCAGCGGGAGGTTGGAGCCCTTCTTGTCGATGACAGTGAGGTGTACCTTGCCGTCAGCGGCCTCGGTATTAGTTTGAGCCACCGTGACGAGATTGTTATCGGTTCCCTCGGCGAGCGTGCACCCAGGATTGAAAGGATCGCCGTTAGCGGGCAGCCCATCGTTCGTGATGGTGAACCTGATGCCACCGGCTGCGGAGTTATTATAGCCAGGGGCGGGCGTAACCTCTTTGAGGATATAAGTGCCCTCGTCGAGACCGACAACGTTAATCTTGCCGGAGTCATCAGTTGTCAGCTTAGCCTTTGTTTCATCGGTCGTCTTGACACCATTTGCCATGATAAAGTTGTTAGTATCACCCTGCTCTTGCAGCGTAAACTCAACACCTTTGAGTCCCTTTGTTTCATTATCAGAACCGACCTTGGTGACATCGACACCGTAGGTGTAGTCATAGGCGGGATGGTTGACCGTGGTGCCGGTATCATCGGCGACGTGCGGGTTGTTGGAGTAGGTAAGCATAACCGTATTCGTCTGTGCGGTACCGAGCAAGCTGCCGAATTGCGACTTGAGCGAACCGTCAGGATTGCAAACCTTACTAGAGTCGAGCTTGGCCTTATATTCAACGGTCACTTTAGACTTGTCATTCAGGACGATAGGTTTGTCGTTCTCGTCTTGGCACGCCTTAAGATTAGTGAAGTTAACCGTGAGCACGTCGCCGCTATAGGTCGGCTCGTAGCCAGACTTGACCACATTGTCATCGATTTTGACCGTGACAACAGGTGTCGCGTTGTCGTTCTTGAGCTCAGGCGTCATGGATGTGGGAAGCTTATCCGTGAAGATGTACTTGTAGGTGCTGTAGGTGTTGATGTTGCTCGCAACCGTGCCGGTAAGCTGGTACTCGATGAACTGATCCATGCGGGAGTCGGCGGACTTATTGGGGCTCGTAAACACGTCAGTACCAAACGTGGCGCCCGTCGCATCGTCCTTAACGGCCTTAGTCACGTTGGGGACATTCTTCTTAGGCTCCGCATTCACATCGGCTCCGCCGACGATGGCGAAAATCGGCGAGGTGTAGGCATCCGTGTTGCCCTTAGTCGTGTTGGCGGTGCCGCTAACGCCCGCAGTCACAAAGAGCCAGTAGCCAGCGGACAGCGTGGAAAATTTGCCATCAGTCGAAGCTTTCCAGCCAGCGGTCTCATCGGTTGTGTTTACTTTCTCTAGCTCCTTGGCAATCTTGTCGAGCGCACTGTCGGCATCGACCTTGAATCCTTCGCCAGCATTACCAGCAACTATTCTATTGATGTAGTCTGCCCAATCCTGAGCTGTGGCGCTATCACCAGGGTTGGTGTCGTGAGCAAAAACGCCTTTAACAGCTTTCTCAACCTCAGGAGTCGCCCACTGGATGTCGGACAGCGTCTTTTCGCCATCCTTGTTCCAAGCTCCATTCGCATCTGCAACGCCATCACCATTCGTATCAGCCTTACCCTGCGTTACCGTGGCCCTGAAAATCTGGATACCCTTAAACGAGGTGCCGGCATAGGTGTTCTCAGCAATGGTCACGTTGCCGGTCGTCGTCGCCGTCGGCACATAGCTTGCGGCGGTTCCGCCCTCAGCTGCAAACGCCATCGTGACCGGGGCCATGACGCCGCCGAAGCTCAGCGCTGCTGTGAGGCCGGCGGTTACTGCCAGGCGGGCGATGTTCTTGGTTATCTTCATGTTTGGTCCTCTTTCTTGGAGGGTTCTCTAGTAACTTTTTCAAAACCAATGATCATCAGGTCGGTAGGCCTGCGCGTCACTCGCTACGGAGGCAGTACGCCATTGAGCAAGGGGGGGGGACAATTATTTTTCACGGCGACCTCCTCCCCGCTTGATGACGAGCGCAACAACAATAGCCGCCACTCCGATGGCAGCCAAAACCGCCACCAGCACCAACGTTCTATCTCCCGTCGAGGGCATAAAGCCTCGACTTGCTTCTTTGCTTGGGGTGTTGAGCACCGACAGCTCAATCGAACCCGTCCCGGCATCGGCGGTATCAACCCGCAGGGGGCTTTCGACCGATACGGTCACCTTGGGCTTCGCGGCCGCCACCTGTTTAACGTCCAGGCCCTCGGCCGTAACCGTCACCGTACGTTTGCCCTCGAACGTCGCATATCCCTTGGGAGCCGCGACCTCTTCGACGGTGTAAACACCCGCGTCCACACCGCTCAATTCCACATGGCCGTCCGCGCCCGTGGTGACGCACGCGTCGGCATCCATCGACCACGAGCCGTCAGTCGTTAGGATGCGCCCACGGTCATCGATGATACGCAGTTTGGCACCCGCGAGCGGCTTATCGTCCGAACTTGAGCGCTTGATCAGACTGAGTCCCCAGGTGTAGGCGCACGCGTCGTCGCTCGGCGTGCGGGTGAAGCCGGCGTCACCGGACTGGTCGGCGAGGGGAGATCGCGGGTAACGCAGGTAGACCTCGTTGGGGTTGCCCTTGGTAGCGCCTCGATTGCAGTTGGCCCCCAACGGCGCATTGTAGACAGCAACCACGCGGGCGCCCGCGGTGAAGGCGTCAACCCCGCCGAGCGAAGCGATGAGGTCGCCGGTGCGCACGGTGAAGGCATTACCCTCGACCGAGACCTTGCACTGTGAAGTTATGTCTGTCCACCCTTTAGCCGGCGCCGAGCTGGCGTTACCGCCCTCACATGTGACGGCGTCGAAGCCGCCGTCCGCGCCCGCCGCCACGTACACGCGCATGCTCGCGGCCACCTTGGAGGGGTCGAGCCCCGCACTCATGGTGTCGACGAACTGCACCGTATAGGTGTCGTAGGCGGTGAGCCCCGCCGGAACCGTGGCAGAGAGGCGCCAGTACAGGTCGTCGGCGACCGTGGCGTCGGCGGCCTTGCCCCAGGCGGCGGTACTGTCCTCCAGCACATGCTTGGCGACCTTGGGGGTCGCGGCCTTGGGCTTGACGGTAACGGCGCTGCCGCCCACCAGGGCCATGATCGGCGCGGTGCCGGCCTCGCCCTGGGCGATGGCGTCGTCGTCGGCGACGACGAGCCAGTAGCCGCAGGGCAGCTCGGCCGCCGTGCCCGCGGTAAGGGAAACGGACACGGCGCCTGCTTTGACAATTGCGTGGGCAAGTTTTGCCGGCAGCGCCGTCGTCATGTGCCCGTCAGCATTCATCCATTCGGCAGCCGCTTGCGCCGTCAATGCCGAGCTATCAAGCCCCGCATCATGAAGCATCGGAAGAACAGCTTGACGAACCGTGTCATTCGCCCACGTTACGTCAGTTGCAATTTTTTGGCCAGTATCGGCGTCGTCGACAACGGTCGCCGAAAAGAGCTGGTACGCGTCATACCGCGTCGCAACCGCACCGTCCACCGTAATGGCTCCGGTGTCGGCAGCATGGGCCGTCCCAGGGGCAATCGCGAAAGACAGAATAGCGACCATGATTATCGTCGTGGCAGCCAACAAGCGGCGGCTAAGCCTACTCACGACTACCACCTCGATCTTGATCGCGATGGCGACGAGCATGCATCCATGTCGCAGCAAAACACAGCAGCGATGCACCAGCCAGATACGTCATAGTCAAGCCAGCCCCGCCCGCCTCAGGAAGCGTGGTCGAATACTTATTGGTAAAGGTCGGTGGGGTTGTAGAGCCGTTGTCGTAGGTGACCTCGGTGTTTAGCTTTCCTTCTCCATTAGTCACGACAACCTTAACCTCATGTTTGGTCGTGTCGTAGGTGATGTGGTCCTTGACGTTGTTCTCAGCGCCCGCGGGAATGACCTCGGAGATGGCGTACTCATAGATCCCCGTCTTGGTGTAATCCAAGACAAAGTTGATATCACCATCCGCACCGTTCCTGATGGTCTGGAGAACCTTACCGGTCTTCTTGTCCTTGAGCACAAATCCGAACTGGCTTTCTTGCAAGGTCGAGCCCTCGAGCATCTTGGTGGCAGAAATTGTAGCTTGACCGCTATAGGGCGCATCATAGACCGTGATATCGGTACTCACCGTTGGGGTGTCAATGTCGACACCCTTTGCCCTCAGCTCTTCTGCCTTAGTAAGGGCCTTCTGATAGTCGTCCTCATTGTTGCCTTTGAGCAGAATCCACACCGGTTTAGAGGCAATATTGTATCCGCCGGGCGCCTTGGTCTCCTCAAGGCAATACAACTTGTAGGCTTCCATCTTTTGCGTAGGAGTGCCGAACGTTACCGTGCCCCTTTCGTCTGTTTTAGCACTCCGAATCAGCCTTTTCGCAGAATCGAGGCCGGAATCCAAGGCCTTATCCATATCGACCTCATAGAGCGTGAATTCGGCACCAGACAGCTTCTTTGTAATATCGCTTGCATCGACCTTGGTCACTGTGACGCCATAGCCGCTACCGCCGGCCGAACCAGACGCCTTTCGAATTTCCCAATTATTTTCATGTTTCGCATTGCCGTCAAAAACGCCTGTAAGCGAAGCTGTATTAGACAGGGAGACCGTTTCCCCTTCGTTACCCGCAGGAATGACCTCATACTCAACTTTGAGATACTCCTTATCGGGCACGCGGAGCGTCATCTTTGTACACGCCGCGCCGTTTTCATCTTCAATGGTCCTAGCGGAAACGGGGCATTTGTCAGAACCAAGCAACTTCCAGCCTGTCCCATCGTATTGGGACACATTGACCGAATCCGTCACCAGCGTGCACTTGGCATCCATGACATCGACAAGCTCAAGGAAGTCGCTGCCACTCTTAAGGTCAACTGCCGATTCATTGACAAAAATGGTGTACTTGATGCGGTTGCTGTTGGCAACCTGCTCGCCGGCCTTTTGCAGTACGTTGTTCTTAATGGTGACGGTTCCACTACCGGAGTCGAACGTCTTGCTCCCCGACTCGGCACTGGCCGAGTTTTTGAGCGTAGTCGAGTTCGTAGAAGTGTTGAGCACGCTGCGCTTTATTGCCGTTTTATACGTCAACTTGGCATAACCGGCATAGTTACCGAGTGCCGTCGTGGGGATGGAGAAGGTAACTTCATTACCTGAAACATTCCCTTCAACACTCTGATTCGCCACTTCACGTTCGGCTTCTTTACGCTCGTCATAGGGATTCGCATAAAGCGTATATGTGGCCGATCCGGGAACAAAGCTCATAGTTCCGTCTGCCGGCAAGGTATCCTTAATCGTTATGGGCTGACCGTCAAGCTTTCCAGCACCATAGCATTCACCAGCAGGAGTCTTATAGCGGTTGGCGTAGACCGTCCACGTTGCAATCCAAGCACCCTTTTCAGTCGAACCGGGCTCGACCTGCGACCAATCGAATTTGCCATCCCACGTATATCCATCCGATGACTTGTCAACATCAGGGGTCTCAGAGTTATTGACGATGTAATACGGCTCTGACGAGTACTGCTTAAAGTTCTTTCCGGCAAATGGAAACTGCACGGCTGCCAGATTCCAGTACTGCCCGTCAAGGTTATCAGTCACAGTCGTGTACACAACATCAATCTGGTATCCGTTGGCCTTGAGCTCATCCATTACTCTATTGGTGGCACGCAACTGGATATTAAAGTTAATCTTGTTGCCTTTCGTTACCTCATCACGAGTGTAGAAATAATAATCTCCACTCGTACTGGTCCCCTCGGAGAGCGTGGTATCACCGATTTTTACGGCCAATGATTCGACTTTAAGGTGCTGCAGATACGTGCTTTTGAACGTGTCCAGAATCTGAACTTGGGACACATCGACCGTCTCGGGAATCTTTACATGAGTAGTCCAGGTAGCGTGACCATTTTCGTCATGCGATATCAGTTCCTTGGTAATCAGCTGCTCAACGATCCCGCGCCTAAACGTTGCCGTGCTCGTTCCTGATGGCGACGTCGTCCCCTCTCGCTTGATTTCTGCCATATTCGTGACGGGATCATACGAGTTCTGATCGGTCATTTGGGTATGATACTCAATCTGATAAGGCTGGTACTTCTCTGCTTCTTTCAGATCGTGGAACGTATAACTAAATGTCTCGGCAGAATTGCTGAGATCACCTTCATCAACCTTTTCGCTCTTGTTAAGTCCCCTATAAACCGTATAGCTGCCTATATATTTCTGTTTCTTGTCCAGTGTATCGGTGAATGTATAGCTATTCATGTCGGTTTTGATATCACCGTTGTTGAGCGTAACGGTCCATTTGATATCGGACGGCGTTCCGGTGCCATCGCTCTTATTAATCATGTCATAGCGAAACTTATTTGCTAAGCCTTCGCAGTTCCTCGAGTATTCTTCGCTTTGGCCCCATGTCCAGGAGGCATTGTTTTTTGAACCGTCGAGCTCGTTGATCCACACTTTGTCGCCCACAGAAACACCCGGGTTCATAACCGAATCATAGGTAATCGTATATGTCCTCTTGGACAAGTTACCCAGGTTTAAAGTCGCGGTCTGCCCTTCAATGCTCGGCTGCTGCTCGAGCGTCTCGCCGTTCAGCTTAAAGGACCCAGGCACGAACGAAAAGTTATTGCCAAGCACATCCGTAAGGCAGACCTTGTGAGCATAGGAGGCAACCTCGAGTTTGAGAGTCCACGTTACTTTTCCTTCGCCGCCGGATTGAGAGAACTTCCCCTCCTTCGTTCCCGCCACGTCGCCGTCTTTGGTCGCAATGTCAATTCCGCCCGTTCCGGGAAATTCGACTTTTGTTGTATCGCCGGAGCCAACGTTCTCATTTGCTAGCTTGAATGAAAAATCAACACCAACATGGATATCGGACGGATTCGCATTAATCCAGTTTTGGTCGAAAGTGAAAATCAGCTTATTATTCTCGCACTTCCAGGTGCCAGCCTTTTTGCCCGAACCGTCATAGAGCGACCCGCTTTCATCTTTCAATAACTTAATATTGCTCGGAAGAGAGTACTCCGCAACGTTTTGCTCCGAGCTCGGGGTATGGTTCGGCTTAAAGTCCGCGCTAAACGAACCGTAGAGCGTGTCGGTCGAAAGCACGGAAGTATTACCCAAAGGCACTTTACGGTTCTCGACAATGGTATACAGCTCAACCGTAACGTCCGCCGTATTCTCATCAATCACAATCGGCGTCGGCGTCGTCGCATCCTCGGCGCGCACGGGGGCTGCGCCCTGAAAAACTGCGGCGGTGAGGCTAATCAAAATGAAGATCAGGGCCGCCATACCCAGCGACCGTGAGCGGTATGCGTCCATAGTTGTCCCCTAATTCCTACAACACAGTGTGGAATACGGCGAATCGTCGGATCGAACACAAGCCCCAACATCAACGAGAACCTACCTAGCGCATTGCAAGAACCCATTGGGGGTACCGTCTAAGACGGTTCGCCTATGCCACAATGCATAAAATATAATATAGATGCCAATCATGTAAGCCGCAGGTCAAGAGGTCTTTTAATTTAATACCAGTTGATATTTACCTGTTAACAGTCTTGTATCATACCGGCTATATTCAGTGGAATTATGTATATGTTTAAACAACTTAACTTTGGCCAGAAAGCCGATCGGAGGGGATAGCCGCCCCCGCTGTGATGCAACCAAACCTGCCCCCTGCACCAAAAAGGGCGCCGACCATTGCGGTCGACGCCCTTTCTTATTGGCGGTTATAAGCCCCAGCGCTTATTTGTTGACCTGGCCGGCGCGGACGGCAGCCTTCTTGCGGTCGGTGGCGTTGAGCAGACGCTTGCGCAGGCGAATGTTCTTGGGAGTGATCTCCACCAGCTCGTCGTCGGCGATGTACTCCAGCGCCTCCTCCAGCGAGAAGGTGCGAGGCGGCACCAGCTGGACGGAGATATCGGAGGTCGAGGAACGCTGGTTGCCCAGGTTCTTGGTACGCGCGATGTTGACGACCATGTCACCAGCCTTGCTGCGCTCGCCCACGATCATGCCCTCGTAGCACTCGGTGCCCGGCTCAACAAACAGCTGGCCGCGCTCCTGCAGCGTACCCAGGGCATAGGCAACGGCCTTCTCGGTGGTCATGGAGATCATGGCGCCGTTCTGACGGTTACCGATCTCGCCGGCGTAAGGACCATACTCCAGGAAGGTGTGGTAGAACACGCCCTCGCCGTGGGTGACGTTCATGATGCGGTTCTTAAGACCCATGATGCCGCGGGTCGGAATCTTAAACTCGAGGTGTGTCACGATGCCCGAGGTATCCATGCTCGTCATGATGCCGCCAGAGGTACCGAAGACCTCAACGACCTTGCCCGAGTACTCGTCCGGGCACTCGACGACGGCCTGCTCGACAGGCTCCATCTTGTTGCCGTTCTCGTCCTTCTTAAACAGAACACGGGGACGGCCGACCTGGAACTCAAAGCCCTCGCGGCGCATGGACTCCATCAGGACGGACAGGTGCAGAATGCCGCGGCCAGAGACCTCGACGCCGCTCTTGTCCTCGAGCTCCTCGATCTTCATGGTCACGTTGTTCTCGGCCTCGTTGAACAGGCGCTCCTTGAGCTGACGGGCGCCCACGATGTCGCCGTCGCGACCGACGAGCGGGGAGGTCGAAGCCTCAAAGACGATGGACAGGGTCGGCGGGTCAATCTCGATGGGCTCGAGCTCGACGGGGTTCTCGGGATCGGTGTAGACATCGCCGATATCGGTGCGGTCGATGCCCACGACGGCGGCGATGTCACCGGCGCCGACTTCCTGGCACTCGGTGCGGCCCAGGTAGTCGAAGGTAAAGAGCTGCTTGACGGTAGCGGTGGCGCTGGAGCCGTCGTTCTTCACAACCAGAATCTGGTCGCCCTGATGGATGGCGCCGGAATACACGCGACCGATGCCGATACGGCCAACGAAGTTGGAATGGTCGATGGTCACGCACTGCATGGCCAGCGGGGCGTTCTCGTCGACCTCGGGCGCGGGCATGTCGTCGATGATCATATCGAGCAGCGGATACATGTCCATGTTGCCGTCGTTGGGGTCAAGGCGGGCAAAGCCATTCATGGCGCTAGCGTAGACCACATGCTCCATGGCGAACTCAAGCTGGTCGTCGGTGGCGCCCAGGTCGGCCATGAGGTCCAGGCAATCGTTGTAGGCCTTCTCGGGGTTGGCGCCCGGACGATCGATCTTGTTGATGACGATCATGATCTTGAGGCCGGTGTCGATAGCGTGACGCAGGACGAAGCGGGTCTGGGGCATGGGGCCCTCAAAAGCGTCGACCAGCAGCAGGGCGCCGTCGGCCATACGCAGCACGCGCTCGACCTCGCCGCCAAAGTCGGCGTGGCCCGGGGTGTCGATGACGTTGATCTTAACGTCCTTGTACTCGATAGAGATGTTCTTGGCGAGAATCGTAATGCCGCGTTCGCGCTCCTGGTCGTTAGAGTCCAGGACGCGGTCCTCGACCTGCTGGTTGGCACGGAAAGCGTCCGTGGCACGCAGGAGCTTGTCGACCATCGTCGTCTTGCCGTGGTCGACGTGGGCGATGATGGCGATGTTCCTCAGATTGTCTACGCGCATGTAGTTCCCCTATCTTCTATCCATATACAAACGGCACGCGTATGCGGCCCGCCCAGCGATACAACGCTCAGCGGGAATATTGAGCCTTTTACCGAAAACTCGTTTATTTTAGCGATTTTAGATAAGAGGGGTTTCCTCACCTGCAGGTTCAGGGTCGCTCCACATAAAACCATCGCCGGCGCCCATGCCCTCATACAGCACATATGCCGAAAAACCACTCTCGAGCGTGGTTTCGAAGAAGCTCACGAGCAGAGCATCGTGATAGCCGCCGTCAATCTCGACGCAGCCAGTATAGCCGATGGCATAGCGGGCGATACGGCCCAGGCCCTCGTCCTTAAGACCCATCTTGTGCTCGGAGATAAAGTTGGTGGCCGCCTCGAGGCACGCCTCTTCGCCATCCTCGTCGAGCGCCGCCAGATAGCGGTTGGAAGCAGCGTCCTCGATCGCCACGACCACGCCCGGGTTCTCGCCCGCGGCCAGGTCGTCCAAGAAGGCGCCGATCAGATCGCACACCATGGCGTCGAGCTCGGCGGAGACGTTACCGGCGTCCTGCATATCCTGTGCCATCTTTAGACCTTCCCATCGAGTCTGGCGTCGTTACAGTTCTTGTGCCTCGGTGGCGATCTTGGCGGCAGCGTCGCGGGCGCGCATCATATCCATCGCGCGCTTATCGAGCACCTTGATCTGACTGGTCAGCATTACCGCATCGACCACGCCCCAGATCACCAGGCCCGTAGAGATCGAAAACCCAAGCGCACCAACTGTACCACGAAGGCGCGAGCAGATTGCCGCGACAAGGGCGGAGACGACAACCATCTTGATAAACGAGCCGCGGCGCTCGCGAAGCGTGCGGGCCTGCGTCACATAGGCAATGCGAGCCGCCTCGGATGCCTCCGAGCGCATCTGGGCTTCACGCGCGATGGCGGCCGCCTCGGCCGACATGCCGCCGGCCATCAGCGAACACTCCGCAACTCGGCCGCTCCGCATTTAGAAATCATCGGGGGAGAGCGTATGGACGAACTCGTCGAACTTCTCGAACTCCTGCTCGTCGTCAACTTCCTCGGCATGGCCAGAAACGGTACCCAGACGATTCATGATGTCGTCCTCCACGAACATGGGGGCATTACTGCGCACGGCAAGGGCAATGGCGTCACTGGGGCGGGCGTCAATCTTGCGCTCGTCACCATCGACCAGCACGACAATCGTCGCATAGAACACCGGCGGCTCGGCACGAACGATCTCGATGCGCTCGAGCTTGGCGCCCAGGGCATCGACGGTGTCAAGCAGCAGGTCATGCGTTATCGGGCGCTCGGCGCGACCGCTATCGATACCACGGCTAATGGCCGCAGCCTCAAACGAGCCGGTCTGAATGGAAAGCGAACGCAGGGGCGCCGTCGAATCCGACTTGCCGCAGCGCTCACGAAGCACGATAAGCGATGGCACGGGACCGGCGGCCATGACGATGGTCTCTATGTCGACACGAACCATGGAACACCTCCGGTACGTAGCGGTTAACACACGGCAGGGTTGCCGCATTGAATAGCTATACTACCCAATCTTTCGCACAGCACACAAAACCAAAATGAGATTTATCACAGACAAGAAAAAAGCCCCGAGGCAACGCCCCAGGGCTCTTCACAGTTTTGATGGTGGACCTGACAAGATTCGAACTTGTGACCTCCCGGTTATCAGCCGGACGCTCTAACCAACTGAGCTACAGGTCCATCATGGTGGAGGTTAGGGGGATCGAACCCCTGACCTCAGGCTTGCAAAGCCCGCGCTCTCCCAGCTGAGCTAAACCCCCACGGAGACAGTAATAAACACCCCAGCGGCGACTCGGCTCTCGCTGGGGTGTTTATTGCGAAAGAAAGTGGTGGACCTGACAAGATTCGAACTTGTGACCTCCCGGTTATCAGCCGGACGCTCTAACCAACTGAGCTA
>UQAU01000001.1 GCA_900539035.1 uncultured Collinsella sp. | reverse complement strand
GACCACCGGTACGGCTCAATCGTATAACCGTGCAACGGAAAAGAGCCGCCCTTTCGGACGACTCAAACTGTAATGGGGCTATTTTAGCTACCCCTATAAGCCAGCCGATATTAGTTCTGGTCCCCAATAATTCGTCGACAGTCAAAGGGCAGCTAAAATAGCCCCGTCCCAAATTGACTACTCGCGTTGACGCCTCAAACGGAAGTTGCATCCCAGAATATCGGCTCAGAATGGGATGCATTTTCCGGTTGTCGGCGGAAAGTTCATCCCGGAATTCGCGCTCAGGATGGGACGCGCTTTCCCAATGGCGGCCCAGGCGGAAACCGCATCCCGGAATCTCGCCTCAAACTGGGACACACTTTCCGCTTCACCTGCCGCCTCGAAAAACCCATGCGCCCTCCATCCCAAAACTGGGTAGAAGAAAGCCAAAACGCAATCGCAGGAGGTCAATATGACTGCAGAAGATAAGGCAAAGAACGCCGGCAAGGTCGCGCTCGTTTTGGAGGGCGGTAGTTTTCGAGGGCAGTTTACCGCGGGCGTGCTCGACGTTCTCATGGAGGCTGGCGTCGAGATTCCGGCTGTCTACGGTGTATCGGCCGGCGCCCTCAACGGCGTGAACTATAAGTCGCACCAGATCGGCCGTGCCAACCGCATCAACCTGGCTTTCTGCAACGACAGCCGCTTCATGGGCGCCGCATCGTTTGCGTCCACGGGTTCCATCGTGGGTTACGACTTTATCTTCAACGATGTCCAGGACCGCCTGGATCCCTTTGACAACGAGACGTTCGACGCGAGCCCCATCGAGATGTACGCCGTCGCGACGGACATGCTGTTTGGAACCGCCACGTACCTCCCGGTCAAAAGCGCCGTACTTGACCTCGATGCCGTGCGCGCCTCGACCTCGTTGCCGCTGGCGACGCCGCCGGTCGAGATTGACGGGCACAAATACGTCGATGGCGGCGTGGCCGATTCGGTTCCTATCGAGCATGTGCTCGAGGAGGCGGGCTTCGATCGCGCGGTTGTCATTGTCACGCAGGACCGCTCGTACGAGAAAAAGCCCTACGAGTTTATGCCCGCCGCACGCGCCCGCTATGCCGACTACCCCTACCTGCTCGAGGCTATCGAGACGCGCCACGACCGCTACAACATTCAGCGCATGCATCTGTGGAAGTATGAGCGCGAGGGCCGTGCGTTGGTCGTCGCTCCGCAAAAGCCGGTCGAGGTCGGCCATGTCGAGCACGATTCGGCAAAGCTATTGGACCTGTATATCCAGGGCCGTCAGGAGGCAAAGCGCCTGCTCGCGGAAATCCAAGAGTTCGTTGAACGCTAGCGACGGCGAACCCTCAAAAAATGACAACAACTAAAGAGCTGGAAAAATCACGGCTCGTGGATGACATGTGCAGAAACTCTGGTCGGAGCCAAAATACCTGTTGACTCGTACGGCGAGCGGGGTAATATGGACGGGTTACTTGCAGAGCCCCGTGAATCTCTGTAACAACACGTACTGTACATGGAGGAGTCTAAGTGATTTCGAAATCGACTCACTACGCCAAGCAGGGCGAGGTCCAGCGCAACTGGGTTCTCGTCGACGCCGATGGTGCTGTCCTGGGCCGTCTTGCCACCCAGATCGCAATGATCCTGCGCGGTAAGAACAAGCCCCAGTTCACGCCCAACAGCGACTGCGGCGACTTCGTTGTCGTCATCAACGCCGATAAGGTCCAGCTTACCGGTAACAAGGCCGACACGAAGACCTATTATCGCCACAGCGGCTACAACGGCGGCCTCAAGGCTGAGAGCTTCCGCCAGGCTATGGAGAAGCACCCGGAGAAGGTCATCGAGCGCGCCGTTCGCGGTATGCTGCCCAAGACTACCCTCGGCCGTGCCCAGATGACCAAGCTTAAGGTCTACGCTGGTGCCGAGCATCCGCATGCTGCCCAGAACCCCACGAAGATTGAGCTGGAGGCTTAAAGATGGCTGAGAACACCGTTGTCTACCAGGGTACCGGCCGTCGTAAGAACGCCGTCGCCCGCGTCCGTCTCGTCCCCGGCACCGGCAAGGTGACCATCAACAAGCGTGACGCCGAGCAGTAT
The DNA here is from genome assembly GCA_900539035.1 of uncultured Collinsella sp. Classification (GTDB taxonomy): domain Bacteria; phylum Actinomycetota; class Coriobacteriia; order Coriobacteriales; family Coriobacteriaceae; genus Collinsella. The sequence goes on along the minus strand of UQAU01000001.1, from coordinate 241,459 downwards.
TTCGGCCGTCATCAGCTCGTTGAGAACGCCCTTGCTCCCTTCAAGGTGACCGACACCGCCGGTCAGTTCGACGTTATCGCTCTGTGCGATGGCGGCGGCATCTCCGGTCAGTCCGGCGCTCTGCGCCTGGGCATCGCTCGCGCTCTTCTGAACGCCGGCGACTACCGTGCTGACCTCAAGAAGGCCGGTTTCCTTACGCGCGATGCTCGCGTGGTCGAGCGCAAGAAGTACGGCCTCAAGAAGGCCCGCCGCGCTCCCCAGTTCTCCAAGCGCTAAGGTTTTATCTCCTTTCGAGATACAATGTACAAGCGGGGCCTGCCGATTCCTCGGCGGGTCCCGCTTTTCTTTTTCGACTAGGGCAGGCGGTTGTATATCGCCTGCTAGGGAAGGAGCGATCCTATGCCCCAGAACATCTTCGGTACCGATGGCGTCCGTGGCGTCGCCAACGCCGATCTTTCGTGCGACCTCGCATTTCGCCTGGGCCGCGCGGCGACCAAGTTTCTTGGTCCGGACATCTGCATCGGCCGTGACACGCGCCTCTCGGGCACCATGCTCGAGAGCGCTCTGACTGCCGGCATTATGGCCGAGGGCGGCCGTCCGCATTGCTGCGGCGTTATCCCTACGCCGGCCGTGGCGCTGCTCACTGTTCAAAACGAGCTCGATGGCGGCATCGTCATCTCCGCTTCGCACAATCCGCCGGAGTTCAACGGCATCAAGTTCTTTAGCCGCAAGGGCATGAAGCTTCCCGATGCTGTCGAGGAAGAGATCAGCGCCTGGGTCATATCCGAGGAAGCCATGGCTGCCGACACGCTGCCGACCGGTGCCGGTGTGGGCCACATCATCAAGATGAAGGACGCTCGCAAGGCATATGTCGATCATGCCATCGATACGCTTGATGGCCTGAGGCTCGATGGCCTGGTCGTTGCCGTCGACTGCGGTCATGGCGCTTCCTGCCAGACTACGCCCGCCGCGCTGCAGCGCCTGGGTGCCACGGTCCATGCCATCAACACCGATTACTGCGGCACCGACATTAACGTTGAGTGCGGCTCTACGCACCTCGAGCCCCTGCGCGAGCTCGTGCTGCGCACCCATGCTGACATCGGTCTGGCCCACGACGGCGACGCCGACCGTGTGCTGTTCGTGGACAGCGAGGGCAATGAGATCGACGGTGACTACATCCTGGCTATCTGCGGTTCTGATCTTGCCGCTCGCGGCAAGCTCGCCAACTCCGAAATCGTCTCGACCGTCATGTGCAACCTGGGCTTCTCCATCGCTATGAAGGAGCAGGGCTTCGAGATGGTCCAGACCGCCGTGGGCGACCGCTACGTTCTGGAGCGCATGCTCGCGGACGGCGCCGTCATCGGCGGCGAACAGTCCGGCCACATCATCTTCCTGGAGCACAACACCACCGGTGACGGCCTGGTGACGGCTCTGCAGCTGCTGGCCGTGCTCAAGCGCACCGGTCGTACCCTCACCGATCTTGCCGGCATCATGAAGAAGTACCCGCAGGTACTCGTCAACGTGCATTCCGACAACAAGGCTGGTCTGGACGATTGCCAGCCCATCTGGGATGCCGTCGCTGCTTCCGAGAAGGAGCTTGACGGCCGCGGCCGCATTCTGGTGCGCCCGAGCGGTACCGAGCCGCTGGTCCGCGTGATGGCCGAGGCCGAGACGCACGAGCTGACCCAGCGCGTTGTTGACGACATCGTCGAGGTTGTCAAGCGCGAACTTCCCTAATGGTCAAAAACCGTTGCCAAGTGGTAAACTGTCAAGGTTATTTTGATTGATTGGTATGTCCGAGGGGGAGCATGTTCACTAAAGTCCTAAGGTCTTTTGGTATGCGTGGTCGAGTCCTTACGCTGGATGCTCCCATCTCGGGCGACGTCATTCCGCTTTCCGAGGTAAACGACCAGACGTTTGCCACCGGCCTTTTGGGCCAGGGCGTGGCGATTCGGCCCACCGGAACGCGTGTGATTGCACCGGCTGATGCCAAGGTCGAGGCCATTTTTCCCACGGGACACGCTGTTGCGCTTAACACGGTCGATGGCTTGGACGTGCTCATCCACGTTGGTTTGGACACTGTTCAGCTCGAGGGCAAGCACTTTACCGTACATGCGCAAGTGGGTGACATCGTCCATAAGGGCGATGTACTCATTGAGTTCGATCGCGAGGCAATTGCTGCCGAGGGCTACGATGTGACGGTTCCCATCTTGGTGTGCAACTCCGTTGAGTTCTCGAGTATCAAGGGCTCCGTTGGCGTGCATGTCGAAGAGATGGACCAGCTCATCGTTGCTCGCGAGCGCTAGCAAGTGCACGTGGTCATTAGTCTACAATTCAATCACGTTTACGGAGGGCGCCCTTGAAAGAGGGCGCCCTCCGTGGCAAGATGGGGATTGTCCGAAGCTAAACAGCTTTGGGTCACCGTGGACGGGCAGGGGCCTCGACGCGGTTAGACACGAGACACATATATTACGCGACCTCGCCCTGGTGGCCGCACACGTTGGTTGCGGCCGACGCGGGCCGCGGGCAAGTGCTTGTAAGGGGAGCCTTGCCTCTCTTGTACGAGAAAGGACGCGTAATGAAAATCATTAAAGCTAAAGACTACGAGGATATGAGCCGCAAGGCCGCTAATATCATCTCGGCTCAGGTTATCCTCAAGCCCGATTGCGTGTTGGGTCTTGCCACCGGCTCCACCCCGATTGGCGCTTACAAACAGCTCGCTGCTTGGTACGAGAAGGGCGACATTGACTTTGCCGAGGTCAGCACCTATAACCTGGACGAGTATCGTGGTCTTTCGCACGACGATCCCCAGAGCTATCACTACTTTATGCGCGAGAACTTCTTCGATCACATCAATATCGATCTGAACAACACGCACGTGCCCGATGGCTCCAACCCCGATGCCGCCGCTGCCTGCTCCGAGTACGACAAGATCGTCGCTGCCGCCGGTTACCCGGATCTTCAGCTGCTCGGCATTGGCAACAACGGTCACATCGGCTTTAACGAGCCCGATGACCACTTCTCCAAGGGCACGCACTGCGTCGACCTCACCGAGAGCACCATTCAGGCCAACAGCCGCCTGTTCGACAGCATCGATGACGTGCCCCGTCAGGCTTACACCATGGGCACCCAGACCATCATGTATGCCCGCATGATCCTGGTTGTCGCCAACGGCGAGGCCAAGGCTCAGGCCGTGCACGATATGTGCTATGGTCCGGTTACGCCCAAATGCCCGGCTTCGATCCTGCAGCTGCACACCAACTGCGTTGTCGTTGCTGACGAGGCCGCTCTTTCGCTCTGCGAGTAACGCGATCAAGCGATCTTACATAGTTTCTCAAAAGGCCCTCGCTTTGCGGGGGCCTTTTTAGTGGACATACGCCGTGGCGTATACATGACGGAAACCTTGCCGCGTGCTTGACTGGAGGGTTCTAAATTTTGTGATTCATTCTATAGCAGATTCTATGCACATTTGCCACCATAGAGTCGCAGGCGGTAGCGAGGAGTAGGCGAGTTGCGCAACTCAAATAAAAATAGCCGACTGCGCTACACTGCAAATGGGATGGGACATGCTGGCAAGCGCATTGACCTGCGCAAAGACCTATTGGTCGGGGGATAAGTTACCATCGGGCCTCGCTGTACAAAAACTTGCCAAACACGTACCGGCAGACAATTAAAAACTCTAAGTCGCGCTATTCACGGGGCGGCTCATATGGTCCTGCAGCTACGGTGTCCATATGGTCGAGTTGGGGAGCAAGCATGGTAAACGATCTGGGCAATACTGACGACCTCGAGCTGATGCCGACGGGCGGCGGCTATATGGTGCGGCGCGATCGCTTGATGAACGAGCTCATCGTTAAAGGGCGCAAGGCGGGAATTGTTTTGCTCTACGCGCCCGACGGGTTTGGTAAGACGTCGGTGTTGCTGCAATACGTGCAGGAGGTTAAATCGGACCCCACGCGAGGACCGGTTCGGATAATCGAGGCCGACCGCGCGATTGGACGCGAGCTCTTTATGCAGCTCGAGGTTGTCGCCGATGAGCTTAAGGACAAACCTCATTCGCTCGTTGCGATCGACAACGTGCCCAATCTCGAGCAGCACGAAACCGAGGATCTCATCGATCGAATCCGCAGTTTACGTGCTACGGGGACGGGGGTCTTTATTGCCTGCCGCCCCTCCAACCGATTGCTTATCCACGGGCTGGGCGATTCTGTAAAAGTCAATGCGCAGATGCTCAAGGTGCACGCCTATGAGTATTCGTCATGGGCCACGGCGTTCTCAATCAGCACATCGCTTGATTTCTATCGGCTCACACAGGGTGTACCCGAGCTGGTATCTGCCTTGCAGACGGGAATGTATGGACAGGGCGATGTTGCCGGGTTGCTCGAGAACGAAATCGTCAACGTGTACGGTGCGGCGCTGGCCGATCTCGCATCGCTCGAGAACAACCTGTTGTTTACCGTTGCCTGTTTAATGGTACTGATGGGCGAGGGCCGCATTGCAGAGCTAGAGGCGTGCGGCGTGAGGCTTTCGATGGTTGACCAGTCCATCTTTGTGCGCGATTATCCGATTTTTGGCATGGATCCGTCTGATCGCACCTTTAGGTGTTTGGGCGCCAAGGACAACGCGCGCCTGAGGCTGCGAAAGCTTGTTGCCGAGATCCGTCCCGAACTTGTATCGCGGGCTGCTCGCATTTTGATCAAGGCGGGCCGATGCGATTTGGCTATGGACCTGGCCGACGCGTTCTTGGACCGCCATGTGGTATTGGAACTTGCCGGGCAGTACGGGGCCGATCTTGCCCTGACCGGGCACGGAGGGGACATTTGCCGTGCGGCGTCGGCGATGATCAATGCGGAAAAGCAGGAGCAAGAGCCGACACCCGCCGAGGCACTCGGCGTGTATCTGGCGGCTGTCAGCGTGTGCAATACAAAGCTCGCAAGGTATATGGCGTCCGTTATCGAACGTGCGGGTGACCAAGCGGCCCGCGAGGTCGACCCCGCTACCTGGAAAATAGCCCAGGCGCTTACTATCGCCTTTTACGGCGACAATGACCTGGGGCTTCCCGCCAACCCTGTTGTGCAAGAACAGACATCCTGCGAGGTGCTCGACATGCTGTCCGCGCATATCGAGGTCAAGCGCCACCTAACCGAGCGAGCGGAAGACGGCAATGTTCTCGCGAAGCTCAAGGCGTGCAAAGCTTATGATTGCGAGCTCGACATCGCGGGGATTCTCATACAGGCCGACCATATGCTGGTGGAGCTGTTCGACGGCTCGTTTGCTAAACCCGACGAGCGCGATGACAAGATGGCGCAGATACTCGAGGCGCTCGATATCCGCGGGCTTAAGGCGCCATCCATTTGGCTGCGTATGGTGCTCGCGGCGCGGCGCCTGCTCGCGGGCTTGCCCGTGACCGACGATGTGGCGTTTGGCGAGCTCGACCGCTTTGCGGTGCGTGTTCGTGACAATCAAATTCAGCTGTTTGGGTTATTGCTGGAGGGTTGGCAATCGCTGGCGGAGGGGCGGCCGGTCAACGCGAAGTTCCGCGCGGTTCAGGTGCTCAAGCTCGCCGACGAATCGATTGCGTACATGCGCGAAAACGCGTTGCTGCTGGAGCGCGTGGCGTACCTGCGCAATACGTCGCTGGTATCGGTTCGCGAAGAGGCGGAGCTGCTCGACATTAGCAAGACGCAGGTCGGTGGCTCAGAAGCCTGGATCGTGGCGCTGCATCTGGCCGCTGCGGGCCGCGATAGCGATCTTGCTGCCTGGATGTCTATGAATCGCTCGGGGATTTTAGACCCATCGTATCGGCTATTTGCGCGTCTTGCGATGCACTGTCTGGGCGAGCCTGCCGTCAGGATTCGCAAGAAGCTTCCGGTGCGTGAGCTGTCGCGGTATTCACTACGCGATGATTTTGAGGGCGAAAGCGAGCACCTGTTCCAGGCGGGCGAGGTTGAGGCTGTCGATACGATCGGCCATATTGAGATGCGCATGTTTGGCACATTTCGCGCCGAGCGCGACGGCTTTCCCATCACGGATAAGATGTGGCGTCGCAAAAAGGCGGCAACACTTGCCGAGCGGCTCGCGTTGGGCATGGATGCCATGGTCGACCGCGAGACAATCGCCATGGAGTTGTGGCCCCATGCCGAGTTTAGCGCGGCGCGCAACAATCTGTATTCGACGGTATCGCGCTTGCGCTCGGCTTTGGGTCCAACGCCGGATGGCAAGTCGTGCGTGCTCATCCAAAACGAGTGCATAGGGCTCAACGGCGACTACGTTAAGACCGATGTAAGGCTCTTTGACCAGCTGAGCCGCGAGATCCTGGGAAACCGTATGGGCGCGAGAGGCCCTCACCTGGTTGAGCTTTGTCTTAAGGTTGAGCAGCTCTACGCGGGGCCGCTGTATGTTCCCACCGGTTGCAATCCCACGTTTTTTACGCGCATGCGCCACATTATGCAATCCAAGTACATCGACTGCATGATTAGGGGAGCGAATGCCGCTCTCGAGGAAAATGACCTGCAATCGGCAATTTGGCTCGTTGAATCGGGGCTTCGCCAAGAGACTGCGCGCGAGGACATGGTTCGCTGTGCCATGCGCGTTTACGGTGCGGCGGGACGACGCCGCGATGTTGTCGAGCTATACAGCGGCCACATGCACCACCTGCGAGAGCAGGTTCAAGGCGTGCCCGAGCCCGAGACAAGGCGCCTGTATGAGCGCCTGGTCGAAGGCAGGCTCAAGCGCGTGCTTGTCGAACGATAAAAAACGGGCGCCCGAATCACTCGGACGCCCGCAGGCTACTCGGTATGGCCAGTCGGTTTTAGACGAGCTTGATCTTCTCGATATCCTTGCGCGAGGACTCGCGATACAGCGAGAACTTGCGGCCGATAACCTGAACGACGTCGGCGTGGCAGCGCTCGGCGAGCTCCTCGGCGGCCTCGCGGGCAGAAAGGCTGGAGCCGTCCAGCACGGAGCACTTAACGAGCTCGTGCTTCTCCAGGTAGGCGACCGTCTGCTCGACGGTGCCCTCGTTGACATCGGACTTACCGATGATGATGGCGGGGTTGAGGTGATGGGCCATGCTGCGAAGCTGCTTGACCTGGGCTCCTGTCAGTGCCATGGGTTCTCGCTTTCTATGTATGGGGCGCCCCGCAATGGGGCCTTAATCTACGTGAGCTGTCCCACGATAGCGCAGGAACGGCGTGGTGTGGAGCGCGTTTGCCCAGTTCGCAAAGAATGCGGATGCCGGGCGGGAAGACGATGCAAGCTTTAGATGGGCTACGGGCGGGGTACGGAGACCGGCTCCCAGGCGATAAACGCCCATCGGACTTTGCGGATGTGGTCGAGCATGTAGCGTCCCTGCGGTACGCCCTTGGATCCCGACTCACCGGCATACGGGTTCTCGATCATGTGGTGGGCGATATAGTTGCGCAGGCGGTCGATCTTGTCCTCGTTGCCGTGCTCGAGCATGCGAGAAAAGTCTGCCACGCCTGCCTCGAGACTATCGAAGGTGTCGCGGCGGGGCGATTCAAAATACGTGACCTGTGGCAGTGCACCCATCTGAATAAGGATGTTAAAGGCGTACACAAAACCATTGCTGCAGGTAACCGAGGCGCCGATGGCATTCATCAGGTGCAGGTCATAGCGCGGGCTAGAGTTGGCGACCATTGTGACAGCACAACGCCGACGAGCCGTACGATCAAGCTTGGCAAGCGCACCTTTTAGGTCATTTGTGGTGACGGAACGACTGGCAAAGGCAACATCCACAGTCTTGGCAACTGGCCCAACCAAATCCCAATCATCATCCCAAGCAAGCTCAAGCGGTGAAATAAGATCCTCGAGCCCGTAATACTCAATACCGGCATCAAGGGTGCCCAACATAGCAGGAGAGAAGTCAGCAGCAATCACGGGATGTCCGTCTTGCGCAAGCGGAATAGCAATCGACCCAGCCCCGCACCCCATATCAAGCACCGACTCACCAGGCTCAAGCGCCAACAATTGTATAAAATCCCGAGCATACGGGGCAGTTTCCAGCGGACGAAAATGCCGAGCCCGCTTATCCCACTCAAAAGGATCATTAGCCCGTCGCCGATCAGCTTGCAGACGCATCCATTCGCCATTCCAATCAGCAGAAAGCAGCTCGGAACGAATCAAATCATCAGCCACGGGCCATCCCCCTCACAACAAAAAAGCGACTCCTCCCAAAAGAAGAGCCGCAACCAGCATATATCAGAAAGAACCGATCCAACGCCAAACCGCCATACCAGCAAAGTAGGGCAGAAGCGAAGCGACTGCCAAAGGGATAGAACCCAACCGAGGTCCCGTTGTGCGTGAGCCCCGGGGAGGGCAAATATATAAGGTCGATCGCGAGTTCCGCACGAGCCGGAGAGCACTTAATGTGCTCTCCGTGCGAGTCAGGACTGTCCGAGCAGGCGACCTTATATATTTGCCCTCCCCGGGGCTCCTCGCCAGTCCCCCTCAGCTAGTTCTTCAGCGAGTTCAGCGGTGCCGGGAAGCGTCCACCACGGTGGGCAAGCACGGTGCCGGCGTTGGGGTTCACCGGCATGATGGGTGCACGGCCAAACAGGCCGCCGTACTCAACGCAGTCGCCCACGCCCTTGCCGATAGCGGGAATCACGCGCACGGCCGTGGTCTTGTTGTTGATGACGCCGATAGCCATCTCGTCGGCGATGATGCCGGCGATGGTCTCGACCGGGGTGTCGCCGGGGATGGCGATCATGTCCAGGCCGACGGAGCACACGCAGGTCATGGCCTCGAGCTTCTCGAGCGAAAGCGCGCCGGCCTCGACGGCGGCGATCATGCCGGCGTCCTCGGACACGGGGATAAAGGCGCCCGAGAGACCGCCCACGCTGGAGCTGGCCATGACGCCGCCCTTCTTGACGGCATCGTTGAGCATGGCGAGCGCGCAGGTCGTGCCGGGGCCACCGCAGGTGCCCACGCCGATAATCTCGAGGATGCGCGCGACGGAGTCGCCGATGGCAGGCGTGGGAGCCAGCGACAGGTCGACAATGCCCTTCTCGACACCCAGGCGATGGGCGGCCTCGCGGCTCATGAGCTCGCCGGCGCGGGTGATCTTAAAGGCGGTCTGCTTAATCTTTTCGGCGACTTCCATCATCGATGCGGAATCGGGCAGCGTCTCCAGGGCTGCGGCCATAACGCCGGGGCCCGAAACGCCTACGTTGATGACGGCGTCGGCCTCGCCACCGCCGTGGACGGCGCCCGCCATAAACGGGGAGTCCTCGACCATATTGGCAAAGCAGACAAACTTGGAAGCGCCGACGGAGTCCTGGTCGGCCGTGAGCTTAGCGGCGTCGATGATGGTCTGCGCAGCCATGAGTACGGCGTCCATGTTGATGCCGGCACGCAGACTGGCGACGTTGACGCTGGAGCAGACGCGGCTCGTGGTGGCGAGCGCCTGCGGGATGGACTGGATGACGCGGCGGTCGGCGTCGCCGATGCCCTTCTGAACGAGTGCGGAGAAGCCACCCAGGTAATCGATGCCGAGCGTCTCGGCCGCGCGGTCGAGGGCATGCGCGATGGGGGTGAGGTCCTCATCCTTGCAGCACGCGGCGATCTGCGCCACCGGGGTGACGGAGACGCGCTTGTTGACGATGGGGATACCGTACTCGCGCTCGAGGTTCTCGGCGGTCTCGACCAGGTGCTCAGCCGTGTGCGTCACGTGGTCGTAGATCTTCGTGCACATGCGGTCGAGGTTCTCGTCGCCGCAACCCATGAGCGAAACACCCATGGTGATGGTCCTGATGTCGAGGTTCTGCTCCTCAACCATGCCGCGGGTTTCCGCGATTTCTGCGGGCGTGATCGCCATCCTTGCGCTCCTATCTGCCAAAACGAGCATAGTCTTTTCTATTTTAACGTGCCGCACGTGCCAAATGGCGCGCGCGGCACGTTTTGGTACTCGGTTGTTTCCGTTGTGTTACTGCCCGAAGACCTCTTCGGCGATACGAGCGCTTTCGGCGGCGTCCTTGGCGTAGTAGTCCGCGCCGATTTGCTTGGCGTATTCGGGGGTGAGTACGGCGCCGCCTACGATGATCTTGACGCCCGGCACCTCGGCATGAAGCAGTTTGATGGTCTCCTCCATGGCGACGACCGTGGTGGTCATAAGCGCCGAGAGGCCGACGAGTTTGATATCGCGCTCCTTGACGGTCTTGAGTACCTCTTGCGGGTCGACGTCGCGGCCTAGGTCAAAGACGGTGTAGCCGTAGTTGTCGAGCAGCATCTTGACGATGTTCTTGCCAATATCGTGGATGTCGCCCTTGACGGTGGCCACGCAGATCTTGCCCTTGTCGGCAATCTCGCCGGCGGGCATCAGGCGCTTGATGGTGTCGAAGCCCACGCGCGCGGCCTCGGCCGAGGCCATAAGCTGCGGCAAGAAGAACTTGCCCTGGTCAAAGAGGACGCCCACCTCGTCGAGGGCGGGGATAAAGTGATTGTTGATGAGGTCCATAGCGTCGTGGTCTGTCAGCAGACGCTCGGTCTCGGCAGCGATTTCGCCTTTGCGGCCCGAGACGACCATTCGACGAATCGGGTCGTCGTTGCCGTCAGTGCCGGCGGTGCCAGCAGCAGGCGCGGCATCACTCGATGCGGCCTGAGCTGCTGCCGGGTTGGCGGCGATCTTGTACGGATCGGTCCAGCCGGCATAGCGCTCGATGTATCCGGTCGAGCCCTCGTCTTCAACGCTCAGGACGCGATAGCTGTAGACGGTGTCCATAAAGCGCTTGGAACCCGGGTTCATGATGGGGGCGTCCAGGCCCGCGCCAAAGGCGGCGGCCAAAAAGACCGAACCCAGCAGCGGGCGGGCAGGCAGGCCAAAGCTGATGTTCGACACGCCGAGCGCACATTTGACGCCCAGGCGCTCCTTGCACAGGGACATGGCGCGCAGGATCTGCTCGGCCTGGCGTTGATTGGTCGAGGCGGTCATGACCAGGCAGTCGATGAGGATGCGGTCCGGTCCGATGCCGTAGCGGGCAGCCTCGGCCACGATGCGCTCGGCGATGGCGAAGCGAGCCTCGGCGGTATCGGGGATGCCGCCCTCGTCGAGCGTAAGGCCGACAACGTTGGTGCCGTAGTGGGCGACCAGCGGAAAGATCTCATCCATGATCTGCTGCTTGCCATTGACCGAGTTGATGATGGGCTTGCCGGCGTAACGGCGCACGGCGGCCTCGACAGCGGCGGGGTCGGTGGAGTCGATCTGCAGCGGCAGCAGCGTGGAGCCCTGGAGCTGTTCGGTCGCCTGTTGGATAATCTTGACCTCGTCGATCTCGGGTAGGCCCACGTTGACGTCCAGGATGTCGGCGCCCTGTTCCTGCTGGCTGATGCCCTGGCTCACGACGTAGTCCAGGTCGCCGTCGCGCAGGGCCTGCTGCAAGCGCTTTTTGCCGGTGGGATTGATGCGCTCGCCGATGACAGCGATCTTGTGGCCGTCGCAGGGAAGGTCCACGACCGTTTGGGCGCTCGTGACCGACATGCTGGGCTTGCGGCGGCGCGGGCTGGGCGTGTGGTTGTCGATAAGCGTGCGCAAGGCCGCCATATGCGCCGGCGTGGTTCCGCAGCAACCGCCCACGACGCTCACGCCGTCCTCGATCATGCCGGCGACGGCCTCGGCGTATTCGGGCGCCTGGATATCAAAGACGGTGTTGCCGTCGTCGTCCACATGGGGGAGTCCTGCATTGGCCTGCACCATGATGGGCTTGTCGGTAACAGTGAGCATGCGCGCAGCGAGTCCTCGGAGCTCGGCCGGGCCCTGGCTGCAGTTGATGCCCAAAACGTCGGCGCCGATGGCGTCAAGCGTGATGGCGGCGACCTCGGGACTCGTGCCCAGGAAGGTGCGACCGTCTTCCTCAAAGGTCATAGTGGCAAAGACGGGCAGGTCGGAGTTCTCGTGGCAGGCGAGGACGGCCGCCTTGATCTCGGTCAGGTCGGTCATAGTCTCGATAATAAAGAGGTCCACGCCCGCATCGACGCCGGCGCGCACCTCCTCGGCAAAGAGGTCATAGGCCTCGTCAAAGCTGAGGGTGCCCAAGGGGCGAAGCAGTGCGCCGATGGGGCCGATATCGCCGGCGACGTAGCGGGCGCCGGCCTCGCGGGCGCAGGTGACTGCCGCGGCAAAGACGTCTGCCACGGTGGCGGCGCCGTCGAGCTTGTGGGCGTTGGCGCCAAAGGTGTTGGCGGTAATCACGTCGCAGCCGGCCTCGACGTACTGGCGCTGAATGTCGGTAATGACCTGGGGTTCCTCAAAGTTGAGCAGCTCGGGCAGGGCGCCTGCCTTCATGCCGGCTGCTTGCAACATGGTGCCCATGCCGCCGTCGAACAGTAGGTGGCCCGTGCCCTCGATGGCCGCACGCAGGCGATCGTCCTTAATGCGCAGATCGTCGATCGTGCGCGTCTTGTACGTGGCGCCGTTGCGACGTGCGGCATCAACGGGTGCCGCCAATGCAGCGCCGTCAGAATCATGAGTGATAAGCGGAGTAAACATCGAGGGCTCCTAATGGCTGGAATAGCAGGTGGTGTGGGCGGCGCGGAAGCGGCAGTGCTCGCGCATGCGGCAGATATTGCAGGTGGGGCGGCTCTGGGCGTCGTGGACTTCGCCGTCGAATAGGCCGATCACCGCGGTCACACTTTTGGTGGGCATGAGCAGGCTGGTGGGTGTGACGGTAAGCCCGATGAGCCGCGTGGCGTTGAGCGCATTGACGATTGAGCGCTGGGCCGAGAGCGGGCAGTCGCCGTAGCCGGGACTAAAGCGCCAGTTGCCGGCGAGCCCATGAACGGCGGCGTCCGTCTTGACCTGCTGGTCCATTTGCTCAACGGCGGCTTCCACGTAAGCGGAGCACGCGGCGTCGAGCACGGCGCCCTCCAGGGGATGTTGAGCTCCCGTGGTGCGCAGGCGACGCTCGGCGTCCATGCCGAGGGTGCATGCCATGAGCGCGGCAAAGCGGGCATCTTTGAGATGTCGATAGATATCGCGACCTCGCAGCTCAACGTTGGTGCCAACCAGACGGATGCTGGGCTCTCCCTGCTCGTCCACGCTCGTGGCATCGATGGCAAATACGCGGCGCACGCCACGGGGCTCAATGTCCAGCTCAAGGCGCTCGACCACAAGCTCAATACGCTGCGACAGCTCGGGCTCAATCTGCTGGCCGCCGTAACCCAGATACCGCAGCATCTCGGCACGGTCGACACGGGGATGGTGCGCAGCATCGACACGGTAAAGCGCCGGCGACGCAAGGTCGGCCGGCACTTCGACAGCGGTTGTATCGATGTGCGGTTTTTCCATTACCCCAGGCGCTCCATAATGGTCGCGGCGATCGCAGGACGGTTCATAGTGTACAGGTGCAGGCCGTCGGCGCCGTGCTCCTTGAGGTCGCAAAGCTGGCGGGCGGCATAATCTACACCAGCTGCCTGCAGGCTCTCGGGGTCATTCTCGTACTTGGCGAGAATCTTGATGACGGGGGAGGGCAGCGACGCGCCGCACATAAAGACCATGCGGCTGATCTGCGACTTGCCCATAAACGGCATGATGCCCGCGGTAATGGGCACGGTGATGCCGGCCTTGTCGGCAAGCTCGCGGAAGCGATAGAAGCACTCGTTATCAAAGAAGAGCTGCGTCACAAAGAAGCTCGCGCCGGCGTCCTGTTTTTGCTTGAGGTGTTCGACCGAGAGGTTGAGATCCTCACAGGCAATGTGGCCCTCGGGGTAGGCTGCGGCGCCCACGCAAAAGCCGGCGTCGACGAGCTCGGGGATGAGGTCGCGGGCGTAGGCGTAGTCCGAGGCGGGCTTGTCGTCCTCGGTTGCGCCAGCGGGAAGATCGCCGCGCAGGGCCAGCACATTTTCTACTCCGGCGGAGCGGTATTCGTCGATCTTGGCGGCGATATCGGCGTGCGAGCGGCCCACACAGGTAAGGTGTGCCACCGAGGGTGTATCGAATTCGCTCGTAATCATATGTGCGATGGGGGCGGTGGTGGCGCCGTTGCCCGAGCCGCCGGCAGAGCAGGTGACCGAGACAAAGCTCGGCGAAAGCTTGCACAAATTGCCTGCCACCTCGCGAGCCGTGTCGAGGGTAAGCTCGCCCTTGGGCGGGAACATCTCAAACGAAACGGGTGCGGTGCCCTGGGATGCTGCCTGCTTAAAAACCTCGTCGACGCGCATATCGTGCTCCTTTAGATACGCAATAGTGTGATGTGTTGTAAGGATTCTACAGCACCACTGTGTCACGGCGGAGTTTCACTCGCTATTTGGGGATACCAATCAAAGATGCCTTGCTATCGGCATTCCCTATAACAAGGCGGTCAATCTAGGATGGGGCTATAAAGACTGGTATCTGATGCAAAATACCAGTTAATAGAGCCCCATCTCAAATTGACTACCCTTAAACCATGGGGAAAGGTCTGCAATTTATACAGTTGATTGGCTGTTGAGGGTGGCAACGCCGCCTCGATAGGGTAACCTCATTGATTGGTTTCGCGACAGCAACATAACGGTAATGTCGCGGAAACACGGCGAGTCTAAGCTATGACTCGTTCGTTAGTAATCAACACCGCTTCTCACGCGGTGCCGATACGAAGGGAGTTCCGTATGGCCGAACTTACTGACCGCTTCGGGACCATGGTGTTCTCGGAGGAAGTCATGAAGGACTACCTCCCCAAGGACATTTGGAAGCGCCTTGCTGCAACCCTCGAGGGCGGTGAGCCGCTCGACCTGGACGTGGCCAACGCCGTTGCCCACGCCATGAAGGTCTGGGCCATCTCCAAGGGCGCGACGCACTACGCGCACTGGTTCCAGCCGCTTTCGGGCATTACTTCCGAGAAGCACGACAGCTTCCTCGAGCCCAACCACGACGGCACCGCCATTACCAAGTTTACGGGCAAGAACCTCATCCAGGGCGAGCCCGATGCCTCGAGCTTCCCCAACGGCGGCCTGCGTGCTACCTTCGAGGCCCGTGGCTACACCGCTTGGGACCCCACTAGCCCCGCCTTTATCAAGGACGATGTCCTGTGCATCCCCACGGCTTTCTGCTCCTACACGGGCGAGGCCCTGGACAAGAAGACCCCGCTGCTGCGCTCCATGACCGCGCTCTCGCGTGAGTCCAAGCGTGTTTTGGCGCTGTTTGGCAAGACCCCCAAGAAGGTCGTTCCTTCCGTGGGCGACGAGCAGGAGTACTTCCTGATCAAGAAGGACGCCTACCGCAAGCGCAAGGACCTGGTCATCACCGGCCGCACCCTCTTTGGCGCCGCTCCCTGCAAGGGCCAGGAGCTCGAGGAGCACTACTTTGGCGCTATCCGCCCCACCGTCTCGGCCTACATGAAGGATCTGGACGATGAGCTGTGGGCGCTCGGCATTCCCGCCAAGACCAAGCACAACGAGGTTGCTCCCTGCCAGCATGAGCTCGCACCGGTCTATGGCGAGGTCAACGAGGCCATCGACCAGAATCTGGTCATGATGGAGAAGATGAAGCTCATCGCCTCCCGTCACGACTTGGTCTGCCTGCTGCACGAGAAGCCCTTCGAGGGCATCAACGGTTCGGGCAAGCACAACAACTGGTCGCTTGGCACCGAGTCCGAGAACCTACTCGACCCGGGCGACACCCCGCTCGACAACCTGCAGTTCATCGTCTTCCTTACCGCGGTGATTGAGGCCGTCGATAACTATCAGGAGCTCCTGCGTGCCTCCGTTGCCTCGGCCGGCAACGATCATCGTCTGGGCGCCAACGAGGCTCCTCCGGCGATTATGTCCATCTTCCTGGGCGACCAGCTTACCGAGGTCGTCGAGAAGATCATCGATGGCAAGGCTTCCGTCCATGCCACGCGCGGCGTGCTCGACCTGGGCGCCGATACCCTGCCCAAGCTGATGCAGGACAACACCGACCGCAACCGCACCTCCCCGTTTGCCTTCACCGGCAACAAGTTCGAGTTCCGTGCCTGCGGCTCCGAGCAGAACGTCTCCGACTCCAACCTGGTGCTCGATGCCGCCGTGGCCAAGTCGCTCAAGTCCTTCGCCGACGCGCTTGAGGGTACGCCCGAGGATAAGTTCCAGGACGCTGCGCTCGAGTACTGCAAGAAGGTCCTGACCGACCACCAGCGCATCCTCTTCTCCGGCGATGGCTACTCCGATGAGTGGCCCGTCGAGGCCGAGAAGCGCGGCCTTGCCAACAACAAGACCACGGCCGACGCCCTGCCCGCCTTTGTTTCCGATAAGGCCATCGCACTCTTTGAGGAGACGGGTGTCCTGACCAAGGCCGAGGCCCAGTGCCGCTACGACTGCAAGCTCGAGAAGTACAACAAGCTCATGAACATCGAGGCCACCACGATGGTTCGCGAGGCACGTCGTACCTATCGCCCGGTCATTACCGCCTATGCCACCAAGGTCGCTAAGGGCCTTGAGACTATTCGTGCCGCCGGCGCCGAGGCCGCCATGCAGTGTGAGCAGAACACGCTCAACAAGCTCTGCAACGGCATCACCACCATCAACGACTCCATCAAGGCGCTCGACGCCGTGCATCAGAAGGCCGAGTCTCTCGATGGCCAGGAGCAGGCCAACGTGTACGCGCACGAGGTCGTTCCCGCTATGGATGCGCTGCGTGCCGCCGTGGACGCCATGGAAGAGATCGTGGCAGCCGACTACTGGCCGGTCCCGACCTACGACGACATCCTGTTCTACGTGTAGAGCGTAACCGACATATCGTCACGGTATTGAGCCGGGGTCCGCATCATGCGGGCCCCGGTTTTTGTTTGCGAAGGACGCTTTGAAGTCCGTTTTGCTGCCTATTTGCCTAGGAATAAAGGGCTATGGGCAAAAAACGTCAAATATGAGTACTGTCACAAGTCCTGTAACATTATTTATTTGCAAAATATGTAGTGTTACGCAACATATGTCCAAGTACTTAGCCGATAAACGTCTGCAATTTTTCCGCCGTAGGACGCCTGACGGCTAAATCGCCTTCTGAAGGCATGAAATCGCTGTAACTAAAATGGTAACAGTACTCATATTTGCCATTTTTTGACCACAGGCCTTGCGATGATGCCGGGATCCGCACCCTGTCGGGTTCGAATCTCGGCATATCGGTAGCAAAAAGCCCGCTACCGAATTGGTAACGGGCTTCACATCTCAAATGGTGCCCCCAGCGGGATGTCCGCGTGCGGCTGGCGCCGCCCGCTTCCGCTGCGTCGCTCCGCTCCTTGCGTGCTGCGCTGGAAAACGCTTGCGCGTTTCCTCAGCTCCGCACCCTGTCGGGTTCGAATCTCGGCATATCGGTAGCAAAAAGCCCGCTACCGAATTGATAACGGGCTTCACATCTAAAATGGTGCCCCCAGCGGGATTCGAACCCGCGATATCCACCTTGAAAGGGTGGCGTCCTTGGCCGCTAGACGATGGGGACAGCGGGAAAGAGTATAGCAGACTTTTTTGCCGGCGCGTATATCGTTGGCAAACTGGAAAACCACCACACAGGAGCTGACTCTCTATCCCAATCTCCAAACATCTCAATCTGTAACATCTGGGCGGGCAAATCGGCTCTATCTGTTACAGGTTGAGACAAAAGGCAGGCGCCGGGACGAACATCTCATTCTGTAACAGTAAGACGACTTTTAACGGTCTAGATGTTACAGATTGAGACAAACCGCTGGGACGGGTCAAAACCACCACAAAGGTGCCTGTCCCCTTTGTGGTGGTGGGGTGCTAGGGGAGGAGCTTCATGGCGGCGTCGTGGGCGGCGTGCTCGTAGGTGTCGTCGAGGGGCTTGAGCGGCAGCAGGGCGGCGGCCTGTGCATCGCCACGGCGCTCGAGGGCGTGGGTAATGAGCCAGTCGGCGAGTTCGGGGTTCTTGGGCAGCGCCGGGCCGTGCAGGTACGTGCCGATGACGCCCTTGTAGATCAAACCCTCAAAGCCGTCGTCGCCGTTGTTGCCGGTGCCCACGACGACGGACGTTCCGAGCGGCGTGGCATCGGCGTCCAAAAGCGTGCGGCCGCCATGGTTCTCGAATCCCACAAAGGGCTCGGGCGCCAGGTCGGTCTTGACGGCGACGTTGCCGATCAGGCGGTCGGAGCCACGCACGGTTTCGGCGGCAATGACCCCCAGACCCTCAATGCGATCCTCGCCCATATAGTACGAACGGCCGAGCAGCTGATAGCTGCCACAGATGGCAAGCAGCGAGCCGCCATCCTCAACATAGGCCGCGACCTTGTCTTTTTGAGCGAGCAGCTCGTGTGCCACGGCTAGCTGGTCGCGGTCGGAGCCGCCACCCATCATGAGGATATCGGCATCGGTCAAATCAAGCGTTTCGCCCATGCGGACCTCGTCCACGCGCACGGGAATGCCGCGCCAGGCGCAGCGGCGCTCGAGCGCGATAACGTTGCCGCCGTCGCCGTAGAGGTTAAGGGCATCGGGATACAGGTAGACGATGCGCAGCGGGCGCGAAAGCTCGACTGGCGCGATGCCGACAGGAAGAGCACTGCCGTCGGCACGGGCTACGGCGCGCCCGGCAACAGCGTCGGCGGTGGCGCCCTTCAGTCCGTCGAGTTCCTTGACCAGCGGCGGGAAGGCCGTGTAGTTGGCGACGGCGTAGAAGGTGTCGCTTGCGGCTTCGTCCGCAACAGTGCCAATTGCCTGCGCGACGTCCGAGATAATCGCGGCATCGATGCCGGCGTACTTGAGGCGCACCTGCATGTCGTGTGCGCGCGTGCCGCCGGCAAAGGCGACAAGTCCAGGCGTGTCGGCGATGCGCTCGAAGTCGACGTCGTAGATCCACGATACATCGTGTCCGTCGGCGTCGTTGTCGTTGAGGAAGAAAGCGCAGAGCCTGCCGCCCGCCGTCTTAATGGACTGGATCTGGCGATCGAAGCCCACGGGATTCTTAGCCAGGTTGGCCTCGACAGTGCGGCCGGCGATATCCCAGCGGCCCATGCGTCCGCCGGCGGGGACGTAGGCATCGAGCGTGGGCTGCAGGTGCGCCGTATCCACGCCTAACTCATGTGCGGCAAAGAATGCAGCGGCAACGTTGTAGACCATATATAAGCCGTTGTAGCGCGTGGCGATGTGCGCGGCTGGCGCGCTGGAATCAGATCCAAACACCAGGTCAAAACCATAGCCATCGCGACTGAGCTCCACATTCGTTACGCGGCGGACCAGTGCGGGGCGTGCCCAACCGCACGAGGGGCAATGGTAGGCGCCGAGCTGGCCGTATTGCACGTAGTCATACTCCAGCGGCGCGTTGCACTGTGAGCAAAAACGTGAGTCGCTAATACGGTCGGACTCGGTGTCGGTGGCGCCGTCGATGCCAAAGGCAATACTCGCATTGGGAACGCGCGCGGCAATCGAGGCGCACAGCGGATCGTCGGCGTTGTAGATGAGCGTCGTTGCCGGCGAAAGTTCCAACGCGTGGGCGATGACCTCCTGGGTGTGATCGATCTCGCCATAGCGATCCAGCTGGTCGCGGAACAGGTTGAGCAGCACGAAGTACGTCGGCTTGAGCTTGGGCAGGACGCGTACGGTGTAGAGCTCATCGCACTCAAAAACGCCCACGCGCTTGCCGCTGTCGGTGTGCTTAAGGCCGTCGCGGGCCTCGAGCAGAGCACCCACCACACCAGGCTCCATATTGTTGCCGGCACGGTTGCACACCACGGTAGCACCGCTGGCAGCAACGGCGTCGGCGATGAGGTTGGAGGTGGTGGTCTTGCCATTAGTACCGGTAATCACCACGCTGCGGTCGACAAGGCTGGCGAGGTCGCTCAGCAACTCGGGGTCGATCTTCATGGCGATGCGGCCGGGAAGCACGCCACCCTGGCGTTTGAGGACAGAGCGCAGTCCCCAGCGAGCGATATCGCTCGAGGTGCAGGCGAGAGATGAGCGGAGGTTCATGAAACCGTTCCTAACGTAAACGACATGGTCGGGTCGAGTGCGTCACTAAAAACCGTAGCGGCGCGCAAATTCCTGGGCAAGCTGCGACACGTCTTCGCAGGCATTGGCCCAGGGGGCAAAGTCGGGAGTGTCCGAGATAATACCGTCCGCTTCCCAAACGGCCTGGTGCGAAAGATCCCAGGGATCGTATGGCTCGGGCCGGCAGGGAAGGTACGGTGTCTGGTACATGGGGTTCAGTAAGAAGAACGCACCGCCCTCGCAACGGTTGGCAAACTCACGCAGCGCGCGTGTCGCCGGGCGCATCTTGTTTGTTTTGAACAGCAGAATCGTGCGGGCGAGCAGATACCAAGGAGAGTTCTCGAGCGCGTCAGCCCCGATCTCTTCCTCGAGCTGGTGGGCCAGGGCAAAAAAGCCGTCCTGGTCTTCCAGACGAGCGAGGGCGAGCAACACGGTGCCGGCAGCTCGGGTGGGATAGCCTTCTGCCTTAAGGACGCGGCGGGCGTAGTTGGCGGCAGCACGGTAACGAGCGCTCGCCATGCACAGCTGCGAGATGGCCTCGAGCGTGTGAAGCCACCCGATAAGAGCCGGCTCGCTCACGGTAAGGTCTGCTGCGGTGACACCGTCGGCCAAAACATTATTGGCCCAGTAGTGCGGGGCTTCCATGTCGAACCCGGGCACGCTTTGCTGCAGGTAATCGGCCGTGGTCGCTTCGAGCTTCATCAGGTCGCCCAGGCAGGCGTCGACGGGCGTGTCCGCCAAAATGATGGCGAGCAGCTGGGCATCGAGGACATGCGCATCGATGCGGACAATCTTGAGCAGCTCATCGCGCATGTCGTCGAACAGGCGATTGCGCGTCTGCTCGAACTCCTCGTCGCTGCCCATGTCCTCGATGCGATGGAGCTCGTCGAGCAGGTGGCGATGAACACCGGCATAGGACAGCAGCGCCTGGGCATGCTCGGATTGCGCATACTTTTGGGGATTCGCACTAATGTCGTTATGGACAAGCTCGCGTGCTGCATCGGTGAGCTCGGGGTGCGACGCCAGATAGGTGCGCTCCAAGTAGGCGGGGATGTAGACGCTCGGATCCATTAGAGGTCCCCTCCCTTAAATGGAAGCCCCTGCTCGGCTGCGCGCAGGATGCGCTCGTCGATCTGGGAACGCACGATGTCGTTGGTGGCGACCCAGGCGGCAAAGCTGGCGTTGTCGGGGGCGCCCAGGCCCTCCTGCAGTACCGGCGTCGCCTCGGACAGCGCAAGGACAAGCTCGTCAGTGGAGCCCGCACCCACGTTGACGCGGGCATAGACGCCATCGGGAAACTCGGTTTGGAAGTAGAGCGCCTCGGCTGCGTGCGGACACGAGCGTGCGAGGATGCGCAAGTAGTGCTCGGCGCCCTCGTAGTCCAGCTCGCGCCAGGCAGCGCTCATCAGCGCGATGAGCGTCCACGGGTCCAAGTCGCGCTCTGCATCTTTGGGGCGGCGGCGCAGCGGGGTATTCGCGAGGTACGGCACGGAGTGAGCGGAGCGAAAGCGCTTGAGCTCCTCGGCGGGGTATTCGAGCTTTGCCATGGCGAGCATCGCGGTGTGGCGGACACCAGCGGGGTCGTTGGGCGCAAAGTCCAAGCTGCGATTCGCGGCTTCGAGTGACATGCGATAGCGGCCGCTAATGAGGGCGCGCGACGCAAGGGCGGCAAGCCAGCGCAGGTAGGGGCGGCGCATAAGGTCGCCAGCGGCCTCGCGCTCGTAGGGGTCCTGCGCCGAGGCGATCTTGAGCGCCAGATCGTGCTCCACCTCGTCGCACTTGGACACCAGATACTGCACGTATTCCTCGTTGGATTCGGCGGTGAGCGCCGTCAGCATGCGCTGGGCATCCCAGTTGGCCGGATCGAGTGCGGCTGCCTCGCGGAGCATGTTCTCGGCTGCGGCTTCTTCTTGTTCTGCCTGGGTATCGTCGGGGATAAAGGGAATGCGGTAGTCGACAGCCTCGACCACCTTGGCAATGAGGTGCCCGGCGCGGTCGCGGTCGTGCACGATGAGCGGTGCGGGGTTGCGGGTGAATTGTTCCATCAGACGCTCTACGGCGGCAGCGTCGGTGAGCGGGATATTGTCGCGGCGCAAGGCCTCAAGAACGAGGCGATGGCAATCCTCTTGAATGGGATCGAATGCCATGGGGCCTCCTTTGCTGCGGTTTGGGTTCAAATGTCTCTATATAAGGCTCTAGTTTACCCGCATGTGGCACACCGGGGGTGCCGCACTTGGACTTGCACCTTTGCACCACGAAGACGGATGTCACACAAATGTCGGCACCTTGGACGACCGAGTGGTATCACGGTGCCGCAAACGGTCGATTTTTGGCGGCGAACGGTGCATATTTTGGAGGGGCACAGTCCTGCCCGGGGTATGTAGTCAACCTTGATAAAACGTTTGCCCAGCTTGGGACAATAACCGCAACACAAGAGGCTCCAAGGATAGAAAAAACGTTTCATCATTGGCGGCTTTAGGTGAATAACTGACCAACCAGAACGGTAAAATAGTGTTTGTCTGAGCGTTGAGACGTTTAGACATCGCGCATTGCCATCGCCGGCAACGCGCAAACCGGTCCTAACGGAGCCAATTGGGTGCTCCGTTATATACGCAAGTCTAAGAGGGGCTTGTTTAGGAGGCACAGTATGGGACGTTTTACCAATCCTCGCGATCTGTACTTTGGTGAGGGCGCTCGCCACGAGGTGAAGAACCTCAAGGGCAAGAAGGCCATCATCGTTTCTGGCGGCAGCTCTATGCGCCGCGGCGGGTTCCTGCAGGACGTCGAGAACGACCTTAAGGAAGGCGGTTTCGAGGTCAAGCTGTTCGAGGGCGTCGAGTCCGACCCGTCCATCGAGACGGTCATGAAGGGCGCCGAGGCCATGCGCGAGTTCGAGCCCGACTGGATTATCGCCATCGGCGGCGGCTCGCCCATCGATGCCGCTAAGGCCATGTGGGTCTTCTACGAGTATCCCGAGGAGTCCTTCGATAACATCATCCAGCCGTTCAGCTTTCCCGAGCTGCGTCAGAAGGCTCATTTCTGCGCCATCTCCTCTACTTCCGGTACCGCTACCGAGGTTACTGCCTTCTCCGTCATCACCGACTACGCCAAGGGCATCAAGTACCCGCTGGCCGACTTCAACATCACCCCTGATGTCGCCATCGTCGACCCCGAGCTCACCTACACCATGCCCGCCAAGCTGTGCGCTCACACCGGCATGGATGCTCTGACCCACTGCATGGAGGCCTACGTTTCCACCTGCGCCTCTATGTTCACCGACGCCAACGCTCTGCACGGCATCCGCGAGATCGTCGAGTGGCTGCCCAAGTCCTATGCTGGCGACCATGAGGCCCGTCAGCACATGCACGAGGCTCAGTGCATCGCCGGTATCGCCTTCTCCTCGGGTCTGCTCGGCATCGTTCACTCCATGGCTCACAAGACCGGTGCTGCCTTCGAGAACGGCCACATCATCCACGGTGCCGCTAACGCCATGTACCTGGGCAAGGTCATCCAGTGGAACTCCAAGGATCCCCGTGCTGCCGAGCGTTACGCTTACGTGGCCAAGGAGATCCTGCACCTTCCCGGCGAGACCAACGAGGAGCTCATCGCTGCGCTCGTCCAGAAGATTCGCGACCTCAACGACCAGCTCAACATTCCGCAGTCCATCAAGGATTACGCGAATGGTGGCGTGAAGGTCGACGCCGAGAACCCGCAGATGGTTTCCGAGGAGGAGTTCCTCGCCAAGCTGCCCGAGATCGCCGCGAACGCCGAGCAGGACGCCTGCACGCCCGAGAACCCGCGTGAGACCAAGGCTGCCGACTTCGAGAAGATCCTCAAGGCCTGCTACTACGACACCGACATCGATTTCTAATCGACTCTTGTTATCGTAACGAGGGGCTCCGCACGTATCCGTACGGAGCCCCTTTCTTTTTAATTATTAGAGAATGGGATAAAAATGGCTGCTATCTTCAATAGCCCCAGCAAGTACATCCAGGGTCCGGACGAGCTCGCCAAGCTCGGCTCCTATGTCGAGCCGCTCGGCGCTAAGGCCCTCGTCATCGTGACGCCTTCGGGCAAGAAGCGCGTCGGTGCCAAGATCGAGGGCGGCTTTGCCGAGGCCAAGGCCGAGCTGCTGTTTGAGGACTTTAACGGCGAGTGCTCCAAGGGCGAGGTCGATCGCCTGGTTGCGCTCGCTCGCGACAACGGCTGCGACATCATCGTCGGTGTCGGTGGCGGCAAGATCCTCGACACCGCGAAGGCCGTCGCCTATTACCTGGAGTCCCCGGTTATCATTTGCCCCACCATTGCTTCGACCGATGCACCGTGCTCGGCACTTTCGGTGCTCTACACCGATGACGGCCAGTTCGATAAATATCTCTTCCTTAAGGCAAACCCCAACATTGTCCTGATGGATACGACGGTTATCGCGGCGAGCCCGGTGCGCCTGACGGTTTCCGGTATGGGCGATGCGCTCGCAACCTACTTTGAGGCCCAGGCGACGCACGATGCCGACGGCGGCACCTGCGCCGGCGGCAAGGGCGGAATGGCCGGCCTGGCGCTCGCCAAGCTCTGCTACGAGACGCTTATGGCCGACGGCGTCAAGGCCAAGGTTGCGCTGGAGAAGGGAGCGTTGACGCCTGCCGTCGAGCACATCATTGAGGCCAACACGCTGCTTTCGGGCATTGGCTTTGAGAGCTCGGGCCTTGCTGCTGCTCATGCCATCCACAATGGTCTGACGATGCTGCCCGAGTGCCACAGCATGTATCACGGCGAGAAGGTCGCCTTCGGCACCATCGTCCAGCTGGTACTCGAGGATGCCCCGACCGAGAAGCTCGAGGAAGTCTTGGGCTTCTGCATTGAGCTGGGCCTGCCGGTCACGATGAAGGAACTTGGCGTTGCCGAGGTTACGCGCGAGAAGGCCATGATTGTTGCCGAGGCCGCGTGCGCGCCCGAGGACACCATGTGTAACATGCCGTTTGAGGTGACGCCCGAGATGGTCGCAAACGCCATCCTGGGTGCTGACGCGCTGGGTCACTACTATCTCATGGATGAGTAAATCAAGCTAAGGAAGGGGCAAAGCCAGCAGATGGCTTTGCCCCTTTTTGCTATGGTGCAAAGGGGTCAGGTTAGTTGAACCAAAGAAGGCGGGGTAGGCCTGCGATGAGGTTTTTGCCCCGCTCTCGTTTGACTACAGCTCGCAAACGTTTTGCGCGCGACCCTCGACGTAGGCGACGACGTTGTCGAACTCAATCTTGGCGCGGCGCTGCATGCCCTCGTGCGTAAGGAAGCCTACATGTGGCGTGAAGGTGCAGTTCTTGGCGTTGATGAGCGCATAGTCGGCGGGGATGGGCGGCTCCATATCAAAGACGTCGATGCCGGCACCGGCGAGCTTATCGTCGTTGAGTGCCTGGGCAAGGGCATCGTTATCCACGATGGCACCGCGGGCGCAGTTGATAAAGACGGCACCGTCCTTCATCTGGGCGAACTGCTCGGTGCCAAAGCTCTTGCGCGTGGTGTCATTGTTAGGCAGGTGCAGGTTTACGATATCGGACTCGGCGAGCAACTGCTCGAGCGAAACCTGCTCAATGCCGGCCTCGGCTGCCTCGGGATGCTCGTGGCGGGCATATCCCAGCACGCGGGCGCCAAAGGCCTTAAAGAGACGACCCGTGGCGCAGCCGATCTTACCGCAGCCCACGATACCCACGGTCTTGTCGCGGATCTCGGCGCCCATTAGGCCGGCGCTCGTCTTGCCGCTGCGGACGGCGGCATCGGCGGCGCCCACCTTGCGCAACACGTCGATGGTCAGGCCAAGGGTGAGCTCGGCGACCGAAACGTCGGAGTAGCCGGCGCAGTTGCGAACCTCAACACCGCGCTCACGGCAGGCGGAAAGCCCCACGTGGTCGATGCCCGTAAAGGCAACGGCGATCATCTTGAGCGCATCGGAGCCGGCGACGACCTCGGCAGGGTAGGGGTTGTTGGCGATCATGACGACCTCGGCGCCCTCGCTGCGTCGAGCGAGCTCGGCCGGATCGGTTGTTTTGGTATCGAAATAGACAAACTCGTGTCCGGCGTCCTTAAGGGGTGCGGAGAGCCTGTCGATGGTCTGCTCGGGTACTCCCAACGGTTCGATCAGGGCAATCTTCATCTTGTGACTCCTCAATAAACCTAGGCGATTAGGTTAGCAATAGATTGTAGGTCTATTTGCCTCAAAGGTGCTCCGCGTGTAATTTGCCCGAGGCGTGGGCCGATAGCGTATCATTATCTCTTGCTTGTTTGCACTGCTCAGGGAGGGGCCGCGCATGGCGCAGGAACACGATCTGTTTGATGACATTATCGAGATCAGCAAGGGTTTCGACTTTCTTAAAAACCCGCTTGGCGGTGTGACCGATGCACTCGATCCGTCGGCGCCGCAATGGAATCCTGCTGACTACAAGGAGCGTCCGCGCGGCAACACCATTCCGTGCTTGACCTGCAAAAACGAAAAGAGCGGCTGCACCGCGTGCATGGACGTGTGCCCGGTCAACG
The DNA here is from genome assembly GCA_900539035.1 of uncultured Collinsella sp. Classification (GTDB taxonomy): domain Bacteria; phylum Actinomycetota; class Coriobacteriia; order Coriobacteriales; family Coriobacteriaceae; genus Collinsella. The sequence continues at coordinate 215,038 of UQAU01000001.1, read as the reverse complement.
CTATCGAGGTCGAGGAAGACTCCATCGAGATCCTCGACTCCTGTCGCAAGTGCGGCCTGTGCGCCGCTGCCTGCCCGACCGAGGCGATCATTTCGCCGCGCCTGGCGCCTAAAAACCTGTATGACGATATCGTCTCTGCTGCTACGAGCCACGAGACCGCCTACGTCACCTGCACGCGCGCCCTCAAGCGCATGCCGCGTGAGAACGAAGTCGTCGTTGCCTGCGTGGGCGATATTACGGCCGAGACCTGGTTCTCGGTACTGGCGGACTATCCCAACGTGAGTGTGTACCTGCCGTTGGGTGTGTGCGATAAATGCCGCAACACCGGCGGTGAGGACATTCTGGGCGAGGCGATTGCGAAGGCCGAGGAGTGGTCTGGCACGGGTATGGGCCTGGAGGTCGACCCCAAGAGCCTCAAGTGCCATAAGCGCCGCGAGTACGAGCGCAAGGAGTACATGGAAAAGATTGCCCGCACCACGGGCCTAACGGTGACCAAGCTCAACCCGGCGACGGCGGCGCTGGCCTCGGTGACGCAGAAGTTGAAGGCCCACCGTCACCAGATTACGCAGCTTGAGCGCACGCTCAACACCATGTGCGGTACCACGACGACCAAGCGCCGCCGTTCGCTCACGCATGGGCGGCAGCTGGTGCTCTCGACGTTGCAAAACCACCCCGAGCTTGCCCAGAATATGCAGGTGAGCACGCCGGAGTGCGATTTTGACAAGTGCACGTCGTGCGGCGAGTGCGTCAACGTGTGCCCCACGTTCGCCTGCGATTTGGTGGGAAGCGGCCGCTTTGCGTTGGAGTCGACGTATTGCTTGGGCTGCGGTGCCTGCGTCAAGGTGTGTCCCGAGCATGCGCTCAAGTTGGTTGAACACGATGCATCCAACCTGATCGTCGTCGATCCCGAGGCCGAGGAGAAGGCCGCCCAGAAGGCCAAGGCCCACGAGGAGGCCGAGAAGGTCAAGGCCGAGGCAAAGGAAAAGCTCAACAAAATGCTCGACCAAGTGGAAAAGCTCGCGGACTAGCTAAACGAGCGTAAATGATGGCCGGTGGGACAGGTACTGCCCCGCCGGCCAAAAAAGTTGCGGTGGAATAGTTCCTGTTTTGCCTTTAAGCGGGCCATTCTAGGAGCTATTCCACCGCAACTAATAAATGGTTAGTTCATGCTACTTTGGTGGCCGGTTCGACCGGTACCGTTGCGCGTCACGGTTTCATGGAGCAAAAAGAACCCGGGGACCTGTTTGGTCTCGGTGTATTCCATAAGGATGCCGTCGGCGTTGTAGGTCTGCCCGCGTATAACGGCGAGTGCGTTAAAGTCGTCGAGATCGAGCACGCGCGTATCCTCGGGCGTGGGATGCTCGATCGTCACATCGCGTTTGCCCGTGGCAATCTTAATGCCAAGATCTTCTTCGAGGTAACGATAGATCGAGTCGTTGACAATCTCGGGTGTCAGCCCCGGTACTTGTGAACTTAGGTAATAGGAGTCGTCGGAGCACACGGCTTGTCCGTCTGCATAACGGATGCGTTTGGCGCGTGTGAGCTCACAGCCTTCGGGAAACCCGGTAATCTTGGAGAGCGCCTTGCTGCAGATGAGGAGCTCAAAGACGGTGGTGACAGTCTTGAGCTCAAAGCCTCGGTTGACCGCGATTTCCTTAAAGGTCTCGAGTCCGCCGCCACCACGACTCTTCTCGTCACTGATGTTGCGAATGACGCGCATGCCTTTGCCTTGCTGGGGGAGCACGTAACCGTCTGCCGCAAGCATCGAGATGGCGCGACGGACCGTCATGCGCGAACAGTCAAACAGCTGCGTGAGCTCAGTCTCCGAAGGCAGATAACTCTGATAGGCGTATGTGCCGTCGTCAATCGACTGCTTCACGTTGTCATAAATAGTTTGGAAGATGGCTCGCGCCATGACGGTCTCCTAGAGCAGGGTGCGCGAGCGGTGGATGAGGACCGCTCGCGCAGGTGTCGATCGATTTACTTGCTGGGGTCGATTATATATTTACCCATGGCACGCAGAGCTGGGTCTGACAGGATGGCGCCGAGTTCGTCGAGGGAAGCCACCTTGGCGACCATCGAGGATACGTCGAGCCTGCCAGAGTCGATGAGCTCGAGCGCGCGACGCTGCGTATAAGGGTTAATGTAGGACGAGGTGAGCACAAGCTCCTTCTGGAAGACCTCGAAGGGCTTGACGGTGATTGTCTCATCGGGCTTGGTGAGGCCGAACATCATGACCGTAGCCTTGTGGCCGGCGATCTGGATGGCCTGCTCGATGGTGACGGGCTTGCCAACACACTCGATAACGACATCGACGTTGCCGACGCCCTCCTGCTTCAGGCGGGCCGGGACGTCCTCGTGGATGGAATCAATTGCCAGGTCGGCGCCGAGTTTGAGCGCAACCTCGCGCTTGCCTTCGACAGGCTCGAACAAGACAACCTTGGTGGCGCCGGCGTTTTTAGCAAGCTGCATCATGAGCAGACCGATCATGCCACCGCCGATAACGACAACTGTGCTGCCGGGCTTGATGTTGCACATATCGATGCCGTGCAGGCAGCAGGCGACGGGCTCGGTCATGGCGCCCTGCTCGAAGCTGGTGTGATCGCCCAACTTGTAGACTTGCTGCATATCGACGGAGCAGTACTCGGCAAAGCCGCCGTTAACGGTGGTGCCGTAACCGGTCATATGCTCGCAGTAGTGGTTGATTCCGTCGCGGCAGGGTTCGCAGCAGCCGCAGGGATGGTTTGGGTCGATGCACACGCGATCGCCCGGTTTAAAGCCAGCGACGTCGCTGCCCACGGCCTCGACAACGCCCGCAAACTCATGACCAAGGATCGTGGGCGGGGTAACGTCGGCTGCACCCTTGTCGCCTTCATAGATATGAACGTCGGTACCGCAGACGCCGCAAGCTTTGACGTTGATCAGAACGTCGCGCCTGCCCACGGCCGGCTTTGCCGATTCCTCGACTCTGAGGTCGTGCTTTCCATAGAAGACCGCGCTTTTCATGGTGACTCCTTAACGTGGCGGTGAATGTTGTAATGAAGTATAGGCATGTCTATAGATATAGACAAGCACATCTAGACAAGTAGAAAAGAAAAATGAAATGCAGCCATCAGCTATGTCAGATTTAACAGGCGAAATACTGGACATATACCGTTTACGGCCAATAATCAACCGTTTACCGACCGTAGTATTTATGCTAACTTGTCTAGATAAGTGATATGATAAAAATAGAAGCGCAAGAAGTCAGGGAAGCGGGCCCACCCGTCCTATTGCACGAGGTACACGCAAACGGCGCGTCTGCGGTCTCGAGTGAAGCCAAAACCGCAGTCGCTCCGAATGAAGAGAGGGGGATTCCCCGTCATGATGCAAAAGATACAACGTTTCGGCGGTGCAATGTACACGCCTGCAATTCTTTTCGCATTTTCCGGAATCGTCGTCGGCCTGGGTACGTTGTTTACCACCGAGGCGATCTTTGGCGAGATGGCCACAGCGGGCCATCGTTGGTTTGATTGCTGGAATGTGCTGCTCCAGGGTGGTTGGACGCTCTTTAACCAGATGCCGTTGCTGTTTTGCGTAGCGTTGCCAATCTCGCTCGCGAACAAGCAGAACGCTCGCTGCTGCATGGAGGCTTTGGCCATCTACCTTACCTTCAACTACTTTGTAAGCACAATCTTGGGGCAGTGGGGCCCTGTCTTTGGGGTCGACTACTCTGTCGAGGCGGGCAGCGGTACTGGTCTTGCCACTATCGCAAGCATCAAAACGCTTGATATGGGCATCATGGGCGCGCTCATTATCTCTGGTATCGCCACGATGCTGCATAACAAGTTCTTCGACACCGAACTTCCTGAGTGGCTGGGCGTGTTCTCGGGCTCCGTGTTCATCTATATGATCGGTTTCTTCGTTATGGTTCCGGTCGCTCTTATCGCCTGCCTGGTGTGGCCGCATGTTCAGGCTGCTATCTCCGCCTTCCAGGGATTCATCCTTTCCGCCGGTACGTTTGGCGTGGGCGTCTTTGCTTTCTTCGAGCGCGTGCTGATCCCTACAGGCCTGCACCACTTTATCTATACGCCGTTCTATTACGACAACGCGGCGGTCAATGGCGGCATCTTTGCCGCTTGGGCTAACATCCTGCCCCAACTGGCTGCCGATCCGAGCGTTGCTCTTAAGGATGCCGCACCCTGGGCTGCCTATACCTGCCCTGGATGGACTAAAGTCTTCGGCTCGCTTGGCGTCGCCATTGCGTTTTATATGACCGCCAAACCCGAGCGCAAGCAGCGCGTCAAGGCTCTGCTGATCCCGGTCACCCTTACCGCTATGCTTTGCGGTATCACCGAGCCGCTTGACTTCACCTTCCTGTTCATCGCGCCCGGCCTGTTCGTCGTCCACTGCGTGCTCGGAGCGCTCGGCTGCATGGCTCAAAACCTCCTTGGCGTCGTGGGCATCTTCGACGGCGGCATCATCTCGATGCTCTCGTGGGACTGGCTGCCCCTTTGGGCCGCACACGGTCTGCAGTACGCCATCTCCATCCTTGTCGGTCTGTGCTTTACCGCCCTTTGGGTCGTGGTCTTCCGTTTCCTGATCGTCAAGTTCGACTTTAAGACCCCCGGTCGCGAGGATGACGATGTTGAGGTCGAGCTCAAGTCCAAGGCCGACTACAAGCAAAAGCAGGGCGGTGCTGCTGCTGGCAAATCGGTCGCCCAGAGTAAAGATGATGAGCGCTTGGTGCTTGCCGAGAACATCCTCGATCTGCTCGGTGGCATGGATAACATCATCGATGTAACTAACTGCGCTACCCGTCTGCGCGTTAACGTCAAGGACAAGGGCCTCGTTGCACCCGAGGCTTCCTTCAAGGCGATCGGTACGCATGGCTTGGTGGTCCAAGGTCAGTCAATCCAGGTCATCATCGGCCTTACCGTCCCGCAGGTTCGCGAGAAGTTCGAGAGTCTTCTGAAGTTCGAGAGTCTTCTGTAAACCATCGTTCATCGAAACAATCGGCCTTGCAGAGCCGGTATGCACCGCAAGGCCGATTCTAGAGATAAAAAACTCCACTTCTAGGTAACAATTCCAAACCGTACAGGCCGCGTGCGGGGATGGATTGAGCAAGCGGCCAGAATGAGGAGGACATCATGTCCAAGAAAAACTATGCCGTGACCATTGCCGGCGGTGGCTCTACCTTCACTCCGGGCATCGCTCTGATGCTGCTTGAGGAGCGCGACCGCTTCCCGGTCAACAAGGTGACCTTCTACGACAACAACGCCGAGCGCCAGGAGATCGTGGCAAAGGCCTGCGAGATCTACTTCCACGAGAACGCCCCCGAGGTTGAGTTTAGCTATACCACCGACCCCGAGACCGCATTCACCGGGACCGACTTCGTGCTTGCTCACATCCGCGTTGGCCTGTACGCCATGCGTGAGCTCGACGAGAAGATTCCTCTCAAGTACGGCTGCGTTGGCCAAGAGACCTGCGGTGCCGGCGGTATCGCCTACGGCATGCGCTCCATCGGTGGTGTCATCGAGATCCTCGACTACATGGAGAAGTACAGCCCCAACGCCTGGATGCTCAACTACTCCAACCCCGCAGCTATTGTTGCCGAGGCCTGCCGCGTGCTGCGCCCCAACAGCCGCATCATCAACATCTGCGACATGCCGATCGACCTTATGGATAAGATGAGCCGTATGTGCGGCATCAAGGATCGTCGCGAGCTGCAGTATAGCTACTACGGTCTCAACCACTTTGGTTGGTGGAGCAAGATCTACGACAAGGAGGGTAACGACCTCATGCCGCAGATCAAGGAGCACATGGCAAAGAACGGCTACCTGGACGGCATTGAGCACGAGGCCGGTAAGGAGCAGCACGTCGAGGAGAGCTGGATTCACACCTTCGGCAAGGCCAAGGATGTCTATGCTGTCGATCCCGAGACGATTCCCAACACCTACCTCAAGTACTACCTGTACCCGGACTATGTCGTCGAGACGTCTGACCCCAACTACACTCGCGCCAATGAGGTTATGGACGGCCGCGAGAAGAAGGTCTTTGGCGCTTGCCGCGACATCATCGCCAAGGGTACTGCCAAGGACGGCGGCTTTGAGCCCGACGTACACGCCAACTACATCGTCGACCTTGCCTGCGCGCTGGCCGAGAATACGCTCGAGCGCTTCCTGCTGATCGTCCCCAACGATGGCGCTGTGCCCAACTTCGACCCGACGGCCATGGTCGAGGTGCCTTGCATCGTCGGTTCCAACGGCTTTGAGAAGATCTGCCAGGGCCCGATTCCGCAGTTCCAGAAGGGCCTGATGGAGCAGCAGGTTTCCGTCGAGAAGCTCGTTGTCCAGGCTTGGGTCGAGGGCAGCTACCAGAAGCTCTGGCAGGCACTCACGCTCTCCAAGACCATTCCTTCGGCAAGTGTTGCTAAGCAGATCCTGGACGAGCTCATCGAGGCCAACAAGGATTTCTGGCCCGAGCTTAAGTAAGGACTGCTGTCTCGAACTCTCACGCATCTCTGCTTCATTTGCGCCGCCGCGGTGTCCGGATTCGCCCGGATGCTGCGGCGGCGCTATACTTATACGGTTTGAAGTACCTGTACCAAAAGGAGCTGTCGTGTCCCTTTCCATCGGTATCGTAGGCCTGCCCAACGTGGGCAAGTCGACGCTGTTCACCGCGCTTACCAAAAAGACCGGCCTTGCCGCCAACTACCCGTTTGCCACGATCGACCCCAACGTGGGCATCGTCGACGTGCCCGATAGCCGCCTGCAAAAGCTTGCCGACATCGTCAACCCGGGCCGCATTGTGCCGGCGACGGTCGAGTTTGTCGACATCGCTGGCCTGGTGAAGGGCGCCAACGAGGGCGAGGGCCTGGGTAACCAGTTCTTGGCAAACATCCGCGAGACCGATGCCATCTGCGAGGTCGTGCGCTACTTTAAGGATCCCAACGTCATGCGTGAGGTGGGCCGCACGGGCGAGTTCGTCGATCCCGCCGGCGATGCCGACACCATCATGACTGAGCTCATCCTGGCCGACATGGGCACGCTCGAGAAGCAGCTGCCTAAGCTCGAGAAGGAGGCCAAGCGCGACAAGGAGCTCATGCCCAAGTTTGAGGTCGCCAAGCGCCTGCTTGCCTGGCTCAACGAGGGCAAGCGCGCCGCATCCATGGAGATGACCGACGAGGAGCGTGCCGCTGCCAAGGGCCTGTTCCTGCTCACCATGAAGCCCATCCTGTATGTGGCCAACGTGGACGAGGATATGCTCAACGAGGACCTGGCGCCCATCGATGGCGTCAAGCCGTTGCCCATCTGCGCCAAGATTGAGGCCGAGCTTTCCGAGCTCGATCCCGAGGACGCCGCCGACTACCTGGAGAGCCTGGGCCTGGAGCAGCCCGGTCTGGACGTGCTCGCGCAGGCGGCCTATAAGCTGCTTGGCCTGCAGTCGTTCTTTACGGCCGGCGAGATGGAGGTCAAGGCCTGGACGGTTCGTCAGGGTGCGACCGCCCCGCAGGCCGCCGGCGTCATCCACACCGATTTTGAGCGCGGCTTTATTAAGGCCGAGGTCATTGGCTATGACGACTACATCGAGCTCGGCGGTGAGCAGGGCGCCAAGGCCGCCGGCAAACTGCGTATTGAGGGTAAGGACTATGTCATGGCCGATGGCGACGTCGTGCACTTCCGCTTTAACGTGTAAGGGCGACGCATATGTTTAAATACGGCAAAAAAGCTGGCTACATGGGTATTGCGCTGCTCGTACTTGCGGTGATTCCGCTGGTGGTCGCAGCGTGTGTTATCCCCAACATTGGTCCCGAGGTGGCAACAAAGTTTAACGCCGCCGGCGAGGTGACGCGCTGGGGCAAGAGCTACGAGTTGCTGGCGCTGCCGGTGCTCAACCTGCTGCTGAGCGTGGCGACATACTTTACGGCGGGACGCCAGGCTAAAAATAATGATGACTCCGCCGCCATGGCGCGCATCGTGTGCGAGCGTTATCTGCGCAACGGTTGCATCACGGGTGTGTTCCTCAACGTGATCAACGTTTACTTTATGTACTCGGCGATTACCGGAACGGGCTTTGGCTTCGGCTTTTAGGTTGCACCTTTAGGCAACGAGCCTACAAGCAAATTCGATGGCTGCTGCGAGGCCGCCGCTCGATCGTGGTTTAAAGACCATGTCGGCGGCGGCCTCGTTTTCGTATCCGGCACCGCGAAGGGCGAGTGCGATACCGGCTTCCAAGAGAAGAGGCAGACCGCGCTGGCTGGTTGCGATTACGGCAGCCTGATTGAGCGAGCAGCTGTGCGCTTGGCATTGGATGGCAAGTTCACCTTGCGCCGGACAAGGGACCAAAACGGCGGCGACGCGACTTGATAGCAATGTAAATGCCGTGCGCTCATCGGGCGAAAGGCATTCCGCTTCAACGACGACGAGCTTGGGCGGCGCGCTGTTTGTGCGAGGCGTGGCTCGGTACATGCGGACCGAAGAACCCGACATAGAAAACTCCTGTGTATTCGGCAAAACGTAAACTATAGTTTACGTTTATGTTCGGCTCCATTTCAAACTCGGCTGCATGGACGAACGTGCGAAACAGATTCTTGGCAGGCGGGTCGAAGAGACACGCAGGGACCTTGGTATCTCCAAGGTTGATTTTTGTGTGGCGACGGGAATCAGCCGACCCTACCTCGACCGAATCGAAGATGGGACGGCAAATTTCACGCTCAAGGTTCTATTTAAGATCGCGCCCGCACTCGGCATGACGGTGTCAGAGCTTCTCGAGGGTATCGGATAGGGCGTTCCCCCGCTGTATTTGACGCTCTTTGGGCGGGTCCCCCTGGTTGCGATGTGCAAAATCGCGAGTATTCAGCACCAGTTTGGCCGTAGATGGTAGCTCGAGCGGCTGGCTTTGCCTTTTTGGCAGTAGTTAATCCACATACTAAATAAAAATGAGGAATAAATATTTACTAGACGGAACCCTCGTCCTAAAAGTTCGTCTAACAATCGGTCGATTCTATGCCTCCGGCGGAGAAATTGCAGAATACTCCGATTTTTGCACGGCCCGAGGGGGACCACCTGTCGTTTAAGGTTGCGATAAGTGGAGCTGCCTTAGAGATTACGCCATCGGGATACGGTCGTGGTTGACTTGGCTGTAGAACAGGCGCTGGATCTCGGCGGCATCGCGTGACTGGCCGAGTGCCCACATGGTCTTGGCCACAAGCGTCTCGGTGGTCATGTCATCGCCGCGCAGAATGCCCGGATGATCGGCATAAGCACGGCCGACCTCATAAACGCCCAGATCGAGACCCTCTTCGGGGACCTGCGTAGTCATAACGACGGTACGGCCCGAATCGACCCAGCGGAAAATTGCCTCCTGGAATGACTCGCCGGACTCGCCAAATTCGGGGATACCGCCAATGCCAAAGGTCTCCAGAATCACGGCATCGTAGCTATCGGCAAGGGCGTCGAGGATGCCCGGGTTTACGCCGGGCGTAAGCTTGAGTACAAATACGCGCGGGTCGATACTGTCGTAGAAACGCACCGGGCTCTCATTCTGGTGAGTGCCGTGAAGCCCGTTGCGCACGATGCGGTCGTTGCGGATATAGGCGATGGGCGGATAGTTGACGCTAATGAACGCGTTAAAGCTCATAGTGCGCTGTTTGCGGGCGCGCGTGCCAGCAATGGCTACGCCGCCAAACACGATCGAAACATCGTGCGAATGCTCGTCGAGTGCATAGAGCAGACTCTGGTACAGGTTGAGCTTGGCATCGGTAAAGGGGTTGCCCATGGGCTTTTGCGAGCCGGTGAGCACGATGGGCTTGGGGCTGTCCTGAATCAGATAGGAAAGCGCCGCCGCGGTGTAGCTCATGGTGTCGGTGCCGTGCAGGACCACAAAGCCGTCGTGATCGGCATAGCCTTCGACGATGACATCGCGGATGCGCATCCAGTCGCTCGGGCGCATATTGGTGCTGTCGATGTTCATGGGCTGCACGACGTCGAGCTCGCAGAGGCCCGAGATCTCGGGGACGCTCTGGGCGAGTTCCTCACCGGTCAGGGCGGGGGAGAGGCCGTTGCCGTCCTCGGTCGATGCGATGGTGCCGCCCGTGGCGATGAGAAGGATGCGCTTCATGCTGGTATTCCTATCGTATTTGCCGCCACAGAGGCGGAGTCGTTCGGCAGTATTGTGGCACAGGGTGTTCAATGTTCAAACGTATTACATCATCTGCAACGTCTGGTAACACTTCAATTGCCGTCAAATAGGGGCCCAGGTCGTGCGTTTGCCGTGCGCTGATGGCTGCGAGGGGCGAGAAACCCCATATAACGTGTACACTATGGAGGTTATTTTCGTTCATTCACGCGGGTGGGCACCGGCTCCCCGCCAACAAGAGGGGGAAACCATGGATCAAAAGGCTTCCGCAAAGGTCCTCGTACTCGACTTTGGTGCGCAGTACGGTCAGCTCATTGCCCGTCGCGTCCGCGACCTCAACGTGTATTCCGAGATTGTCCCCTGCGATATCTCGGCCGATGAGATTCGCGAGATGAACGCCTCTGCGCTCATCCTTTCCGGCGGCCCGGCCTCCGTGTACGCCGAGGACGCTCCGTCCATCGATCCTGCCATCTTTGACCTGGGCCTTCCCGTCCTGGGCTTTTGCTACGGCCATCAGATCACGGCCGTGACGCTCGGCGGCAAGGTCGGCCACTCCGAGGTGGGCGAGTACGGCCGCGCCACCATCACGCGCACGGCCGGCGCCAAGCTCTTTAACTCCACACCCATGGAGCAAACCGTGTGGATGAGCCATCGCGACGCCGTGTCCGAGGTGCCCGAGGGCTTTACCGTTACCGCCAGCACCGACGTGTGCCCGGTTGCTGCCATGGAGTGCGTCGAGCGCAAGATTTTCACCACGCAGTTCCACCCCGAGGTCAAGCACTCCGAATACGGTCAGCAGCTGCTGAGCAACTTCCTGTTTGAGATCTGCGGCCTGGAGCCCAACTGGAGCATGGACAACCTGGTCGATACCATGACGGCCGAGTTCCGCGAGAAGGTCGGCAACGACCGCGTGATTCTGGCCCTGTCCGGCGGCGTCGACTCCTCCGTCGTGGCTGCGCTGGGCGCCCGCGCCGTAGGCAAGCAGATGACCTGTGTGTTCATCAACCACGGCCTGCTGCGCAAGGGCGAGCCCGAGCAGGTGGAGGAGGTCTTCACCAAGCAGTTTGACGTCGACTTTATCCATGTTCACGCCGAGGACCGTTATGCCGAGCTTCTGGCCGGCGTGACCGAGCCCGAGGAGAAGCGCCGCATCATCGGTACGCAGTTCTGGAAAGAGTTCTTCGCCGTGGCGCAGCAGCTCGAGACCGATGGCAAGCCGGTCAAGTACCTGGCTCAGGGCACCATCTACCCCGACATCATCGAGTCCGGCGCTCGCAAGACGGGCGGCAAGACGGCCACTATCAAGAGCCATCACAACCTGATCCCGTTCCCCGAGGGCGTGCACTTCGACCTCATTGAGCCGCTCGACCACTTCTTTAAGGACGAGGTCCGTGCGCTTGGTCTGGCGCTGGGCCTGCCGGGTCACATCGTGTTCCGCCAGCCTTTCCCGGGCCCGGGTCTGGCCATCCGCATCATCGGCGCGGTCGACAAGGAGAAGCTCGAGATCCTCAAGAACGCCGACGCTATCGTGCGCGAGGAGCTCGACGCCTACAACCAGCGTCTGTTTGAGCAGACCGGCGAGCGCAACTCCGAGCACAGCTGCTGGCAGTATTTCGCGGTCCTGCCCGATATTAAGTCCGTGGGCGTTATGGGCGACGAGCGCACTTATCAGCGCCCGATCATCCTGCGCGCCGTCGAGTCCAGCGATGCCATGACCGCCGACTGGGCCAAGCTGCCCTACGACGTGCTGGCCCGCATCTCCGGCCGCATCGTTGCCGAGGTCCCCGGCGCCAACCGCGTGTGCTACGACATCACGTCCAAGCCGCCCGCGACCATCGAGTGGGAGTAGACGAAAGGCTATTTCGAGGCGTAGATTTTCCGTCCGCTGAGTACCGCAGAGTGTCGCAGCGTACGGGAGAAGCGCAAAGCCCCCAGCAACTTGGGGGAATAAATTGAGCGAGATACCCCCGATTTCAGGTGAAAATCGGGGGTATTTTTTACCCATTTGACCTGCTGTTTTATGCAGATTTACTCCCAATTGCCGTACAGGACGGACATGGCGGCACCCCACGGACGGGGAGTAAAAGGTTTGTTGGGGGAGTAAATTGTCCCAGTTGCCTGTCCCAGCCGATCAAAATGCGCCCCAAAACTCAACTGAAACTCAACGGAGCGAAATATGGTGGCTTTTCAGCAAAACCGCAGGTCAACAATGGGGAGTAAAAATTTACTCCCCCAAGCGATTTCATCGGCTTCAACACGCTTCGAATGGTGGGTTTCAGGCATAAGAAAAGCAGGTGTTTTACTCCCAATTGCGGGGGTAAAGCCACCTGCTCACGTTTCAGTAAAAATTTACTCCTAGAACTTGGCCTTCCAGTCTGCGTATTCCTCCGGTGCGATCTCTCCGGATTCCAGCTCGGTACGCTTTGCAGCCCAGGCCTTGAGCATCTGGGTCGTCTTGGGCGCCTTCTCAGCAGACGCGTCGATAGAAAGGCTCGATCCATCCTCAGCGGGCACGATTCCGAACTCGTCCTCCAGCTGCAGAAGGAGGCCCAGGAGGTCTCGGGCGTTCTCCACACCGAAGTCCTTCAGGGCAAGCGGAGAGATGTCGAGGGCTTCGGCGATGGCTTCGATCTGAGGCTGCTTGGGAGTCCTGAAATCCGTCTCGTAGTGGCGGATCGCGCCCTCCGAGACGCCGATCCTCTCACCCAGCTCCCCCTGGTAGAGCCCGCGCAGCTTGCGGTAGTACCTGATCTTCTCGCCAGTCGTCATCTTCCCTCCTGAAAAACTAAACCTCGTAATTCTAGCACCGTACGCAAACGTACGCAATTTCTTGACAGTACGAAAACGTACGATTATGATTCGCTCATATCAAACGTACGTAATCGTACGATGTTAGGAGGATAAATGAACCAGGAAGAAGGCAAGCCAACCATGCTCAACGCAGAGCAGGTCGCGCAGAGGCTGAACATGTCGAAGGGGTTCGCCTACAAGATCATCCAGGAGATGAACGAGGAGCAGATCAAGAAGGGTCGCGCGGTGGTCAAGGGCCGCGTCCGCTCCGACCACTTCGAGGCAAGATTCTTTGCCGGTGATGAAGATGCCCGTATATAGAAGCGAGAACGGGACGTTCTACTCCCAGTGCTTCTACCGTGACGGCAGGGGCGCGAAGCGCCACAAGGTCAAGAGGGGCTTTGCTACCGAGCTCGAAGCGCTCATGTGGGAGAAGGACTTCCTAGCGGTTCACAACGGCACCATGGACATGCTCTTCGCGGACTTCGTCGACGTGTACGCTACCGAGATCAAGCCCCGCATCAGGGAGCACACCTGGCTGACCAAGGAGTACATGATCAAGGACAAGATCATCCCTTTCTTCGGGAAGATGAGGATGTCCGAGATCAAGCCCATCGACGTCGTCCGCTGGCAAAACCAGCTTATCGACCACAAGGACGCCAACGGGAAGCCGTACTCGGCCACATATCTCAGAACCATCAACAACCAGCTGAACGCCATCTTCAACCATGCCGAGCGCTACTACGACCTGACAAGCAACCCGTGCAGGAAGGTAACGAAGATGGGCTCGAAGAAAGGCGGAGAGATGAACTTCTGGACGAAGCAAGAGTATCTGAAGTTCTCGGAGGCCGTCATGGACAAACCTCTTTCCTTTTACGCCTTCGAGGTCCTCTACTGGACGGGAATCCGCTGCGGAGAGCTGCTCGCCCTCACTCCATCCGATTTCATCTTCGAGACTTCGGAGCTGAGCATCACGAAGTCGTATCAGCGTTTGAAGGGCATCGACACCATCACCGACCCGAAGACCCCGAATTCCGTGCGAAGGATCGCCATGCCCAGGTTCCTCGCTGAGGAGATGAAGGAGTACCTGGAAGATTTCAGGGAGGACCTTGGCCCCCATGACCGCATCTTCGATATAACGAAGTACTACTTGACGCACGAGATGGAGCGCGGATGCAAGGAGTCCGGCGTCAAGAGGATCAGGGTCCATGACCTGAGGCACAGCCATGTCTCCCTGCTCATCGAGATGGGCTTCTCCGCGTTGGCGATCGCTGATCGCGTCGGTCACGAGAGCACCGATATCACCTATCGCTACGCTCACCTTTTTCCGAACAAGCAGACCGAGATCGCCAACGCCCTTGACTGCTCCAAGGAAGGCTAGCCATGCCCTGCCCCAACTCCGCACGCAAAAGATCAAAGACCATGGCCTTCAGAGTGAGTCCGGAGGAATACGAGCGGATCACCAATTTGGCCAAGCTGAGCGGGATGGACAAGCAGGATTTCATCATGGCCAAACTGATGGACCACGAGATAGTCGTGAAGCCCTCTACGAGGGTCTACAAGGCTCTGAAAGACACGATGGCGGAAATCTACCAGCAACTGCTCAGAATCCGCGCAGGAGGCGAAATCAGCGCCTCCATGGAGGAGACACTGCTGATCCTGTCCACAATCTTCGCCGGGCTCGAATCATCCGAACAACCTGCCGAGATCGATGCTGAGAATCAGAGTGTATGGGATTTGAAAAGAGAGTGAGGGTGTCCGTTTGTGGGGACAAAGGCCAGCAAGTTAGCGCCGTAGAATCCTCGAAGCACCCAGGAACGAAAGGAGCGATTATGGATAACAAGCGATGCGAAATCACCGTCGCCTTGTATGGCGATACATCAGATTGCTCTTCCATTCCTGATGCGATTGCTCCTCCTTCTCCTCAGTACTTCGTGGAGGCTTACGCGACGCGCGACGCTTTCGATGAGGCGTCGGGATGGCACTACCCTGTCATCCTGCGTTTCGAAGAATGCGACATCCTAGTCGAAAGGGTTGCTTTAGGAGTGCGAGCTCGAAAATGTTCTGGTGATGCCCGAAAACTCATTGATGGAGTCTACGTAAACGGAGAAAGCTGCAGCGAGTCTCCCTATTACTCTCGTGTTGAAATTGCTGGAATTTGCGCAGGAGAAACATATATCTCTCTAAGCAACTCACAAGAATCGGGAGAGCATATATCGCTTTTCCTGGAAGAGCATGCAATTTGCATTTCGTGAGAATATGCAATACGACACAAGTGCCCCCATCCCTTGACGGGGGCACTTGTGATTTTGGCTTCGATATCGCTACAGCCTTGAGAATTTTATTATGTAATGGCTTAGTGTTATTGAAGACTTACTTACTCACTGTAATCATGTTAGCACACCGACCAAGGATTTCTATGAGTCCTTATTTGTTCCACCCTTTGGCAATAGTCGCTGTCGTCACGAGCAAGCCGCTTGCGACTTCCCACGCGGAGTTAAACAATAATTGCAAACTGAAGCTGCAAATCCGCCCGACAAGGCTCTTTTATAAAACCCATTGTTTAGACGACCAGCAATCTCATCAGGCTTTCACCTTGAATAGTTTCCCAGCCAATCTGCGTGACTGCCTCCGACAGCTGTCTATCATGCGTAACCAACAGTAACGCGCCAGAGAAACCGCTCAGCATTTCCTGCAGCGCCTCAATAGAGCCCACATCAAGATGATTCGTAGGCTCGTCGAGTACGAGGAAGTTGGGATTCGTAACAAGCTGTTCAGCAAGCATGAGTTTGCGGAGTTCGCCAGGACTCAAATCGTCGCCATCGAGCAGTCTGTCAGGGTCGGAGTTCAACCGCGCCACGATGGAGAGGATGCGACCTTTCGTCTCCTGGTCCTGGTCTCGGAGATGCCTCAGGGCTCGCTCGCGTTCCTCTGGCCCGACGTCCTGGGGAACGTACGCAACTTTGACATTATCAGGAACAGATTCGATGATGCTTCGTACCACCAGGCTCTTTCCCGTTCCGTTCGCACCGGTCAGCACCACGTGATCCGTTGGTGAGATCCAGAGCTCCGGCACATCTATCGAGAACTCGCCAGCAGACAGTCGCGATGCCTCCAAGTGCGCCACGCAACTTGAGCGTGCAGTGACGCCGAACTCGCCGATACGATGGTCGTATCTTTTCGAGACGGTTTTCTTGGAAAGCTCTGCCTCGGCCTTTGCGAGCCGTCCGCTCATTTTGGACGAGAGCCTCCCTGCAACGCCGTCCTTGCCAGAGACTATGGCGCGTCCGATCTTCTCGCGAGCGTCGCTGTCTTTTTTGCTCAAACCGCGCTTGCTTCGCTTGCCCTTCTGACGTGCCGCCTCTTCGCTCCTGCGCTGGGCTTCTGCCTTCAGGCGCTTCGCTTCACGAGAGGCTTGCTCGCGATCCCTCATCGCAGAGGCGCGTTCGCTCGCCGCTTGGTCGCTTGCCTTTGAGTACCCGCCGGGGCGCATGGTCCAACGCGCGCCCTCGCACATGAGGCTCTGGCCCACAAGGCTATCGAGCAGGTCTCTATCGTGCGAGATGAGGATGCCGATGCCGCTGAAGGAGGCCAGCGCCTCCTTCACGATGTCGCGCGTGGCGGCATCGAGGTCGTTGGTCGGCTCGTCCATGATGAGGATATCTGGTTGTGCATAGAGGGCGCATGCGATTTGGATCCGCTTCTGTTGACCGCCCGAGAGCGTGTCGTAGCGCCAGAACCAGTCGTCTTCGATGCGGAGCAGTGCCCTTGCCCGTTGCGCCTCCTTGCCCCAATCCGATGCGAGATCGAAGAGATCGTCCGGTTCCTGCGTCGAGTCTTGCTGGCAATACGACGCGAACAGACTCGGGCTCACTGTCCCGGAATCGGGTGTAATAGCGCGGGCGGCGATACGGGCGAGCGTGCTCTTCCCGCATCCGTTGTCG
Organism: uncultured Collinsella sp.; assembly: GCA_900539035.1. Lineage (GTDB taxonomy): Bacteria > Actinomycetota > Coriobacteriia > Coriobacteriales > Coriobacteriaceae > Collinsella. The sequence goes on along the minus strand of UQAU01000001.1, from coordinate 198,185 downwards.
CCGATGATGCCCGTCCATCCCGATGGGAACGTGGCGCTGACGTCTTCGATGGCAGGCGATGCCGTACCGGGGTAGGTATAGCTGATGTGAGTGAGATTCAGTTGCATGGCGAGCTCCTTTGAGAGGAGGTCGCGCAGGGTCAGGCACGCAATGTATGGATTCGGAACGAGAAGACACTGAAGCGATGCGGCACCCTGAAGCGCGACCGGATGTACAGAATGGTCGTATGGGGTACCCGAAACGGGCATCGCTAGTTCTTCATCTAACCTGACCTAACTCGAAGCGGCGCTTGCCAAAGGCCCCGCTGGATGATTGATATCTAGGATTATAGCATGGTGATTTCGCCGCCGCCAGGCGGTCGTAGAACGTGCTGCGCGGCAGGGACAGCGCCGCCAGCGCCGCCCGCAGCCCGAAGCGCCCCCTGAGCCGGTCAGCCAGCGCCGCCCTCTCCGCCGCCGTCAGGGCGGACAGGTCGGCGCCTGGGTCTTTTTTTAGTATGTCGATCGTCCCCTCGAGGACGGCGTTGCGCAGCTCCAGCTCCTCGCAGCGGGCCCTGAGCTCCTCGAGCTCCGAGGGCGCCTCGCGGGGCTCCGGCGCGCGGGCGGCGATGTCCGAGTCGGTCATGAGGGAGAGCGCCCCTTCCTCGCGGAGCCGCCGGCGCCAGCCGGAGACGGCAGCGGCGGTGACGCCGGCCTCGGCGGCGAGGTCGGCGGCCCGCTCCCCGGCCTCCAGCCGCGCGACGAGCTCCATCTTCCTGTCGAAGGGCAAGTATACGGCCTTCTTGCGGGGCGGCGGGGCGCCGCCCGCCGCCTTCGCCCAATTTACAACGGCCGTGCGGCTGCAGCCGGCCAGCTCGGCCGCCTCGGTCAGGCTGAACCCCGCCGCGACGGCCTCCACGGCGAGCTCCCTGGTCTCCAACGGGTACATGCGGACTCCAATCCGGACACCGGAGTGTCCAACTTTTTGTCCGCACCCCCTCTTTGGTTCGGAATAGTGTAGTGCTGGCGGTCTATCTCTTGTTTTCGGTTGCTTGCTTCCTTACCGTACATGAGCATTCCCTCCGGGGCTCATGTCGGTTCATCATCCGCAGCTAGCCTTCGTATGGCGCGCAGCTCACGAGCAAGGGCGTTGCTCGCCGCCATCAGGTTGATTGTCGAGAAGTCGTCTTGAAAGATGGTCAGGTATCCCAGCTCTTCCATTCGCATCAGCGATGCAGCTGCGGCTGTAATGCTGATCGGCGTATGGTCCAGCAGCATCTCGAAGGGAACGCCGAGCACCCATGCTATAGCCTCCGCATCTTTCAGACTGGGGCTTCGATCACCGAGCTCGTAGCTCCTGTAGGCCGACTCCGTCAGTCCGGAGCAGGTCGCTACCGAGCGCTGGGTTAAGCCCAATCTGGAACGCAAGCCCTTGAGGGCTTCCTGATCAACGGCTACCCGATCCTCAGGCTGCATCGTCATGCTCCTCCTCGAGTGCCAAATCGTCCCACCCGTCGTCACTCATCGAGCCAACCCTGATGCAGCAATAGCACACTAGAGCGCAGAGACCCATGACCATGCCGGCTGCGAAGAATGCTGCGTGAATCATGATTCGGCCTCCATCGCATAGACGACTGTCCTCGAGTTGCTCGTCTCGTACGAGCACGTGACGAAGGCGAATACCTGTCTGCCGGAACGGTATCCGTCAAGCACGACCTCGCTCTCCGCCTCCTCTGCGGCCATGTACTCTTCCAGCTCCCCCTGATCGCCGAAACTCAGGCGCACGTTCTTCTTGTTGGCGTTGATGACGTTGACGAGCACAGGCTCGAGATGCAGGGTTTGTTCAGGCGTGTACAAGATGATTTCAGCATGTTCCTCAGCAAAAGGCCTGCTGCTGTAACCCGCCAGCGGGGCGAACATCGTCCCGTCCGACATGTGGTGCCCGTAGATCATGACTAGGGGGCTTTCCAGACCCTCCTCGCAGCCGTTGGCAACGTAGGGAGTGCCCCATGCGGAGTATCGCCCCTCTGCATCGTGGAATAGGTAGAATCCCGGGTCCTCGGTAAATCCCCTGACAACCGGATAGTCGATGGTGGTGCCAGGCACGTAGACCCATGCGATTACGCTGTCCGGGAGCGAACCCCAGTCGATGACTCTGTCCTGGCCTTCCTCATCTGGATCTGTGATTGCGCGTTGGTAGGTCGGGGAGGGGTTCTGCTCTACCCCGCCCTGCCCCAACACGAACATGGCGACTCCTGCCACAATCGCCAGGCACGAGAGTGCGACAAGCACTTTCCTTGTTCCGTTCTTCATATGCAGAGAAAAAGGGCTGCGAGGCGCAATGGCCTCGCAGCCCTCCCGTTTACTCGGTCACCTCCTCATCGGGCTCAGATTCGCCAGCATCCCCCTTCTTGCGACGGCCCATGAGCGCAAGTGCCGCTGCGCCCGCACCGGCGAGGACTGCACCTACGAGCGCCAAAATGCCGATGGTGCTGACGGGTGTGGTTGCTCCGGTCTTGTCGTAAGGGGTCTTGGGAACCTCAGGTGTGTCAGGGTTGTCGACGACGACGCTCTGTCCCGCGTCGTTGATGTCCTGATGGGCCGCCGCAAGGTTACCCTCGGCGGTCAGGCACTCCTCGAATGCGACAAGGTTGTTGCCTTCGTTGAGCGAAGATGCATCGAACTCGAAGGTTACGTCAACGGTGCCGTTAGCCTTCTCTGCTACGAACTCAGCGGAAGTCACGACAGGGTTCCCTTCTGCGTCAGTGAGCGCCTCGCCGGTGGACTTCACCATCAGCGTGCCGTGGACGGTGTAGGTATCGCCCGCGACGAGGCCCTTGTACTCGACGGTGTCGATGAGCTTCACCTTGCCGGTGACGATGATCTGGTCGCCGTCGGCGGCATCGGTGAGCTTGGTGCCGATCTCGGCCACGGTCACGGTCTGGCCCTCGTCGGAAGGATCCTCGTGGGATGCGAGCTGGACGTCTGCCGCGAAAAGCTTCTCGAAGACTACCAGGCTCTTGCCGCCAAGGCCGGTGCCGTCGAAGGCGATCTCCACTGCCTGGGTGCCATCGGCCTCATCAGGGGTGAAGGTAGCGCTGCCGGTCACCTGCCTCTCTATCAGGCCGTCCTTGACCATGACGGGCTCCCCGGTCTCGGCGTCGACCAGGGCCGCCTCAAGCGTGTACTCGGTGCCGGGGACGAGGCCCTCGTAGGCCACCTCGTCGACCACGGTGATCTCGGTTCCGGTCACCAGCTTGTCGCCGTCGGCCTTGTCGGCGGCGGTGGTGCGGATGTCGAGGAAGTGCACGGTCTGGTCCTCGTCATCGATATCGGCATGCACGGCGACCTCGATGCCGTCGGAGGTCATGGACTCGAAGGCGACGATGTCCTCGCCCGCGAGCAGGCTGGAGTCGAAGGTGAACTCGAGCTGGACCTCGCCGGCCTCCTGCCTAGGCTTGAAGGTCTTGGTGGCGGTGATGGCGTTGCCATCCGCATCGAGCAGGGCCTCTCCGGTGGATTTCACCATCAGGGTGCCGGTGACGGTGTACTCGGTGCCGTCGTTCTTGAGGTTCTCGTACCAGACGGTGTCGACCAGGGTGGTCTCGGCGGAAGCCTGTGCCACGTGGTCGCCGTCGGCCTTGTCGGTCTCCTCGGTCTGGATCTTCGGGCCCTCCTTGTCGTCGAGGCTCATCCACACGGGCTTGGCCACGGTGGAGTCGCGCTCGATCACGAAGGTCTTGGTCACCAGGTCGTAGCCCTCGTTGGAGTCGCTGCGGAGCTCTTCCAGGAGGTACTTGCCGTAAGGGAGTGCGGAGAGGCCGTCATCGACGGCGGCGTTGGAGCCGTCCTCGCCAAGGGAGAACCATACGCCGGCCTTAGGATCCATGTCGGCTGCCTTGATGCTCTCCGAGGAGAGCAGGCCGTCGTTGCCGTTGGTGTTGTCGCTGTGCCTGTTCCAGGAGGAGGCCGTGGAGACGTTGCCGTTGCGGTCGGTCACGAGGACGTGGGACTCGCCGGTGGAGACGTTGGTCACCTTGAAGGCCACCTGCAGGGATGCGTTGGTGTCCTCTGCCATCTTCACGATCTCCAAGTCGTTGCGGACCACCTGGTCGGAGAACTCCAGGGGCCTCTCGTACCTGTCGCCTGCGACCAGCACGCCCTCTGCCCTCACCTGGAAGGTGCGGGGCCTGCCGTCGGTGAGCAGGTAGGAGTCGTTGGTCTTGGTCTCCTGGATGGTGTAGGTGCCGTAGGGAAGCGCGTCGGCAGCGGTCTGGGCGGTGTATGCCCCCATCTCGTCGTTCCATGCGGTCGCGATGGTCTCGATGACGTCGCCGGGCTCGTACCAGCTCCCGTCGACGAGGACCTTGCGCTCGGATGCGTTGGCGATGGTGAACTCGATGCCGGAAAGAGTGGAGCCGGTAGTCAAGGTGTCATGGGAGTTGCCGCCCAGGGCCTCGGAGGCTCCCAGCTCGACGTCGGACTTCGTCACCTGCACGCCGCCGCGGATGACGTCGTCTGCGCAGGGGCTGGATGTGAGGTCGACGACCTGTCCGTCAGAATTGATTTCGGCTTTAACGGACCAGTCGGACACGAGGTAGCCCTCGGGGGCCTCGGACTCGACCACGGTGTACGTGCCGCAAGGCAGCACGTTGGAGGTGGTCTTGGCGATATACGCGCCGGCGTCGCCGTCCCAATACCCGGTGATGGTCTTCACCACCTCGCCGCTTGCGTAGTAACGGCCGTCGACGAGGGCGTACTTGCCGGAGGAGTTGACGATGTCGTACTTAGCGCCGCCAAGCGTCGCATCGCCCTGGGGCTCGGCCCCTGCCTGGGAGTCAACCTTGGCCACCTTGAGGCCTCCCTTGTCCCAGGTGAAGCTCATGAGCACCTGGGTGCCAGGGCCCGTGTGGATGCAGAAGGCCTCGAAGCCCGTGGACACCTTGCCCTTGTTCGCCTTGATGGACTTCCAGGTTTTGCCAAGCAGCTCGCTGCGTGCCCAGTCCTCGAAGTCGCCGTTGGTGCCGAAGACGGCATCGGCCTTGGAACCCTGGTAGGCATAGGCCAGGATCACGTGGCTTGCGGCCTTGTACTTGTCGGCGCTCCACCCGCTGCCGTCGTACCAGGAGTCGGGGAACATGGATGCGTCGAAGCCGGGCGCGCCGTAGCTGAACCACATGGCCGCGATGAGGTCGGCGTCGCTCACGCCGCTCTTGCTGTAGGTGCCGGGAGCAGGGGTGCTGGCCTGGGGATCCGCACAGTACGCGACCTCGCCGTCGGCATACATATGGGTCGTGGAATAGCCCGCATACGGGATGTCGTCGCCGATGGTGACGTTGACGCTGCCTGCCGCGAATGCATTCATGGGCGTGGCTACGCACACGCTCAATGCGAGGGCCATGCTCATGACGACCCTGATGATCTTGGAGGATACGATTCTCTCCGTAGTCTTCGCTTTCATCATGCGCCTCCTAGAACGGGATGTCTTCTCGGCTCATGGACGAGCGGCCTGTGTTGCCTGCGAGCTCGCGGGAGCCTTCGCGGGCGCCCTTCGCCCTCTCGGAGAGCGATGCGAGGTAACGCTCCCTGCCTGAGTCGAGCGCCTCCTTGAGCTGGCCCGGCATGACCTTCACGGTGTTCTTGACGGGGCGTCCCGACTCATCGGTCACGGGGTTGCCGTCCGGGTCCATGACGGTGCGCTTGAGCCAGACCTCCTTGTCGGCCAGCAGCGGGATGTCCCTGAAGTCCTCGCCCTTGAAGCGCGACTCGTTCACGAACAGGGGGCTGAACTGGTAGAAGCTCAGATCCATGCCGTCCATCACCGTGTCGCGGGGCAGGGTCACGGAGTTGAACTTGCCCATCTGGCCCGTCTTCTTGTCGAAGTACTCGATTCCCTCCCTCACGAAGCTCTTGTGCACGGTGATGTAAACGTTCTTCTTGTCTTCCATGCGTGTTTCTCCTTTGCTTGTCTATTTGCCGGGCAATGTGGAAGTCCCGGCTCGTCTTCGATCGTCAACCCTTGCCGCATCTCAAGGGCATCACCTCCCTCCGCCTAAGGCCGTGCCTAGAAGCCGCTCACGATGTCTCGGGCCCAGGCTCCGCTTCGGACCAGGGACAGGACCAGCAGCACGCACATGGCCAGGTATTGGAGCGCGTACGTCAGGCCGCTCGCGATGGTGTCCACCGGCGTGCCCGTGCCGGGGTTGACGCTCACGATTCCCCCCAGCACGACTGGGAAGGAGATGAGCAGGACCAGGATGATCAGGCCCGCCACGCACACGGCGAGGAAGCTCTTGAGGTAGCCGATGCCGATCTGCCTGGTGTGCTCGAACCCCAGGAAGGCAAGCGGGATCGGGCTGAAGGCCGCCATGATGTAGAGCTGGATGGCTCGCGCCCAGCAGACGACGAGGGCGACGATGTAGGCCACCAGCACCACAAGCCAGCTGATGAGGGAGACGACGAGCATTGCCATGAGGGCCGACACGTCGTCCTCGGTGGTGACGATGGAGACCTCGGCGAGGCTCATGGCCCCGCCCGTTCCGAAGAGTCCCTCTACCCTGTCGACCGCAAGTCCGATGACCTCGTAGATCGCGGCCATGATGTCGAAGCTGTTCTGGATGAGGAACAGGAACACGGCGAAGAACACGAGCAGGAACACGACCTCCTTGACGCCCGGCATGCTCTGGTTGCCGTCCATGCGCTGGGAGATCTCGATGAGCTTCAAGGTGAACACCAGGCCGAGGACGCCGCATCCGATGGGGAGTATCGCCACCTGCCAGGTGCCCCTGGCGATGTCGTACATGGAGACGTCGCTCGAGCTCTGGAGCATCGAGGAGAAGGGGGCGTCGAGGATTCCCTCGTATCCGATCGAGCCGAGGACGCTCACCTGCGCGTGGAACATCCAGTTGCTCCATTCGCGGAGAAGGTCGCAGAGCCACGAGTTGATGTCGTCGGCGATCGACGCGTAGGCGTTCTGGCATGGCACGAGCGTGAGGACCAGGAAGGCCAGGGCGATGACGAAGGCGAGCTTGAACTCCCTCTGCCCCGCTATGCGCTTGACCGCCGCGATCATAGGGCGCTCAGCTCTTTGGTGGTCTGGTCGTAGCGGAGCTGGACCAGGGTGCTGGCTCCGTCGTTGAGCGTGAACGAGGTCGTCACGGTCTTGCCGTTGCAGTCGATGTAGACCTCGCCGTCCCATGCCGCGGACGTTGCGTAGGGAGAGCGCTTTGACGCCCAGGCCGAAAGCGCGTTGGAGATGCTCTCGTCGTCTGATTCGAGGAGCTCGTTGAGCTTGTCCGAATGCGCAGAGAGGGTGATCTTGGCGTCTGGCGCCGCGTCAAGGGTGTAGGTGGTCGAGAGCGCGAAGGCGTCGCAGGTGATGGAGACCTCCTCGGTCGACGCATCGATCCTCATCACGCCTTGGGCGGGGGCGTCCCTCGGGGTTTTCGTCGTGGTCACATTGACGGAGATCCCGCCAGCGTCCGATCGCTCGGAGACGACCTCGTAGTAGGTCACCGAGGTAGAGTCGCCCTCGCGTTCGATGACAACCCCGTCGGCGATGGTCATCGTCTTCGAGCCGCCGTCGGCGCTCCAGGCTGTTCCAAGGTAGCTCTTGATGCTGTCGGCATCGGCCTTCTGGGCTGATTCCTTTTCCTGCCCGGTTGCCGGGTCCTCCGAGGGCTGCATGGCGCAGCGGGCAACCCCCGAGCCCGCGAGCAGCACCAGCGCTCCGATTGCGCACGCCAGCATGAGTCTCTTCTTGTTCATTGGGCTTGCTCCTTTCGTCATACCTTGCGCAGCGCGCAGGTGAAGTAGTTGATTCCCGTTCCTATGCAGCACACGGCTCCGGTATGGGGCTCGTGGATGTACTTGTTCTCTCCTATGTAGATGGCCACGTGCCCCGGCTTGTAGAGGATGTCTCCTGGCTGCGCTTGGGACAGGGGGATGTGCGTGAGCTCGCTGTACTGGCTCTCCGTGTAATGGCTGATGGCGATCCCGGCCTGCCTGTAGCAGTATTGGGTGAGTCCGCTGCAGTCCAGGCCCCTGCCGGGAGTCGAACCGCCCCATACGTATGGGACGCCGAGCTGGCTGTAAGCGGCCGCCACGATAGTGTTCGCGTTCGCCCTCGAGCTCTTGAGGTCCTCGACCGTCATGGTGTCGAACCTTCTCAGGCCGTAGGTGTCCATCACGGACTTGAGGCTCTCGACATAGGTCGAGCTCGTGGCCCAGCCCGCATCCTTCAGGCCCTCCGCCATGAGGTCCGAGTCATGCTTCTCCATGGCCTCGCGGATGGTTGCGTTGTTCGCATACGTTTCGGCTTGAAGGAAGACCCTGCTCCTGAACTTGATGCAGTCGACGTCGGACTTGAACACCGTGAAGTACGCGGTGATCGCCGTGTGGACGCCGGCCGTGTACTCCTCGCTGGTCACCCAGGCGCTCTTCCCTGCGACCTCGGGGCAGCCCGCGAAGCTCCCCGCCCACTTCATGCCGAAGAGGTTGTGGTCTCGCGTCGCAAGCCTGCTCATGGTGTTGCCTTGGCCGCTCTCCACGATGATCTGCGCGAGGGTGCAGCCGGCGGGATGCCCGTACTTCTCCTGGCATTCGAGCGCGGCCTCGACCATCTCGTAGGTGATGTAGGGCGGCAGGCCATCTAGCGATTGCTTGTTCGCCTCGTTTTCCCAGAAGCCGAACAGGGCGCTGACGAGGTTGCTGACGATCAGGACGCCGACGACGAAGGCGGCGATGGCCGCGAGCGATCCGAGCGCGATTGAGGCACCGGCCCCGCCTGCTGCGCCGATCGCAGCGGCGCCGGAGGACGAGGCTGCGGCCTGGGAGGCCGCAGCCGCGGATTGGGCCGCCGCGGCCCTGGACGCCTCCGCCGTCGCCGCGGCAGACGTTGCGCTGGCGCCCTGCTTTGCGCCCAGCGCGGTGGCGGACTTGGACCCAGCCCTTCTGGCTGCCCTTCTCGAGGCGATACGCCCCTTGATCGCCTTGGCGGATCGATGGGCGTCGTAGGCCTTGGAGCTTCCTTCGAGCTCCTCGCTGTCGTCGAGCTCGTCGACGGCCATCCTCGCAAGCATCTCCTTGGCAGCTGCCGCCTTGGCCATGCCGCTCTTCCCGGCTGCGGACTCGGCGATAGCTGTCTCTTCCGCCTTCGAGGCGAAGGTGCGCCTATGCCCTCTCGCTTGCCCCGTCGTGCGTTCCACGGCTTCCCTGATGCCCGCTGCGCTCTTCCTCTCGGTGAGGGTCGATAGCATCTGGGCCTCGTCGTCGGTGATGGTGCCGGTGTTCGCCAGGGTGACCTTCTCGCTGATGACGAGGTCGGCCATGGAAGCTCCGTCGTTTTGGGACAAGGCGTTTGCCTTCGTCACTTCGCACCGCCGATCGGGCCCTCGCGCATGGAGCGCTCTGCGATCGCCGCGGGCTTGGTGTCGAACAGCTTGAAGAGCTCTCCCTTGGGGAAGTCGTCCTTGATCGGGACTCGGATGCCGCCTGCAACGAGGAGGCCCTCGCCGGCCTTGATGGACTCGTCGATGAAGCCCCTCTCTGCCGTGGAGAGATCGAGCATCTCCGTCCATGCCTCGAGGTCGGCGGGGCCCTGCTTGTGGAGCAGGAAGAAGTCCGAGTTGATCACCATGTCTCGCGCGTTGGCGTTGAGCAGCATGTGCGAGGTGTTCTGGGAGATTCCGGTGCAGATGAGGCCGAACTTTCGGCCCTCGCGCCAGAGCCTGGCGAAGTAGTCGACGATGGTCGGGTGCCCGAAGAGGGACTGGACCTCGTCGATGTAGAGCCACGTGACGACATCCCTGGGAGGCGTGACCATGACACGGTTCCTCACCATCTCCAAGGCGGTGAGCATGCCGAACACCTTCATGTTCTGTCCCAGCTCGTGCATGTCGATGTTGGTGATCCTGTTCTCGAAGCCGACGTTGCTCTGGCCGTTGAAGAAGCTGAAGGCGCCATGGACGTAGCGCTCGTAGCGAAGCGCGATGTCCCTGGCCTCGGCCTCGGGCTGCTCCGCGAGGATGGCATGGAAGTCCTCCAGGGTCGGGAGCCTGTCTTCGAGGGCGCAGCGGTCGTAGGCCAGGCCGACGCACCTCGTGATGATGGACCTGTCGTTCTCCGGCAGGCCCTCCGATCCCTCGGCCATGAGCGCGGACGAGAGGGCCAGGATCGCGTCTGTCTTGTAGGCGAGCTTGGTCGCGTCGCTGCGGTCCGATACGGCAGCCGTGTCGAACGGGTTGAGCGTCGTGTCGGTTCCCGGCGCAAGGCGGATGTTCGCTCCCCCCAAGGCGCTGATGAGGTTGCCGTACTCTCCGGCCGGGTCGAAGATGATCACCTCGTCGCCGGGATGCGCGAGGATGGTATTCGTGATCTCCCTCTTGACGGAGAAGGACTTGCCGCTGCCGGGCTTTCCGCAAACGAAGCCCATCGGGCTCGCAAGGAGTCCCCGGTCGCAGATGACGAGGTTTCCCGACTGCTTGGACTGGCCATAGTAACCGCCGCCGGGCTGGTTCAGCTCCTGGCTGGCGAACGGCATCTGCATGGCGATCTGGCCGGTCGTCAGGTACCTGAAGACGTCGACGTGGTTGTTGCCCAGGGGAAGCACCGAGTTGAGCGCCTCGCGCTGCCGCAGGTAGAGCGGCTCCACGCCCAGCGAGTTGCCCTGGGCGACGCTCACGATCTGCTCGACCTGCCTGTCGAGCTCCTCCAGGGTCGGCGCATAGGTGTAGATGAGGCCCGTGTAGCGGAAGAGCCTCTCGTTCTTGTTCCTGAGGAAGTCGAGGAGCTCCTCGGCCTCCTCCTTCGAGTAGCGGAGCTCGGGGGGCAGGATGGTGTAGTCATAGCCCTTCCTCACCGCGGTTCGCTGCTCGTCGATGATCTCCTTGTCCATCCAGTCGAGCTGGCCCTTCACCAGGGCGAGCGCATCGGATTGAGCCAGGGGCCGGGCATGGATGTTGACGGACAGCGGGATCGGAAGGTCGATGATGTTTGCGATGTAGTAGTCTTCGAGCACCGATCCGAAGCTCTTGATAAGCAGGACTTGGCAATAGACGTCGTCCACCCTGAATGCGTCCGCCCTGCCCTGGGGCTTGAAGTCGATGAGCATAGGCGCGATGAGGTCCTTGGTGCGCAGGCTCGATTTGTGGGACAGTTTGTCCTAGTCGAAGGTGAACTCGCTTTTCGGCCTGAGCTGCGACTGGAGTGCGCGCAGGCGCTCGGTGCCGTCGAGGGCGTGCGCCTGGCACCGGACTCGCGAGAGGGTCTGGATGCAGTCGCCCTTGATGCGCGAGAGCTTTGGGATTGCACCGTCGACGTCGGCGGCGCCGACCATGTAGGTCAGGTACCTGTGGCGCTCGAGGTTGGAGAAGCCCTCCCTCATCTTGTCGTTGAGGATGCCGTTGTACTCCTCGACGTACTTGGAGGTCGCTTCGTCGCCCTTTTCGAAGAACGCCCTCTTGCCGATCTCCCTGTCGGGGATGGGCACGTTTGCGATGGTGAGCTGGAAGCAGGTGTCCGCGCTGAAGTAGTTGTAGAGGCTCGATAGCACGGTGAATACGTTCTCCTGGTTCTCCTTTCTTGCGGATTGGTAGCTGATGTCGGAGAACTCGATGGTCTGGCTGAAGAGGCCGTCCTCCACCTGGGCTATGCCGTCCTTGTACATGGCGTCGTAGCCGATGTAGCGCAATATGTCTTTCGCCGAGCGCCTGAGCCTCTTCTGGGATTTCGCCTTCTCGTCGCTCGCCTTCTTGGTCTTGCTGGTCTTGCCGGCGCCCCCAAGGAGCAGTGCCAGCATCCCGGGCCTGGCCTGCGGCGCTTTCATGTCATTGCTGTTTCGTTGGCTCATGGAGCTCTGCCCCCTTTCGCTTGGCTGCGCGTCGTGCGCGCCTGTTGGTCTTGCCCGTCTTGACTGCGGCGATTGCCGGGTCGGTCGGGCTCCTGTAGAGGAGGGATTGGTCATCGAGGTGGTGGGCGGCGAACCTGGGGATGAATTGCTCGAGCCTCATGCCGAAAGGCCGCCAGAAGCCTGCCAGCCAGAACGGGAGGCTTGCGCACATGACCGGGAAGGCGGCATTCGAGACCTCGATGCCGATCCAGAAGTAGATGATCGCCGCCGTTGCTATGGCGCTTGCGAAGCCGAGGGTCACGCAGACGAGCGTCCTGAGGCTGAGCTTGCCGACGATCTTCTCCTCGTACTCTCCGATGTCCTTCTGGACGGGGATCTGAAGGGACATTCCAACCTCCTAGTTAGGGAGCCAGGAAGTGTCCAGCTGTCCGAAGTAGATGGATGCGGCGATGATGATCGCGCCGCCGGCGATGGTGGAAATCGCGCTCGCGATCTGGCTGCCGCCCTGCTGCTCGCGGATTGCGAGGCCGAGGCTGACCGCGCCCCAGACGACGAGGAAGCCGCCCAGGAACGTCACGCAGCCCGAAACGAGGCTGATGATGTTGTTTAGCATGTGTCTCCTTTGCATGTGATTGTCACCCCTGGCCCGCATGTGGAAGATGGGCTGTCGCGGGGTGTTAGAATTGGGTTCAGGGGCACGTGCGTGCTCCTTTGCATGGGGCTGCGGCAGCATCGGCATGTGTGGAAGCGTTCCGATGCCTTGTGCGCCGCGCGCTTGCCGCAACCCTCACTCAGCTACGAGGGAATCCCTCTCATAGGCCCACCTCCTCGCTCTGTATTCCTTGAAGTCGAACGGACCGCGGCCTTCGAGCCTTGCCGACCTCGGATGCTTGCGCAGGTCGTATTTCTTGTCCTTGAAGGGCTGCGCGCCGTTGATCAGCACCAATCCCTCGTCCCTCGGCATTCGCGCTATCTCGGAGGCCTGTATCAGGTCTCGCTCGAACACGCCGTAGTTCCTCGTGGTGGAGGGGTTTGCTCCGCGGGAGTCGTTCACCGTCATGTTCTTCACGGTCTGCTTGCCCACCATCTCCGATATCTCCTTGTTGGTCTCGTTTGACTTGCCGCCGAGATAGACGAAGGTGTCGCAGGCGTTGACGATGGTGGCTGCGTTGTTGTCGCCGTAGGTCTCCTTGAGCTGCGAGAGGGACTGCAGGATCATCGACACGGCGATGTTGCGGCTGCGCGTCACGGTGATCATCCGCTCGAAGTCGGGCACCCGGCCGATGTTGGCGAACTCGTCGAACATGAAGTGGACGGGGCGCGGGAGCCGGCCCTGGAACCTCGAGAGCGCGACCTCGCATAGCGTGTCCATCGCCAAGTGCATGAGCAGCGCGAACAGGAAGTCGAAGGTGGAGTCCGTGTCCGACATGGACGCGAAGACCACGGTCTTCCTGCTCGCGTCGCCCAGGTGGCCGAGGTCCATCTCGTCGTAGGAGAGGATCTCGCGGACCTCGTCGATGTCGAAGGGCTTCATGCGGACGTTGCAGCTGACCATGATGGACTTCATTGTCTTGCCGGCCGCCACCTTGAACTGCTTGTAGGTGGCCAGGGAGAAGTCCTCTTCCGGCTTCGCGGGCTTGCCGACCTCGATCCACTCGAATGCCTCGACCCCCTCGTCGAAGTCCCTCCGCTCGGGGTCGTAGGCGGTGGCCGTGGCCTTGGGAGCCAGGCGCCTGCCCGTCTCGATCTCGTTGAAAAGCATGTCGAGCGGGCTCATGTAGTCCTCGTCGTCCTCGCGGGCGTCTGCGAGGGCGAGCAGCATGATGAGGCCGCCGACGTTCCGGTCCTCGGGCGGGCAGTGGGCGATCAGGTATCCCACCAGCGCCGTGTAGAGGAGCTTCTCGGCGTTCTCCCAGAAGGGGTCGCCGGAATGCTCCTTGTCGCCCGTCGTGTTCTTCACGAGGCACTCCACGAACTTCAGGATGCCCTTCTCGTCGCGTACGTAGGCGAGAGGGTTGAAGTGCATGGACCTGGAGAAGTCGATGGTGTCGAAGGTGAGGATGTCGTAGCCCGATTCCTCGAAGAGCCAGCCGATGTCCATGATCAGCGTCCCCTTCGGGTCGGTGATGAAGTAGTTGGCGTTCAGCTGGTAGAGGTTCGGCTTGACGTAGTAGCGGGTCTTGCCCGTTCCGGGTCCTCCCACCACGAGCATGTTGTTGTTGGTCTCCGTCCTCTGGTCGTGGGACGTGTCGATGAAGCGCTTCTTGGATCGCGAGGAGAGGATGATGTTGTTGTCCGGATCCTTGGAATCCGCGTAGGCCCCCATCTCCTTGGCGGTCGCCCACCTGGAGCTTCCATGCTCCTCGCCGCGCCGGTAGTTTCCCATGCGCTCAGCCTCCCTGGCCCAGAAAAGCCACACCGCGCAGGCGCAGGCCGCGCCGATCGCGACGGAGAGGGTGTCTGCGTAGAAGAGGTGGCCCGATGCAAGGGAGTCGGGGAGGGTTTCCGCGAATCCCCCACCCGCCATGAGCGGGTTGGTCCCGGTTTCCTGGGCATGGCCCGCGATGACGTTTCCGACGAGGAAGGAGATCGCCGAGCATATGGCGGCGAAGAGCACATCGCTTCTCATCGAGCCTTCTGCTCCAAGCGCTCCCCCTGGCGAACCTGTTCTCGGGCTGCCTTGCTTGCAGCCGAGGCGGCCTTGGCCTGCTCGGCTTTCACGGCGAGCCTCTCAGCATCCCTGGACTTGGGCTGGGCGATCCTCTCCTTGGCTTCGTCAAGCGCCTCGGACGCCTTCCTCTCGAGGTCCGCGAAAACCTCGTCGACGTCCGGCGCGTCTTCGACCTTGAAAACGAGGAAGCCACGCTCGCCATCGTTGTGGAAGGCATGCTCGATGGAGGCCCTGTCCAGTTCCTCGTCGATGAGCTGCCTGATGGATTCGTATTCCGGAAGCTGCTCGAACTCAGCCATGCTGAGCTTCGCCCACTGAGGCGCGTCTTCCAGTTCTTCGGCGACGGCGTCCGGGGTCCCTGCGACCTGGCCGCGCGCGTTCCTGAAGGCGTTTGCGAGCCTTTCGGCGCCTGCCGACATCGCCGCGCCGCCCGCATCCTGCCCGATTCTCAGCATCCAGTCGACGAGCTTCTCGCCGGAGTCGTCCCCGTAGTCGCTTGGCATAACATGCCGCCTTTCTCTAAGTTTCCTGGCTTATCTTGTGTGGTTGGGTCCTTGTCGGTGCTGAGTTGCGGAATCGAGCGTTGCTGACGCCTGGATGGCTCCCTGGGCCCTGTCGGCGAGGCTCTGAGGCCTCTCGGGTATCTTCGAGTCCATGTAGCGCAGGGATGTGCACTCCTCCTTGGTCGCGTGACGCATATGTAGCATCGCGTCCTCGAACTCCGCGGGGTCTAGCGATATCCGACCGAAGCTCCAGCTCTCGAAGTCGACCCATTCCCCGTCGAAGCGCTTGCAGGTCCACCATTCGTCGCCGCCGTTGACCTGCTGGATGAAGGCGAGGTCCTCGTAGACGAAACCCTGCCTGATGGCCCAGTTCCCGCGCGCGAACGCGTTGCGGAGATCCTCGATGCTCTCGGCCTTGGAGAACTCGTAGGGGTATTCCTCCATGAAGGGGTCATCCTGCCAGTCGTAGCCGCCGCGCTTGAGCCAGCCGTTCTCCTGGCACTTGGCCACGAGGAGCTCGTGCTCCTCTCCGGTGATGGGTGCGAAGCCCTCCATGTCGGTCCTTTCGTCGGTGGGACAATCTGTCCCAGTGGGTCTCTGCTTGGCGGCGGCGAGGCGCTAGGAGTCACGAGCTCGGTTTTCGTTTGCGGGGATGTTTCAGCTGACCAGCTCTTCCTCGCCGCCAAATGCGCTTATACCAGCAGTGGGAGGGACGCTGCTGCCGTCATCGACGCCTAAGGTTCGCTTGGGTTCCCTTGGTTCCGTCTTCACCGAAAAAGCTGGATTCGCGCCTTCTGTCCCTATTCGGCAGGCGGACATGCGTCGAGGTCTGCACGATCCTCGAGACGATCGCCTCGGCGGTCTCGCGGTCCCCGTATCTGGCCATCCGGGACAGCAGCGTGTCTACGTCGTACTGCGACGTGTATATGGTCGGGAGCATGTCCTCGTAGCGGGAGTTGACGATTTGGAAGAGGTTTGTGAGGGCCCAGGAGCTGGTCGTCTCCTTGCCTATGTCGTCCATGATCAGGACGTCGCTGCCGACATAGCGGCTGATGCCAGGCGCGCGGTCGTCGTCGTAGCTGCGCTTGATCTCCTCGAGCATTGAGAGGGTCGTTCCCATGGCCACGCTGTAGCCCGACAGAACGAACGCCTTCGCGATGGCGCTTGCCGCGTAGGTCTTTCCGGAGCCCACGCATCCCTCGATGTAGAGCCCGGCTCCCCTGTTTCCCCCGAAGCTAGACAGGTACCGAGCCGATGCCTCGAGGTCGACCCTCGCGCCGAGGAAGCGCCTGGCGATACCCGCCTTGAGGAACTTGGATTGGAGCTTGGACTCGGCCTCCTTGGCCTCCCTCTCCTCCTCTTTCCGCTTTGCCTCGAGCTCTTCCGGGCAGCCGCAGGGCTCATGGGTGATCCACCTGACCTCGCCGCCGTACTCGATGCCGAGGGGAACGGTTGCCCGCCCGCAGTACGTGCAGGCAACCGGTTCCGGCTCGGAGTGCCTCAATCCCCTGGCCCTTGCCTCCTCGAGCGTAATGAATGGATTCCTCTCGTCCTTCAAACGAGGCCGCCTTTCCTATCTGAAACCTTTGTTATCAGCCTTTCTTATCGGCTGACAATTCGTCAGCCCGGGGACTGAAGATTCGTCATCCCCCTGTGCCCTTTCGACTGACAAGATTTCAGGGGGTGACGTTTTGTCAGGGGGTGACGTTTTGTCAGGGTCTGGACCCCTCGCCCTCGGGGGAATGGCCGACCATACGACCGAGTAGCACTTCGTCTCGACGCCGCTTGCGTGTCGATGGGAGCCCGACTCCTGGATCAGCCCCTTTTCGAGCAGGTCCGAGAAGGCCCTGTATACGGACCTCTCCGTTGTGTTCAGGAAGCTTGCGAGATGGGGCTTGCTCTCATAAAAGTCTAATCCTGCCGAGTTGAAGCCGTAGATGCGGGCAAAGACGAGGAGCGGGACTCCAGAGAGTCCCATTCCTTTCATCATGAACCCATGCAACGTGATGAACCCTTCAGGGGAAGCGCGCTCATCACCCGCGCTCTTGATGTCCTTCATTTTTCTCCTAGCCCCTTTGCTCGCGCTCGCGGACTAGGACGGTGTTACGAAGGACCCAATCGCGGAGCT
Organism: uncultured Collinsella sp.; assembly: GCA_900539035.1. Classification (GTDB taxonomy): domain Bacteria; phylum Actinomycetota; class Coriobacteriia; order Coriobacteriales; family Coriobacteriaceae; genus Collinsella. Next base: position 181,057 of record UQAU01000001.1, on the reverse strand, counting down.
CCCTCCGATCCGCTATCGATCCACGCTTTGCCCCTGGGAAAGTCCTGAGGGGCAGCGGGTCATCATCGCGTTCCGCGAGCTCGTACAGCCTTCTCTTGCTTATTCTCAGCAAGTCCATCACCTGCTGGGCGCTGTAGTAGTCCTGAGGTGGCACTGGTCTAGGTCCTGTTGCATCATTCATCGTCTGCCTCGTTTCGAGTTCGTTTGAGGCGGCAAGACGATGCCTCGCCCTTCGATAGCGCCGAAGCTTCGGGTGCAATCAACATGGCTCGGACCTCATTTGTTCGGTTGGTCGCCAAGTGTTCCGTTTGCTTTTATGTATCGGTCAAGAGACAGCCTGTTCACGAGAATCCTCCTTCCCAGCCTGTACGACCTGACCTCTCCGGCCTTGATGAGCTCATAGGCCTTGGTCCTTCCGGCATGCATGTATTCCTGCATTTCGGCTACGGTCATCCATTCGCTGGGGCCACTCACGGCCTGGTTCTGATCAGTGCAGCCGCTGCAGTCGCTTTGTGGTCTCATGCGTCCTCCTATCCTTTCCGCGCCGTATCGCTGCGTTCCGCGGCGTTACGCCATGTACGTTCATCAGCCTTCTACACGAAAGCGGGAAAGGAGTCTTTTGAGAGGAATGGGCTTCGGTTCCCTTGGGTTCCCTAAGTCCCATATTCAAGAAACTGGCATAATATCGGTTGGATGTCTCGCTGAGACAGATTGTCCCAGCAGCTGTGAAAGTGCCTCGCTATTCGACGGTGCAGGATGCTCAGCGCCAATGCTGAAATGCGACCTTCGCCCGGCGCTAACTGTTCCTGACGTACATCGCATCACCACCCGTGCTGTGTTTATGCTGCTCTTACGTGCAGGCAGGCTTGACCGACAGGCTCACGCGTAGTTGGCGAGCTTGAAAAATGGTATTACCTGGAGCTATTCGAGCCTGTCCGTCCTAATGGACATGGTGCTTGCAAACGTAAATTTAGAATGTCATCTGTAAGATTCCGTTTAGCAACCAAGCAGCAGTGGGAGGGATTCTAAGGAGATCAGCTGGGACAAATTGTCCCAGAGTTCCTCCATATAGCTGAATGTTCCTAAGGCGGTTATTAAAGGTGGGATAATTGATGAGATGTGTAAAGCGCATCGCTAAGAGAAAGACCGCACATGAGCAATTTTGAAATCATCCCGGTATCGAGTGCCGGCACACTCGACATAAGCCCAGCCTCCAATGAACTTTCGATTCTCGATTCCTTCGAAGCCCTGGAATTCGAATTCGACGACGCGGTAGACAAGGCGAGTAGGCTGGACTATGGGATCGCCGCAGGAAGCGGCTTGTTGACCGGGCTGCTCAGCGTGTTTCTCGGCAAGCCTCTATCTATCGAAGAGGCAGCGAAGATCGGTGGTAAGGAAGCCGACAAGATTGTCATAGACGCAGCGAGGGCCTTCGGCTGCGACCTTCCAAACGATAAGGCCATATTCGACAAGGACGGCAGATGCAGCACCGAAGTCCTGGCCAAGGCAATCAAGTTCTTGGAAGACAAATTCCCAATTCCTCAGGACAAGCTTACCCCTGAGTTCGGAGGAGGGCTTCAGCACCACCTTCGAGATTTCTCACACCATCCTACCGTTCTCGGCCTCTTCTTCTCCATCCTCGGCCAATTTACGGGCACGGGCTACGGCACCGACACGGACGGCAACTTCATCAAGCTGTTGTTCCCCGAAAACGCCCTTGTAGGGAAGAACGTCCCCGAGAAGATCGCCATCGGTACGTTCAATTGGCTGTTCCACCTTGTCAGCGACATAGACGGGTCGAACCAAAAGGCCGGCAAGGGAACCGGCATCCCGGGGCCCATTCTGTCCATACTAAAAGAGCTTTCTTCCACGCCGCTGTTCAAGAACGTTAAGGTCAACTACAAGGAAAGCGAGATCTCGTTCTCGAAATGGGTCTCCAAGCTGTTCAATGGCACCTACTTCAAGGATTCGGAAGGAAAGCCTGTCCGCTTCGACTTCAGGACGGAGATGGGCTTGGCCACGCAATTGCTGGAGCAGTCCCTTTTCGTTCTTGCAAACGAAGTCGTCGTCCGCGTTTTCTACACCGTCTCGAGACTTGCTTCGGAGATAAAAACGAAGCGCATAGCTTCGTTTGCGGAGCTCGACCGATTGGATCCGAAGGGCTTTCTGCCGATCAACAACAGGGCCCTTACGAGGATGTGCACCGTTTCCAGCGGCACGTTCCTAGCAGTCAATTCCGCTGGCAGCGCTATTAAGGCAGGGATAGCTTCTAAGGGAAACAAGGCCGCATTCGCCAAAGCGTTCTTCCTGAACATCAACTATCCCGGCATCGGAAGGTTCGCCGTCGCTTGCTTCTTTGACGCCAAATACATCAAGGAAGACGTCGCAACTGTGTACAAGAAAGCGATGGCCGAACATGAGAGGCAGAAGCAACTAAGGGAACAGGAGCTTCAGAGGCTTTCCGCAAAATATCGATTCTTGATGCTCAACTCTGACCAAACCAGGCTCCTGTACTCCTTCCAGTCGATGATGGTAGCCTTTGACATCCTGAGCACAAAGAAGGCGGATCTGGCGCTAGTGAAAACAAGATGGAAGAACGAATGGGAGGCCACCGTCTGCGAATCCCTGGATGTAACCAGAGATGAATTCTTCATCCGCAGCGGCAGGCAAGCATTCGATTTAATGGAAGAGATCTCCAACGAAGTCGAAGACCGCTCCTGGATTGACCTTCTGGTTCTCGAGCTATCTAGATTCACGCCTTACTACCAACTCGGTCTCGAAGAGAACAAGTCTTATAAGAAGCTCAAGGTCAAGACCGACTACCTTGGCGACGTTTTCTGCAAGGGGCAGAACTACATTGACAGCACCGATGTGAAGGCAATTCAAAAGGCATACACGCATGCGATCGGAACGATAACCGGCAATCGAAAAAGGGTGGCTGCTGCAGCGGTAGCGACGCTTGCGGTCACCGCGGCGACTGCAGGAGGCGCATTATTCTTCGCTCCTGAAATTGCAGTGCTCATCGCGGGCGATGCGGTTGTCGGGCTCTCAGGCGCTGCGTTGACTAGCGCCAGCCTGGCTTTCGTCGGAGGAGGCTCGCTTGCAGTTGGCGGCATGGGCATGGCTGGCGGAACTGCGATTCTTACTGGAGGCGGCGCACTTCTTGGCCTCGCGGGATCAGGTGTAACCACGGCGGCGACCGTTGCCGTGCAATCGTCCGAGTCTTTCGTGCAAAGCGAATGTTCCAAGCTTCTCGCATTCTGCTCCGAGATCGCCGTCAAGAAATACGGACGCTACGACATCGCCTCTCTTAGCGCAACAAGGAATGCAGAACTGCACAGAGGAGCTGCGCGCCGAAATCGAGAAGTTGTCGAATGCGGATAACGGACCTGACAAAAAGCTTATCTCCCAAATGAAGAAAAGCTTGAAGTGCATGGAGCGTTGCGAAAAGGCTCTCGAGAAACTGCAAGATTCAAGGAAATTGCTGGATTAGCTCGACCGGGACAAATTGTCCCAATGGGGACATTTGAAACTCATAACCGATTAGCACCAAGCCACTTGCGATTATTCCAAACGAACAATGTCCAAATCATTTTGCAAACGTGCAGGTTGGTGACATCATATGTAAGCCACTTGCGCTAATTGTCCTCCGATGATTGACTGGGGAGATTCTATCAAATGTGTAGCCGCACGGTGCAATGTCGCCTGAAGTCTGCTTAAACGAACATAAGACTGGACCCAAGAACTAGGTGCTATTCGCGACCTCACGTGACCCACGAAAAAGCCTCGGGCACTCCGAAAAACCGTGACCTAAATTTGACCGCATGCCCAAACGTCGATTTTTGAGACTGGGTGTAAATAGGATTCACTAGAACAAACTGCGACAAACTGGGACAAACTGGAGAAAGTTTTCAACTATAGAGTGAAAGTAGCCCGTATAGGCTTTGTGCAATAAGAAAACCCCAGTTTAACTGGGGTTTTCTTATTACGATCGCACCCCCTAGGCTTCTCACGGTCAGGGAGCTGACGGAGGCGCACGTGAAAGAGACCGGCGGAAATCACATCGCACCCAAGGAAACGGAGGCGAGGAGCGCTCTCTCGAGTGCTCCCTGGAACTCGTCAGCTGTCATCTGCGGAACCAAATCCTTGATGTTCCTCACGCGGGCGAAAACAGACCTCATGGCGGTGCCGCAGTACTTCCTCTTGCCGGGGGCAAGCAGGCGATCCATCGCGTCCAGGTCAACATCGAACAACACGCTGCCGTGGAACACGACCAGGTCGCCAGCGTCTTGCCATGCGCATCCGCATACCTTGCGACCGGCGACGTAGACGTCGTTGCGGTCGTTTCGGACGGCCGGCACGCCCAGGGCCATCAGGGCCCGCTCGGGAACCTCCATGGCGCGCGGAAGGAAATCACGCGGCACCGCCATCGAGAATGCCACGCACCCCTCGTCGCGGTAGACCGCCCCGCCGCCGCTTTGCCTCCGGACGATGTCGACACCCAGCTCCTTGGCAAGTGCGGCGTCGACTTCCGCTTCAATGTCTTGGTTGAAGCCCACTGAGACGCAGGGGGCGTCCCGGTGGGTGAAAAGGAAGGGCGTGCCCGTGCGAAGAAGCTCCTGCTCGAAGGCGAGGTTCTCGTAAGCGGTGCGGTAGGGGCTCTTCACGACGTTCAGCATCAGCCCACCGTCGCCAGGAGCTGGCCCTCGGACACCATGCCGCCCTTGCAGGCAATGCCAATCTTTCCAGCGCACGGTGCCACGACCTCCATCGTGCCCTTGCCCTGCTCGAGGGAAGCAACTACTTGCCCGGCCTCCACGGTATCGCCGTCTGCGACCTTCCAGAAAAGTATCGCGTTGCCTCGGGTCGATCTGATCTCCATGGTTCCTCCTACCTCAAGTACGCTGCGACTTCCGCCGGCGTGAGCACCATGCCAGCGGACACGACCTTGCCGTCGACGACCAGCGCAGGCAGGCTCATGGCGCCGTAGCCCATGACGCGGTCCATGTCGGTGATGTACTCAAGCTCCGCCTCGAGCCCCAGCTCGGCGATGGCCGCTTGGGCGTTCTCGTTCAGCTCGTGGCAGCAGCCGGCCCCCAGCACCTTCACCTGGCGGGCGCCTCCGCAGCCGCAGGGCTCTGCCTTCATCTGCGGAGCGCCATCATTGCACGCGCAGGGAACGGCGGCCTTCTCTTCCTTCTTCTTTCCGAATCCGAACAATCCCATGACAATTTCTCCTTTCGACGCGCCCGCACCGTGCGGGCTCCTAATCGGTTAGAACAGCGGCTGCAGGAAGTTGAACACGTAGCCGCTTATGCACATGCCGACGATGCACAGCCCCACGAATGTTCCCAGCAGCTTCGGCTTAACCACGCGGGCGAGCATGGTGAGCGAGGGGATAGAGAGCACGGTGACGCTCATCATGAAGGCCAGCACCGTGCCCAGGCCCGCGCCCTTGTAGTACAGGGACTCGGCGATGGGGATGACGCCGAATGTGTCGGCGTAGATAGGCGCGCCGACGAGGGTGGCCAGCACCACGGCGAAGGGGTTGCCGTCGCCCAGGACCAGCTCGATCCACTCGGCGGGGATCCAGTTGTGGATGAAGGCGCCGATTCCCACGCCCAGCAGGATGTACGGGAACACCTTCTTGAACGTGCCCCAGGTCTCCTTGCGGGCATAGGCCAGGCGCTCGGCCACGGTCATGGACAGGAGCTCGGCGTCCGCCGGCGCGTCGCCGCGGACGAAGTCGGCCAGGTGCTCCTCCATGCCCATGCGCTGGATGATGGCGCCGCCGGCGATGGCGATGAGCAGGCCAACCACCGTGTAGGCAACGGCAACGCCCGGGCCGAAGATGCTCATGATCAGCACCAGGCTGCCCAGGTCCACCATGGGCGAGCTGATGAGGAAGCTGAAGGTGACGCCCAGGGGCAGGCCCGCGCGGGTGAACCCGATGAACAGCGGGATCGAGCTGCAGCTGCAGAACGGCGTCACCGTTCCCAGCAGTGCTCCCACCACATTTCCCCAGATGCCCTTGAAGCGGCCCATGATCTTGCGGCTGCGCTCGGGCGGGAAGTGGCTCTGGATGTAGCTGATGGCGAAGATGAGCACGCACAGCAGGATGACGATCTTCACCGTGTCATAGATGAAGAAGTGGAGCGTGCCGCCCCACTGGCCCGCTGCGTCAATGCCTAGCGCGCCCAGCAAGGCGGCGATCAGTTCGCTCAGCCACTGCATCTTCAGCACCTGGTCCAAGATGAACGTTCCGATGGACTCCATTGGGACTCCTTTCATATTGATGTATCGATATATATCTATGTTAAGACGACAATATAGGAGTCACATAGATATATGTCAATATATGAATTTGCGTGATATACTGAAGCTGCCAGACAGACAGGAGGAAACCATGGACAACGAGAGCCTCGCGGCGGCGTTCAAGGCGCTGGGCGACCCCACGCGCCTGCGCATCTACCAGGCCATCAAGGACAAGGACGATATCTGCGCGTGCAAGATTCTTGAGCAGATGGACATCACCCAGCCCACCCTTTCCCACCATGTGAAGCAACTCTGCGCCGCCGGGCTGGTCAGCTGCCGCAAGGACGGCCGCTGGATGCACTACTCCGCCAATCGCGAGACGGCAGCCGTCCTTTCCGATTGGATATCCGGTTAGGCCGTGACCCAGCGTGACCCCAGAGAATGACCAAAATTGTATGGATATCCGTGACTCAAATTTGACCCCATGGATTTTCGGCAATTTTTGAGACTGGGTATAAATTGGGCGAACTAAAACAAACTGCGACAAACTGGAGCAAACTGGAGAGAGTTTTTAACTATAGGTTTGCAATTGTCGCTGGTGGCTTGCATGTGATGCCGCTTCAGATCACCTGAAAAGGGGAGGATTTGGCCGCTCTACCCTGCCCTTTTTGCTACTGGGACAAAAATGAAACTCAACACCCTTGAGTTTCATTTGAGTTTCTATTATCAGAGCAGTTTTGTCTCACTTTTGTGCCGTTGAGTATCGCCGTGTATCGCCACGTTCGTTTTCCGTATAAAATACGAGACGACATGGAAATGCCCGCACTTTCGATTCATAGAGTGGGAGTAGGACGACAGGGTTCTGACCTGCGATTTTGAGTGCCGCACTATGCCGCTGAGTTTCGTTTCGTACGAGAGTCATGACAAAGCCACCAGCGACGGAGATGAGTAAAAGCTATTAAAGAGCCTCCGTTCCCTGCGTTGGGACGGAGGCTCTTTCTTTGCCGTTTTACTCCCTTGTCTCCGTTCGGGGATTATTTCTTGCTCATTTAGGGCTATTCGCGCTGAAAGATTTTGACTAGCTTGGTGTCCTTTATTTCGTAGACAATGTCTGCGACGTTCTCGACCAGCCTCTTATCGTGGGAGACGAACACTATCGTTCCGGCATAGGCGCTCATCATCTGCTCGAGGGCTTCGGCGCTCTTGATGTCCAGGTAATTTCCAGGCTCGTCCATGAGCAAGATGTTGTATCTGCCCAGCAGCATCTTCGCGAGTAGCAGCTTGATGACTTCGCCTCCCGAGAGAACGCCAACGTCCTTTGTCAGGTCGCGCGGTCCGATTCCCATAGAGGCGAGGATGCCTCGAATTTCGGTCATGCTGTACTCGCAACCATCCTGCATGAACGAGATCGCAGACTGACGGGCGTCGAACTTGTAGCCTGTTTGCTCGAAGTAACCGATCTCTGCCTTGGGAGAGATGTTGATACCGTCGGCGCGTCGAGCGATTGCCTTCAGCAGGCTGGTCTTTCCTGTACCGTTGCCACCGGTGATGGCCACTTTGGCACCGAGCGGTATCTCGAATTTCGCGTGGTCATAGAGCATGCAGTTGCCGAAGCTCAAGCTGAAATCGTCTGCCGAGATGGGAAATTTACTATGCAGTTCCAGGGCCTTGCTCTGGCGGAACCGCACGGCGCGAATGCTATCTGGGGCCTCAATCCCTTCGAGCGCTTCGAGGCGCTTCTCCATGTCCTTAGCCGCCTGGTACATCCTCTTCTGTTTGGTGCCGGTTGCTTTCTGATGCCCCAATCGACCTGCATACTCGTTGCTTTTTTTCGCAGCCTTCCGCTTGGCGTCGACCTGCCGTGCTTTTTTCCGTTGTTTTTCGATGGCGGCTTCGAGGCGATCGCGCTCGCGCATCGCCTCTTCGTATCGAGTCGCCTGAGCTTTGCGCTCTTCTTCTTTCTGTCGCAGATAGTCGGAGTAGTCACCCCAGAATTCGGAAATACCGCCGTCTTTGAGCTCCCAGATCTTGTCTACCACCTGGTCGAGAAAATGACGGTCATGGCTCACGATGAGCAGAGCCCCATCAAATGCCTTGAGTTGTCCGACGAGAAGGCGGATGCCGTCTTGGTCGAGGTGGCTCGTAGGCTCGTCGGCGAAGATCGCGCTTGCATGCTGGGAGAGTGCAGAGGCAATCTTGGCGCGTGTTTCCTCCCCGCCGCTCATCGTCTCCTGCGCCACTCCGGCGACGTTGAGACGGGAGAGCATCTCACCACTGTCCTGAGCCGCATCAAGGTCGAGTTCATCGAGTTGGCCGATGAGGGCAATGCTGCCGAAGCGCCTGACGTCGGCGTCCGCAATGGTAAGATTGCCGCTCAGAATTTTAAGCAGGCTGGTTTTGCCTGCGCCATTGTCTCCCACCAAGCCGATGCGATCGTAGGAGTAGATTTCCAACTCTTCGATATCCAGGATATCGCGGCCGGCATATTCCAAAAAGATGTCTTTAGCTTTGACTATGAGTTCCATAGGTTGAACCGCCTTTTGTGTATTAGCCTTTTACTGGAAGCGCAGCCATGCCAAAAAAGATTGCTCACGTCGATTTTTCGCCTTTGCCCAATTGCCGGCGCGAGCGTTTTGACCTTGCGCAAGCCGGCAAATCCGAAAATGATAGTTGGCGACGAATAAGGAGCGCGATGTGGGATGTCGGCGCAATACCTCGTCGTCGCAAGGGCTTGAAGGCTGACGCGTGAACCGATGGCTGCCGCCTCTTTTTTTCGAATACTTGGGCTATTGAATCCGCCCGGTATCTCTTTTCCCCACGTTTCGGACGCTCGGAGCAAGCAGCATAGCCATCGCAAGCAGTACCATGGTCGCTCCAGAGCCGACGAACCATAACGGAGCTCCAAGCAGATCCGCAAAAACGGAGGGGGCCGCGAGGCCCATGGGCATGGCCCACGCCATGATGGTTCCGTAGAGGCCGAAAACGCGGCCTAGGTACTCAGGAGGTATCTGCTCCTGCATAAGGGCAGTCTGGGTTCCCGCGTACAACGGGGAGCATGCGCCCATAAGAAAGCTCGCCGGTAGGAAAACGGCGAACAGCGACGGGCCGATCAATCCGGATGCGATTGCGACGACGCCGAAGCCGGCGATCGCGGCGACCATGGTGAGCGACCTATTGCGGAACCCTCCCGTGGCCGCCAAAATGCCGGACCCAGCCAGCATGCCTGCGGAGAAAAGGACCTCCACCAAAGCAGCATCCCCCGTGCTACCACCAAAATGTCCCAAGGTCATTATTGGGAACAATGCCGCGAGTGGGGAGAACGCGAAAGCGAAGACGAACCCGCACCAAAGAAGGGCGAACAGCCCCCTGTATCCCCTGATCAGCTTGTAGCCGTCCGAAATCTCAGAGAAAAGTTCTCGAACTTTATTGGAAAAGGACGAGCTGCGGTCGGCTTCGTCGAGTCCTCCTGCGTCTATCTGAGCGGCGAGGACAGCTAGAGAAGCGAAAAGCGCCCCCAGCACGTCGAGGGCAATCATGGCGGTAATGCCCGCCACAGGATAAATCACTGCCGCGAGCGCGGCGCCAAGAATGTATCCGGCGGACTGAATCGCCTGCATCACTCCCGATAGGCGAACGAGATGCTCTGGCGGGGCGAGATGGGGCGTGAGGGATTGGGAGGCCGGCGTGTAGAACGAAGTGCCAGCTGCGCGGAGAAACAGGGCGATGAGTATTGACCACGCAGGTAAGCTGCCGGCCAACGAGGCAATCGCCAAGGCGGCGCCCACCGCGGCAACGAAGAGGTCGGCGCCGATGAGAACACGTTTCAAAGGCAGCCTGTCGACAACGGCGCCCGCAAGGACTCCGAACAAAGCAATCGGCAGAAAGCCTGCTAACGATGCCAGGGAGAGGAGGGAAGATGATTCTGTCGTGAGGGCGATATGCCAAATGAGACCCATTTGGAGAATCGAGCTCGTCAATGTCGACACGAGCTCCCCGCCCCATACGAAACAAATCTTAAATTGCCATGAATGGCACAGCGAAACAGACCTGCGCCGAGAGGTTTCAAATATCATGGTTATGTCCAATCGTGAAATGGCGTGCAGAAAAACAGCGCGACGCCACAACAGCGCCGCTTTCTAGGCGCTCATCCACGTGCGGAAAAGACCAACCACGACACCCCTCCTTTGTTAATTCGGTCTGGCAAACCATGTAATATTAACGAGGCTTGAGTTTGCCTGTCAAGAATCGACCATCGGAAAGGGCAATCCTCTCTGGCCATTCGATTCCTTTTGTATCTTTGGTTGCATAGGTGACCCGCCAGGGCTATTACGCGTGGAAGAGGCGCCTGCCGAGCTGGCCGATGAGGCGCTGAAGATGGCCCTGGTCAGGCGAAACGATCCCAAGGGATGCGTACATCATTCGGATAGTAAGAATGTTGCCAGCAGGTTTTGCGGCAACCGCAAAGGAGCCGTATCCTGCAGCTGGAATCACGTTGCAGCATCCTGACCCGCATTCCGATTGGCGGACGGCCCGCTTCGGCATCCTGACCAGCACAGCGATCGAGCCTTGTCATTCCTTGGATATGCCGGTTGCTCGGGGCGGTCCCGACGGAGGCCCTCGCCTCCCCGGTCCGTGACCCAAGAAGGGCAAGCATGCTGATCTGCATGGCTGGTTCCTCCTTTATGTAGACGACCATGCAAAGAAGGGACAACCGAGGAGGCAGGTTACTGATGCGGGCTCCCGCACGCCCATGACTACCCGACGGGCTGTTTTTCATCTCCGATGCCCGCATTGCAGCATGAACGAATGTGCCTCGACATCTCTGCTGGCATGGTACGACTGGGATCGCACCTCGACGCATCCTTGCGCATACTGCCTTCCAAGTTTCGAAACCGGGAAGGAAAGTGTATGTGAGCGACGATATCGGCGCCGATTCGACGCTCGAGAGGGAGATTGCGCCGATTCTATCCATCGGGGATGCATTCCCGAAGATTCTCATCACTCGCACGAGGCATGAGCCCCATACCCGGGAGGGCGTGCTCGTGCTGAATTTCGCGAGGTGGCTGCTTGGCGGGTAGGGTTCTGAACGTCGCATTGGGATATCGCGCGACAGGGCACGCAGGGCTGTTTGTGCCCGCACGGGAAACGCCGTCGCCATGCGGGCGGCCTGTCGTGTCCGATTAGCCTTTTGCTAAACAGGCTTACGCCAACTCATGGGCAAGCCACCTGAGACTATTCACTTTGCTTATCGTTGACAAAGACCTGTGGCCTGCGGTTTTGTGAACGGCTCGTAAGCCACCCGCGTCGACTCACTTACTGTTGAAGCTGGTGGTTTGCAGGCTCAAAGGCGGTTGAGTTTCAAAACGGGCGTTTTTCGGCGATATCGAGCCTCCAAAGGCGGCTCTCCGTGCCCCTTGGGACAAAAATAAAAACTCAATACTCTGAGTTTGAAAATGGTTTTTGAAGTTGTCCCAGCTTTTGTCCCCGAAGCCGATGAAACGCGACGTCGCGTCATTCAGCGGCACTCACTTCGAGATGCCGCCGAAAACTGGGTGCAACTGGAGTGACGAGACGGCAAAACTATAACCACCGAGTGGGAATAAACGATATTCGTTGATTTCAAGCCTCTGACCTGCGAAAACAGGTCGGGGGCTTCTTATTTTGCAACCTCTGTGCAACCTTTGCGGTTTCGCGCCCCGTGAACAGGGGACGTAGCGCTGTTCACGTCTGGGCCCATGTCGGCACCGATCAATGCCCGCGCTGCTTCTGCTTGCGCTTCAGCTTCCGCTGCTCGAAGCACGTCGCCCGGGGTTCCTCGCCAGAGGAGAACCGACCGTTCCTTGCGAAACCGCGAGACCAGCTATATCCGCTTGCTGCGGGCTTGCTTGAGCCAGTTCCTCTTGAAAGAGCCTATACCTCCGAAGAACTTGTTGTACGTCTCACCGTTCTCCTTGGCCTCGTACTTGACCAAGGCAAGTTCGATGGTGCAGAGGTAATCCGCCACTTGCTCGAGGTGGTAGTCGGTCATCGAGGTCTTGCGGCGTCGGACGACCCCTTTTGAGAGGACCTTGCCCACCGAGCCGTCTCGCCCACGGAACAGAAGGAGCGCATCCTCGCGACCTTCGGCGACCTGTGCTGCGAGATGGAGGGCTGCACCATCGCGCAGGGCCCTTTCCAAAGCGAAGTGTCGAGCCGAAGTGTTGAGCGTCGGCCCTGAATGTTCAATGGCCGTTGTTTTCTGCCCCTCAAGTGGTGAACTTCTCCTCGGGGCTGTTGATTCCCCCACGCGCCCCCTTCCGTTCTCTGTGTTCCCCTTATACTCCTTGTACAAGGAGGTAAGAAGTCATGGACAAGACCGCACAGGACAGCTTGGCAAAGAAGCCCGTCGACATGAGGGACAGGATTCTCGAGCATCTCGAGGCCCTCACCTCTGCCGTCTCGCTCGACGACCTTGCCCGTCTGTCCACCTCCGACATCGCCGAGACACTCATCATCTCCAGGAGTCTGGCGAGCCAGTACCTCAACGACCTTGTTCGCGCCGGCCTTGTGGTTAAGGTGGCGGGCAGGCCTGTCCGTTATTTTCATCGCCGCGCGTTCCAGAAGCGTTTTCAGGTAAAGCTCTCTGCAAGCGAGTACGCCTCGCTCGCCGACCTCATCCAGGCGACGGGAATCGCCGATCACCGCGACTTCGCGCGTGCCGTGGGCTTCGACCTGAGCCTCAGCTCCGTTGTCGAGCAGTGCAAGGCTGCGGTTCAGTACCCTCCGTTTGGCCTGCCCATCCTCTTGAGCGGCGGCGTGGGTGTCGGTAAGTCTTTCCTTTCTCGCCTTGTGTACGAGTACGGCAAGAACCAGGGCTTGCTGTCCCGCGACTCCTCCTATGTGCGCATCGACTGCGCCGGGGTCCCGGACGCCGCCTCGTTCAACGGGTTTCTTGACGAGTCGATCGCGAAATCGCGCGGGGGTGTGGTCTTTGTCAACGGCATCGAGGCACTCTCTCCCTCTGCGATGGAGCACTGCCTTGCGACGGCCCTCGGGCTCGATGCCTCCCAGGATGCGCCGCGCGCTCGCCTCGTTCTTTCGACGGCGCTTTCCGCCGATGACCTGAAGGTTTCCTCGGCCTACAGCAAAATGCCCATCTGTGCCCGCGTCCCCTCACTCAAGGAGCGGACCCCCGAGGAGCGCGAGGATCTCATCTTGAGCTTCCTGCGCAGCGAGGGGTGCCGAATCGGTTCTGATGTGAAGATCAGCCGCGGCGCATACCGTTGCCTCGTGAACGCGGACTTTTCCGATAACATCGCCGGCTTGCGCGCCTGCGTGACGAACTGCTGCGCCAAAGCGTTCCTCAATCGCGAGGGCGACTACGTCGTCGTTCGCCCGTATCTTCTTCCCAGCGGGCTCCTCTCCTCCGCGCAGATCGATCAACAGCCCGACGATGGCGCTCTGATCGACGCGTCCCTGGATACCGCCGAGAGCACAGGGCCGGTCGAGCAGGCGCTCGATGCCCTGTGCTCTCTCGATGAGCGATTCTGCGCCGGGGAGCTCTCTGTCTCCGAGCTCGTCTCGCAAGCTGTCTCCGCTGTGCGCGGCGTTGAGGATCACTTGATCTTCGGCCACGGCGTCGCCTCATCGAGGTCGCGCGCCTTCGAGCGCGTCGTGGGCGCGGTCCTTGCCGACGCAGGCTCTTCTTATGGCATCGAGCTTTCGAGGAAGGTCACTTTTCTACTGGCCCAGGAGATTTGCCTGCAGTTGTGGCCGGGCATCGGCCTGGCTAAGCGAAAGTCTGCCTGTGCGGAGCAAATCTCCCATCTCCTCGGCGTCGTGACCTCCGAATTGCCGTTTGCCTCGAGCGTCTCCGATCAGGTCGCCGCAGACATGGAAGGGGCACTCGGAATCTCGCTCGATCACTTCACGAAGACGCTTCTGACGCTGTGCGTCGCATCGGAGTCTCGCGACGCGAAGGCCCTTCGGACGCTCTGCGTCATCTTGTCACACGGCTACTCGACGGCGACGAGCATCGCCGACGCGGCGAACCGTATGCTCGGCGTGCATGTGTACGAGGCGGTCGACATGCCCTACGACCAGCAGCTGAAGGACATTGTCGGTCCGCTCCAGCGCCTCGTCGACCGTCACTCGTACTGCACTGGGGTCGTGTTTCTTGTTGACATGGGCTCTTTGGAGGAGGCCTATAAGGCCCTCGAGAACGTTACCGACTCCACCATCGGGGTGGTGAACAACGTCTCCACCGGGCTCGCGCTCGAGATCGGGTCCGGGCTGCTCGGCGGCAAGTCCATCGCCGAGGTTCTTGGCGATGCGACCGCCGTGTGCGTGACGCACTGCAAGGTGATCGAGCGCGTCAACCGTGAGGACGCCATCGTCTTCTGCTCCGAGTCCGGGGTCGACGCCGCGGAGAGGATACGCCAGCTCGTCTCGCAGAGCCTCCCGCGCACCATAGGCGCACGCCTGCTCACGAGGCCCTTCAAGCAGCTCGTCACGAACGGGTCGAACGACGCCGTTTTCTCCGAGCACCGCGTCTGCGCCGTCATCGGCACGGGAGACCCCGGGATTGCCTCTGTTCCCTTCGTCGCCCTCGAAGACATTATGTCGACGGCGTCCGCCTCGAAGGTCGATGCCGTGTTCGGCAGGTGGCTTGACGCTTCCGAGCTCTCTTCTTTCCACGAGAAGCTGCTTTCGAACATGACGCTGCAGAACGTTATCCGCTCCATCACCATCCTCGACCCGGAGCGGCTATTCCACGAGATCGAGAGCGCCGTGCACGAGCTTCAGCGCAGAACGGGCGAGAAGATCGGCAGCAACGCCATCATCGGGCTGTACGTTCACCTCTGTTGCCTCGTTGAGCGCCTCGTCACCCGCAACCCCATCGAGACCTACGTCGGCCAGGATCGCTTCGAGGAAGAGCACACCGACTTCATCGAGTCCTTCAGGCAGAGTTTCTCGAGCATCTCGACGCGCTATCGCGTGGAGGTTCCTGTAAGCGAGATCGCCTACGTCTTCGACTACATCAGCGTGAGCGCCGCCCCGGCGCGAGAGGAGCGTCTCGGCTCCTCGAGCCTCCTGTTCGACGAGTGACCCCCGCGCCGTCACGAGCTGACCGCGCGTCTTCAATAATCCGATAACCCCTTGCCCGGCGCGAATCCGGATAGCGCCAAGGCAGTACCGAACGTAAGACTTGATTTGATAGGAGCAAACATGAGTGTTGTTATGGCACGAATCGACAATCGCCTGCTTCACGGCATCATCGTGACGCAGTGGGCCCCGGTGTCGGGCGCAACCCGCGTCATGGTCGTCGATGACAAGGTCGCCGGCGATGAGGTCCTGAAGTCCACCATGAGGATGGCGCGCCCCGCGGGCATGGCCGTCTCGATCATCTCTGAGGAGACCGCGCTCAAGAACTTCGCGGCGGGCAAGTACGACCGCGAGAAGGTCTTCGTCATCGCGAAGGAGCCCGAGACGATGCTTCACCTGGCCGAGTCGGGCGTCGAGTTCCCGTCGCTGATCGTCGGCGGCTCTCTTGTCAAGGAGGACGGCGTCCAGCTCACCCAGCGCGCCTATGCCTCCGCCGAGAACGTCCAGAGCTACAAGGCGCTCATCGCCCGCGGCGTCAAGGTGACGGCACAGTTCGTGCCCGCCGACAAGCCCGTCTCCGTCGCCGACCTCATCTAAGGAGGGATCATGGTCAACTTCACTATCCTGCAGGTCGTCCTTTTGACCCTGCTGGCCTTCATCAAGCACGTGGACTACTACGGCATCCCGATGATCTTCGTCAACTATGCCGTTTTCTGGGGCCTTATCACCGGCGTCGTCATGGGCGACTGGCAGACCGGCCTCGTCATCGGCGGCACCATCCAGCTCATGCAGCTCGGCGTCGCGGGCTTCGGCGGCTCGTCGATTCCCGACTACGGCACGATGGCCATCATCGCCACCGCCTACGGCGTGACCCTGGGCGCGGACACGGGCCTCGCCATCGGCCTGCCGGTCGGCATGCTCGGCATCCAGCTCGACGTCATCGTCAAGATCCTCAACGGCTTCGTCGTCGAGAAGTCCCAGAAGCTCTGCAACGAGGGCAAGTTCAAGCAGATGAACGCCATCCTGTGGGTCTGCCCCGCGCTCTTCGGTCTGTGCGCCGCCCTGCCCGTCTTTGTTTCCGTGACGCTCGGCCAGCCCGCCGTCAACTGGCTCCTCGAGGTCATGCCCCAGTGGTTCCTCTCCGGCCTCACCCTCGCCGGCAAGATGCTCCCGGCCGTCGGCATCGCCATGCTGCTTCGCTACATGCCCACCGCTAAGTACTTCCAGTACCTGCTCGCCGGCTTCTTCCTCTCGGCCTTCCTGAACGTGCCCATCATCGGTGCCGCCATCGTCGGCGTTGCCCTCGCGATCGCGTTCTATCAGCGTGCCGAGAAGGACGCCGAGCTCACCGCCCACGCTTCCGCAGATGCCTTCATCGGAGAGGATGAGTAACCATGGAAAACGAGAACATCACCGCCGCCGAGGGCAAGCCCTCCGGCTATAAGGTCACCAAGAAGGACCTGCGCAACGCGAACTGGCGCTGGCTCATGAGCGTGTGCACCTTCAACTACCAGACCCAGCAGGGCGCCTCGGTCGCCTACGCCCTCTCGCCGATCCTGAGGAAGATCTACACGAACGACGAGGACTATAAGCAAGCGCTCAACAACCACTTCCGCTACTACAACACCCAGCCTTGGCTCGCCGCCATCATCCTCGGCGCCTGCGTGGCCATGGAGGAGCGTGACGGCCTCGCGGCGGCGGACGCCGTCCAAGACCTGAAGATCGGCACCATGGGACCGCTCGCCGGCGTCGGCGACTCCCTGCTCATGACCATGATCCCGACCATCATGGGCTCCATCGCCGCCTACATGGCCATCGAGGGCAACCCCGTGGGAGCCGGCATCTGGTTCGCGCTCATCCTGGCCATCTTCTGGGTCCGCATGCACGCCCTCGAGTTCGGCTACAAGCAGGGTGTGAAGCTCGTCACCGGCTTCAGCGAGAAGCTTCCCAACCTCACTGCCGCCGCCTCCGTGCTCGGCCTCACCGTGGTCGGCTGCCTCATCGCCTCGGTCATCGGCGTCACCTGCCCGATTAGCTTCAGCTTCGGCGACGTCTCAATGGAGATTCAGCCGCTGCTCGACAAGATCCTGCCTGCCATGATCCCCGCCGCCATCACGGGAAGCGCGTATTACCTTCTTACCAAGAAGAACGCGAGCATGACGGCCCTCATCCTCGTGGTGATCGTCCTCGCGATGGTCGCCTCCGCCGCCGGCATCCTCGCCTAGCTTCGACCCAAGAGATTGGTGAATCAATGAGAAAGATAGTTGTGGCGAGCCATTCCCTTCTCGCCCAGGGCTTCAAGGACACCCTCGAGTTCCTTACGGGTAAGAGCGACGTCATCAACGCCGTGTGCGCCTACGTGAACGACAACGGCGAGGGGCTCGACGCGGCGGTCGAGGCGGCGCTTTCGGGCACTGACGAGGTCGTCGTCCTCACCGACGCGCTCGGCGGCAGCGTGAACCAGCGCTTCTCCCGCTTCGCCTCCGACCGGATCCACGTGATCGCGGGTGTCAACCTCCCGCTCGCCATGACGGTCGCGCTCGCGCGCCCCGACGAGAAACTCGACTTCGACGCCCTCGTCGACGAGGCGCGCCAGCAGATCGTCTACGTGAACGGTGCCAGTTCCGCCGAGTGCGAAGACGACGAATAGAGGAGGTCGACGATGAGAGAGTTCCTTAAGGACGTGTGGATGCACGGCGGTGAGGAAAGCCGCGCCATCACCCCCGAGAACATCACGGGCGAGAAGGGCCGCGCCGCCATGTCGGCCAGCCACCTCGGCGTCGGCCGCAAGGGCTCGTGCTGCGTGCCCCTTGAGTCCGGCGAGACCATCACGCTCGCGGACATCGAGGGCCCCGGCATCATCCGCCACATCTGGATGACCGTCCCCGACAAGACCGCCGCTGGCAGCTTCGTCATGCGCGACCTCGTGCTGCGCTTCTACTGGGACGACGAGGAGACCCCCTCGGTCGAGTGCCCTGTCGGCGACTTCTTCTGCAACGGCTTCGGTGAGCGCGCCATCGTCAACTCGATGCCCATCTGCGTGAACCCGACGGGCGGCATGAACTGCTACTTCGAGATGCCTTTCAGGAAGCACGCCAAGGTCACGCTTACGAGCGAGCACCCCGGGTTCATTAAGTACATCTTCTACACGTTTAACTACGCGCTCACCGACGTGCCGGACGACGCCATGTACTTCCACGCCCGTTTTAACCGCGAGCGCAGCACCCGCAGGGGCGTCGACTACACCGTGCTCGACGGCGTGCGCGGTAAGGGCTACTACGTCGGCACCTACATGGCCCTGTGCGCCCTGGAGCGCTATTGGTGGGGCGAGGGCGAGATGAAGTTCTTCCTCGACGGCGACGAGGAGTTCCCCACGGTCACCTCGACGGGAGCCGAGGACTACTTCGGCGGTGCCTGGGCCTTCCTCGACAGGCCGCCCCACGCGCTGCCCGAGGCGCAGTGCTTCAACACGCTGTTCGCCGGCTACCCGTACCGCTCGACGCGCGACGCCACGCGCGACCGCTTCAGCGCGGGCAAGCCGAACCCGAACCCGATGCTCGCGACCAACGACGACGCGCTGCCCAGGCACGGCCTCTACAGGTGGCACCTTCCCGACCCGATCTCGTTCAAGGAGGACCTGCGCGTGACGTTCCAGGACCTCGGCAACGACGACATCAAGCTCTACGAGCGCGAGGACGACATCTCCACCGTCGCCTACTGGTACCAAAGCGAGCCGCACGCCGTGCTCGCCCCGTTTGCCGCAAGGCAGGACCGCGTGCCCAGGTAGGGTCGCCTCGAAACAAGCCAACGTTATGGGCGCCCTCGGTTGAGACGGCACGAGGGCTCGCACGGAATGTGACTCGAAACAAGCCAACGTTATGGGCGCCCGCGGTTGACCATGACTGCGGGCGTCCCTTTGTAAGGAGGACCACATGAGCGAAAAGCAAATGAGGCTCGGCGCCCTCGAGGCCGGCGGGACCAAGATGGTCTGTGCCGTGGTGTCCGGCGACGGCGAGGTTCTCGACCGTATGGAGACCCCGACGCTTACGCCCGCCGAGACCGTCCCGCAAATGGTCGAGTGGTTCACCGCCCGCGATGTGGACGCGTTGGGCATCGGCGCCTTCGGCCCGACCTGCGTCGACCCCAAAGATGGGCGCTACGGTTCCATCCTCCAGACGCCCAAGCTCGCGTGGCGAGGCTATGGTCTTCGCGCCGCGTTCGCCGACGCCCTCGGGATTCCGGTGACCTACGACACGGACGTGAACGTTGCCTGCCTCGGCGAAGTGGTCTTCGGCTGCTGCAAGGGGCTCGAGGACGCCGTCTACGTGACCATCGGCACCGGCGTGGGCGCGGGCGTCATGTGCGCGGGCAGGCTCCTTCACGGCATGCTGCACCCCGAGGCCGGCCACATGCTGGTAAAGACCCGTCCCACCGAGGAGGGACGCTGCGTCTGCCCGAGCCACGCGAGCTGTCTCGAGGGCCTCGCCTCCGGCCCTGCCATCGCCGCGCGCTGGGGAAAGCCCGCGGTCGAGCTCGCGGACAACGCTGAGGTGTGGGCGCTCGAGGGGGATTATCTGGGGCAGATGTGCGCGAACCTCGTGCTCATGTACTCGCCTCGCCGCATCGTCCTCGGCGGCGGCGTGATGCACCAGGAGCAGCTCTACGGCATCGTCCGCAAGAAGACCCTCGAATATCTGGGTGGCTACATCCAGACCGCCGAGCTTAAGGACATAGAGAGCTACATCTGCGCCCCGGGCTGCGGCGGCGACCAAGGAATCCTCGGCGCGGCCGAGCTGGCAAGAAGGGCGCTCGCGTAGCTTGCGCTCTCTCCGCCATACAACGCGTTAAGAAAAGACGAGCGCTTCTTGCCAATTGGGCGGCAAGAAGCGCTCGTCTTTTGCATTTGTTTTTGGGCAGGACGCCCCGCCTCCGCTAGAGTCCCTGGACCGCCACACCCACGAGGTTTGGACCGGTGTGGACAAGAAGCGCGGGGCTGATGTCGGAGCGGACGATCTCCACCGCATTGGCCACGCGCTCGCGCAGGGCCTGCTCCATGCGGTCGTAGAGGTCGGCGTAGGCCGAGGTGCAGCTCACGGCAAAGTGCTTCTCGGCGATGGCGGCGACGAGCTTGACCTCGGTGCGATGGCGGTACTTGCACAGCCATTTCGTGTGCGCGAGGCTGTTGGCTTTCTGGGCCACAGCAATCACCTTCCCCCTAGCATGATGACCTGAACAATCCTCATGCTAGGGGGAAGGTTTTTGTCGCGTAGCGGAAATTGGTCTCCACCCGCTGATCGGGTGGCTTTCTATGCCGCGCGGCACGGACTAAAGTCCATGAATAAAAACGAGGAAGGCCACGTCCGGCCTCCCTCGCGTGTCCTTGCACGCCCAATATGTGCCGTAAAAGCCGTCTTCTTCAACGTCAAAGTGAGCGCGCTTCATTTTTGCCACTCAAAATCTTATTTTCACGATTTGCATTTTCATCCCGTTGTCACCGACCCTTGCGAGAAACCGGAAAAAGCCGCTGACAGAAGGGTCCCTCAAATCGTTGTAGCCCAGCATATAGCCGCGACTTGTGACCTGCAGACGGCTGTCCCACGTGCCGATTTCCTTGGCGGCATCCGAAACCGCAAAATATGCGCCCACATCCTTGATTTTTGCAGTCTTAAGCCATGTTTTTGCGATCATCTTTACTGCCGTCCGATTGGCAGCATCAAAGACCAGCACACCGCCGGGGAAAGCGTCCGCCATCTCCCGCACCAGTTCCCGGACCTGCTGGGTCAGAAAGTAATAGAACACCCCGGAGGCAAAGAACACCGCCCCGCCGGAGGCATCGATTTTGCCAAACCATGCGGTGTCTTTCAGATCGCAGGGGATATTTTGTTCTCGATCCTCGGCGGGCAGCAGCTGCTGCCGCAAGGCAATCACATCCGGGAAGTCCAGATTGTAGATCTTGCATCTGCCGTTGTCGCAGGCTCTGCCGGTGTTGTCCAGCCCGCAGCCCAGATTGACCACCGCCGCATTGGGGTGGCCTTTCAGGTAATCTCGCACCTCGAAAGCAAGATCACCCTGCCGCATGGCCACCTCCAGCGCACCAAAGCGCTGCATCAGGCTGCGGGAGTTTTTCTCTGCCTCTGAAAAGTCGTAGTCGATCTGGTCGAGCAGGCGAACCGCTGTTTCATCCCTGTAAAGGTTCGGGTACAGCTCCGTACACAGCTTCCGGGAATACAGCGGGAGGATCAGCGTCTCTTGCACGGCGTTTTTCTCAATTCTACATTTCATAGGTTCCTTCCTCAGTGAATAAAGACTGTCATAATTGCCGCCAGCACAGCCGCTATGACCGTCATGCCTATCGCCATGTGCAGGATGGATGCAAAAATGCCCGCATGGCGTCCTCAAACGCCATATCCGCCACACTGCCTTGCAGAACGGCGCAACGCCCCTCCTGAATTGCAGCTCGGTTGAGCTTTCTAGCCTTCTCCACGCTGACGGGCGAATAGTCGATGCCCTTGACGACGCCATGCGGGCATTTTTTCAGCAGCCGTTTTATGTTCGCCCCGCCGCCGCAGCCGCAATCCAGCACCATGGCATTTGGCGCAAGTCGCAGAAATCGAAGTCCCCACCGCGCCACAGGGCTGTGGCCCAGATTCATCATGGCAACCATAAGTTTTCCGCCGAGGCCCACGGGCTTGCGGGTGTTTTCAAAGAATGACATCCGGCCCCTCCGATTTCGTGCATTCCGCATAGGTCAACGGGAACGAGGCCTTCAGCACCGCGCTTTTCTGCACCGCCCAGCCATTTTGGCGCAGGAAACGTAGGTATTCCTCGCTCGTCCACCTGCTGTGGAGGGGGAATCCCGCCATACTCATGAAAAAGGCTTTTGCCTTACCGGAAACCGAGTTGTCCGCGTGGGTGAAGGTTGGCGCGATGAGCACGCCGTCGTCCTTCAGCACCCGCCTGATTTCTTGCAGGGCCTTTTCCGGATGCGGCACTATGTGAAGCGCGTTGGACGCGATCACCACTTCGAAGGACTTCTGTGCATAGGGCAGGCGGAACATATCTTGTACGGAAAAGTGCAGCTTTGCGGATTGATTGTCCCGTTTGCTTCAAGGATCATCTTTGCAGAAGCGTCCGTAGCCTCGATGTGCGCCGCCACATTCACGATGCTCTTTGCGATAAGCCCCGTGCCGGTGGCGACTTCCAGCACGGTTTTTGCTTTCACCACCGGCCTGATCAGCTCATACATCTTCTCATACGCCGCCCGGTCGTTTCGCATGAAACGGTCGTACCGACCGGCGTTCTTGTCCCAGAAGCCCTTGCGTTCGTGCATGGCTATCGCCCCCAAAAAGTTAGAGCCATCTAACCATAACACACGAATCATGCAGTAAGATAAGGCTAACCTTATTTTCTTGGCAAAGACGCATCTCTCCGACCCTTTGAATCACCCCTTTTCACGTCACCCGCTACGAACCCCGGCGGAAACCAGGGAGTGATTAAAGGAACGACCTGCGGTTTTGCGAATCAATTGAGTCATTCCCGAAATCGCGAATCAAGGGCCTGATTCGCCCAAATTGCGCACGAATCAGCCCTTAGGCGGTACGACGCGACACGCATCGACAACACTCGGATTGGATTAGTCACTGAGCGGGAATAGTAATAGAACATTTGTTCTTGTATTTCATACGGTTTCGTACGGTTCTGATGGCGACCGATGGGAGCGTTTCGCAACCGCCGCACCTGCAAGCCACATGGTTTCACAATCGGGCAAAAACTCAGAAGGCTCCTCGTGAAAAACGAGGGGCCTTCTGAGTTTCCTTCGGCGCGGGCGGATCGGGACCCCCGCCGATCTAGAGGCACTCGGTCAGAATCTGGAACACCTCGCTGCGCTCCAGTTTCTTGGCGCAGCCGCCGGTGAGCACGCAGGTGCCCGCAACCTTGTGCAGCGTCTCGTCGGACGCGTCGGAGCCCATCTCGGCGAAGCTCGTGGGAAGCCCCATCTTGCCGATGAATGTCTGCAGGCGGTCGATGCCCTCGAGCGCCACCGTAAGGTCGTCTTTGCCCTTGGCGTCGACGCCCCACACCTCGCTCGCCCAGCGGGCGAACTGCGCGGGCGCCTCGGGGGCCAGGTGGCGGTAGAGCGCAGGGTGGATGACCGCGAGGCCCATTCCGTGGTTGGTGTGGGTGTACGCGCCGTACTGGTGCTGGATCATGTGCGCCTGGAAGTCCGTTGACTTGCCGATCTTGAGCACGCCGTTCTCGGCCATGGCGGAGTCGTATACGAGCTCGCTTCTGGCATCGAGGTTCTGGTCATCGTCCGCGATGATCCGCATGTTGCGGATGACGTTACGCTGGATGGCGAGGTTGATGTCGTCGGTGACATTGCGCCCGCGCGGGCTTCCGAAATAGCTCTCCATGCAGTGCGAGAGCGTGTCGAACGCGCCGCTCATGAACTGCGCGTGCGGTACGGTGAGCGTGAGCGCCGGGTCGAGCGCCGCCCACATGGGCATCGCCCCCAGATAGGCGCCCTTCACGTGTGTCTCCTCGTTGGTGATGACGGCGCCGTTGTTCTGCTCGGCGCCCGTGCCGGAGAGTGTCACGATGCAGCCCATGGGGATGAACGAGCTCGGCATCTTGCCGTCGACGTGCTCGAACGTCTCGATGTCCTCGTCAAGCATCGCCTGCGCGGAGACCACCTTGCAGCAGTCGAAGACCGACCCGCCGCCGACGGAGAGAATGAAGTCGACCTGTTCCTCGCGTGCGAGCGCGGCGCCTTCCTGGCACTTCTCGTAGGTCGGATTGGGCATGATGCCGCCGAAGTCCACCACGCGCTTGCCCGCGCTCGTGAGCTTGTCGACCACGTGGCCGTAGACGCCGGTTCGTTTGACCGAGCCTCCGCCGTAGGCGAGCATCACTGTCTTGCCCATGGCACCCATCTCGGCGTCGAGTGCCTGGTCCATGGCCCCCTCGCCGAAGTAGTTCCTGACCGGGTAGTCGTACGTGAATGAGTTCATGGCAATTCCTCCTAGTAAGTTATCAGCGCTCTGACGCTCGTCTACACGTTGCGCACGAGCCCGGACATCCATTCGATGGTGGCGGGGTCGTGGTGGTCGAAGAACGCGCTGCGCCCGGTGTCGAGCGCGGCGATGGCGACCATCTCGTCGTCGCCCAGCGCGAAGTCGAAGACGTCGAAGTTCTGCTCCATGCGATGGCGGTGCGTGCTCTTAGGGATGCAGACCACACCGCGCTGCAGCAGCCAGCGCAACACGACCTGGGCGACCGTCTTGCCGTGCGCCTCGCCGATGCGAGCGAGGACCTCGTTGCGGAAGAGGTCGTTTCTGCCCTCCGCAAAGGGCGCCCAGCCCTCCATGGCTACCTCCTTGCCGACCATGTACTCCTGCGCCTCGCGCTGCTGGAAGAACACGTTGCACTCGACTTGGTTCACGGCGGGGGCGATGCGGTTGAACGAGATGAGGTTTGCGAGATGATCGGGGTAGAAGTTAGCTGTGCCTATGGCGCGGATAACGCCCTGCTCGTAGAGCTCCTCCATGGCGCGCCACGCGCCGAAGACGTCGCCGAACGGCTGATGGATGAGGTAGAGGTCGACGTAGTCGAGCCCCAGCCGCTTGAGCGACGCGTCGAAGCCGCGCTTGGCCCCCTCGTAGCTCACATCCGACATCCACAGCTTGGTCGTCACGAACACCTCGTCGCGCGGCAGGCCGCTCGCACGAATGGCAGCCCCGACCGCCTCTTCGTTGCCGTAGCTCGCGGCCGTGTCGAGCAGCCGGTAGCCGACCGAGAGCGCGTCCTCCACGGCGCGCTGGCATTCCGCGGCGTCCGGGATCTGGTACACGCCGAAGCCGAGCTGCGGCATCCTGACGCCGTTGTTCAAGGTGATGTAGTCCATGGTGCCTTCCTTTCTCGCAACTTGACGTATCCACCATACGAGGGGCGCCGCGCCGGCGGAAGTTTCCGTTGGTGAGGGTTCTATAACGCTGGGGTGCGCACGGGGTTATAACCCGCGGGTTCTAGGCGTCACCTCAAAGAGATCGGCACCCGAGATCGTCGGCGATGGCCTGAGCTACGACAGCGGTGTGGCCCTGTGCCGAGTAGTAGGTCACGAGGACGTTGCCGTCTGCAGCGGGCCCTGCGGCGGGCTCGTCCTCGACAGTCGACTGGTCCTCGGCGGCTGCTTGGTTGGTCCGTTATCGTCTGAGCGCTACTCCTGCGCGTCGAAATCGGGGCGCATGGCCAGGTAGCCCGCGAGTGCTTCCTCAGTGGCGGTGTAGTAGGTCATGGTCCCGTCGAGCTTGGCAATCTCGGCCATCTCGTCTTCGGTGAGGGAGAAGTCGAAGATGTTCGCGTTGTCGGCGATGTGGGCGGGGTTCTTGGAGCCGGGGATGATGGAGGTGCCCATCTGCACGTGCCAGCGCAGGATCACCTGGGCCGGGGTCTTGCCGTACTTCTCGGCGAGAGCGACGAAGATGGGCTCCTCCAGAAGACCTTTGTCGCCGTGGCCGAGCGGGTACCACGCCTCGATCACCGTGCCGTACGGCGCGAGGTAGGCGCGCAGGTCGCGCTGGGCGTGATAGGGGTGGCACTCAACGGTCACGAGCTGCGGCATGATGTCGGCGACCTCGATGACCTCGGTGATCTTGTCTTGCGGGAAGTTGGAGAGGCCGAGGGCGCGCACCTTGCCCGCGCGGTACGCCTCCTCCATCGTGCGCCACGCGGCCAGGTAGTCGCCTACCGGCTGGTGCAGGATGAGCATGTCGACGTAGTCGAGCCCCAGGCGCTGGAGCGTGGCGTCCACCGCCGGCATGCCTGCGTCGTAGACGCTCGGCCAGAGCTTGGTGGAGACGGAGATCTTGTCGCGCGCGATGCCGCTCTTGGCGATGGCACGGCCCACGGCGCGCTCGTTCATGTAGGCGTTGGCGGTGTCGATGTGCTCGTAGCCAGCCGCGAGCGCGACGGATGCGGCCGCCTCGGCCTCGACCGGGGTCATGAGGAAGGTGCCCAAACCTTCGATGGGCATCTCTACGTCGTTATTGAGCTTCAGATACTCCATGGTCTCCTCCTTAATGGTGACTTTTCGAATGCAATGCTACGGCGTTTGCTGACGTGCGAGAAGTTCACGTTGGAATGATGGATATAACCATGGGGTATATACGGCACATAATGCGTGACAGGAGGATCGATGTACAACCCACAGCTTGACACTTTCATCCGCGTGGCGGAGGCGGGCAGCTTCTCCAAGGCGGCACAAGAGTCCTTCATCACGCCCACGGCCGTCATCAAGCAGATGAACCTGCTGGAGTCGCGGCTAGGCCTTACGCTGTTCCACCGATCGCATCAGGGGCTTTCGCTTACGCGAGCAGGCAGGTCGCTGCTCGCCGACGCTCGCCATATCGTGCAGTACTCTCAAGAATCAATCGCACGCGCCCGCGTCGCCGAGCGTGGAGAGAAGCGTATCATCCGCGTGGGAGTGTCGCTCATGACGCCCAGCACGCCGCTCACGAAGCTGTGGCCGAAGGTGAAGGAACGTTGCCCTGGCATGAGCCTTCAGGTGGTCACGTTTGAAAACACACCCTCGGCGGCACGCGGTTTGGCGAACCTCGGGCAAGACATGGATATCGTGGCGGGGATTTTCGACGATGCCTTTCTTAAAGAGCGCGGGTGCCTGGGCCTCGAGCTTTCGCGCGAGCCGCTCTGGTGCGCCGTTCCCGTCGACAACGAACTCGCCAAACGCGACATCGTTACATTCGACGACCTCCACAATCACAGTCTTATGCTTATACGCCGGGGCTGGAACGCCGAAATCGACCGCGTGCGCGACGAGATACTCTTGCATCATCCTCAAATCGCGCTCGTAGACTTCCCGCAATATCGGGCGGAGGTGTTCAATCGCGGCGCGAACGAGGACCTCGCGCTTGCGACGCTGCCGTTGTGGGCCAACGTCCACCCCATGCTCAAAACCGTCCCTACCGATTGGGACTGTCTCGTGTCTTACGGGCTGCTTCATTCGTCGCACCCCGCAGACCATGTACGGGAGTTCCTCGATGCGGTGTCTGCCGCGCTCGAGGCAAAGCATCGATAGGCAATCGCGAACAGATGCGCTTATGCCTATGGGAATAACGGGAACTGGCTTCTGAGCTTGCGTTTTGATACCGTCGAGTACCGCCCGATGTTGTTTCGGCGTCGCCATAGAGCAAAGCCATCAGCGAAATGACGGGAATAAAAGCCTCCGAACCTTCTGGTTCGGAGGCTTCCTTTTTGCATGTCTGCCTAAAACGACTCCTTGCCAAAGTCCCTTGAGCATCGGGCGGCATTATTGAGCGTGGGCGTTATCGTAGGTATCTTTAATCTCTTCCGGCAAATTGTCGGGAATCAGCGCCTTCAGTCTATCCTCGTTGCCATCCTGAATCGCCTGCTCGTAGTACCAGCATTTGAACTTCAACATGTCCAGCGCGCGGTTCATCTTCGCAATCTCCGACTCCATGTGGGCCTTTCGCTCCTCGAACATGGCCTTGCGCTTGGGATATGTCGATGGGCCCTCCGCGCACCATTCCATGAACAGTCGGATGTCCTTGATCTCCATCCCAGCCTTCTTCAGGCATTCGATGACCCGAAGCGCCTCGAGTTCCGTATCGCCGAATCGGCGAATGCCCGACGCCCGCTCCAATCCCGGGAACAGCCCCTGCTTGTCGTAATACCGCAGCGTGGAAACGGGCAGACTGAACATCTCCGCTACCTGTCCGATTGTGTACATGGTCCCTCCGGATAAATCTCGAATTCACTCCTTGACCTAAAGTTAGGTTTAGGTTTTACCTTCATTCTCGTCAATATAAATTGGGAGCGCAAGGGGTGTTCCGTAATCGCCGGTCACCCCGCCCTTGAGCAGGCGCGACGAATGGACATGGGAATCTAGGCGGGCAGCTTGGCCGCACGGAAACAGATTTGTGCCTAATACCATCGACAGGAGGAAATCAATTATGGCAATTAAACAGACGGCGGGCAGAGATGCCCTGGGGGACTTTGCCCCCAAATTTGCACAGCTCAATGACGATGTGCTGTTCGGCGAGGTGTGGAGTCGAGAAGACGGGCTTTCCCTTCGAGACCGCAGCGTGGTGACGGTGGTCGCTTTGATGGCACAGGGGCTGACGGACTCTTCGTTCCAATATCATCTGATGTCCGCAAAGAACAACGGCGTGACCAGGGCTGAGATAGCGGAAATCCTTACGCACGCGGCATTTTACGCGGGATGGCCCAAGGCATGGGCGGCCTTCCACATGGCGAAAGAGGTCTGGGCGGATGACGATGCCGCCGACGCAAGAACCAAGCATCAAAACGAGATGGCCTTTCCCATCGGTGACCCCAACGACGCATTTGCGAAGTACTTTATCGGGCAAAGCTACCTCGCGCCCCTTTCCACCGAGCAGGTCGGTATTTACAACGTTACGTTTGAGCCCGGCTGCCGCAACAACTGGCACACACATCACGCCAAAAGCGGTGGGGGACAGATTCTCGTCTGCGTGGCTGGCCGAGGGTTTTACCAGGAATGGGGCAAACCGGCACAAGAGCTGTGCCCTGGCGATGTAGTAAATATTCCCGCGGGCGTAAAGCACTGGCACGGTGCGGCGCCCGACAGCTGGTTCTCCCATCTCGCGGTGGAGGTTCCGGGCGAGGATGCCTCCAACGAGTGGTTGGAGCCCGTGGACGACGAGCAATACCTTAAAGCGACCGACAAGGAGGCTTAGGCATGGAGCAGTTGAAACTGACGCAGGAATGGGACAAGGTGTTCCCCAAAAACGACAAGGTTGAGCACAGCAAGGCGACCTTCCATAACCGATACGGCATCACGCTGGTGGCTGACGTCTACGTGCCTAAGAACGCGGAAGGCAAGCTGCCCGCCATCGCCGTCAGCGGCCCTTTTGGCGCGGTGAAGGAGCAGTCCTCCGGTCTGTACGCGCAGAAAATGGCGGAGCTGGGCTTTTTTGCAATTGCCTTTGACCCGTCCTATACCGGCGAGAGCGGCGGCACGCCCCGCTATGTAGCATCGCCGGACATCAACACCGAGGACTTCTGCGCAGCGGTGGATTTCCTCTCTGTGCAGGAAAGCGTTGACCCGGAGCGTATCGGCATCATCGGAATCTGCGGTTGGGGCGGCATGGCAGTCAATGCGGCGGCCATCGACACCCGTATCAAAGCTACCGCGGCTATGACCATGTACGACATGACCCGTGTGACCGCCAACGGCTATTTTGACGCCGAGGATTCCGAGCAGGCGCGCTTTGAAAAGCGGAAAGCGCTGAATGAGCAGCGCACCGAGGACTATAAAAACGGCAGCTATGCGCTGGCGGGCGGCGTGGTCGATCCGCTACCGGAGGATGCGCCGCAGTTTGTAGCGGACTATTACGCCTACTACAAAACTCCGCGAGGCTATCATCCCCGCAGCCTGAACTCCAACGGTGGCTGGAATGCGACGTCTTCGCTGTCATTTTTGAATATGTCGATTTTGCAATACAGCAGCGAAATCCGCTCTGCTGTGTTGCTGGTGCATGGCGAGAAGGCGCACTCCCGCTATTTCAGCGAAGCCGCGTACGGCAAGCTGACGGGGGACAACAAGGAATTGCTCATTATCCCTGGTGCCAGCCACACCGACCTTTACGATCAGATGGACATCATTCCGTTTGGAAAGCTGAAGGCATTCTTTGAGGAATATCTGAAATAAGGCGTGCCTTGATTCAATACCAAGTTTCCAGCGACGATTCTTCTAAAGAGTGGGAGTAGCTGAAACGAGGCGATTGATTAACTCCATTCGTTTTGGCTACAAGAAAACATGCCGTGCGCCTGCGGCATGAAGGAGGGAGATTTCTATGAATATCGTTGTATTGAGTGGTAGCCCGCGCAAGGGTGCCAATACCGACACCATGGTCGAGGCGTTTGCCGAGACCGCGCGCGAGGGCGGCCATACGGTCGAGGTCGTCCGCGTTGCCGGCAAAAAGATCGCTGGTTGTCTGGGATGCCAGTACTGCTTTACCCATGAGGGCACTTGCGTGCAGAAGGACGACATGGCCGACGTGATCGAGTCGCTGAAAGGCGCCGACATGGTTGTCTTCGCTTCGCCTATCTACTGGTTTGATATCACCGCGCAGGAGAAGGCCGCCATCGACCGCCTGTACGCCTTCGGTGCTACGGGCTTCCCGTTCACCAAGACGGCCCTTTTGCTCGATAGCCACAGCGAGGGCGTCTATGATGCGGCGATCGCTATGTACAAGTCAACCTGCGCGTACTGCAAGTGGGAGGACCAAGGCATTATCACCATCAGCGGTATGACCGAGCGCGATAGCATGGCATCGTCGCCCAAGTTGGAAGAGGTGCGAGAGCTCGCCCGCAAGTTGGCCTAAGGGCAAGAAAAACGCATGACAATCGGTGTTGGTGGAAAATACTTGCTGTCCTTACCAAGAGGAATGCCGATTGCCATGCAACGATGCTCCAGCGGACAATTCCGGTGTGCTAAAACGCCTTCTCGTTCAAGAATTCCCTGAACGCGGGGATGTCAAAGCCAACGAGACCACGTCCACGTTCCCCGACAACGCCGTCCTCGAGGAGGCGGCGTTTGTATTGGCTTGCGTAGTTGCTGGCGACGCCCATGCGTTTGGCTATCTCCGAGACCCTGCTGGGGCCAGAATCAGGCAGCATCGCGAGCAAAAACTCAATGTCTTTATCGGAAAGCTCCCGATAGGTCGTTTCGAGAATTCGATCACGCAGCTCCATGCGGGCAAGCAGAGAACCCTGCCGGACATCGGGTGTGCTGATTTTGGGCGAGTTCTCCGAAACATCCCATGTGCGATATCCGACGAGCTGCATCATATAGGGAAATCCGTCGACGGCCTTCACGGCATCCTCGAGCGCTTCTGGCGTGATTGAGCGGCCTCCGGCCTCAACGGTTTTGCGGAATGCGTTTGCAATTTCAACGTCAGTGATTCGTCCTAACTGATGATATTGGGAACGCCTGAGGAACGAGACGGAATCGTTACGCAGCAACGCCGATACTTTGTAGGGCAGTCCTGCCATGAGTAGGGCAACTTTTTTACCTTCGCGTACAAAGTGCTGGTAAACAGAGGCAAATTGAAGCATTTCTTCGAGATCGACTGTGACTTCATCGATGGTGATGAGAAGTCCGATGTCATGTTTTTCGAGTTGCTTAAAGATGCCATTCATGCGCGTGCGCCAGTTGCCCTGAGCCTCTTGAGCATATGTCCAATCGATGCCCACTGGGCCAATTTGAACACCGTTTATGCGCGCGTGAGGCTGTGAGAGGTAGCTATCTGCGGCTTCTTTGGTTCGCTCGATAATATCTTCGAGCATGCCTGGCATGGCGGAGACATTTGCTGCGATCCAGCCGTGTTCAAGCGCCGTTTCTGAAAGGAGCGAGAGAAGCGCCGTCTTGCCCGTTCCCCTTGCGCCAGTAAAAATGGTCGACAGGTTGGGATCTCCCGGGCCGTTGATAAAGCCACGGTTGATGTCACGCAGGATATGCTCGCGACCCGCTAGAAAGGGAGGGACGCTTCCAAATGTTGGGGTAAAGGGGTTCTTGCTGTACTCCATGGTAGCTCCTTTGCAAGTTTTGCTAATTTTTGCAAGTTTTGCTAACTTTTGCAAGTTTTGCTAACGGCTTAACATGCCTTGTGCCGTGGGATTGAAGGAGTGAAAAACGGAGAGTTCTATTATTCCGACTACGTTGCAACGAGCGGGGCCCCGAGCGCGAAGTTGCTGCGCTCCGGGCCCCGCAGCTATGAGGGCGTATGGCGGTTCTGCCGTCGTCCTAGTCAAACAAACTCGGCATGTCGTTTTCTTTCATGAGGGCACCGGCAGAGGGAAGGCTCTGCGTGGTGAACTTTTCGGCCGAGACGCCGGCGCCAAGGATTTCCTCGGTCGTGCCGACGGTGGTGACCGAGCGGCCCTTCTTGGCCGTAAAGGCTTGGACGCCCTGCGTGTTGGTGGTCGTCTTGGTCTTGAGCAGCGACGTGTTGAAGTTCATCAAACGATAGTCGCTCGAGACCAGCGCGATGTCGCGATCTTCCTTGAGCACCTGGGCATACAGCAGCTTGCTGCCACCGTAGATTGCGTTCTTGAGGCGCTTGCGGTTGGTCTTGGTGACGTATCCGGAAAGCGCGACGCGCACCACGCGGCCGTTCTCAAAGACGAACAGCACGTCGGCCTTGTAGTCCTCGGGGTCGATGACCCAGATGACACTCTCATCGGGTTCCATCTCAAGGCCGGTCGGCAGGTACGAGCCCAGCTGGGCCGACTTGGTATCCTCAAACGCCGCAACCTTGCACTTGTACACCTGGCTCTTGTTGGTAAACACGAGCAGCTCGTGGGTGTTGGAGGACGGGAACTCGATAAAGGGCTTGTCGCCGTCCTTGTACTTGAGCGTGGTGGCCTTCTTAAGCACGCGGTCCGTCATCTTCTTAAGGTAGCTATCGCGCGAGAGCATGATGGTGACCGGGTACTCCTCGACTTCGGGCTCCAGGCTTACCTCGATGACCTCGTGGGGCTCGATCCTGCCCGTGCGACGCGGCATCACATATTTCTTGTTGACCGCAGCCAGCTCGTCGCTGATGACCTTCTTGATGTTCTCCTCGCTGGAGAGGATCTCCTCAAGCTCGGCAATCTCGCCCTCAAGCTTGGCAATGTCCTTGGTGCGGTTGAGGATGTACTCCTCGTTGATGTTGCGGAGCTTAAGCTCGGCAACAAACTCGGCCTGGGTCTCGTCGATGTCGAAACCCTTCATAAGGTTGGGCACGACCTCGGCTTCGAGCTTGGTGCCGCGGATGATGGCGATGGCTTTGTCGATGTCGAGCAAGATCGCTTCGAGGCCGTGCAGCAGGTGCAGACGCTCGGACTTTTTGCCCAGGTCAAAGTTAATGCGGCGACGGGTGGATTCAATACGCCACTTGACCCACTCGTGCAGAATCTGGCGCACGCCCATAACGCGAGGGTAACCATCGACGAGCACGTTGAAGTTGCACGAGAACGAATCCTGCAGCGTGGTCGAGCGATAGAGCTTGGCCATGAGCTTGTCGGGGTCGACACCGCGCTTAAGATCGATGGCGATGCGCAGGCCCGAGAGGTCGGTTTCATCGCGGATGTCGGCAATCTCCTTGACCTTGCCCTCCTTGGAGAGCTTGACGATGCGCTCGATGATGACATCGGTCTTGGTGGTGTAGGGGATCTCGTAGACCTCGATGATGCGCTCTTCGGGAATCCAGCGCCAGCGGGAGCGGATCTGGAAGCTGCCAAGGCCGGTCTCGATGATCTTCTCCATCTCCTCGCGGCGGTAGATGATCTCGCCGCCGGTCGAGAAGTCGGGCATGGGCATGTACTCAAGCAGATCGCAGTCGGGATCTTTGAGGTAGTGCATCGTTGCGGTACAGACCTCGTTGAGGTTGAAACCGCAGATGTCGGACGCCATGGCGACGCCGATGCCCTTGTTGGCCGAGACGAGGATATTGGGGAACGTGGTGGGCAGCAGGCGCGGCTCCTTCATGGCGCCGTCGTAGCTGTCGACGAAGTCGACCGGGTCCTTGTCGATGTCCTTGAAGATCTCGGCGCTGATGGGGGAGAGCTTGGCCTCGGTATAACGCGAGGCGGCGTAGCTCAGGTCCCCCGAATAGTACTTGCCAAAGTTGCCCTTCGACTCTACGAAGGGGGCAAGCAGTGCCTCGTTGCCGGTGGCTAGGCGCACCATCGTCTCGTAGATCGCGGCATCGCCGTGTGGGTTGAGCTTCATGGTCTGGCCCACGATGTTAGCGCTCTTCTGGCGCTCGCCCTTGAGCAGACCCATCTTGTACATGGTGTAGAGCAGCTTGCGGTGCGAGGGCTTAAAGCCGTCGATCTCGGGGAATGCACGCGAGACGTTGACGCTCATGGCGTAGGGCATGTAGTTGACCTCGAGCGTCTGCGTGATCGGCTGGTCGGTGACCTCGGAGTGCAGGCCGATGACGTTCTCGGCGTTGACCTGCTTTTTCTTTGGCTGGTTCTTCGTCTTCTTCTTTGCCACGATTTCCTCTTGAACTTCTTATAGGCCGTCGTTATCGATTTGCTGCTACTGCAGGTCCAACTGGTCCAGGTATTCCTTGCCGTGCTCGGAGATGTGGCGCTTACGGCCCGCCTCGTCGTTGCCCAGCAACAGGTTGAACATGGTCTCCATCTTGGTGACGTCCTCGGGCTCCACCTTGATCAGACGACGCGTCTCGGGGTTCATGGTGGTGAGCCACATCATGTCCGGATCGTTCTCACCAAGACCCTTGGAGCGGTTGATGGAGCACTTCTGGTCGCCGATTTCTTTGAGGATGCCGTTCTTCTCGAGCTCGGTGTAGGCAAAGTAGGTCTTTTCTTTGCAGTTGATCTCGTAGAGCGGCGACTCGGCGATATACACGTAACCCTCGTCGATAAGCGTGGGCACCAGGCGATAGAGCATGGTGAGCACGAGCGTGCGGATGTGATAACCGTCGACGTCGGCGTCCGTACAGATGATGACCTTGTTCCAATTGAGGTTGTCCAGGTCAAAGGCGCCGAGGTTCTTGATGCGCTTGTCCTTGATCTCCACGCCGCAGCCCAGCACGCGCATGAGGTCCATGATGATGTCGGACTTAAAGATGCGCGGGTAGTCCTCTTTCAGGCAGTTGAGGATTTTACCGCGGACGGGCATAACGCCCTGGAACTCGGCATCGCGCGACGTGCGAATGGCACCTGCTGCCGAGTCGCCCTCTACGATGTAGATCTCGCGGCGGCTCTTGTCCTTGGAGCGGCAGTCGATGAACTTCTGCACGCGGTTGGCCATGTCGGTCTTCTGCTGCAGGTTGGTTTTGATGCTCTGGCGTGTCTTCTCGGCATTCTCGCGCGAGCGCTTGTTGATGAGCACCTGCTCCATGATCTTGTTGGCGGCGTCTTTGTTCTCGATCAGGTAGGTCGAGAGACGCTCCTTAAAGAATGCCGTCATGGCCTGCTGGATAAAGCGGTTATTGATGGCCTTCTTGGTCTGGTTCTCGTAGGACGTTTGGGTGGAGAAGCAGTTAGTCACCAGAACCAGGCAGTCCTGGACGTCCTGCCATTTGATGCTGCTCTCGTTTTTGTTGTACTTGCCCTGTTGCTTAATGTAGGAATCGATGGCGCTGGTCAGAGCGCTGCGGGCAGCCTTCTCGGGCGAGCCGCCGTTCTCGAGCCACGATGAGTTGTGGTAGTACTCCTGCATCGTGAAGGTGCGCGAGAAGCACATGCATGCGGTGATTTTAACGTTGTAGTCGGGCAGGTCCTCGCGGTCGCGACCGCGACGGTCGGCCTCGATAAAGAAGGGCTCGGTGAGGTAGTCGGTACCGACCTTTTCGAGCACGTAGTCCTCGATACCCTTGGGATAGCAAAAGTCTTCTTCGGAAAACTCGCCATCGTCGCCCTCAATGCGCAGACGGAAGGTCACGTTGGCGTTAACTACGGCCTGGCGGCGCATGGTCTCGCGATACCAATCGTGGGGGATGCTGATGGAGGTAAAGACCTCAAGGTCGGGACGCCACTTGATGGTGGTGCCGGTGCGGTTCTCGTCGCTGGGTTCGATTTCGAGTGCCTTCTTCTTGGCGCCGACGACCTTGCCCTTCTTAAAGTGCAGGGAGTACTTGTTGCCGTCGCGCCAGACCGTGACGTCCATGTACTCGGAAGCGTACTGGGTCGCGCAGGAGCCTAGGCCGTTGGTACCGAGCGAGAAGTCGTAGTCGCCGCCCTGGTTGTTGTTATACTTGCCGCCGGCGTAGAGCTCGCAGAAGACGAGCTCCCAGTTAAAGCGCTTCTCGGAAGGGTTCCAGTCGAGCGGGCAGCCACGGCCATTGTCCTCTACCTGGATAGAGCCATCGCGAAAGGCGGTAAGGGTGATGAGCTTGCCGTAACCCTGGCGCGCCTCGTCAACGGCGTTGGACAGGATCTCGAAGGCGGCATGCGCGCAACCGTCGAGTCCGTCCGAGCCAAAGATAACGGCGGGGCGCAGGCGTACGCGTTCCTCGTCCTTGAGTTGGCGGATACTGTCGTTACCATAGTTTGCGGTGTTTTTTGCCATACTCGCTCTCTCGGTGCTCCTTTGCTGCGTTTAAGTCATATAGATAGTCAAGGTAGCATAGCCCAGTCCGTGGGCGATCCCAACCAACACGAAATCCATCGAACAATCGTTCGGAATTTGGTGGAACAGCGTTTACTCGGACAAAACCGAGTCGGTTCTGTCCGAGTAAGTTTGAAGACGGCCGAATGTGTCTTGCTGCGTTTGCGGTTGGATACGTTGTCGAAGACGTGTCGTGCGGATTGTTGGCGAAAAGACGCCGTGCCAAGCTCGAGGCAGAACTCGACTCCTCTGACGACATCTAATGCGTAATGGGCTGGCTCTGGGTATCCAAAACCAGCCCATTTTGATGTTCGATGAGCCGAGTCAGCGTCTCTCGTAAAAGCAACTAGGAGCTAGCGAGGCTCATCCGAATTGACCTCATCGGCGGTGTCTTTTTCGAGCGCCGTGCGGCGGGCGCTGTAGGCGATGAGGCCGGCGCCTGCCGCGGCGAGTGCTGCAGCGGCTGCCGTAAGGGGAGCGTTGACGTCGCCCGTGCCAGCGAGCGCGCCCGCTTTTCCGGAGCGTTTGTTATTGCTGTGGTCCTTGCCACTGCCGGAGCTGCTTCCGCCGGAGCCGCCGCCCTCGTCGGTACCGCCGCCACTCGAGCCGCCACTGCCGTCCGCCGTCATCGGTGCATCGTGAAGCCCCGTCGTATCCGCGTTGTCGCATACGCCGACCTGAACTTCTGAGCGTTCGCATGCCGCGTCGGGCACATGAAGCTCGTGCAGCACGGCACCCAGCGCCGAGTTTGCGCCCGGTCGAATTTCCTCGAGCGTTACGGGATCGAGCGCCACCAGATTACGCGCCTTCGCATATAGCGTTACACGTTTGCCCACTTCATCGCTCCAACTCTCGGGGATGGCGAAGCTCATGCGGAACTGTGCCGTGCAACCCGGTGCCAGCACGGCGTTGCCGTTGTCGGCTACCAGCGGGTGCGTTGCAAAACGTGCACCCAGCGTTTCGAGCGCGTACTTCACGTGTGCCATGTCGTTGACCGAAGCGTCCTCGGCAAGCTCTGGATCGTAGATCGATGCCATGCGTGTGTTCGCTCCGAACCCGATGGATGCGCTGGAGAACGGCTGACTGGAGCCCTCTCGGTACAGATCGATCGTGCCGGCGGTCAGCAAGGTGTTGCCGTCGTTTCGCACCGTGACCATGAAGGATTCGCCTGCTGCTCCGGGCACCACCGCGCCCGAGGTAGCGACTGCGCCCGTCGGAGTGGCACACGCCACCAAGGGCACTTCGATGCCGTGTAGTTCTGCCTCGCTCTTCTCCGCGCTCACAATGTGCGTGGCGAGCGCGGAGAGCATGCTCCCCGACGTCAAAAATGTCGTTATCTGATCGACGGGATGGTCCAGCTCGCACATCACGAACGGCTCCGTGAACAGATCGCCTGCCAAGGTGCTGGCGAAGATGCGGAAGTGCTTGCCCATCACTGCTACCGGGTTGCCTTCTTCGTCGTAGGTTTGTCCCACCTTGCCATCGGTGTTCTCTACATAGAGCACGCACCTGCCGTTGTTGCTTACGCTAAACGATGCCGGGCCGCAGCCTGCGGCACCCACGGGCTGCGTTGCAAATACCGATGCGCCTCGCGTCCAAGTAATATGCTGCAGTTGCTCGTTGACGGTAGCCAAAAAGCCCGTGTGCTGCGGCCACGGCACCGCGTGGGGTACTGTGGCATCTGGCGACATAACGCCCCAGCCCGCAATGGACTGGCCGATCACGGCGTACGACGCGCAGCCACAACCGCCTGCAGTCTCGTATGCAACGGGCACCACCATTTTGCCGTTGATATTCTCGGGCGCGCCCAGCTCGATGCTCGATGGTGCCTGCGGAAAGTGGAGGACCTGACGGAACGTGAGACTGTCGCCCAAATTATCCGACCACAGGGTAAAGCATTCCAGCGCAACCTCGGCCTCGCTGCCGAGCGCCTTCTCTGCGGTGGTTCCGCGGCGGTGGAGGTAAGCGCCCGACAGGCGCCCGTCGACCAGCGTCTTGCCCACCGTGATACGCGGGCACTGCAGGCAATGGTAGCCATCCTCCTGAAGGCGGCCGCGCGAGATGCTGCGCCACGACGTGTGCGATATCACGCGAACTTCGTCGTTGCTTATGCGCAGGCGCACAACGGACAGTATGCCGGATGTGCTCGCCGTATCGAAAAGGGTGTTGTCGCCGGCGGGGCGCTCGCCCGAGACCAGCAGCACGTAGGCGTCCTGGTTTCCTCTTCCGTCTGTATATTCCACCACGTCGAAGTCGTAATCGAATATGCCGTTGCGCTCCACATCGCCCTCGCCAAACCCAAGGGGAAAGTCCACGGGCGTGGGAGCGGACCACGTGCCGTTTGCCTTTGTGTGCACCACCAGGCGCGAGCGACCATTGTCGCCGTAGCGCACCGAGGCGATACGGAACAGGCATTCTACGCCGGCAATCCTTGCCAGCTTCATGTGAGCTTCGCTGAGCACGCCAGCAAACAGCACGTTCTCGCTCGAGGGTTTGATGCCGCCACGCTCGTCCTCCGACACGCCGGCAGAATTGGCGTTCGGGTCAGCAACGGCGTTCGTCGTCTGGCCGATATAGGCGTACTCGTACATCGGCGCGGCGTTTTCGTCGTTTTCCATCAGTGCATGGACGAAATGTTCGACCTGTCCCGTGTCGTCGCTCTCTGCATCCGCCTCGAGCTCAATACGCGTGACCGCTTGATTCCAATCGCGTACGACAGAAGCGACGTTTACGGCAGTGGCCTTAACCTCGGCGCGTGCGAGCAGCTCGGCGTTGGTGACGATGGTGGCCGATGCGATAAATTGCGGCACGCCGCCCGCCTCGGCGTTGCCGGCTGAGCCGAAGCAGGCATCTAGTGTATAGGGCGTATCTCCACCCAATGCGAGCTCAGAGCGCTGGAGTACATACTGGTCGCCGTTGTTCACCGACATATTCCACGAATCGAGGAGTGTGGGCCACGACCCCGACCAAGCCTTGGTGGTCCACTTGAACATCACGAACTGGAGTATCACATCGACATCGACGTCTGCACCTACGCGCAGTCGCGGAAGCTGGTGTCCATCTGCCTTCTCGTACCCAATGAACAGCGTGAGGGATGCGGCGCCGCGCACGGCGGACGAAGCGACGCCTGCAACGCCGGCGCCAAAGGTGACGGCAAGCCCGATCTGGATGGTGAACGAGCCAGACGTGTTTGAATAGTCGAGCGAAATGTTTTTAAAAAACGTCGCGCCGCTGCCGTGCGTGTGGGCACCCACGGCGAGCGCCAGCTTCGCCAGCACCCAGGGGTTGACGTTTAAGAAAAACGGCACCGGTCCTAGGGTAAACTGCTCGGTCCAATTGAGGTCGGTTCTTACTTGGAAGAGTGCCTTAATATTGCCGTATGCGGGGTCGTTGTTGTTGCCCCAGGTTTTGCCCACCCAATCGTAGGCGAGCGAGCCGTACAGCTGTGTGGCGATGTCCATCGTGAACAGCGGCGTGCAATGGTGGCGAAGGAGCTTGGTGTTTCTTGGGTCGGTGCCCGAACCGGCACTCATACTTTTGTACTGATTCCACTTCCCTTCCATCTCGTCGAGGTAGCGGTTTGCCTGCTTGGCGCCCGACTCACGCGGCGATTTCTTCCAGTACTCCGGATCCGGATTGCCCGAATCGTTCATATAGCTGGCTGGTTTGTATCCTCCGCCAAACAGTACGTACCCGGCAAGCGAGAAATCGAACAAAATGGGGAACGAGGGCATCCAGCACGTGAACTTATTGCCGCCGATGCCGGGAAACGCCGCCGGAAAATCAAACGGAGTGATCTCTTGGTCCATGGTAGTGGGGACGATAGTGGTCGAGCCCGATTCCGCCTTTGCGGCCGGCGCGGTGACAACGGCCATGGGGGAGGAGAGTGTATAGGTCTTGCCCTGGTAGTCGAGGACAAAGCGCAACTTGCATCCTTCTTCCAGAAGGCTCGACGCTGCATCGAGGAACTTGTCTTCGAGCGTGAACGTTGCCAGATTATCCGAACCCGATGCGCTGGCCTTGACTTGGCCAATCTGCGTGACGGTTTCGGGTGAGTTGCCCGCGGCAGGTATTACCTTGTTGATGTGCAGCGTTGCCTGTCCACCCTGTGGCAGATGTGCCTGCACGGTAAAGGCGTGCGTGTCGGGCTGGGCGTTTGCCGTGTCGTCCTTCGGCAATGCCATGAACGTAGCGTCGGCGTACTGGATGTCCCATTCGTCGAATGTGAGCTGGCGGAAGTACGGCTCGCCGTCGGAGAGCGGACGCGTGGGCGCGGTTATGGCGGTGCCGCCCTGGATACGCGCAAGGGGAATCTCGACATCGCGGTAGCCTGCCATGCTAATGGAGATGCCGCCGTTAAAGTCGTACGCGTCAAGGAGCGTTGCCTCGTCCACGTAGCCTTCTGAAAGCGGCGCGACCTCAAAGATGGCGGTGCCTTCGTCATCGGTCGTGGCGGTGAGCTGCTTGCCTGCGGCATAGCGCGATGTGAGCGTGACCTGGGCACCCGTGATGGGCGTATTCTTGTTGGCGACGTCGACCACGACCACACCAAACATGGTGCGCGAGAGAACGAGCACCCTGAAGGGGTCTTTTTCGTCGGCATAGGCTTCGGTGGGCGCGAACGGCAGTATGAAGGCGTTTACGCTTCCCGACACGCGCGGCAACATAATGCTCGCCAGCGAGGACGCTCCGGCAACAAGTAACGAACGGCGATCAAGCATCTTTGGCTCCCATCCCGCAGGTATCGGTGGAAATAATCCAATTTTACGGGAAGGCGTCACGTGGCGGTAGTGCCGTTCAAGGGTCAAAATGTCCAAATTAATCGAGCGAAGCGCCGGGTTCCGGAACGCGTTCGATGCGCTTGGCAGCCCGGTCGCTAACGCAACATATGCGCGACCAGCTCGGCGCGGGTTCCGATACCAAGCTTGGCATACACTCCTGATAGGCGGTTTTTAACAGTGCCCGGCGATACGTCCATGTGGCGTGCGATTTCGGCGTTGGTCCATCCGCGGCAGGCGAGCATGGCCATGGTGAACTCTGTGGTCGTTAAATCGTCGGCCACGTCCTCGCCCGAATCGGGGTTGTGGATGCGCCGCCAGCCGTAGCTGAATCGATACGTAATCTCGATGATGCGTGCGAAATCGTCAGGGTATTGCGATTTTAGGCATGCCTCGATGAGTCCCTGCAAAAGGCCGTGGTGCTCGCCAATGAGCTCGATAAGGCCGTCGGGGCGCGCAATGTTCCAAGCGGCTCCGAAGTGCGTTTTTGCGGCGTCGATGTCCTTGAGGCTCATGCATGCCATGGAAGCTGCCAGGTGCAGGAACAGTTCCGAGATCGGATAGCTTCCCTGTTTCATGATCAGGGCGTTTTCCGCCATGCCCAGACTGCGGCCATATTCGCCGCGCAGGTACAGGGCATGCGCCATCACGTAGCTGGCGAACAGGCGCAGGCCTTCGGGCAGATGCGCCGCAAGCGGATAAAACTCTTCGGCGGAATACGGGGAAGGCAAGTGCAGCAGGACGCTCGCGGCGGAGGCGAACAGGATATGCGTAGCGTGGATGGCGGGCGATTCCTCGTCGGCCGGCGTATCGAGGATGCCAGCAAGGCACCGGCGGGCGTCGGCGATACGGTTGAGCGACAGGCTGGCATATCCGCAGATAAAGCATGCGGAATAGCGCAGTGCGGGGTCGGTGGCGTCAAGATAGGGGCGCGCCGTTTTGGCAGCGAGGGCGGCCTGTCCGCGAAAGTACAGCGCTTCTGCCGTGGCAATGGCGCGCGAATTGGGGTCGGAAATGCCTGCAACTGCAGCGTCAATCTGCCCTGGCACAAAGGCAGTGCACATCAACGGCATGGGAACGCATGGGTAGCCATCGCAGTCCATCTTCCATCTCCCAACAGCTGGCAACAATAGCAGCAATTGTACTCCTGTTGCTCGGGACCCCTTTCGTTTTACTGTTCGGTTAACGCTGCGGATCGTTTTGGAAGGCTTACGAGCATGGTGGTTCCGTTCTCGGAACTTGTTTCGACCTCTACCGTGCCACCGTGAAGAGCTGCAATCTCCCAAACGAGCGCTAGCCCGAGTCCTGCGCCGCCGTATGCCCTGCTGCGGGATTTGTCTAGGCGAAGGAACGGTTGGAAGATGCTCTCACGGTACTGCTTGGGTATTCCCGGGCCCTGGTCCTCGACTCGCAGGAA
Organism: uncultured Collinsella sp.; assembly: GCA_900539035.1. Classification (GTDB taxonomy): domain Bacteria; phylum Actinomycetota; class Coriobacteriia; order Coriobacteriales; family Coriobacteriaceae; genus Collinsella. The sequence goes on along the minus strand of UQAU01000001.1, from coordinate 138,375 downwards.
CACGTGGCTGTCGTTGTCGCAGATGGAGACGTTGACAGCCGAGTCGGAGCGGCTGTAATGGATGGCATTTTCGACCAGGTTAAACACCAGCCGATAGAGGAGCGTGTCGCTCCCGATTACTAAAGCTTCTCCAGCACAATTGAGGGCTATGCCCTTATTTTCGGCAAGTGGCGCAAGGTCGGTGAGGACCTCTTCGGACAAGGGACCAAGTTCCACATCGTCCTCGCAAGGAACGCTGCGGAGCTCACTCATCTCGAGCAATACCTTGGCCATTCGAGACATGCGCTCGGTTTGTTCTTGTAGCAGGCCGAGCAGCTCGGCCGTTTCGGGTTGCAAACCGGGGTGCTCGGAGATGAATAGTTCAATCTGTGCTTGCATAAGGGCGAGCGGGGTGCGCAGCTCGTGTGCGGCGTTGCCGGTAAACTGACGCTGTGCAGAGAACCCTTCGCCAAGACGGGCGATCATGTCGTTGAAAGAGGCGCTGCATCGTTGTAGCTCGGTGGGTACATCTTCACTGAGTCTGATTTCGCTTAGGTTGTCAGGCTGCACGCGCTCCACCTGGGCGGCAAAATCCCGTAGCGGCTTGAGCGCGTGGCCGCTCACAAAGTATGCCAGCACGCCGCCAAGGAGTGTGACTCCAGCCGTGATGTACCAGGCTGTCGCGCCAAAAGATTCCTGTGCGTCGTTTACGACGATCGTGACCTCGTCATCGAGGGCCGTTTTCGTTGGGTCGAACGCCTGAGGCGAATTCGCGCCGGCAGCGTTAAAGGCCGAGATGTTGCTGCCGATGGCATCCATGTAGCGCATGCCCGTATAGCCGACCAGGCAGTTCGTCAGCACGCACACCGCACACGTGAGCAGTGCCGTCATAATCGTTATGCGCCATTGCAGCGAAAGCCTTTTCATTCGTTATCCTCCATAACGTAGCCCTCTCCAATCCGATTGCGAATCGGGTCGTATCCCAAAGCGCTGCGTAGCTTTTTGCGGAGTGACGAGATGTGAACGCGGGTTGCGTTGCTAAAGCTGTTCACGCTGCTATCCCAAACGTGCTCGATAAGCTCCTCTTGGCTTACCGGTCGCCCCTGATTAAGCATCAGGTATTCCAAGATTCCCGTTTCCTTGCGTGTAAGAGATAGAGCCTCGCTGTCCACGGAAGCGATGCGCGCCTTGGTGTCAAAGCGGAGCTTTCCGCAGGTTAATACTATGTCGCTTTGTGCGAAGCGCCTGAGGGTAAGGCTGCGGATCCTTGCCGCAAGTTCGTCCAGATGAAACGGCTTGGTGAGGTAATCGTTGGCGCCGGCATCGAGTCCGTCGACTTTGTCGGATACTTCGCCACGTGCGGACAGAATCAGTACCTTAGTCTCGCAGTCAGTTTTCCTAAGTTCCCTGAGTACGGTCATGCCGTCGATGCGGGGAAGGTTGAGGTCGAGTACCACAAGGTCGAAGGCCTCAACGTCCAGTAGGTCGAGCGCCTCCTGTCCGTCGTGGCAGCAGTCGACACTGTACGCCAAGTTTCGCAAGCTGCGCGCGATTGCGTCACACAGCGCCCGCTCGTCCTCGACGATCAAAATACGCATAACAGTCTCCTTGCACATTCCAAATCGCGCTTAACACGGATTTTATAGTCGATATGGTCCAATGGTCGCGTAACGAAAGGAGTGGTCAGGTTGTTCAAAGCGGTAAAACCCGTGGTACAGGTCGCTTTGTTGATCGTCGGAATTGCCATGGTGTGCTTTGGCGTTATGCGTGGCGAGGCGGATGCCGTGCTGGCCAAAGCGATTAGGCTGTGCTTGGAGTGTATCGGAATTGGATAAAAGAGAAAACACTGCGTCGCATGTTTTGGCTCGATTTCGCGGATTCATTCAGGCGGCGGCGACGCTCGTCACCAACATTCACCTGCCAAACTTTGCCAAAGGCGGCATCTATCAGGGCGCGGGAAAAACAGTCTGCGTACCTGGACTTAATTGCTATTCGTGCCCCGCGGCATCGGGTGCGTGCCCCATCGGGTCGTTCCAGTCGGTGGTAGGTTCATCCAAGTTCAACTTTTCTTACTACGTCACCGGTACGCTCATTTTGCTCGGCGTGCTGCTGGGACGCTTTGTATGCGGCTTTCTGTGCCCGTTTGGCTGGCTACAAGAGCTGCTGCACAAGATTCCCGGCAAAAAGTTCTCCACGAAAAAGCTCAAGCCGCTCACGTACATCAAGTACGTCGTGTTGCTGTTTGCCGTGGTGCTGCTGCCCGTCTTGGTGGTTAACGACGTGGGCATGGGCGACCCGTTCTTTTGTAAGTACATCTGTCCACAGGGTGTGCTCGAGGGCGCCATTCCGCTGGCCATTGCCAATGCCGGCATTCGATCTGCGCTGGGGCAGCTCTTTACCTGGAAACTTGTCGTTCTCATTGCCGTGGTAGTGCTGAGCGTTTTGTTCTATCGCCCCTTCTGCAAATGGATTTGCCCGCTCGGCGCATTCTATGCGCTCATGAACAAGGTGTCCTTACTGGGGATACGGGTCGACGCGTGCAAATGCGTCTCGTGCGGCAAGTGCTCAAAGGTTTGTCAGATGGACGTTGATGTGGTCCGCGCGCCCAATCATGCCGAATGTATCCGGTGCGGAAAGTGCATCGGGGCCTGTCCCGTCGATGCCATCAGCTATCGCTATGGCCTGGATGTGTCGGCGGAAAAGATTCCCTTGACCGCCGAAAAAAAGTAAACAAGCTTCGACAAAACGGAGGAATGACCATGAAGCTTTCTAAGATTGCGGCCCTGTTTATGGTGCCGGTATTGGCCTTGTGCCTTGTGGCATGTTCGGCGCCCGGTGGCAATGCGAGCGAATCTGCGAGCTCCGATCCTAAGATCGCAGAACTCACCGCGCGGAAGCCGACCAATGCCGACGAGGCCGCCGAGCTGTATGCGAAGCTCATGAAAAAGGAGAACGATATCCTTTCGAGTGATAACGCGCTGTGGGAAAAGGTATTCAATGCGGCAAATAAAGAATCGGCAATGATTGAGGACGGTAGCAATTACGGCGATTTCCTGCTCAAGACCATCGACGGTGCCAAGGATGAGTTCACGGCGGATGAGCTCAAGACGCTCAAAGCCGGTGCACAGCAGATCAAGGAGATCGAGGACAAGCTCGAGAGCTTGGAGAAGGAGTTCCCCGGCTGTGGAAGCACGCCGAGCGAAGGCGAGAGCGTCGACGCTTCGGCCGCTGGCATGACGGCTGGTGCCAATGCTTCGAGCGAGGCGACGAAGTTCCCCAGCTTTACGGGCAAGGACCTGGATGGCAACGACGTGAACAGCGACGAGCTGTTCTCTAAGAACAAGGTCACCGTCATGAACTTCTGGTTCACCACTTGCAAGCCGTGCGTGGGCGAGTTGGGCGATCTTGAGAAGCTGAATCAGGAGCTTGCCGAGAAGGGCGGCCAGGTCGTGGGCGTCAATTCCTTTACGCTCGATGGCAACAAGGGCGAGATCGCAGATGCCAAGGACGTGCTGAGCAAGAAGGGCGTGACATATAAGAACATCTGGTTCAAGTCGGATAGCGAGGCCGGTAAGTTTACGTCAAATTTGTTCTCGTTCCCGACAACGTATGTCATCGATCAGAACGGCAACATCGTAGGGGATCCAATCGTGGGAGCCATTAGCTCCGCCGAGCAGCGCGCAGCACTCGACAAGCTTATCGACCAGGCGATTGCGAATAGCGAGCAGTAAAAAACGCGTAAAGCATGGCGAGGATCGTGCGCCGCTGTGCGGAGTAGTCCGCTGCCTTTCAAGATAATCTCCACCATATAGAGGTCCCGCTCGGGGCCTCTTCTTTTAGGCGCCGTCCCGTTCGCTTTTTGGCGGGCTTCGTTACATTCCTCACTGGCGCCGGCAAAAAATGGGGATAGAGTAGGACAAACGCGTCGAATACGAACGGCGGGGGAGAGCGGGCAAGTGCGCCCGCGTGGGAGAGGTTGCCGTCCATGCTGGAGCTCAAAGGTATTTGCAAAAGATACGTTACGCAGTCGTTTACGCAGGTGGCGCTCGACAGCGTAAGCCTGTCTTTTCGCGATAACGAGTTCGTGGCCATTCTGGGTCCCTCGGGCTCGGGCAAAACTACGATGCTCAACGTTATCGGCGGGCTTGATCATTTCGATTCCGGCGACCTGCTGATCGACGGTATTTCGACCAAGGATTTTCACGATCGCAATTGGGATGCCTATCGCAATAACCGCATCGGCTTTGTGTTCCAGAGCTATAACCTCATTCCGCATCAGACCATTTTGGAAAACGTGGAGCTGGCGCTTACGCTCACGGGCGTGGGGCATGCCGAGCGCCGCCAGCGTGCGCGCGAGGCGTTGGAGAAAGTCGGCCTGGGCGAGCACATGAACAAGCGCCCGAGCCAGCTATCGGGCGGACAGATGCAGCGCGTGGCCATCGCCCGTGCCCTGATCAACGATCCCGAGATTGTGCTGGCCGACGAGCCGACCGGCGCCTTGGATTCCATAACGTCCGTGCAGGTCATGGACTTGCTCAAGGAAGTTGCACGCGACCGTCTGGTTATTATGGTCACGCACAATCCCGAGCTGGCGTACCAATACGCCACGCGCATCGTCAACCTGGCGGACGGCAAGATCACCGACGATTCCGATCCTTTCGATGTCGCTGACGCCACGCGCCGCGAGGCAAAGCCTACGCGCAAAACCTCGATGAGCTTTGTGACGGCGCTGGGGCTTTCTGCCCGCAACCTCATGACCAAAAAAGGCCGCACGGCCATGACTGCCTTTGCGGGCTCGATTGGCATTATCGGTATCGCGGCGATTCTGGCGCTGTCCAACGGCGTAAACGGCTACATCAAAAAGGTCGAGGAGGATACGCTCTCGAGCTACCCGCTCACCATTTCCAAGCAGGATTACGACCTGTCGTCCATGATGGGCGGTCAGGGGGCCACGGGCGACGATACGTCCAAGAGCGAGGATTCGTCCGACGACAGTGCCGGCGGCAAGGCTCAGGGAACCGATAAGATTCCCGTGATTACGGCCGTAAAGGATATGTTCGCGAGCGTTAAGTCTAACGACATGAAGAGCTTTAAGGCATGGCTCGATGCCGGTGGCGACGGCATCGATAAAGAGGTCAACGCCATTCAGTACGGCTACGGTGTATCGCCGGTTGTCTATCGTGCCGGCAAGGGCGATGAGAAGCCTGTCCGGCTGGTGCCCAACGCCATGACCGAGGCCATGAGCGGAGGCGCGAGCTCGGCGGCAACGGTGAGCATGGAATCCATGGGAACCTCGGTCTTTAACGAGATGATTGACGACCAGAGCCTGCTCGACAGCCAGTACGATGTCGTCGCCGGTCATTGGCCCACGTCTGCTAACGAAGCCGTAATGGTGCTTTCGAGCCGTGGAACGGTGGGCGACTACACGCTCTACAGCATCGGCGCGCTGGATATCAACGAGCTCAACGACCTGGTTAACAGCGCCATGACGGCTGACGGTAAGATCGAAACGCCCGAGACCGGCGCCGACTTTACCTACGACGATGCGCTGTCCACGACGTTTAAGGTGCTGTCGCCGGCCGATGCCTATCGCAAAAACGAAGAGACCGGCATGTGGACCGACATGTCTGACGACGCCGACTTTATGGCTGCCAAGGTTGCCGACGGTATTGACGTGCACATTGTGGGCGTGGTGCGACCTAACGAGACGGCCAATGCGAGTGCGTTGTCTCCGGGCATTGCCTATACGCATGCACTGACTCGCCAGCTTATGGAGCGCGCTGCCGATTCGCAGATTGTGCAGGAGCAACTCGCCCACCCCGAGACGGATGTCTTTACGGGCAAAACCTTCGACGAACTGCAAGGCGAGGCCAAGCAAGGCGTGGATCTGGGCAGCATGTTCAGTGTGGACGAGGCGGCGCTCAAGAGCGCGTTCTCGTTCGATACGTCTGCACTTTCGGGTGCGGCCGGCGGTATGGACCTGTCGGGTCTTGACTTGTCCGGGCTGGACATTGACCTTTCGGGCGTTGGCAAGGACATCGACTTCAGCGACATCATGGCAAAAGCGCCAACCCCAGATTTCTCGGGTATCTTTGACGGTCTGGAACTCACGCCCGAGCAAATGCAGCAGGTGGGAACGCTAGCCAACCAGCTGTTTGAGGGCTTTTTGCAGTCTGATCAGTTTAAGGCGCTGTCGCCCGAAGATCTTAAGGACGCGTCAAAGCTCTCTGCCGCATTCTCGACGTATCTTGAGAATGATGACACAGCTCAGCAAATCCTGGCCCAGCTCAAAGCGCTCGGCGGCGATGCCCTGGCCGAGCGTCTGCAGCAGGCGATGACCGACTATGTGCAAAAGCAGCTGGCTCCGTATCTGCAGCAGGCTATGGATCAGGTGATGAAGGCAATCAGCGAGCAGATAGTGTCGACGGTATCATCCCAACTCAAGGCGGGCGCGGCAGGGCTTATGGACCAGGTGGCGACGCAGATGTCTTCGAGTTTTGCTAACCTGGCGAGCGCCATGCGCGTGGATGCGAGTGCCTTTGCTCATGCCATCCACTTCAACATGGGCGCCGAGGACCTGAGCTCGCTCATGATGAGCTATGCGAAGGCGTCGAAGCTCACCTACGACAACAATCTGACCACGTTGGGCTATGCGGACGAGGCAGACCCCATCTCAGTCAAGATTTTCCCGCGTGACTTTGAGGCCAAGGAGCGCGTGCTCGATCACATCGACGCGTACAACAAGCAGGTCAAAGCCGCTGGCCATGATGATCGGGCAATTTCGTACACCGACTACATGGGCATCATCATGGGTTCGGTGACCGACATCGTGAACACCATCAGCTTGGTGCTCATCGCATTCGTGAGTATCAGCCTGGTGGTGAGCTCCATCATGATCGGCATCATCACCTACATCAGCGTGCTGGAACGCAAAAAGGAGATTGGCATCCTGCGCGCGATCGGCGCGTCGAAGCGCAACGTGGCCAACGTATTCAATGCCGAGACATGTATCGAGGGCCTCATTGCCGGCGTCTTTGCTATTGTCGTCGTGGTGGCCGTGAGCTTTCCGGTTAATGCCTGGGCGCTTGCTGCCAAACAGGTACCCAATCTGATGAGCCTGCCCGTGCAGGATGCGCTGGTGCTCATCGCGATTTCGGTGCTGCTGACGGTTGTCGCTGGCCTGCTGCCGGCCCGTAGCGCATCCAAAAAGGATCCCGTGGAAGCCCTGCGCTCCGAATAATGCGACAAAAGGGTTGTTCCTTTGTCACATTGAGACCCTTGCGAAATCGGGGTCTAATACTTTTCCGAGAAGTGAGCGAGTCAAAATGGACCCCCGAAGCGCTAACACTTATTGAAGGCGGTTTCCTGCGGTTTTGATTGTTAAATCCTGCGGTTTTGGCGTCAGAAAATGTCGATGCTTCGGGGGTCAAAAAACGGTCGTTCACTTCTTGGAAAAGTATTAGACCTCGAGATATAGACGATGTTCGCGAGCGGCAATTAGAGCGTAAGCCTTTAGTTCTTCTTTGCAGAGAGCATGAGCCTAATTTCCGGATGGGTGTATTCGTCGAACTCTTCTTTGGGCTCGGTGTCAAAGGCGTAGTACGACCTGATGGATTCGCCCTCCGTCTCGATGCTGATTTCTTCATATAGGGAGCCGGCTAAAAATGCCTGCTTAAATTCATCCGACAGGCTGCACGGCGTGAGGAGGCCCGGTGTGGCAACGGAAACGTCCAGCCCATTGAGCGGGGCACAGAGCGTCGCGATATCCTGCTCGGCGCGGGCGAGGTTGTCTGCAAGGCTTGCCTCGGGGTCGATCTGACTGACGTAATCGACGTCCGTGAGCGTGCCGTCTACATCAAAAGAAAGGTAGATATAGGCTGCTTGAGCGCCGAGGTCATTATCGCGTAGATAGCCGATTATGCGGTAGCCGTAGTCGTGATACGACTCGTATGGGTCGTCTGCTGCGACGCGTTCGCACACGGGCTCCAAGGCATCTTGCGCGATGGCGAGCTGCTCGGCGGCTGCAGCCTTTCTTACCTGAAGCGCGTTATTTCCCTGGACAAACTGCGGGATGTAGACGCCAAGCAGCACAATGGCGGGCACCACCGCGAGAGCTATGATCTGCTTCTTGACGCTTGGAATCGTCACGCCGTATGCGTTTGCCATGGCCTCGGCATTGCTCGAGGTCTCGGCTAGCACGTCTGCCGCCGTGGCGACTGCCCCTACGGCGCCGGCGACCTCGGCGGCACCGCCCAGGTTGCGCGCGAGATCGTTATCGCTGTTCTTGAGCAGGCGGCCGGCAGCTTGCGTGGCAAGCACGCCGGCGACCTCCGCGGAACGGTCCTTGTTGGTCTGGGCTACCGCGAGCCTGCTCTGCAGCTCCTTCCACTGTTTGCCCTGCATTCCAAAGCGCGGCGCAAGAGCGCAATAGCAAAAGATGGCGAGTTCGATTACGGTGAGTGCGATGGCGGTATATATGCCCGCGGGTTGGAATTCCTTTTGGTGGAACGCGATATCGTTGATCATTTGGAGCGGCAACATCAACAGGCATGCTACGAACGACATGACGAGTGCGGTCGCTGCGATCTTGGGGTATGTGCAGTACCGCTGCATGCGTTTCTTTTCTTGTTCGGTGAGTTGCTGCATGGGGCCTCGACTCTCATCGTTTTTCGGGGGCGATGCGCACACGCTCTTGAGTATAGATGAGTGAAGGACGTCTGTTGTTCATATAGCGGTCAACAGCGTGCTGTTGGTGGTCGTTTGATCGCGAACGTCGTCTTTTGGAGCATGAAGCCGCTGCCGATGCCCACAAACAGCAAATCGAAGGTGAATGGTTTCCCGAGAAGTGAACGACCTAATTTGGACCCCTGAAGCACCCACGTTTTTCGACGCTAAAACCGCAGGATTTGAGTGATAAAACCGCAGGAATTGGCCTTCCAAAAGTGTCGATGCATCGAGGGTCCGATTTCACTCGTTCACTTCGCGGAAAACCATTCACCTTCGTTGTATGAGGCGCCGGATGGAAGGGTGATTATCGTCAAGCTGCTGCCTCTGCCTTGTGAATCATCTGGAGCACAAGGCATAATGCATGTAACAAGGGGGCGGTTCCTTTGTCACATCCGCTGATATGAGAGAAGAGTAGATGATTCTTTCGCTTGCCCCTATGGAGGGGATTACCGGGCATGTGTTCCGTCGCGTGCATGCGGAGTGCTTCGGTGCGCTCGATTGTTATTACACGCCGTTTTTGCCGCCGCCGCGGGTGGGAAACCGCTTTGGCGGCAAGGCGTTTAAGGAAATCGATCCTGCCAATAACCAGGGGCTCAACGTAGTGCCTCAACTGATGTCCAAGAACGCGGACGAGTTTGTGTGGGCGGCACAGGTGCTCGCCGACATGGGCTATCGCGAGGTTAATCTCAACTTGGGTTGCCCTTCGGGAACGGTTGTTGCCAAGGGTAAGGGATCGGGCTTTTTGCGCAACTTAGACGAGCTCGAGGTGTTCTTGAGCGATGTGTGCGAACGTTCGCCGTTGCCGGTGTCGGTAAAAACCAGGCTGGGGCTGGAGGGCGACGACGAATACGAGCGCGTGCTCGATCTGTATTGCCGCATGCCGCTGGCAGAGCTGATTGTGCACCCGCGCGTGCAAAAGGACCGCTATACGGGCTCGCCGCGCAAGGAGTTTTATGGCAAGACGTTGGAGCGGGCACCGTTTCCGGTGGCATACAACGGCGACATTTTTGATCTTGAGGATATGGGCGCGCTGGTGGAGGCCTATCCCGGCACGCGCCATGTAATGCTGGGACGCGGCTTGCTCGCGAACCCCGCTCTGGCTCGCATGGTCAACGGTGGCCCTGCTGCCACGGCAGCCGAACTACAGCGTTTCCACGACACGCTGTTTGCGGCATATGCAGAAGAGATTGGCGGCAATGCGGTCTTTCGCATGAAGGAGTGGTGGTTCTATGCCAAATGCGCCTTCGCCGACCCCGCTACCGTTCACAAGCTCGTGCGTAAGACCAAAAAGGTCGACGAATACCGCGCCGCCGTCGAGCGCGTCTTTCGCGAGCAGCCACTTGCACCCATAGCCCGCTTCCACGGCTAGTTAGTCGTTGGGGACGCACTTTAACGACTAGTCATTTAAAAGAACGTCCCGAATGACTATGTTGCAAAATACCGTACGCCAGCATCCAAAGATGTCGAAAAATGTCGACTTTGGATGCTGGCGTACGTCTTTGGGCTCGGTGGATAACTAGGCAATCATTGCATCGATCGTGATGAGCTCCCTGAGTCGCTCTGTGCGTGTCTGCCCATGGCGCTTTGCTTTTGCGTCAAACGCATCAAGAACCGACTCACCCACACGTGCCGATAAAACAACGCTTGGCTCATCAGAGATCGGCGGTCTTCCCAGCTTGATGGTGCGACCCTTCGGCCACTCATCTTTTTCGTATGCCTCCGCGGCTTTCTCCAACTCTCCGGGGGCAAACCCCACCATCTTTTCGAGCTGCTTAGCGTCCATAGCGCCTCCTATCGATTGACATAATGTCGAGCGCTGGTTCTCGGAATCTCTTTTTGTATACAGTTTTGTAGACAAAATACAAGCAGTTTATCAAGCTAATTAGCGTGCATTGACTAGTTTTTTCGATAGGAAATGAGCATCGATGGCTTCGATATTTCTTCGCTTTCCAGTCTGGAACATGAGCGCTCATTGAACCTGCAGAGGGGGCACTTTAACAAACTATCGAGATTCTGGCCAGGAGCTTTCACCGGTCTTCGGTGGTGAGAACAGCTCAATTCGCGACACAGTGTGTCGCGAATTGGAGTAGTCGCTGAGTGTTCTTTAACAACTAGTCATTCAAGAAGAGAGCGTCTAAGTGCCGGAATTGCCATTTTGAGTCGTCCCTAACGACTATTCTGGAGGGCTGTGTGCAAAAAAGGGCAAATATGAGTACTGTTGCCATTATGGTTGCATTTATTTTGTTCAAAAATGAGGTCCCTGATGAGATTTAATACCATTAGGCGTCTCTTTTATTGAACACATGGGAAGGAATAACGCCGTCTGCGGGCGCTTGGGGCGTTGAATGATCCCTGAAATGATTAAAATCGCTATTACTAAACAAGTAGCAGTACTCATATTTGCCATTTTTTGAACACGGTCCTCTAAGGAGCCCTTTCCAGAGATGTCAGATGGCCTCAAACAGCCATAATCCAAAGGCCGTCTCAAACAACCAGTCATTTAAGAACGTCCCCAATGACTACCCCTGCAAAAAACTGTACGCCAGCATCCAAAGATGTCGAAAAATGTCGACTTTGGATGCTGGCGTACATGTTTGTGCCGTATGGGTTTGTGCGTTGGGGCGGGCCGACCGCAATGGCACACTAGAGCAGGTTCTTCTGTACCCACGCGATGATGTCGCTCGACTCGTAGAGCGGCTTGCCGTCGATGAACAGGCAGGGAACCTGGCGTTTTCCGCCGACGGCGATGAGCGTCTGCTCGGCATCGGGGTCGGTCGAGATGTTGCGCTCAGGGATGGTCACGCCGTTATCGGCCAAAAAGCGCTTGACCTTTATGCAATACGGGCAGCCGGTCATAACGAATAGCACGAGCTCATGATCAGTAGCCATAGGTCTCCAATCGGTTGAGGTTTTGATTGAAATACCCAAAGCCGCCGCGGTCTATGCGCGGGCCAGCGACGACTCGATGGCCTGGACCAGAAACGCCGTGGCTCCGGTGTCGCAGGGCTTGTCGTAGTAGTCAATAAAGCGCTGGTCGGCAAGATAACCGTGAGCGAGCCCCAGATACGCCTCGTCTTGGGGCTCGCATCCCCAGTTGAGAGCAATCCAACGACGGTGCATCGCGACGAGCTTGCGAGCCTCGCTTCCATCCGCATCGCCGTCGCCCATGGCAATCGAAAGCTGGCCCAAAATGGCGCGTTCAAGTTCCTTCATGTCGTTCCATGTCTGAGGATCCATATCCAGCAGCGCCTCGTTTGCCGCATCGATAGCCTCATCGCCATAGCGCGCCCGCGCCTCGGCACCGTAGCGCTCCTCGTTTTCTTGCACGGCGCGCCAGCGCTCCAGTTGCGGCAGAACGGCGCCCATGAGCGAGACGGCTTCGTCGAGCGACATGCCGGTGTTTTGCGCCAGCCGTGGGGCACAGTCCTCGATCATCGCCTCCATCGTGGTGTCGTAGGTGTACTTGCCGTGGTCGTAGCACCACTTGCAGTAATGATTGGTCGTGGCGCCCGTGGCATCGGTGCCGCAGTCGCCGGGCGTGAGTATCATGCCGCAGCTCTGGCAATAGTGCTCGGGCATTTCGAGCAGGTGAGACAGGGGCTCGCCGGTCACAGCGGCAATGAGCTTCATCATGTCGATGCCCGGTGTGACCTCGCCGCGTTCCCAACGGCTGACGGCTTGGCGCGTGACGAAGAGCTTGGCGGCGAGCTGCTCCTGGGTAAGGTGATGGACGCGACGGACAGCGATGAGTTTTTCTGCGAAGGCCATAACGGCTCCTTTCTGCTGGTTGATGGCTTAAGCATGCGCGGCAGCAGGTGCCCTTCCAAGCAACCGTTGGTTGCACAACGGGGGACCGCGGCGAATAATTGCGCGCTGCGCCCCACACCTCCATGCCGTACAATGACCGGCATGGAACCTATCGCACACATACATACCGACCTGCCGCAGAAGTTCGGCATTCCGCGCAACAGCTTTTTGGCGCCTCATCTGCAGGGACGCATCGTTTTTGAGCCGGAATTTGCCTCCAGTGCGGCGGTTGAGGGTCTGGACTCCTTCTCTCACCTGTGGCTGCTGTGGCGCTTCGAAAACGGAACGCCCGGCGGCACGGCTAAGGACATAGCCGCCGATGCCAAGGCGCAGGACAGGTCCGGCACCAATGCCAAGTGGTCGAAAACCGTGCGCCCGCCGCGTCTGGGTGGAGCCGAGCATGTGGGCGTCTTTGCCACGCGCAGTCCGTTTCGCCCTAATCCCATCGGGCTCACCTGCGTCAAGCTTGATCGTGTCGAGCTCACCGACGATGGCCCCATCATCCATGTGCTGGGGGCCGACCTGCGCGATGGCACGCCCATCTACGATATCAAGCCCTACATTCCATTTGCCGACTGTCACCCGGATGCGACGGGCGGCTGGATTGAGGATGCTCCGTGGCAAGAGCTCGATGTTGAGTTCCCGCAAGCGCTGCAGGATATGGTCCCGCCCGCAAAGCTCCCCGGCTTGGTCGAGGTCCTTTGCCAAGATCCGCGCCGCGCAGGCAGCAAGCACGAGCCAAACCGCGTTTATCACTTGGCTTACGCCGGGCTCGACATATCGTTTGCGGTCGATGAAACCCAGCTAACCGTAGTTGCCGTCAACGACGCGCAAGACTAACCAGCCATTCGTCCGCACCCGTCAAATTAAGCGCCAAACCCCGCGCCAAAACCGCCCACGCTGGTGGACAATAACGCCTACCAAAACAATCAACTTTGCACGGGGGTCCAGCATGAAATACGACTTCACTTCAATCATCGACCGCCACAGCATGGACTCCATCGCCGTTGACTCTTGGGGTGAGATCCCCGGTATGGCTCCGAATGCACCCGACGAGGGATTCGACCGCATTCCCATGTGGGTGGCCGACATGAACTTCGCTACGGTGCCCACGGTCCAGGAGCACATCATTCAGCGTGCCCAGCACCCCATGTTTGGCTACTTTAACCCGCGCTCCGAGTACTTCGACCGCATCATCGAATGGCAGAGCCGCCGTAATGGCGTCGAGGGCCTGGCACCTGAGCATATCGGCTACGAAAACGGCGTGCTGGGCGGTGTCGTGTCGACGCTGCGCGCGTATGTCCAGCCAGGCGATGCGGTGCTGGTCCATAGCCCCACCTACATCGGCTTTACCAAGTCCATTGAGGCCGCGGGCTATCGCATTGTCCACAGCCCGCTTAAGCTCGACGACCAAGGCGTGTGGCGTATGGACTTTGAGGACATGGAGCGCAAGCTCGCCCAAAACCACATCCATGCCGCGGTGTTCTGCTCGCCGCACAATCCCTGCGGTCGCGTGTGGGAGCGTGACGAGATTGAGTGCGCCATGGACATCTATCGCCAGCACGATTGCGTGGTGATCTCGGACGAGATTTGGTCCGATATCATCCTGCCGGGTCACAAGCATATCCCGACGCAGTCGGTGAGCGAAGATGCTCGCATGCGCACGGTTGCCCTCTATGCGCCGAGCAAGACGTTTAATCTGGCGGGTCTGGTCGGCAGCCACCACATCATCTATAACGAGACGCTGCGCGACCGCATGTGTGCTGTGTCCAACAAGACCCACTACAACGAGATGAATGTCCTCTCCATGCATGCGCTTATCGGTGCCTACCAGCCGCAAGGCTACGAGTGGGTGGACGAGCTCAACCAGGTGCTTGCCGGCAACATTGACTACTTCTGCGATTACGTGGATGAGCATTTTGAGGGCGTGTCCTATTCGCGTCCGCAGGGCACGTACATGGTGTTTCTGGACTGCACCGAGTGGTGTCGCGAGCATGGCCGTGATATTCAGTGGCTGCTCGACGAGGGAGCGCGCGTGGGCGTTGGCTACCAGGATGGCCGTCCGTTCCACGGGCCCTGCCACATTCGCGTGAATCTGGCGCTGCCGCTTTCGCGCGTGAGGGAAGCGTGCGACCGCCTGGACCGCTACGTTTTTAATGCACGGTAAGCGCGCACTGCATGCGGAGCCTTCTGCCAAGTCGGCTAGAAGGCCCCGTGTGGTAAGGCATCTGTAACCATTGGGCGCAGACCTGCTGCGGAGGTTTATTTTTCTTGAATCTGCTTGCCGCAGAGATGCTCAATCGTAATCTCGTAGAGTTGGACGCCCTTAATGTCCTTGGCGATTTCCTCTTCGACTTCTTCGGCAGAAGGGTAGTACTTAAGCGCGAGCTGGCGGACTTTATCCTCGATAAACGCGGGAGTGTCATTTGCCAGGCGACAGCGGCCAAAGACCACGGTACTCATAACGTAGGGAGCCCAGTCACCGTCCTGGTACCACTCGTTGCCGTAAACGGTAAAGCAGACCTTGTCATCGCGCTTAAGTGCGTCGACCTTGTGGCCAGCCTTGGCGCCATGGAAATAAATCTTGTCGTGCTCGGCGTCAAAGAAGTAGTTGACGGGAATGGCGTACGGGTAGCCATCGTCGCCGTTGACGGCAAAGACGCCGCGCTTGCAGGTGGCGAGCAGTTCGCGCGCTTCCTCGTCAGTGATGGCGCGTTTCTTTCGACGTAAGGGCCTAAACATCGTTGGCTTCCTTTCTGGTCGTGCGTGGTGGTTGAGCACAAACTATAGCGAAACGGATCCGTTTTTCTTGATGCGGGCGAGTATGTTTTTGAGCTTGTTAAAGTCGAGCGGTTTGGACAGATGGGCGTTCATGCCGGCATCGTGTGCCGCCTTGGCGTCCTCGGCAAAGGCGTTGGCGGTGAGCGCGATGATGGGGATATCGGCTGCATCGACCTTCTCGCTCAGACGAATCGCGCGGGTTGCCTCATAGCCGTCCATGCCCGGCATCATGATGTCCATCAGAATCGCATCGAAGCTGCCGGCGGGATGTGACAGGTACAGATCGACGACTTCGTTGCCATTGGCGGCGCGGGTGACCACGACGCCCTCGGATTCTAGCAGCGTCTGGGCAATCTCGGCATTCAATTCGTTGTCTTCGGCGAGCAACACGTTCATGTCGGCGAGCGAGCAGTCGAGCACCCTCTCGACCGTATCTGCCCGCGCCTGAGGGTTCTTGTCGATATCGAGCGGAATCTGGACGTTGAACGTACTCCCCACGCCAACCTCACTCGAAATCTCAATCGTACCGCCCATCAGTTCAATTAGTGACTTGACGATTGGCATGCCCATGCCGGTTCCTTGGAACTTGCTGCGCGCATCGTTACCTTCTTGGGCAAACGGCTCATAGATATGCTTTAAAAACTCGGGAGCCATGCCAATGCCGGTATCCGAAACGCTAAAGCAAAAGAGCGCGCGCCCATCATCGAGTGGCTTGGTCTTTGAGCTAAAGGTGACGGAGCCGCCGTGCTTGTTGTACTTAATGCTGTTGTCTAACAGGTTGATCATGATCTGTCGGATATGGGTGGGACTGCCGATCATGTATGGCCCCGTGGCGTACGGCAGACTACCGTCCTGCATTGTGATGCCGTTATCGGATGCGCGGAGCTTGCACAGTACCAGCGTATCGTCACAGAGCTCTTGGAGGTTAAAAGGCGCATGTTCCAGTGTTAGCTTGCGGTCTTCGATTTTGCCCATCTCGAGGATATCGTTGATCAGCGAGAGCAGGTGATTGGCGGCAACACGCGCCTTGGCGCGGCTTTCGCGGGCGACTTGCATGTCGCCTTCCTTCAATTCCTCAATTTCGATAAGACCCAGGATGCCGTTGAGTGGCGTGCGGATGTCGTGGCTCATACGCGTGAGGAATGCCGTCTTGGCGGCGTTGGCGGCGTCGGCTTTCTGCTGTTCTTTCTGCGCACGTTGAAGCGACCAGACAAGGATGACGATGCCGGTGAGCAAAATGCAGATGACGACTGCCACAATGACGATGCGGTTGCGGTAGAGAAGTCGGAACGCATCCGATTCTTGCGCCGAGTACGATGTGGGGGAATAACTGCTTGCAGAGAGCGATTCGCCAGCATTGACGATGCCCTTATTAATGATTCCCAACAGCACGGGCTTGCCGCGCGAAATCAAACACGATAGCTGTGCCGTGTCGGTGAGCTCCTGTGTTTTGAAATCCTCGATGTCGTAGGTGTCGCGGATGGTTTCCAGACGCGTACTGGGGACAATGATGCAACGTGCCTTCCCATTATTGAAGGCTTCGAGCGCCTCGTTGTCATTCGGATATTCGGTTACCTTTGCGTCGGGGAATAGGTTTTCGAGCTCAAGACGGTTGACGATCGCGTTTGCTGTGCAAGCGATGTTCTTAAGGTCACTGTTCAGGTTGCTGCTGCTGTGAATGGCGGTTAGGGAAACCGTTCCCATCGGGTTTGACAGGATGACCCCTGCCTGCTCGGCAAGCCAGTAGTCGCGAAACAACGGTAGGGCGACATCGATGGTCCCTTTGGAAAGGGCTTTGGTCATTTGCTTATTGTCCGAGAACGCTACTGTTGCAACCGTAATGCCAAACTTGTCGTGCAACGTCGTTGCAAGCGAGGCGAGCGATCCTTCCATTTTGCCTTCGTCATTTTGCGTGCAGTAGGGGAGTTTGTTTTTAAGATAGCCGATCGTGATGGTGTTGTCGTTTGCTTTGAGCCAGGAGCGCTCGGGGCCGGTGAGCGATGATGAGCCGCTGTTTTGGGTCGAGTAGCTAGATTTGACTTCGTCGTTATAGCGTGGGTTGACGCGGGCGATTGCCGTCATGGCGGCATTGATGTCGTTCATCAGATCGGGGCGGCTTTTGGGAACGGCAAAATAGTAGTCACTTGAGCCAACGTAGAACATGGGCGACGCGTCGGGCGACGAGATAGTGTCGTTCATAATGACGGCGTCGACCTCGCCGTCTGCAAGCGCCTCAAAGAGGGCGCCGCCGGTGCTGATTTCTTTATAGGTACAGGTGATGCCTTCGTTGGCGAGCCACTGCTGGCCAACGAAGGTTTGCATAGCGCCGGGGTTGTAGCCGATGGTAAGGCCTTGGAGCGCTTGGGGGTCACCCTTGGCCAGGTCGTCGCGATTGGGCTTGGCGTAGATGTAGTAGCGCTCGGTGTCCTCGGGGTTCGAGGAAAAGAGCAACTTTTGGGCGCGTTCCTCGGAGTAGGAGATGTTGGGCATGAGGTCGATGTCGCCCGCCTCGAGCATGTCCATAAGCTCGGTGAAGGTGCCGGAGACGTATTCGTACTGCCAGCCCGGCGTGTAGTATGACAGCGTCTGCAGGTAGTCATAACCCCAGCCCGAAAGGCGCTCGCCCGGCGTGCCCTCCTGGAAGCCTTTGTTGTTGACGAGCCAGCCAACGCGGACCGTCTTGACCTGTTGGTCGGTGTTGGCGGCATAGGCCTGGGCAGGCGCGATGGAATTCAGCACGGTAAGTGCGGCAAGCACAATGGCCAGAGCGCGATATATAACTGAACGAAGGGCGACGGTAGCTCTCACGTGCAATCCTAACGAATCGAGACAATACCGCATAAGGATACCAGCTCAGCCTGCCCAGTCGGCAGCTGTACCGCTAAACGCTCCCGCCCGGCAGTTGGGGACAGTCCCTTTCTGCCGGCACAGACGTCCCTAACTGCCGGTTGTGGGACAATACCGAGCGAACGTGATTGGGTGTCTGGAAAAGGGGTCGCGATGAACAGGTTAAGGACGCTTGCCGACGTGTTGCGCCAGGCTGGCTTTGCACGCATCACGGGCCTGTTTCTTATCTTTTACCTGCTGTGCTCGACGGCCGTCTGGCTGTCCGAGCCCACGACCCTTACGTTTGGCGATGGCCTGTGGTTTAGCTTTGAGACGGTCTCGACGATCGGCTTTGGCGATATCCCGGCCGAAACGCCGGTTGCCCGCGCTATTACCGTCGTCTTGAGTGTTATCAGCATTTTCTACATCGCCATGCTCACGGGCGTGGCGGTGAACTACTGCAATACGCTCATCAAGATGCGTCAAAAGGACACTATGGCGCGCTTTATGGATGATCTGGAGCATTTGGAAGAGCTCGATCGCGACGAGCTCGCCGATCTTTCGCGTCGCGTGCGCGAGTATCGTCGACGCCAGCGCTAGAACGGGCGCCGTGCGTCACGATGAGGGGGACTGAATATGAATATCACCGTGTATCTGGGTGCCAGCGTCGGTAATGACCCGGCGTTTCTGCCCGCGGTGCAGGAGCTGGGCAACTGGATTGGCGCCAACGGACACGCGCTGGTATACGGCGGGTCCAAGTCAGGCCTGATGGGTGCACTCGCCGATAGCGTACTCGAGGCGGGTGGACACGTGACGGGTGTTGAGCCGAGCTTTTTTATCGAGGCCGAGTTTCAACATGACGGTATCGACGACCTCATCGTGACGAGTGATATGGCGGAGCGCAAGGCCAAGATGATTGAGCTCGGCGATGCGTTCGTCGCCTTTCCCGGTGGGACGGGCACGCTCGAGGAGATTGCCGAGGTCATGTCCGCGGTGTCGTTGGGGCACCTGAGTGCTCCGTGCATCCTGTATAACCTGGACGGTTACTACAACGACCTCAAGGCGCTGCTCGGGCACATGATTGATAAGGGGCTTTCGAGCCCGAGGCGCCAGCACGGCATCTACTTTGCCGACGATTTGCGCGAGATTGCCTCGATTATCAACGGATAAGTCTTGAGCCTGCCCCACTATGACTCTCAATGGTGCCGTTTGCGGCGCAGATGGTTGGCTCGTTCGGGCAACGCTCGCTCTACAATAAAACGCATCTATGTCGACTTTGACCGCGGGAGGACCCGATGGATAACCTTGCCAAACCCACAAACCGCGCGCTGTTTTTAGTTAGCGTTGCCGTGACCGGTGCGTTCGCAGGTGCCGCGGCCTGGCTGTTCTTCTTTGCGATGGAGCACGGTATCGACTATCTATGGACCGAGATTCCGCACGCGCTGGGCGTCGCTTCGCCCGAGCTTGCCAGCGGCCCGTTTGGCTTTCTGCCGTACCCGTTTTTTGTCTGCCTGCTGGGCGGCCTGCTGATCGGTCTGTATGAAAAGGTGACGGGCGCCAAGACCGATGACCTCAACCAGGTGATGGCCAAGGTCAAACAGGATGGGTGCTACCCCTACGACAATCTGGGCAAGCTGTCGCTTGCCGCGCTGCTACCGCTGCTGTTTGGCGGAAGTATTGGACCGGAAGCCGGTCTGACCGGCGTCATTGCGGGACTGTGCAGCTGGGTCGGCGATCGCATGCGTCGCTTTGGAGCCGAGTTTAGGGAGCTCACGCTGCTGGGTACCCAGGCTGCCCTGACGGCGCTCTTTACCGCGCCCGTGTTTGGCTTTGTGGCGCCGCTTGCCGGAAGTGCTGACGGCCAGGGCGAAGGCGCCCACGATGAGTCCGCGTCCGGCGAGATCACCATCAAGCTGCCCAAGGCGCAAAAGACCGTGGTTTACGGCATCGCGATTGCCGGCGGTCTGGGCACCTACCTGCTGCTCGGCCAGCTCATGGGCGGCGGCATGGGTATGCCGAGGTTCGAGGCTGCCGTGGTGGGCAACCTCGAGGCCGCTTGGCTCATTCCCCTGGCGCTCGCTGGTACCGTTTGCGGATGGCTGTACTTTGTCTCTGAGCATGCGAGCGAGGTCCTGGCGCACGCGATGGGGGAGCGTCCCGTCGCCAAGGCCATGCTGGCCGGTCTGGTACTTGCCGCCTGCGGTACGGCTCTGCCCTTCACCATGTTTGCCGGCGAGACGCAGGCCGACGTGCTCATGGAAACCTATCTGACCATTCCCGCCGGCGTGCTTATCGCGACCGGTCTTGTTAAGGCCATGCTGACCCCCGCCCTTATCAACATGGGCTGGCGCGGCGGCCACTTCTTCCCCGTAATCTTCTCGGGCGTAAGCCTGGGCTACGGCTTTGCTATCCTCACCGGCGCAGATCCGGTCTTTTGCGTCGCCGTCTGCACGGCATCGACGATGGGTGCGGTCATGCGCCAGCCTGTCATGGTCGTGGGCCTGCTGCTCATGTGCTTCCCACTTAAGGGTATCGTCTGCATGATCATCGCGGCCGTCATCGCCGCCGGTATTCCACTGCCCAAGCCGCTGCGCAAGTAGCATGGTGGCGCGCGCCGGGGACATGCCATTTGTCATGGATTTATGGATGGGCGATTGCGACCGATTGTGGCCCGCATGGGTCAAGTTCCGCGTGCTTACAGATCGCGTACTCGATAAAGCTTGGTGCTGACGGCGCAGCTGATTGCACATAGCGCGAGGGCCAGTACGGCAATTCCTGCGCACAGACCGCCAAGGACGGCAGGATCGGGATTCGCTCCGGCAATCGACATGAGCCAGTTGCTAATGGGGTTGGAAGAGCTCAGCATTGCCATGGTACCGCAGCCCATCAGGGCAAACAGGCCGACGGAAAAGCGCAGCGCCTCCATGTGTCCAAATCGAAAGAACAGCGGCTGCGCCAAAAACACCATCATGAGGGAGATGAGCATCGATGCTGCCGAGGCGATTGCGATCTCAAAGACGGTCTGTCCTGTCGAGGGGATACCCGCGCTGTTGAAGAGCGGGATAGAGACGATGCCCAGAAGCGCGGCGGCGCATGCCATGACGGCCGAGAAAGCAATAATGCATAGGTAGCGTGCGCAGATGATGTCTTTGCGCGAGAACGGCAGCGTTGCCCGATAGCGCTCCCAGCCGTTTTGGTTATCGTAGCCAGCCAGTGAGTTCATGATTATGATGGGCGACATGGCGCTGACCGCGCAGGCGCCGGCGCTCATACCGGAATCGCCGTCCGATGCGTTGGCAAGGGTTAGCACGACGAAGATGAACAGGCCGACGCCCGCAATGCTCGGGATGAGCGTGCGAGCGATGGCGAGCTCGGACATAAAGGCGCGTTTCATTTCGAAGCCCCTTTCAGCGTGAGGCGAAGATAGTCGTCAATGGTTGCCCGATCGCAGGGAATCTCGGGAAAGGCCTCGAGCGTTTCGCGACGGTTGGGCACGAGCACGTCCACGCTGTAGGCGTGGCGGGTGGCATGGGCACCTTCGACGCAAGCCATAAGCTCGGCGGCCTGCGCTTGGGTGCAGTGGGCGATGCCGGCTCGGTCGGTAATGTCCTCGCGCGGCAGGTCAAACACAATCGAGCCGTTATCGATGCAGATGACGCGGTCGGCAGCGCGATCGAGGTCGGACGTAATGTGGCTCGAGAGCAGCACGCTGTGCAGGCCGTCGGAAACAAAGGCGAGCAGCTCATCAAGCAGCTCCTCGCGTGCCATGGGATCGAGGCCCGCGGTGGCTTCGTCCAAAACGAGCAGCTTGGCCTTGTGGCTGAGTGCGCAGGCAAGCTGCAGTTTCATGCCCATGCCGCGGGAGAGGTCCTTGACCTTTGTCTTGGGATCGAGGCCAAATCGGTTGATGAATCGGGCGAACGTTTCGCGGTCCCACGTGGGGTACGCCGGGCCTACGAGCGACTCGATCTGGCCCACCTTGAGCGTGGAGGGGAAGGGGCACGTGTCCAGGACAAGACCGATGTGGGAACGCAGGCAGCGCCGCGCTTCATCGGGCGCGTTGGCGCCACAGCGCTGCCCAAACAGGTGCACCTCGCCGGCATCGAGTTTGATAAGCCCAAGCGCGGCGCGAATGGTCGTCGTCTTGCCGGCGCCATTTGCGCCCACAAAGCCAACGATCTGGCCGGGCTCCACGGCAAGCGTGACGTCTCGCAACGAAAAACGGTCGCTCACGCGGCGCGATGCGCCTTTGAGCTCTAGTAAGTTTTGCATGGTATAGCCTTTCTTGCAGATGGCTACTGCATGGTTTCGGGGGCTACCAGGTCGAGCATCTCGTGCAGTTTGTCGCGCGTGACGCCCAGGGCTTCGGCTTGGCTCGCCGCTTTCGCAAGTAGCTCTTCGATATGGCAGAGCTGGTTTTCGCGCAAGAGCTCCTGGTTGCCCTCGGCGACAAAACAGCCCTTGCCCTGCACGGTGCAGATAAACCCGAGTTGCTCCAGGTCGGCGTAGGCGCGCTTGGTGGTGATGACGCTCACGCCAAGATCGCTCGCGAGTGCACGGATACTGGGGAGTTTGGCTCCCGCAGCGAGCGTGCCCGATAAGATCTGAGCTTTGACTTGCGAGGCTATTTGCTCGTAAATGGGCTTGTCGCTCGAATTGGATAGGATGATGTCCACAGCGGCTCCTTAGCTGTTGGGCTACACGTGTATATAACCGGTAAGCACAGTATATATACACTATGCACAGTTATGCAAGAGGCAAATACGGATTGGGCCGGTTACCCAGGCCACAGCTGATGTATTTGTCCTGATAGGCGCCCTAGAGCGAGATTTCGCGGCTACAATAGTGCGGTTACAACGACGTAATGCACTCAATGCAAGAAAGGATCCGCATGGCAAGCCTGTCGGATGAAATCTCGTCGCGCCGCACATTCGCGATCATCAGCCACCCGGACGCCGGTAAGACCACGCTTACCGAGAAGCTGCTGCTCTATACCGGCAGCATTCAGACCGCCGGCTCGGTCAAGGGCAAGAGCTCGGCCAAGCATGCCGTTTCGGACTGGATGGACATCGAGAAGGAGCGCGGCATCTCCGTTACCTCCTCGGTACTGCAGTTCACCTACAACGGCGCCTGCGTCAACATCCTCGATACCCCCGGCCACCAGGACTTCTCGGAGGATACCTACCGTACCCTTATGGCCGCCGACGCCGCTGTCATGGTCATCGACGGCGCCAAGGGCGTCGAGGCCCAGACCAAAAAGCTCTTTAAGGTCTGTACGCTGCGCCACATTCCCATCTTCACCTTTGTGAACAAGCTCGACCACGAGGCTCGCGATCCGTTTGAGCTCATGGAAGAGATCGAGAACGTCCTGGGCATCAATACGTATCCCATGAACTGGCCGATCGGCAGCGGCCGCAACTTCCGCGGCGTGTTCGATCGTCAGACCCGTCGCGTCATTGCCTTTGAGGGCGACGGCCACGCTAACGCCACCAAGAAGGTCGCCGAGGTCGAGGCCGAGCTGGGTGATCCTTCCATGGATGAGCTCATCGGCGAGGAGAACCATAAGAACCTGATGGACGATATCGAGCTGCTCGATGGTGCCGGCGACGAGCTCGACTTGGATGCTGTGGCCTGCGGCAAACTGAGCCCGGCGTTCTTTGGCTCGGCGCTCACCAACTTTGGCGTGGAGCCCTTCCTCAAGGAGTTCCTGCGTCTGGCCCCGACGCCGCGCGCCTATACCGATACGCTCACCAGCGAGCCGGTCGATCCCTGCCGCGACGACTTTAGCGGCTTTGTGTTTAAGATCCAGGCCAACATGGACAAGAACCACCGTGACCGCATCGCCTTTGTGCGCATTTGCTCGGGCAAGTTCGAGCGCGGTATGGACGCCTTCCACGTGCAGGGTAACCGCAAACTTAAGCTTGCTACGGGCACGTCGATGATGGCCGATGACCGCGCTATCGTGGACGAGGCGTACGCGGGCGATATCGTGGGCCTGTTCGACCCGGGTATCTTTAGCATCGGCGACACCGTGTGCTCCGGCAAGCGCCACGTGCAGTATCCGCAGATCCCGACGTTTGCCCCCGAGATGTTCGCTCGCATTACGCAGGTCGATACGCTCAAGCGCAAGCAGTTCGTCAAGGGTATGGAGGAGCTTGCCCAGGAGGGTGCCATCCAGATCTTCCGCGAGCTGGGCGCCGGCATGGAGAGCGTTATCGTGGGCGTGGTCGGCGTGCTGCAGTTTGAGGTACTTGAGCGCCGCCTCAAGGCCGAGTACCGTGTTGAGGTTCGTCGCCAGCCGCTGCCCTATACGGACATCCGCTGGATCCAGAACGACCCCGACACTATCGATATCCCGGGCCTTTCGCTCACGCGCGACACGCTGCGTGTCGAGGACATGCGCGGCGGTAAGCTGCTGCTGTTCACGAGCCCGTGGAACGTGGATTGGGCAACTGACCACAACCCCGACCTTATCCTGTCGGAGTTTGGCAACGTGGCCTTTTAACGCATCGGCGCGGTGGTCCTGCGGGGCTGCCGCGCCGTTCGCTTGCCTGATGCCGCGCGAGCGGCTATCATACCCACCGTCGTCTCAAGACCGAGGCGTCCGAGCAGTTCGGGTCCGATATCCTGCTCGTTAAACCTAAAACCAAAGGAGTACATAATGATCAAGAAGGTCATGGAGGACTACAAGGTCCTGTTGCGGAGCATTCCCGCGGCAACGGTTTCGCTGTTTTTCGTGAGCGTCATCATGATGAACCTGCTGGCCAACAAAGAGCTTATCAGCCTGCCGTATCTGGCGCTCGACTGCGGCTTTGTGGTGAGCTGGGTCTCGTTTTTGTGTCAGGATATGATCTGCAAGCGCTTTGGCGCCAAGGCATCCATCAAAATCTCTATCCTTGCGCTGCTGGTCAACCTGGCCGTAAGTCTCTGCTTTTGGGCATGTTCGCTCACGCCCGGCATGTGGGGCGCCTACTACGACACGGGCATGATCGAGGTCAACACCGCCCTTAACGCCACCATCGGCGGCACCTGGTACGTGGTGCTGGGCTCTTCGCTTGCCATGCTCGTTTCTGCCGTGGTTAACTCCACGCTCAACCAGTCGCTCGGCCGTATGCTCAAAAAGAATAACTTTGCGAGCTTCGCCTTCCGCTCCTATGTGTCCACGGGTGTTGGCCAGTTTATCGACAACCTGGTCTTTGCCATCGTGGTGAGCCACACGTTCTTTGGTTGGACCTGGGTGCAGGTCCTCATGTGCTCGCTGACCGGCGCTGTCGCCGAGCTGCTGTGCGAGGTCTTCCTGAGCCCCGTGGGCTACAAGGTCGTGCGCGGCTGGGAGCGTGAGAATGTGGGCTCCGAGTACCTCGAGCGCCACGCAACCGCCTAAGGAGCAAGTATGCGGGTTTTGATCACGGGCGCTTCGGGCGGTATCGGAGCCGCGTGTGTGCAGCGCTTTTTGGATGAGGGCCACGAGGTCGTGGGCTTTGATCTGCTGTCGCCGGCGGTCGAACACGAGCGCTACCGCCATCTGATCGTTGATGTCCGCGAGCCGGACTCGTTTCCAAGCGACCTTGAGCCTCAGGTGATCGTGAACGTCGCCGGTACGCAGGATTCGGCCGACGACATCGCCGCCAACCTGTGTGGCACCATCAACGTGACCGAGCGCTACGCCTTTGTGGGGGAGGGGCTTGCCGCCAAGCCGGCGCCCGCTATCAAATCCGTGGTCAATGTGGGGTCGGCGAGTGGGCATACGGGGTCGGAGTTTCCCGCCTATGCCGCCAGCAAGGGCGGCGTTATCGCCTACACCAAGAACCTTGCAAACCGCCTGGCACCGCAGGCCATCGCCAACAGTGTGGACCCGGGCGGCGTTATCACGCCGCTCAACCGTTGCGTGATGGAAGACAAGTGTCTGTGGAACCAGATTATGGAGCTCACGCCGCTTAAACGCTGGGCCACCGCCCAAGAGATCGCCGAGTGGATCTACTTTGTGGGCGTGACTAACCGGTTTATGACCGGGCAGAGTCTGTTGATCGATGGCGGCGAGGCCGGCCGCACACAATTTATTTGGCCCGAATAGGAAACGCGCCCGATGGAAAGCTGTCGGGCGCGTTTTTGATGTATCGATTTTTAGCCGAGGCAAGTCCAGTTGACGGGGGTCGAGCCGTGCTGTTCGAGTAGCCGATTGGCTGCCGAGAAGGGACGCGACCCCATAAAGGCGGGGAGTTCTGCCGTGGCACGATTGGCCGAAAGCGGCGAGGGGTGCGTAGAGGCCAGGCAGAACTTGCCGGTTGCCTTGTCCGCGCCGATCGCGTCGAGCTTGCCCTCGACCATCTGCTGGGCAAAGCGGCCCCATGCCAAAAAGACTACCGGTTGGGGCAGCTGGCAGCAGCGTTCGATAACATAGTCGGTGAGCGTGCTCCAGCCCAGTTTGGCGTGCGAGTTCGCGGCGTGCTCGCGCACGGTGAGCGTAGTGTTGAGGAGCAGGACGCCCTGCTGTGCCCATGGAGTTAGGTCTCCCGTGGCGGGAATAGGGCAGCCCAGATCGGCTTTGAGTTCCTTATAGATGTTGCGCAGGCTCGGCGGCAACTTGGTTTGCGTCGCGGGAACCGAGAACGACAGCCCCATGGCCTGGTTGGGTCCGTGATAAGGGTCTTGACCCAAGATGACAACCTTGACCTGGTCGGCTGGCGTGTAGGCGAGGGCATTGAGGATGTCGTCTTGTGCCGGGTAAATGGTCTGCTCGGCACGCAAAAGGGCGATACGCTCGAGCAGCTGATTCGTAGTGTCACGTACCGGCTGCGGCGCATTGCCCAACCAAGTTGCTATGTTGAGGTCGCGGGTTACGGTGTCCATGGGGCTCCTTTATGGCAGATGCTCTGTTGGCATCTATTGTAAAGGCGTCAGGAGACCTTTATGCCGCGGCTGTATGAAGAGTGAGGTCTACGAGACGTGCTCGGGCGCTCCTGCCATGCGAGCCTGTTCATGTGCGCGGAGGCGCGGAAGCTCGACGGTTGCCACCATGACGCCGGTTAGGATGAGGGCGGCGCCAAAGAAGGCGATGGGGCTCAGGACCTCGCCGACCAGGAAGAACGAAAAGACAGCGGAGCAGACCGGCTCGAGCGAGAAGGCGAAGCCGGTGGTCTCGGCGGGCACGTGGGGCTGCACGAGCGTTTGGGTGATAAAGCCATAGGCAGAGCAGATGAGCGCGAGGGCAACGACAACGACGATCTCGCTGGGCGTACTGGGAAGCGTGAAACCGCCAAAGACGCATGCGGCGATGCCCGAGAACAAGCCGCCGAAGCCCAGCTGCCAAACGCCCAGAGCAAGCGGATCGACTTCTTCGACAAAGCGCTTGGCCACGATAATGTGGCTGGCATAGATAAAGGCCGAGAGCAGCATGATGAGCGCGCCCGGGTTCAGGCTGGTAAAGTCTGCGCCCGAGAGCAGCAACATACCGCAGGTGACGATGGCGGTGCCGACGAGCACTTTGCGCTCGGGGGCGCGACGCAGCAGGGCGGCGTTGGCAAACGGCACGATTACGACCGTCAGGCTCTGCAAAAAGCCGGCGGTGGAGGCGGAGGTGAGGCTGGAGCCCAGGCACATGCAGGTGAGCTCGGTTGCCATGATGGCACCGATGATGGCGGCACGGACCATAAGGTCGCGGTTGATGCGCAACGCGTGCTTGTGGAAGAGCAGCAGGCAGACCACAAAGGCGATGATGCAGCGTAGCGCGACGATGCTCGTGGCGTTCATGCTGTCCATGCCGATCTTCATAAGGGGGTACGAAAAGCCCCATGCGACGGGAACGGAAAATGAGAGCGCGATTGCTTTTTTGCGATCCATGGGGCTCCTTTTGTTACAGAACGGTTTCGTAAAAAGGATTCTGCTCCCAGATGTTGATGTAGTAAAGCGAATGTATCTTCAGTATGATTAAGAAATGCTAATGTTGGCAGAAAAAGCCCTGGCAAAACGTTTTACGTCTGCATTGATGGGGAGGCACAATGGCATCGCGGTATCAGATTGTTTGTATGGTGGTCGATTGCGGCAGTCTGAAACGTGCGGCCGATGAGCTGGGCTATACGCAAAGTGCGGTGAGCCAGGCCGTCAAGGCGCTCGAGCGCGAGTTAGGCACCACGCTCATCGAGCGCGGCAAGCAGGGCGTTTCGCTTACGCGCGACGGCAAACAGTATCTGCCGTACCTGCGTCAGATCGTGACCGCCGAGGCCGAGCTCGAGGGCAAGCGCCAGGAGCTGCTGGGACTTTCCTCGACTGATATTCGTATTGCGACGTTTACCAACGTGAGTCGAACCGTGTTGCCGCGCGTGATCCGCGACTTTGGGGCCCTGCACCCGGGGGTACACTTTACCCTTAAGCAGGGCGATTACACACGCAACGCTCAATGGGTGCACGATGGCGTGGTTGATTTTTGTTTTACGGCGCGCGGATTTACCGCTGGGCTCGAGAAGCGCGTGGTCTATCACGATGAGTTGGTGGCGCTGTTGCCGGCCGCGCATCCGCTGACGGCAAAGGAAAAGGTGACGCTCGCCGACCTGGCGTCCGAGCCGTTTGTGCTGCTGGATGAGGGCGAGCAGAGTTTGGTGCTCGATGCATTCGCGGCGCATGGGCTGTCGCCGCACGTGACGAGTGAGGTGACCGACGACTACACCATCATGGCGATGGTGGAGGAAGGCCTGGGCGTGAGTATGCTTTATCGCCGTACCGTTGAGGGCGTGCAAGCCGATATCCGTGTGCGGCCTATCGTGCATGCCCCCTCGCGCGACGTGGTGGCCGCCTGGCGCAGCTGGGACACCATGCCCATCGCCACGAGGCGCTTTATCGACTATATGAGCTCGCATATTGTCAATTAATGACTGGCGTGGTGTTGAGTGCGGCGTTTAGCGGGCTGTCGCTTTGGCTTGGGCGGCGCGATAGGTGCGTGCCGGGTGGCAGAGTAGTACCGCCACGACCATAAAGAACGCTGTGGTTCCCAGGCTGATGGGGTAGACCATCATGATGTTCGCAAAGGTGCGGAAGTGCGGGAACACGCAGAACACCCAGTAGAAGCGGATGCCGCAGACGCAGATCATGGTGATGAGGGCGGGCATGAGTGAGATGCCAAATCCGCGCAGGTAGCCGGACATGTTTTCGTAGAACATACTAAAGGCGTACGCCGGGAAGATCGAGCACACGCGGATATAGCCAATCGAGACGATGTTGGGATCGCTGTTGAACAGCGATAGGATCTCGCGCCCCAGGCCGACAATAACGATAATCGTGGTGAGTGCAACGATACCGCCTTCGACCAGGCAGACCTTGAGCGTTTTGGTGCAGCGGTCGATCTTGCGGGCACCGTGGTTTTGTCCCACAAAGGTGGTGCAAGCCTGGCTAAAGCTGTTGAGCAGGTTGTAACACACGTACTCCAGGCTCATGGCGGCGCTCGATGCCGCCATGACCTCGGTGCCCAGGCTGTTGATGGCAGACTGGATGATAATGTTGGCGACAGCAAAGACGGCGCTTTGGATGCCGGCGGGCAGGCCGATCTTGACGATGCGCTTGAGGGCGACGGAGTCGATAGCCAGGTCGCGTGGGGTGACGCGGACGACGGAGTCGGTCTTGAGCAGGCGGATAAAGAGTGTAGCGGCGCTGACGGTGTAGGCGATGGCGGTGGCGATGGCGACGCCTGCGACGCCCCAGTGGAGTACGGGGACAAAGATGAGGTCCAGGCCAATATTGAGGACGGTGGACACAGCAAGCGCCTGCAGCGGCATGCGGGTGATGCCGACGGAGCGGAAGATCGCGGCCTCAAAGTTGTAGAGCAGAATCGAGGGCATGCTGAGCAAAAAGATGCGCAGGTAGAGCGAAGCGAGCGGCATGGTTTCGGCGGGAACGTTGAGCGCGGCGAGCATGGGCTCGGCAAAGATTTCGCCCAGCGCGATGACGACAAAGCCCACGAGCGCCATTAAAATCGAGGTATGGACGGCGCGTTTGACCATGTTCTGATCGTTGCGGCCGATAGCGTTGGCGATGACCACGTTGGAGCCAAGCGACATGCCAATAAACAGGTTGAGCATAAGACTGGTAAGCGGAACATTGGAGCCGACCGCCGCCATGGCGAGGGTTCCCTGGTCGCCCGAGAAATTACCGATGATGACCGTGGCGATGAGGTTCGACAGCTGCTCCAAGATGCTCGTGGCGGCCACGGGGAAGGCGAACAGGGGAATATTGCGCCACAGCGAGCCGGTGGTCATGTCAATGTGCTTAGATACGGTGTCAGCCATACGCTCTCAATCTCTAATATGCTCTTTCGTGCTTATTTGCGCAGATGATGATACTCCTAATCGCCTAGTCATTGGGGACGTTCTTAAACGATTACTCATTCAAGAACGTCCCCAATGACTAGGCGGGGAAGGCGTGCGACAATGGTGGGCGTTGTGTTGTTCGCGCTAAGGAGTTGCCATGTTGTTGTGTCCCGTTTGCCATGAGCCGCTGGTGGATGACGAACGCGGTGCTGCATGCGCGGGTGGGCACCGGTTTGACCGTGCGCGCGAGGGCTATTTATATCTCCTGCGCTCGTCCAAGAGCGGCGACTCCATGGGCGATCCCAAGTCGCAGGCACGCAGCCGTCGCGACTTTCTGAACCGCGGTTACTATGCGCCGTTGCGCGATGCGATGGTCGAGCTGGTGCGCGAGCGGGTGTCTGGACGTGCCGCGTCTACGAACTGCCCCATGACGTTGCTCGATATTTGCTGTGGCGAGGGCTATTACACCAGCGCCATGGGTGCGGTGCCGGGCGTGGATGCTTACGGCTTTGACCTGGGCAAAGAGATGGTGCGCCTGGCCGCCAAGCGCGGCGATGCGACCTATTTCGTAGCCAACATGAAGGACATCCCTGTGGCCGATGGCGCCTTCGATATGGTGACCGAGCTCTTCGCTCCCTTTAACGAGCGCGAGTTTGCCCGCGTGCTGGCGCCGGAGGGCTCGCTCTACACCGTGGTGCCGGGTGCCCGTCATCTGTTTGGGCTTAAGGAAGTGCTCTACGATACGCCGTACCTTAACGACGAGAAGCTGCCGAAGACTACCGAGCTCGAGTTGGTCGGAACGCAGCGGGTATCTGCGAATATTACGCTCCAGACCCAGGCCGACATCGAGGCGGTGTTCCAGATGACGCCGTACTACTATCGCACGCGCCCTGCCGACAAAGAGCGCCTGGCAAACTTGGACACGCTCCAGACCGATATCGACTTTATCATCGCCGAGTACCGCCACAGCTAACAACCTGCCAAAAAGGGGCAGATTTATTGTGGCAGGTTTTGTCTGGGCAAACGTAAAGGGCCGACCGCGGAGATGTGCGATCGGCCCTTTTTAGTTGCTTGGCTGCAGAGGTTATGAGAAGCGGGCGCTTACAGGCGGTCCCTGTTCTCGGCCTTAACGGCGTGTGCCTGCTGTACAAAGAACAGGTCGTACACCACGATGACAAAGGCGACGATATTGACGGCGCTGCCGCCGAGCGCGGGAAGCGTGAGCGCGGCCTGCGCAATCGTGGCGATTGCGGCAACGATGCCGAGCTTAAACGCACCATCCACCTGCGAAGGCTTGTTGGCGCCCTTGATGCCCGCAACGCCCGCGGCGAGATCGATGAGGCCCTTGGCGACCAGCACGACCGCGGCGAGCATGGCGTTCGACCCGTACGTGGAATCGAGGTTGCCGGTCGCGATGCCGACGCCGGCGATGACGAGGTTGGCGATGCCCAAAACAAAGTAGACGAGGGCAAGGATTTTGAGAGTCTTGCGAGCGGAACTCATGGCTGGTCCTTTCGATACGAGTACGTCAATCTGACGTACCCCATGTGCTGCACATATGGTGAAGCACATTGTAGTTCAACGCGGCGATGCATGCGCCTGAAAGCGCATTGAGCCCGCGCAGCCCACCCCAACCTTTCAAAAAGGAAAGCTGGACGTAAGCCAAATCGATGGCAGCGTATGCGCGGCGCTGCGATGATGGGTCCATGGTAAGAGCTGGTCTCAAGGAGGAGTCATGATGTACGGAGCAGGGCAAGTGCGTGAGCCGCGGTCGTTGGGAAGGCGCATGGGTGATTCTGTGATCGCTGCCGTGTGCACGGGATTGATGGCGGTGCTTTGCATTGGGATGCTGTGGGCCATGTCGCATGTGGGACAATAGCGGACGGTTGGGTGCTGGCATGAACGGCGCTCACGTATTCGTTTTGCTTGTTAAGGAGTACCCATGGGTGTCGTCGATCCCTTTTCTGTTGCTCGGGCCGCGGGGCTTGAGCTGACCGGGAAGTCCGAGGGCCTCACGCTCACCGACGGCACGATGGAGCTGCGTGCCGATTTTGGCCGCATGCTGCCGCGACTCAAGCAGGGCCGTCTGCAGCAAGAGCTGTTGGTGAAGGCTGCGCGCACAAAGGGCATCGAGCGACCATGGGCGATTGACGCTACGGCAGGCTTTGGCGAGGATTCGCTGCTGCTGGCGGCCGCGGGCTTTACCGTCGATTTGTATGAACAGGATTGCGTGATTGCGGCGCTCCTCGGGGATGCCTTGGATCGCGCGGCAGATGATCCGGCGCTTGCGGTTGCCGTGTCGCGTATGCGCTTACATGCGGGCGAGGACAGCATTGCTGGCCTTCGCCATACAGCTGAGCTGATCGGGCAGGGCGAGCTTGCCGCTCCCGACGTGGTGTATCTGGACCCCATGTTTCCCGAGCGCACCAAGAGCGCGGCGGTGAAAAAGAAGTTCCAACTCTTGCACCATTTGGAACAGCCGTGTGCCGATGAGGAGACGCTGGTCGAAGTTGCGCTTGCGGCGCGCCCGCGCAAGGTCGTTATCAAGCGGCCGGTGAAGGGCCCGCTGCTTGCCGGCGTTAAGCCGAGCTATCAACTTGCGGGCAAGGCCGTTCGTTACGATGTTTTGGTGCCGCCGCGCCCGTAGCTTGCGCGCGATAGCTGGCGCTCCGTCAGTGCCGTGCCGAAGCGGCGCCTATTTCCAAGGGTGCGACGTCAGGTGCCATCCGCCGCAGTATTCGCATTTGTAGCAGGCCAGCCCGCGGCGTCCGCGGTTTTCGCAGCCGGCCATAACTGCCTCGGCCTCGGCACGCGTGTCGTAACGGTTTTTGCGCTCGCACGACTTGTAGCGCCAGGCTTCATCGCGCTCGGCGTCCAGGGCGTCGCGGCGCTCGTCCTCGCGTGCAAACAGGTCGCTCATATCGCCGCCGGTGGCAGCGCCTAAAAACTCGCTTTTGGCCTTTGACCAGGCGGCTCGCTTTTTGCTTCCCATCTGCTTCGCGCCCTTCTCAAAACGTTGGTATCATTGCTCAATCAAAGTGATACCAATAAACGTGAGGTCGCCGCGTGATGATCAGAAAAACCCTCGATACCGACACTCCCGCCGTCATGGCTATCTATGACGTGGCCCGCGCCTTTATGCGCGCGCATGGCAACGCCACGCAGTGGCCCGAGGGCACGCCTTCGGCCGAGCAACTGGCTGCCGATATTGCCGCTGGTGGCAGTTATGTGTGCGAAGTCGACGGTCGCGTGGTGGCGACGTTTGCCTTTTTACCGGGTCCGGACGAGTGCTATGACGTCATTGAGGACGGTCAATGGCGCAGCGACACTCCGTACGCCGTGCTGCACCGTGTGGCGTCCGATGGCACCGCGCACGGCATCGCGGCTGCGATGTTTGCCTTTGCCAAGGAGCGCGCCAACCACCTGCGTATCGACACGCATCAGGATAACCTGCCCATGCAGGGTGCGAGTATTAAGGCGGGGTTCGAGCGTGCCGGCGTCGTGTATGTGTCGGACGGCACGCCGCGTGTTGCGTTTGACTGGCTGCGCGAGGCATAAAGGCCGAGTCACATACCAGCGTTTCACCGAAATGAAAATGGCCCCGAGTGGGGCCATTTTTGGTAAAACGCGTTGTTGTGGGGCTCGCGTTGTTATCGCCCCAGATGAGCCCGGGCAGACAAAATGGGGAGGTGCCGGCTTTCGCAAGGCGCGAACCTACGAAAATCGCCGCGCGGCAACGCGGGGCGATGAGCTCGGTCGGGGGATAGGGCCCGCTTCGCCCGCCGGCCCGTAAATTGTATCATCCAGTGTGGAGCGTGAACGCCCGTTGCCGCGTGCGATGGGCTCGTAATAAGAGGAGAGCCATGTCGAAGCAAGCGGTCGTTGGAATCTTGGCGCATGTCGATGCCGGCAAGACCACGTTGGCCGAGGCCATGCTGTTCAACGCGGGTCGCATTCGCAAGCGCGGCCGCGTGGACGATGGCGATTCGCATTTGGATACGAACGAGATCGAGCGCGAGCGTGGCATTACGATTTTCTCGTCGCAGGCCGTGCTCGACCACGGTGATACCCACGTCATGCTCGTGGATGCGCCCGGCCACGTCGATTTTTCGGCCGAGGCTGAGCGCACGTTGCGCGCCCTGGACTACGCGATTTTGGTTGTGGGTGCCAACGATGGCGTGCAGGGGCATACCGAAACCCTGTGGCGCCTGCTTGCGCGCTATGACATCCCGACGTTCATCTTTATCAACAAAATCGATTTGGAGAATCCCGGCCGCGATGTTTTGCTGGCACAGCTCGGGCAGCGTCTTTCCGAAGGCTGCCTGGATGCCAACGAACTGCTGGCGGGCGGCGCCGTTCAGGAGGACGCTGCTGCGTTGGACGAGGCGGCGCTCGAGGAGTTTCTCGAGACGGGTGAGCTTTCCGTCGCGACGCTGTCGCGCATGGTTGCCGAGCGCAAGCTCTTTCCCTGCTTTGCCGGCTCGGCGCTTAAGGACCAAGGTGTGGACGAGCTGCTGGATGGCATATGCGCGCTGATGCGTGAACAGGCGTGGCTCCCGGAGTTTGCCGCGCGCGTCTATCGTGTCAGCCGCGGGGATCGCGGTGAGCGTCTTACCTGGGTCAAGGTGACGGGCGGCACGCTGCATGCCAAGCAGGTGATTGGCGGACGTTCCGGTGCCGAGGCATGGGAGCAGAAGGTCGATCAGGTACGCATCTATAACGGCGAGAAGTATGAGCTTGCCCAAGAAGTTGCCGCTGGCGGTATTTGTGCCGTGACGGGTCTTGCGCACGTTCGCCCAGGGGACGCCCTGGGTGCGGAGCCCGCGGGCGATGCGCCCGTCATTGCGCCGGTCCTCACCTATACGGTGCTTCCGGGCGAACACGATGTCCATGCGGTGTTCAAAGCGTTGACTGAGCTGGCGGACGAAGATCCCATGCTCGGCGTAAGCTGGAATACGCATCTTGAGCAGATTCATTTGCAGTTGATGGGCGCCGTGCAACTCGAGGTCGTGCAGCGGATGTTGGCCGATCGCTTTGGCCTTTCGGTTGCGTTTGAGTCTGGCGGCATTCTCTATAAGGAGACTATTTCGCAGCCGGTCGAGGGCGTGGGCCACTTTGAGCCGCTGCGCCACTATGCCGAGGTACATCTGCGTTTGGAGCCGTTACCGGCGGGCTCGGGCGTGCAATTTGGCACCGTGACCTCAACTGACGAGCTCGACTTGAACTGGCAGCGTCTGGCGCTCACCAACGCCATGGAGCGCGATCACCTGGGCGTGCTGACCGGCTCGCCCGTCACCGATGTGCGCATTACGCTCACGGGCGGCCGTGCGCATGCCAAACACACCGAGGGCGGCGATTTTCGCCAGGCCACGTACCGCGCGATTCGCCAGGGTTTGATGCAGGCGCGTGAGGCCGGCACGGCGGTGCTGTTGGAGCCGTGGTACCACTTTGAGCTCGAGGTGCCGGGGGAGTGCGTGGGCCGGGCGCTCTCGGACGCCACGCGCATGGGTGCCGAGTACGAGTCGCCGACGATGACAGGCGACCGGGCGAAGCTTGTGGGTCGCGTGCCGGCTTCCGAGGTGCAGGATTACGCGCTGGAGGTGGCTGCCTACACGAGCGGTCGCGGGCATCTGTACCTGGAGTTCGCCGGCTATGCGGCTTGCCATGATGTCGAGCACGTAATCGAGACGGCCGCCTATGAGCCCGAGGCCGATCTGCCCAACACGCCCGATTCGGTCTTTTGCTCTCACGGCGCCGGTTACACGGTCAAATGGTACGACGTACCCGCCGCGGCGCACGTAAAGGTCGATCCCGCCACCTTCCGCCCCTGGTGAGCGGCAGACGCGGAGTTTTTCTGCCGTAGGTGATAGAAGGGCGGCCCCTTTGTCACCTGCTGTTGGTATAACTCGGTATAAGTTGGTATAACTATAGGCAGGGTTTGCCAATCCGAGGAGTCCGACATGAATCCAAATCCCTTTAAGCCCACTGCCGGCAAGCGGCCTCCGATACTCATCGGTCGCGAGTCGGTCATCGAAGATTTTGCGGAAGGGCTCGATAACGGCGCCGGAGCGCCGGGTAGGCTCATGCTCATTACGGGAAACCGCGGCTGCGGCAAGACGGTTCTCCTGCGGGAGCTGCAACGTCTGGCCAACGAACGCGGATGGGCGGTTGTCTCCGATTCCGCTTCGCTTGGCTTATGCGACCGCTTGGCCGACGCGCTTTGCTCGAATAAACCCGTTGTGAAGTCGTTGGGGTTCGGTCCGTCGTTTGGCCGGACGTCGGTCGAGGCGGCGCGAGCAAAGGGCGAGACGTTGCGAGGGCTGGTCAACGAGCGCCTCAAGAAGCTCGGTCCAGGCAAGGGCATACTGTTTGCGATTGACGAGGCTCAATCTGCGTCTATCGAGGAGCTGGCGGCTCTTGCCGTTCTCTATCAGCAGGTGCTCGGAGACCAGGATGCCACGGGCTTGTCCGATAGCGACCAGCGCGGCCTTGCGCTTGTTTTTGCCGGCTTACCCAGTATGGTTGACGATCTGCTCGAAGAGCCGAGCGTGACGTTTTTGCGGCGTGCCCAGCAGCGTACGCTGGGGGCGATATCTTTGCCCAAGGTGCGCGATTCGTATATCCAGACGGTCAAAGACGCTGGTCTTTACGTTGACGCGGAGACGGCGGACCTTGCGGCGCGCAAAAGCATGGGGCATCCCTATATGGTTCAGCTGGTGGGCTATTACATGTGGCGGTCTGCTGTCCGGCGCAACTCGCGAGTCATTGAAAGGCGCGATGTCGAGGCTGGCTACGCCGATGCCGTCTCCGAGTTCTATGAAGCGGTCGACGCTCCCTTGTATTACGGGTTGCGCAGTCCGCAGCGCCTCTTTATCGAGGCCATGGCGGCTGACGAGGGCAAACCGACTCGCATGGCGGATATCATTGAGCGCTGTGATCGTACCCAGAGCTGGGCGAGTAAATATCGCGCAAGCCTGATTCGCGAGCGCGTCATCGAGGCTGCCGGATACGGTCTCGTCCGGTTTACTGTGCCCATGCTGGGCGAGTACATCCGCGACCGCGTTTTATGGCATGAGTAGGGTGATAAAGGTGACGGAACAGAAGATGAGCCCGCAGGCTATCGAGGTGCGTGGCGCGCGCGTCCATAACCTTAAGGACGTCGATATTGATATCCCGCTGAGAAAGCTCGTGGGTATTGCCGGCGTGTCGGGTTCGGGCAAGAGTTCGCTGGCGCTGGGGGTTCTTTATGCCGAGGGTTCGCGTCGCTACTTGGAAGCACTCAGCACCTATACTCGACGTCGCCTGACACAGGCCGAACACGCCCAGGTGGATGAGGTCTTGCACGTGCCGGCGGCGCTCGCATTGCATCAGCGCCCCAGCGTGCCGGGCGTGCGTTCCACTTTTGGCACCATGACCGAGCTCAACAACAGCCTGCGTCTGCTCTTTAGCCGCTGCGCCCATCACGTGTGCCCGCACTGCGGGGCGCGCGTGGAGCCGAGCCTTAACGTGGCTGCGGGCCTGTCGCTCACGTGTCCGATATGCGGCCGCGAGTTCTACGCGCCGAGTGCCGAGGATTTGGCTTTCAATAGCGGTGGTGCGTGCCCTACCTGCGGCGGCACCGGTGTCATGCGCGAGGTGGACGAAGCGAGCCTGGTGCCCGACGAGTCAAAGACCATCAACGAAGGCGCGGTGCTTCCTTGGGGCACACTCATGTGGGATCTGATGAAGCAGGTGGCCGGCGAGATGGGCGTACGCACCGACGTACCGTTTAACCAGCTCACGCCTCAAGAGCGCGACATCGTGTTCCATGGTCCGGCGGTTAAGAAGCATATTCTCTACGTTCCCAAAAACGGCGAGGGCGCCACGCCGCTCGACTTTACCTATTACAACGCCGTCTATACCGTCGAGAATGCGCTCGCCAAGGTTAAGGACGACAAGGGCCTCAAGCGCGTTGCGCGCTTTTTACGCGAGGGGCCATGCCGTGAATGCGGCGGCACGCGTCTCTCCGAGACTGCGCGCCAGCCCCAGGTGCGCGGTATCAATCTGGCGCAGGCCGCGGCCATGACACTGGGCGAGGCGATTGAGTGGGTGCGCGGGGTGCCCGCATCCTTGCCGGCCGAGATGCAGCCCATGGCGACGGATATCTGCGATTCGTTTTTGAGCACGGCCCGTCGTCTGGTCGATCTGGGCCTCGATTATCTTTCGCTCGATCGCGCCGGTGCCACGCTCTCCACGGGTGAGCGCCAGCGTGTGCAGCTCGCCCGCGTGGTGCGCAACCGATCGACGGGCGTGCTTTATGTGTTGGATGAGCCCTCGATCGGCTTGCATCCTGCCAATGTCGACGGCCTGGTTGGCGTTATGCGCGACCTGGTAGGCGACGGCAACACCGTGGTTGTTGTCGACCACGATACACGCGTACTGGCGGAAGCCGACTATCTGGTCGAGATGGGGCCCGTTGCCGGAGCAGGCGGCGGTAATGTGATTGCCGCTGGCACGGTGGACGAGGTCGAACAATCGCAGGGCAGCCGCATCGCCCCGTTTTTGCGCGCAGAGTCCAAGCGCATGCGTCCGCAGGTGACTGACGACGAAATGTTCGACCAGGGACATATTCGCATGGCAACCAATGCCATCCATACCGTCAAGCCGCTCGAAGTCGATATCCCGCGCGGCCGTCTTGTCGCGGTGACGGGCGTTTCGGGTTCGGGCAAGACGACGTTGGTGCTCGAGACGCTCATCCCGGCGCTTAAGGCCCAGGCAGCTGGCGAGCGCCTGCCAAGCCATGTGCGCTGGGTCGACGCCGAGGGTATCGCACGCGCAAACCTGATTGACGCTACGCCTATCGGCGCCAACGTGCGCTCGACGGTGGCGACTTATGCCGACATCCATGATGAGCTGCGTCGCGCCTTCGCCCGCACGCCCGAGGCCAAGGCAGCCGGTTACAAGGCGGGCGCCTTTAGCTACAACACTGGCGCCTTGCGCTGCCCTATGTGCGATGGCACGGGCTCGATATCGCTCGACGTGCAGTTTTTGCCCGATGTCGAGATCGTCTGCCCGGCATGTCGTGGTTCGCGTTATGCAGACGCGGCTTCGCATATCCATCGCGAGGGCAAGGACGGGAGTCTGCTTACGTTGCCGCAGCTCATGGATATGAGCGTGGACGAGGCTCTCGACGCCACACTGGGACTCAAGAAGGTTCAGACGCGCTTGCAGACCTTGCACGACCTGGGCCTGGGTTATCTCACCCTAGGCGAGCCCACACCGGCGCTTTCGGGCGGCGAGGCTCAGCGTCTTAAGCTTGCGAGCGAGATGGGTCGTGTGCAGGATGATGCCGTATTCGTGTTCGACGAGCCCACGATCGGACTCCATCCGCTCGATGTTCAGGTGCTGCTGAGTGTGTTTGACGGCCTCGTTGCCAAGGGCGCCACGGTTATCGTGATCGAACACGATCTTGACCTTATCCGTAACGCCGATTATGTGATCGACATGGGCCCGGGCGGTGGTGGCGCCGGCGGGCAAATCGTCTGCGCCGGTACGCCAGGCGACATCGCGGCCTGCTCCAAGAGCATTACCGGTCGCTACCTATAGACAATGAGGCAAAGGGACAGCCCCTTTGCCTCATTGATGCCTATTTCACGCACTGAGCGGCGAGATAGTCGCGGAAAAACGGCAATTCAAAAGCGACGATACCGCGCCCGCGTTCTCCGATGATGCCGGCGTCTATCATGCGGCGTCGGTAGCGGGAGACCTGCTGCGGCGAACGCTTAAGGCGCTCGACAAGGTCAGCGGTGGTGGACTCTTCCTCGTCATCGAGCATGGCGATGAGGAATCGCTTGTCCTCTGCAGTGAGTTCCCGATAGGTTGCCGCAAGGATTCGGTCGTCCATCTCGTCGCGCGCGATTTTGATTCCCAGGTCAAAGTCGCGTGACGAGATTTCCTTCGAATCGCTTGTGAGATCCCAGGCACGGTAGCCTACGAGTTGCAATAGGAAGGGAAAACCAGAGATCGAGCGAACGGCTCTATCGATTCCCTCAGCATCTGCCAGGCGATCGTTTTCCTGGATTGTGCGAATCAAGGCCTCGCGTACGTCATAGTCGGCAATGCGACCCAGATGATATTGTTGGGCGCGGCGAAGGAACGAGACCGTCTTGTGGTTCAGCAACGTCGAGACGTTGTTGGGAAGTCCCGCCATGAGCAGGGCGACGCGTTTCTCATCGGTCACAAAGTGCTGATACGTCGCTGCAAGCTGAATCATCTCGTCGAGTGTCGGGTCCACCTCGTCAACTGTGACGAGCAGACCGGTGCCCGCCTCGTTGAGCTGGTCGATGATGTCGCTCATGCGATAACGCCAGGTTGAGGCATCGTGGACACGATTGACCTCGATACTGCCGAGCGGTGCAATTCCGAGGCCGGTGACTTCGAAGTGGTCGGACGAGTCGATGAGATGGGCTGCGGCGCGTTTCGCCCCGAATTCGATTTCCTCAAGCATTCCCGGGAGCGCGGTCGTCTTTACGGCTATCCAGCCGTGGGGTTCCGCCCATGTCGCGCGCGGCGACATGAGAGCGGGTTTTCCGGGTCCCCGCGCGCCTGCGAAGATCGAGGTCAATTCTGGGCGCCTGCGCTGACTCAAGAAGGCACGGTCCAAATCCCGAATAATCTGTTGTCTGCCAGCGAGATGGGCAGGAACCTCACCAAAACTGGGGGTAAATGGGTTCTCAAGATATTCCACAATGCCCTCCTTTAGCGTCTCGGGTTAACTTCATTTTATTCTAGTTAATTTCAGTTAAAAACGATTAATTACGTTTAACTATATGGCGTTTGAATGTAACAAGGGGACAGTTCCTTTATCACATTCCCGGAAAGCCTGTTTGGCGCAGGGCTTCGTAGAGGACGATGGCGGCGCTGTTGGAGAGGTTGAGTGCGCTGATGCGGTAGTCGTCCGGATTGACGAAGTTGCCGCAGATATCCTGCCGAAGGATGGCCTCATGGCCGTCCTCGATATGCCCCAGCGACACCTCGTGGGCTTCCCAAGTCTCGGCGTTATCAAGCGAGTCGCGATCGCGCAGCATCGGGATGCGCTCGCAGCGCTCGGGCGCCGCGGCAAGCAGTGGCTCGGGAATGCCCGAGCTCTCGCTGCCAAAGACCAAGAAGTCGCCGTCGCGATAGGTGCTCTGCGCATAGGTGCGGCGTGCCTTTTTGGTCAACAGATGCAGGCGGCCATCGGCGGGGGAGAGGCCGTTGCGCGCAAGGAAGTCCTCCCAGCCGGCATAGGTCGTCACGTCCAAGTTTTGCCAGTAGCCCAGGCCGGCGCGACGTACCGTCTTGTCGTCGAGCGAAAACCCCAGCGGCTCCACCAGATGCAGGCGGGTGCCGGTAACCACGCAGGTGCGGCCGATATTGCCCGTATTGGCTGGAATCTCGGGCGCATACAGCACGATGTTGAACATGAATCTCCTTGGCTCAGAACGAAAAACCACCACGAAGGGACAGACACCTTCGTGGTGGTTGGCGACTACTTTTCGGACAAATGCCCGCTTGGATAAACCTAGGCGCGGTGCCAGTCGGTCAGGCAGGCATCGAGGGAGGCGATGAGCGCATCCTTGTCCATGTGACGGCCGATGATGCACAGGCTCGTCATGCGGTCGCCCGTCTCGTCGTCCCAAATCTGCATGATCTCGGGGTTCTCGTCGATGATCTTCTGCTTCTCGCCCTCGGGCGCGGAGTCAACGAACAGACCGTTCTCCATCAGGCGCATCTGGTGGCCGGCCTGCTCGAACATGTAGCACATGTCCGGATCGCCGGTCTGCCACAGCGGACCCTTGACGCGGATGACCTCGTCGGGCCACTCCTGCTCAACAAAATCGGTGAACTTCTGCAGGTCAAACGGCTTGCGGCGCGAGTACACAAAGGTCTCGATGTCGTACTCGAGCACCTCGGGGTCGTCGTGCTCCTCGGGATGCTCCATGGCCTCGATCCAGGCGGCGGAGTTGTAGGCGCGCATAAAGTCGAAGCGGTCGGTATCGAGCAGCTCCTCCATGGGGACCTCGCCGTTTTGGGCCTCGACGATCACGGCGTCTTTCTGCAGGCTGCGCACGATGGCCTTGAGCTCGGCAATCTGCTCGGGGCTCACGGTATCGGTCTTGTTGAGGATCAGCGTGGAGCAGAACTCGATCTGCTGGATGAGCAGGCTTTCGATGTCGTCCTCGTCGATATCCTCGGCCAGCAGGTCGCGACCGCCGTTGAACTCGTCGTACATGCGGGCGCAGTCGACCACGGCCACGATGTTGTCGAGCGCAAGTTTGGGCTCGCCGCCCACTTTGGCCTCGTCGCAGAAGCTCGAGATGGTGTAGGCGATGGGGATAGGCTCGCAAATGCCCGATGCCTCGATGATGATGTAGTCGAACTTGCCCGAATCGGCGATGCCCTGCAGCTGGTTGGCCAGGTCATCCGAAAGCGTGCAGCAGATGCAGCCGTTGGTGAGCGGGATGAGGTCGTCGGTCTCGGAAAGACCGCCGTCGGCGATAAGGCTAGCGTCGACGTTGATCTCGCCGATATCGTTGACGATCACGGCGGCGCGGATGCCGCCGTCGTTAGCGAGGATGTGGTTGAGCAGCGTGGTCTTGCCGGCACCGAGGTATCCGGTAAGCATGATGATCTTCACGGGTTTGTTGGGCATGTGCCCTCCTTTGTTAGACATGGCTTACAGTTGAATCTTATGCCAAACGCCTGCTCTTATACCCACGCGCCGGCAAATAACACAAGCTACTCCCAGGCTCCCCATACATCGGGGCAATAACCGACGGTGGCCTTTTTGCCGTTGCGCACGATGGGCTCGGCCAAGACCTGCTGGTTCTCGAGCAGCTTGTCGAAGCGCTGGCTAGGGGTGAGGTGCTGGATGAGCGCGAGCGTTTCCTCGTCCTTGGCCTTGGGGTTGAGTAGCTTGTCGATGTCGCCGACCGCCTGCATCACGCTCGTGAGCTCGCCCTTGCTCATCTCCTTTTCCTTAAGGTCGATAAACTGCACCTTAATGCGGCGCTCCTTAAAATAGCGCTGGGCCTTCTTGGTATCGAAAGACTTTTTGGTGCCAAAAATTTGCACGTTCACTTATCGGCTCCCGTTCTAACGAATGAAGTTGGTGCGGGCGCGATCGCCTTCGGGGGCTTCGATGCCGGCGGCCTGTCCTGCTTCGATACAATGCAGGAGCCAGGCCATGTTTTTGCCGATGTTTCGCATGGTGGCCAGGCCCTCGGCGTCCTGGGCGGCCTCGCCCGGCATGGCACCAAAGACGTTGTTCCAGTACGTGGAGGCCACCACGGGCATCTGGTTGATAGTGAAGTACTTGTTGAGTACATCGAAGGTGGTCGACGTGCCGCCACGGCGGGCGACGGCGACCGCGGCGCCGGGTTTGTGCCCAAAGGCATGCCCGCCTGCATAGAAGGCGCGGTCGAGAGCCGAGAGGATGCGTCCGCTGGGATGCGCATAGTAGACGGGGGAGCCAAAGACAAAGCCATCTGCCTGCTCGGCGGCAGCGATGAGCTCGTTCACCACGTCGTCGTCAAAGGTGCAGCGACCGCCAAGCTTGCCGCACTGGCCGCAACCGATGCAGTCGCGAATGGGCTTGGCGCCCAGCTGGAACACCTCGGTATCAATGCCCTCGGCGTTGAGTTGCTCGGAGACCTCGGCGAGTGCGCGGGCGGTATT
Source organism: uncultured Collinsella sp. (assembly GCA_900539035.1). Taxonomy (GTDB): domain Bacteria; phylum Actinomycetota; class Coriobacteriia; order Coriobacteriales; family Coriobacteriaceae; genus Collinsella. The sequence continues at coordinate 94,261 of UQAU01000001.1, read as the reverse complement.
GCCGTTTGCCTTGGGACTGCCATTGACCAAAAGAACCTTCATCACAAACTCCCTCTGCTGTTGGTGACTTCTGCAGAGGATTATCGCACGATGGGGGAGGCGGTGCGGGCGCGGTGCTAATCCAGTTTGGTACCTGGCACCTGCACGGCTTTACCGAGCAACGCTTTGAGCTCGTTCAAAATGGAAACGGGCTGTCGATCGACAGCGTCCAGATGAAGCGTCGCCACACGAATGGGCGGCTGATATTCAAGCGAGCCGATGAGCACGGGAGAACCCAGAAACCGCTCGATTTCATCTGCGATCGCGTCGGTCTCTTCGGGATCAAAGTCATCGAAAAGCGCCACGAATGTCGGCCCCGTCGAGCGGAACAGGCGGCCCTTGCCGCGCGAACAATCCATGAGGCAGGCGGCGCTTTCGGCGAGCACACGGTCGCCTGCATCGAATCCAAAGCGGGCATTGACCTCGGCGATATCGTCAACCTTAATGGCAATAAAGCCTGCCTCGCGCGCCACGCGGCGCATTTCGCCAATGGCGTTGACCAGGGCGTGAATATCGCCCAGGCCCGTCACTGAGTCGGTCGTATCCGCTAGGCTTCGGTTGATGATGATGCCCACATACATGCTGGGCTCGGTATCGGTGCCGTCCAAGCGGTAACCCGTGCAGTCGCAAAGCGCGTATGCTCCGGTGGCATCCATTACGCGATACTGCATGTAGTGGAAGTGCCACGTGCCGTTTATCACCATGTCGAGCTCGGCGCGTACGTTGTCGCGGTCCTTGGGATGAACGCGGGCGAGCCACATGTCGACCGAGTTAAAAGGGTGCTGGGAGGGCAGGTCAAAATCGCGCACGGCGTTAACCGACCATTGCGATTCGCCCGTATCGAGGTTGAGGATGAACGGATAGCGCGTCTCGGAGCTCATGGAGATTGCTTGGAACACCCGGTCGTTGCAGGGAAGCTGATCGACGATTGGGCGTTGTGGTGCGTCATTGTCTTTCGGTTGCTGTACACGATGCATAAGCTTATAGCGATACATCTTGCGATCGGCATCCATCGTCATCTGGCGACGCGTGTCGCCGGCAAGTGGATCGACGCGCGAGCAGCCAAAGCTAAAGCTGGCGATCATGGGCGCCTTGCCATCTGAGCTCGCCTCGATCAGCCCGGCACGCACCTGCTCCAAGCGCTGCTCGAGTTCAGTCTCGTTTGCGGAGAGCGAGATAAGCACAAACTCGTCTCCACCGATACGGAACAGCATCTCATTGTGCTCCATGGTTTCGGAGAGCGTGCGGCAGATGCTCAGAATATAGCGATTGCCTTCGGCGTGGCCAAACCTATCATTGCAATGCTTGAGATGGTCGATGTCAATATAGGCGCAGGTGAAGGGATCGCCTTTGCGCCAGAGCTGCTCGACGTGACGGTCGAGTCCGCTGCGGTTGCCCAAGTTGGTGAGCGGGTCGATATAGGCGTTGCGCTCAAGCAGCTGGCGCTCTTGTTGCAGGATGGCATGCGTCTTTTGCAGTTGCTCACCAACGGCGCGTAGATCTGCAGGCAGCGCGGCAACATCGAGTTCGGCGGTCGAGACGCCATTCGCAAGTCGCTGAAGATAGGCAATAATCGATTGCTCGCCCATGCGGTACGACTCGTTCATGATGGATAACCTCCTTGGGCGGAAAAACGGTTTGTATCATATCCCCAATTCGGCTTGGATTGGGGATATAAGTTAGCCAATGGGGACAAATGCCCCTTTCGACGGTGGCGTTTTGCGCGCGAGCGTATCAGTTATTATTGCCGCCATCGAGCAATGCCTCAAAATCCTTCACCGGCATGGGGCGGTAGTAGAGGAAGCCCTGAGCGTAGCGGGCGCCCATTTGTCGTAGCATGTTCGCCTGCTCATTTGTCTCGACGCCTTCGATTACAATGGGCAGATGGAGCGACTGCGCCATCTCGAGCATCGATGACACGATCTGCGCGCTGCGGCCTTGATCGCGGTCGGTGGGCACAAAGGTGCGGTCGAGCTTGATGACGTCGACGTTGACGTTCTTGAGCATCGCGAGCGTGGACTGACCGGTGCCAAAATCGTCCATATAGGTCGAGAAGCCGCGGGTGTGCAAGTCGGCTGTCAGTTTGTCCACGGCTTCGGACTCTCCCGTATAAGCCGTCTCGGTGATCTCGATGCGCATGAGCTCGGGCGGCAGGTTGTATTGGGCGGCGAGCGATCCCATATGCTCGGCAACGTCGCAGGCAAGAATGTCCACGCGAGACACATTAAGCGAGACCGGAACCACGCGAAGATCGCGATCGAGACGCTCGCGAAGCCATATGGCGACACCCTGCCAAATGTACTTGTCGAGCGTCACCACAAAGCCGCTTTCCTCGAGTGCGGGGATAAACGTTGCGGGCGAAATGAGAGAGCCGTCCTTGTCAATCCAGCGCGTAAGTGCCTCGGCGCCAATGATCTCGCCGGTTTCCATATCGACCTGGGGCTGCAGGTAGCACGTGATGCGGCCATTTGAGAGCGCGTACTGGAACTCGGTCAGCGTGCGGTGGAACGCAATCTCGTGTTCATATTCTTCGGGGCGGAAAATAGCAATGCGCTCCTTGAAGTCGTTTTTGGCGCGTCGATTGGTAAACATGGCCTTTGCCTGCGCATCGATGGTGATCTCCTCATTGGAGTCGATGGGGTAAATGCCCATGGACGGCCAAAAACCTACGCCGTCATCATGCCTGGCTACTGCCTCGCGAACGCGGTTGTAGATTTGATGGACGGTGATGTGCTTAAAGGGGATGAGTACGCAAAAGTCATCTTGGCCCCAGTACCCTGCGACGCCCATATCGGCATTCTCGATGTCCTTGAGGACCGTGCCCACATCGGCGAGTACGCGGTCGCCCTCGGCCTGGCCGTGCCATTCATTAAACAGGCGCATGTGACCCATGTCGACGGTGGCGATGCACCAGGTGTCGTCGCGCCTTGCCTCGAGAAATGCGTTGGCGCGCCGCATAAACTCGCTGGGTCGATAGAGACCCGTGAGCGAGTCGATACGTTCGGCGATGGCGCTTTTGCGCTCCGCCTCGGGTATGGGGAGGCTGTCGTTGGGAACAAGCCCGCCGGCCGTGCGAAGGCGACGGTCGAGTTCGCCTAAAACGGCGGTCGCTTGATGGGCTAAGTGCTCGTAAAAGGCCGGGACGACAAGGCAGACGGGAGTAATGGTGTCGCCTGCGATTTGAACAGGAGCGAAAACGGCCTCTTTAAGGCGGCGGGTCAGTTGCTCGAATGCCTCGTGGTCCAAATCGTTGCTGAGCACGACGAACTGGACGCTTCGTGAACGGAAGACCCGGCTTCTGCCGCGGGTGATCGACAGCATGCGGCCTGCGTATTCGGCAAGCATGCTGTCGACAGCCTCGGCCCCGTAGAGCTCGTTGAGATTCGCCGTGCCACGAATGCGCACCGCTATAAGCCCCGTCTCGCAGCGGTCGCGACGGCAGGCATCGATAGCGTTGACCAGCATGCGCTGCGTTCCGAGGCCTGTGGCGGCGTCGACGGTTTCGGCAAGCGAGTGGTTGACGAGCTCGCCGACATAGAGCGAGGGGACATTTCCGTCGCCGTCGATGCGAAACCCGCGAGCACGGCAGAGAACGTAGTCACCCGCGGCATTGCGCATGCGGTACTGCATGACGCGGCGGTGTTTGGAGCCGTTAAAGATCTGGTTGATGTCGTTGGCGTAGGCCTCGAGGTCATCGGGATGGACGCGCGTCTTCCAGAAATCGCGGCAGCTGTCTATGTGCTCCGAAGGAAGACCGAGATCGCGCAAGGCACCTTGCGACCAAAGGGTGCGGTCCTTGTCCAAGTTCTCGATAAAGAAATAACGGCCCTCGTTGAGCATCGAAAAAGCGTCGAAAATACGATCGCTTATTTCGAAGTCGTCGGCGTGGACTTGCGTAATATTGCGCCGATCGAGGTGCATGGCATGACGTAGCTTGTAGTCGTACATGCGATGGTCGGCATCGAGTGTCATGCGATTGGAGGCTTCGCCCAGGGCGGGGTCGGCGTGTGCCACTCCGTAGCTAAACGAGTGGGGCATCTCGGAATCGTTGTTTTTGAGCAGGATCGTTCGGCAGTGTTCCAGACGTTCGGCGAGGTCGTCCTCGGTCGCAATCGTAGATAGGATGGCAAACTCGTCGCCGCCTATGCGAAACGCCGCCTCGTCCACTTTCATATACAGTTTGAGATAGAGGCTTACCTGCAAGATATAGCGGTTGCCCTCGTCATGCCCAAAGACGTCGTTGCAGTGCTTGAGATTGTCGATATCGATGAACGCCATGGTAACGGGGGTGTCCTGCTCCCAGAGCTCCTCGAGGGAACGGGCAAAGCCGCCACGGTTGCCAAGCCCGGTAAGCTGGTCGGTAAAGGCGGTCCTGATCAGATCCTCCTGACGCTCGAGAAGGTCACGGACGGTCTTTTCGAGCGTTTCGGTGTAATTGCTGACAGTATCCATGTTCTAAGCGGCTTTCTGAAGTCGGAGCGGATTGCGTCGGGCGAGCTCGTTGTGTACATGCATCGTTGCTCAGCGTTTTGCGTGTATCCAGGCCCCCGCCTTGCTGCGTTGTTGGGTTACTTTGCCGGCTAATGTTCGCTGTTGATAACTGCTGAGTAGTATAAACAACAGTACGAAATTATATAGGGGTGCACATGCTGTGGGTGGCTATTATTCGACAAACGGCGGCGCGATGATGCGATGTTCGATAAAAATGCGACTGGGGCGGTATATGTCGATGGGTATACTTGTTCCGTTTAAATTTGCGGGGACGGAGATGGTCGCATGGCACAGCCAACTATGACGCGCACGGTGGGGCTGGCACTCGAGGGAGGCGGCTACCGCGGTATGTATACGGCGGGCGTGCTCGACGTTTGGATGGAGCACGGTTTGACCTGCGACCATATGGTGGGTGTCTCGGCGGGCGCGGCGTTTGGCTACAACTTTAAATCGCGTCAGATCGGCCGCGCCATTCGCTATAACAAGGCCTATTGCGCCGATAAACGCTATGCAGGTGTAGTAAGCTGGCTGCGAACTGGCGATATGTTCAATGCCGATTTTGCCTATCACGAGGTGCCTATCGAGCGCGATCCCATCGACTTGGAGGCGTATCGCGCCTGCCCCATGCGATTTACGTGCGTGTGTACCGATATCGAGACGGGTAAGGCCGTCTACCATGACCTGCCCTATGGCGACGAGCGGGATATCGAGTGGATCCGGGCATCGTCGGCGATTCCCGTGGCGACGCGTCCCGTTGCTATTGACGGGCATAAGTATCTGGATGGTGGCGTGGCTGATTCTATTCCCAGTGCATGGCTGTTTGCGCAGGGGTATGACCGCAATATCGTGGTACTCACGCAGCCGGCGGGCTTTGTGAAGCAGCCCAACAGCGTGATGCCCATGCTGCGGCGCGTGTTCCGTCACTACCCGGAGTTTGTCGCGGCGCTTGAGCATCGGCATGAGGCCTACAATGCCACGCTCGATGACCTGGCGCGTCGCGAGGCTGCCGGCGAAATCTTTGTGGTTCGGCCGAGCGAATCGGTGAAGGTGCCGTCGCTGTGCCGTGAGCCCGATGAGCTCGAGCGCATCTATCAGATCGGCCGCCACGATGCGGAGGCGACCTTGCCGGCGCTGGAAGCGTATCTGGCGGGGTAAGGGTCGCATGCGGAAAGCGCATCCCGGAATGGACGTTCGAACCGGGATGCGCTTTCCGCTATTGAAGATATGAGGCTGCGAATCAGCTGCTCGGCTTATGCCTATGCCTGCTGCCAGGTATCGACAAGCTCCTTGGCGGCGACGTAGGGGTCGTCGGCACTGCAGACGGCGCTCACCACAAAGAAGCCATCGACGCCGGTGGCCTTGAGCTGCGGCAGGTCGGCCGTCTTGACGCCGCCGCCCACCACGATGGGCACGGGGCTTGCCGCGTGGAGCGCGGCCAGATCCTCAAAGCTCTTGGTGATGATGGAGCCATCGGCCGCGCGTCCGCAATCGCGTTTGGTCTCGGTCTCGTGGAGTGGGCCGATGCCCAGGTAGTCGACCAGGCTCATGTCGGCGGTCTTGACGTACTCGAGCATCTCCTCGCAACGGGCCGAAAGGCCCACGATGGCATCGGGGCCCAGAAGCTTGCGGCAGACCTCGACGGGAATATCGCTCTGGCCCACGTGCACGCCGTCGACGGCAATACCCTGCTCGCGCGCGGCGAGTACGCAGTCAAGGCGGTCGTCGATCAGCAAGGCGACCTGACCGGTCTTGCCGGCCTGTGCGATTGCCTGCGCGGCGTCGCCGGTCAGCGCAATGATCTCGCGGGCGCTTGCCACCTTGGAGCGCACCTGGATGCAGGTAAAGCCTGCGTCGAGCGCCTGGGCCACCACATCGCCCACGGGGCGTCCCAGCGTGTTTTCGGGGCCGAGTACCAGATAGGCCGAGATATCAAGGTTGTCGCGGATGCTCATTGTGCTTCCTCCTGCTTCTTGATCTGTGCTTCCATGCGCTCGAGCTTGCCGGTCATGGTGTCGGTAAATCCGGGCCGAATATCGGCTTTGAGCACGACTTCGGTGCGGATGCCCTTGCTCGCCAACACAAAGGTTGCGTCGCGCACGACCTGCATGACCTCGTCCCAGTCGCCTTCGATCTCGGTGAACATCGAGGTGGTGCGGTTGGGAAGGCCGCTCTCGCGTATGACGCGCACGACCTCGGCGACCTCGGCGGACAGCTCATCGCCGGTGCCGCACGGGGCGATGGCCACGGCGACGAGTGTGTTCATGCCGGCGGTGGTTGCGGGTTCGGACATGGCTTATGCCTCCTCGAGCTCGAGTTGGTTATCGGCGATGTCCTGGGCGGTCGCGCGGTAGAGCTCGTCGATAAAGGCGACCTTAAAGCTTGCCGGGGCATCGGCGACGGCGGCGGCACGCGTGCCGGCCACGTTGTAGACCGCGGTGCCGCAGACTGCCGCCGTAAACGGATCGGCGGCGCAGGCGTACACGGCCAGCACGCCGCCCTGCGAGCAGCCGCAGCCGGTGATTTTTGACATGAGCGGGCTGCCGCCGTGGGACTTGGCCACCGTCGTGCCGTCGGTGATCAGGTCGACTTCGCCCGAGACCACTACGGCGCCGCCGGTGTAACGGGCGAGCGCCACGGCGGCATCGCGGGCGGCGTCGACCGTGTCGGTGGTATCGACACCGCGCACGCGGCTCAGATCGGCCGCCTCGCCCTCAAGACCCCACAGGCCGGCGAGCGCGATGATCTCGGAGGCGTTGCCGCGCACGATGGCGGGCTTGTACTGCTTGAGCTCGTTTACCAACTGGGTGCGCAGGCTACCGATGCCCAGGCCCACCGGATCGAGCACCCAGGGCTTGCCGGCGTCGTGTGCCGCCTTGGCCGCGCGGGGAATCGTCTGCTCGTAGATGGGGAAGAGCGTACCCATATTGAGATAGATGGCGCCGCCGCCGGCAACGAGTGCCTCGCCCTCGTCGGGCAGATAGACCATGGCGGCCGATCCGCCCACGGCGAGCTGTGCGTTGGCGACAAAGTCGATCGTCACCGTGTTGGTGATGGAGCCGGCCATCGGATTGGTGGCGCGAATCTCCTCCACGGTCTTGACCATATGCTGCTTAAGCTGTTCCGAATCAATCACTGCACATGCCTCCTTGGCATAGAAAAGGGGCGCTGTGCATAGACAGCGCCCCTGTAAAGGCGGCATGCTCCCTACGCCAGCATTAACTGACAGGTTCAAAGGATTGGACACCATGCCCTCTCAGCCTTGTGGCTTGCACCGCCGGCACTCCCGCATCGAATCTGTTGTTCCCTATACTAGCGCACCTGCCAAATAGGGACAGGTTTATTTTGATAGGTGGCAACAGGGGCGTTGCATTTTCCCAGATAAAACCTGCCAAAATAAACCTGTCCCTTATTGGCGGGTCGTTACAATGGATACGGTGAAAATGACTGGGGGACTCTATGATCAAACTTGTGCTGACCGATATGGACGATACACTGATTCCGGCTGGACATGACGGTGCCAGCGACTACGCCATTGAGGGTATTCATGCCATGCAGGCGGCGGGCCTGCACTTTGGTCCGGTTTCGGGTCGTCAGCCGTCCGCGATGGGCTGGATGTTCAAAAATCGTTCCGAGTGTTTTTCGACTGGCGCGTTCTGTAACGGCCAGGTGATGTTTGTCGACGGCGAAGTAGTCGTCTCGCACGCAATCGACAACGATGCTCTGATGCGTTTGGCCGACTATCTGGAGCAAGAGACCGACGATACATTTATAAAAGTCTACAGCCTGGGCGATGACTTTTGGGGCAACGATGCCTATTGCGTGACGAGCAATCCCGAGCGTGTGCGTCGCGCTATGGAATCGGGCGGCAATGCGTGGCTCAAAGGCGAAGAGGCTCCGTGCCGTCCCGTCGTCGATGACGCGCCGGTGTTTAAGGCGAATATCTGGAGTGCCCGTTCGCGTGAGGAGCTCGCGGAGCTACGCGAGCGCGTTGCCGCTGAGGTGCCGGAACTCTCGCTTGTGTTTCCCAACAACCGAGTGCGCCTGTTTGACATTCTTCCGGCTGGTTGGGACAAGGGCTGCGCTGCGCTGGAGCTGGCGCGCGCTTTGGGCCTGACACTCGACGAGGTGGCCGTATTCGGCGATTCCGATAACGATTTGCCCATGATCGATGCCGTTCCCAACTCCGTTGCAGTCGCCAATGCCAACGAGGCCGTCACGGCTGCCGCGCGCTGGCATATTGGCGCCGCGGCAGATGATGCGGTCGCCGGGGCTCTGCATCAGATTGCCGCCTGCGCCACGACGGGGGAGATGCCGCCGTTTATGCGCCAGATGGACGCGGCGGGTCTTGGCGTCACGAACGTCTAGGGAGAAAGTCATGAAGCTCCAGCAGCTCAGATATGTCGTCAAAGTTGCCGAATGCGGCAGCATTACCGAGGCCTCGCGCCGGCTCTTTGTGTCGCAGCCTTCGATTACCGCGTCGATTCGCGATCTCGAAAACGAGATGGGTGTGCACATCTTTGAGCGCACCAACAAGGGCGTCATTGTGTCCGAGGAAGGCGAGACCTTCTTGGGCTACGCGCGTCAGGTACTCGACCAGGCCGACCTACTCGAGAGCAAGTACAAGGGCACATCCGAGCAGGTGCCGCATTTTAGTGTGAGCTGCCAGCATTATTCCTTTGCCGTTAACGCGTTTGTCGATGTGATCCGCGAGTTCGATGCCGCGCGTTACGACTTTACCCTGCGCGAGGAACAGACTCACGAGATTATCGAGGATGTCGCGCATATGAAAAGCGAACTGGGCATCCTGTACTTATCCGAGCATAACCGCGAGGTTATCGAGCGCATGCTCGCCGCCAACGAGCTCGTATTCGAGGGGCTCTTCTGCGCCACGCCACATGTCTTCGTGTGCGCAGACCACCCGCTGGCGGGCCGCTCGAGCGTGACGCTCGAGGACTTGGAAGACTACCCGTTCCTGTCCTACGAGCAGGGCAGCTACAACTCGTTTTACTATTCCGAGGAGCTGACCTCGACGTTCGAGCGTCGCAAAAATATCCGCGTGCGCGACCGTGCGACGTTGTTCAATTTGGCCATGGGCCTCAACGGCTACACGGTATGCTCGGGCGTGATCAGCCACGAGCTCAACGGCCCCGGCATTATCTCGATTCCGCTCGACGTGGACGAGTACATGGAGATTGGCATCATCACGCGCAAGAACACGACGCTCACGCGCTACGGTCGGGCCTATATCGACGCGATTCGTCAGCATATCTAGGCTGCTGTGCTCCGCACGGTTCAAGTCTCTTTATGACAGTCCAGACTGATATAGGAAGCATCTATATCAAACTGTTATAAACGTATATTTTACGATGACCATATGAGCGCTCATACTCTGTCCCAGTAAAGCAACCAATGCAAAGGGAGATATCTATGAGCACTTCGATTCAACCGAACGCGCCGTTTCGCGCCGATATCGTCGGCAGTTTTCTTCGTCCGCAGGCTGTAAAGGATGCCCGTGCCGCCTATGTCGCGGGTAAACTCGACGCTTCCGGCCTTAAGGCCGTCGAGGACGAGGCCATCCGCGACTTAGTGGCCAAGCAGAAGGCTGCCGGCCTGCAGGTGATTACCGATGGCGAGTTCCGCCGCAGCTACTGGCACCTCGATTTTATGTGGGGCCTCAATGGCATTGAGCGCCGCGCCTCGCGCACGGGCTACATGTTTCACGATGAGGAGACTACCGCCGACACCGCCGTGGTAACCGGTCCCATTAGCGGCGAGAACCATCCGTTCGTCGAGCACTTCAAATTTGTCAAGTCGCTCGAGGGTGAGGGCCAGATCGCGCGCCAGACCATTCCGGCGCCGATCCAGACGTTCTCCGAAGTCACACTCGACCGCTGTGATGGCCAGCAGGAGAGCCTGCGTGCCGTCTATAAGACCGACGAAGAGCTCGCCGATGCCATTGCCGCAGCATACCGCACCGTGATTGCCGACCTGTATGCCGCGGGCTGCCGCAACATCCAATTTGATGACTGCACCTGGGGCATCTATTGCGATACCGACTTTGTGTCCAAGACCGGCATGAGTCCGGTTGACCTGCAAAAGGTGAGCGAGCTGGGCGTGGCGCTCAACAATGCTGCCATCGCGGGCAAGCCCGACGATCTGGTTATCAACACGCACGTGTGCCGCGGCAACTACCACTCCACGTATGCCTTCGAGGGTGGTTACGATCCCATTGCACCGTACCTTTTTGCGCACGAGGATGTCGACGCGTTCTACCTTGAGTTCGATACGCCGCGCGCCGGTGGCTTTGAGCCGCTCAAGTATGTTGCTCCCGGCAAGAAGGTCGTGCTGGGCCTGGTGACCACCAAGGCCGCTGAGCTCGAGGACGAGGATGCCATCGTCGAACGTATCCACGAGGCCGCAAAGTATGTGCCGCTCGAGAACCTGTACCTGTCGCCCCAGTGCGGCTTTGCCAGCTGTGAGATTGGCAACAAACTGACCGAGGACGAACAGTGGGCAAAGATCGCGCTGGTCAAGCGCATTTCCGAGCGCGTTTGGAAGTAACGCTACCGTTTGCAGGTGACGGCGCGTGCGAGACATGGCGTATCACGTACAATGGTTCGGATCGTATCGTTCGGGCAGGTTATCCGATATGCCTGATCGCCCTTCCATCATGAAAGGACTTCCATGTCCCAATCCTCGACGCCCGCCGTCACCGATGCCATCTACGATGCATCGTCGCTCGGCCGCCCGCGCATGTTCGTGTTGGGTTTGCAACACATGTTTGCGATGTTCGGAGCCACGGTGCTCGTGCCCGTGCTCACCGGCCTTTCCGTTTCGGCGACGCTTCTGTTCGCCGGCATCGGCACGCTGCTGTTCCACTTCCTGTCGCGCGGTAAGGTGCCGGCATTTTTGGGCTCATCGTTTGCCTTTATTGCCGGTTATGCCGCCATCGCGCCCAACGGCGAGACCGAGCTTTTGCCCTACGCCTGCCTGGGCGTAGCTTGTGCCGGCCTGCTCTATCCGGTGCTGGCGGCCCTGTTCCGTGCCTTTGGCGCCAAGCGCGTTATGCGTTTCTTCCCGCCGGTGGTGACCGGCCCCATCGTCATTTCCATCGGCCTGATCCTGGCGAGCTCTGCCATTGCCAACTGCCAGACCAACTGGCTTGTCGCCGTTATCGCTGTGGCCGTGATCGTCATCTGCAACATCTGGGGCCGCGGCATGGTCAAGATCGTGCCGATTCTGCTGGGCGTTGTGGTGAGCTATGCCGTCGCGGCGGTGCTGGGCGAGGTTGATTTTTCGGGGGTTGCCGCCGCGCCGTGGGTCGGTCTACCTGTCGTGTGGGACAACACCGTGTTCGCGCTCTTTGGACCGCAGTTCGATAGCGGTCTTGCCACGACGGCCATCATCACCATCATGCCGTTGGCCTTTGCGACCATGATTGAGCACATTGGCGATATCTCTGCTATTGGTTCGACTTGCGAGCGCAACTACATTGCCGATCCCGGCCTGCACCGCACGCTGCTCGGTGATGGCCTCGCCACGATTTTGGCTTCGCTCTTTGGCGCTCCGGCCAACACCACCTATGGCGAGAACACCGGCGTGCTTGCCCTGACGCGTGTGTTCGACCCGCGTGTGATTCGCATTGCCGCCTGCTGCGCCATTGTGCTTTCGTTCTGCCCCAAGTTTGCTGCGGTGATTGCCGCCATGCCGGCGTGCGTTATCGGCGGTGTGTCGCTCGTGCTCTACGGCATGATCAGCGCCGTGGGCGTTCGCAACCTTAGCGAGAACCAGGTTGATTTCCAGAACAACCGCAACGTGCTGGTGGCGGCTCTGGTGCTCGTGCTTTCGCTCGGCATTGCCTACAGTGCCGCCGGTGCCATCGTGTTGGAGCTGGGCGGCGTGACGATTTCGCTTTCGGGCCTTGCCGTGGGCTCGCTGGTGGGCATTGTGCTCAACGCCATCCTGCCCGGCAATGACTTTGAGTTCGATACTTCCGAGCTTGAGGAGACTGCTGAATAGTAGCTGCGTTCAGCCAAATTAAAAATGGCGTCCATGCGTATGTACGCGTGGACGCCATTTTTAATGCGTCAGTATCCAGTGGATGCCGCGCGCCATGCGCAGGTCAGTTTGGGCAAAGTGGTTGCCGGGGTTGAGCTCCAGCGTTGTTGGAATGTCACGCTCGATAAACAGCTCTTCCATCGCACGCGTATCGTCGAGTACGTGCCGCATCATGCGGTTGGGCGTCTTTGTTTCCTTTTTACCGAGCGACAGATAGGCGGCGTCGGGCGTAGCTGTCATCGTGCGCTCGCGCGCGTAGTCGATAAAGCCGGGGAACCACAGCGACCCCGACGCACTCGCCGCGCGCTCAAAGACATCTGTTTGCCAAAGTGCCCACAGTGCAAAAAGACCTGCCAACGAGTAGCCGGCAATGCCGCGCCAGGTGGGCGGGCAGGGAAGTGATGATTCGGCCTCTGGGATTATCTGATTCAGCAGTTCATCGAGAAACTCAGACGCCTGTCCGCCAAAGGGCTCGGCATCTCGTATAGTTCCGTCGCATTCCCAGGGGCTCAGCTCGCGATTCCAATCGAGCCCTCCAATGGCGACAAGGGCGAATGGCGGGCAGTCGAGCTCTCGGCAGCGCTCGTAGACTTCACTACCGTCGCCCATAACCACGGGGAGGTAGATGACGGGCGTACCTTCCGCACACTCTGAATAAACGGTTATCTGCTTCTGATGCGCTTCCAAGGCAGGCTTCTCTCGGTGTTGTGATATTGACAGCCTCAATTGTCGCACGCTGGCACGGGGCAGACGCTAAAAGAAAGGCGCGGAGCCGCTCGATGCGACTCCGCGCCTTGTTGTTTTGCTTTAACAGACTATGCCGTTACGCCACGAAGAAGTAGACGAGGAAGGCAAGGGCTGCGATCCACATGAGCGGCTTGATCTTGGAGGCCTCGCCCTTAAAGAGCGCGACGATCACGTAGGCGATAAAGCCCAGGCCAATGCCGGCAGAGATGGAGTAGGTGAAGGGCACGCCGGCGACAATCATGAACGCCGGGAAACCCTGCGACACGTCGGACCAGTCGATCTCGGAGGCTTCGCTCATCATGAGGTAGCCGACGTAGACCAGGGCACCGCAGGTGGCGGCGCTGGAAACGATGGTGACGATGGGGGAGAAGAACGCGGCGAGAATGAACAGCACGCCGGTGGTGACGGAGGTGAGGCCCGTGCGGCCACCGTCGGCAGCGCCAGAGGTGGACTCGACGAAGGTGGTGATGGAGGAGACGCCCATGAAACCGCCCACAGCAGCGGCGGCGGAGTCGACGATCAGGATCTCCTTGATATTCTCGACGTTGCCGTCGTCGGTGAGGAACTCGCCCTGCTTGGCCACGGCCATCGCGGTGCCCATGGTGTCGAAGAAGTCACTCATGAGCAGCGAGAACGAGATGACGAGGAGCGCGGGGTCGGTAAGGACCTTGACGATGGCGGGCACGCCGCCGGCGTCGGCGATGGGGCCACCGATGCTCGAGAAGTCGAGCGGGGCGATGATACCGGTCGGAGCCTGGGTCACACCTAGGGGGATACCGGCGATGACGGCAACGACGATGCCGATGAGCAGCGAGCCGGGGACGTTGCGGCAGGCGAGGGCGACTGTCACCAGGATGGAGATGATGCCGACGATGAAGGCGGGGGAGGTGATGTCGCCCAGACCGACGAGTGTACCGGCGCCAGCGGTGATAATGCCGGCATCGCACAGGCCAATCATGGCGATGAACAGGCCCAGACCCACCGAGATGGCGTGACGCAGGACAACCGGGATGGCGTCCATGATGGCCTCGCGCAGGCCACAAAGCACGAGCAGCAAGATGACGACGCCCTCAAGGAAGATGACGCTCATGGCCACGTGCCAGTCACCGCCGCAGACGGTGGTGGCGATTCCAGCGATCATCGCGTTGACGCCTAAGCCCGACGCGCAGGCGAGCGGGCGGTTGGCGAAGATGCCCATGCAGATGGTCATGATGCCGGCGCCCAGGCAGGTGGCGCAGGCGAGCGCTCCCGCATCGATGCCAGCGCCCGAGAGCACCGCGGGGTTGACGGCGATGATGTAGGCCATCGCCAGGAATGTTGTCAGTCCAGCGCGAAGTTCGGTCCCGATTGTGGACTTGCGCTCGCTGACGTGAAACAGTTCGTCCATGCATACCCTTTCCTTGTTCGGCCCCGAGTTTAGGCCGATTGACACGAACTCACCCACTATATCGCCTTTGTGAAGTTGGTGTTCCTCGCATGTTGATGTTCGGCGGTTTGTAACGGACGGGCGGTATCTTTCGCATGAAATTGTGTAGGTACCGTATACTTAAGCGGTTACAACGACCCCTATGGAGGAACGTATGATTAAAGAGCTCTGCCGCGACGAGGCTATCCTGTCTCAGCGTTGCGAGGTTGCGACTGTCGAGGACGAGTCGGTCGCTCAGGATCTGATTGATACTATCAAGTCGCTCGATGATGCCGGCTGCTTGGCCGCCAACCAGATTGGCGTTACCAAGAAGGTCTGCGTCTATCTGGACGACGCCGGCGAGCCCCACGTGCTCTATAACCCCCGTCTGGTGTTTGGCTTGGGCGCCAGCAAGATGGAGGAGAGCTGCCTGACGCACGAGGAGGTCACCAAGTCCACGCGCTATATCAAGTGCAAGGTCGCCTTTGATCAGATCGTCGACGGCAAGATGAAGGAGTGCCGCCGCGACTACGCGGGCTTTGAGGCACAGATGATCCAGCACATGATTGACCACTGTCTAGGAAAGTTGGTCTAAGGGGAACAAAGCACCACACTTCGTCTCTTTTGGTCCGGGCGTGACATTGTTGTCATGTCCGGGCTTTTGTGTTTAGCGCCTTTTCGTTTGGTGACAATAACCTTAGCAGGAACGTAAAGCTAGGAGGCGCTATGTGTACGAGCATTCGATTTACCGATAATTCTGGCCACATGTATCTAGGCCGCAACCTCGACTGGAGCTTTGACTACGGCCAACAGGTTCGCGTGATGCCGCGCGGGTTCCACATTCCGTATTCGTTTATCGACGACGCGACAGCGGCACACGCGGTGATCGGTATGTGCATCGATTACAAGAACTATCCCATGTTTTTCGACTGCGGCAACGATGCGGGCCTCGCCGTGGCGGGTCTCAATTTCCCGGGTTATGCCGAGTATGCCGAGGACCCTGTCGACGGCAAGACCAATATCGCGGCCTATGAGTTCCCCCTGTGGGTGGCAGCGACGTTCTCGACGGTCGATGAGGTCGAGGCCGCGCTGCGCGATACGGTGATTGTCGCCAAATCTGCCGGAGAGGGGCTGGGCGTGTCACTGCTCCATTGGATTATCGGCGACAGCCAGCGCAGCATCGTGGTCGAGATGATGGCTGACGGCCTGCATGTATACGACGATCCGGTCGACACCCTCGCCAACCAGCCGACCTTCCCGTGGCACATGGAAAACCTGCGCACCTATATCACCGCCACAAGCGATTTTCCGCAGACGGCGACATGGCGTGGCGCCGAGCTCAAGCCCTATGGAGCCGGTGCCGGCATGCGCGGCATTCCGGGCGATTGCTATTCGCCGAGCCGTTTTGTAAAGGCGGCGTACCTCAATGCCAATTACCCGCAAAAGGAGAGCGAGACCGAAAACGTCGTTCGCATGTTCCGCTCGCTCGAGGGCGTGGTGATGATCGAGGGAGCGTCCAGGATGGGCGATGGCAAGTTCGAGAAGACTATCTACACCGGATGCTTTAGCGCGCACACGGGCAATTATTACTACGCGATGTATGATGATCCGTCGATTCGCTACGTGAGCCTGATGGATGCTGAGGGCGCGAGCCCCGATAGGCTCGTGGTTCCCGAGCCGCGCCGTTCGTAGCCGATAGCTTTACCGCAATGCAAAGCGGCCCTGCATCTCCCGTGAGGTGCAGGGCCGCTGTCGTTGATTTGTGACGTTGCTAGAAGTTGGCGTCGTTGAGTTGTTCACTCTCGAGGCCGTCGAGCTGTTGCTGTTCGGGTGTATCGGCGACGCTCTCGAGCAGCTCGGTGGGATCGACGTTCATGTCCCTACCGGCCTCGTTGCCGTTGACCAAGTCGTCCGAGAAGATATCGACTTCCATTTCCTCGGCTTCTTCGATCTGAACCTCGAGCGGCACCTGGGTGCGCACGAGCTTAACGGCCGGGCGCATGCGGGCAAACAGCGGCACGTACTCGATGATGATGGCCGAGTTCTCAAGACCGTACCAACGCGCCGGGCTTCCGCAGGCGCGGCGGACGGCGTACTTGATGGCCATGACGCGATGGTCGTTGCGGTTGATGTCCGTTTCGGGGGCAAGCATCTTGCGCAGCATGCAAAAACGGAAGTCGCCTACGTTGCCGCGTGTCTCGTAGATGGAGTAGGTGTGATGCTGCGGCGGCAGCTCACCCGATGCCATCAAGTCGCCAACGATCTGGCGCAGGTAGGCATTAACGCGCTGGTTGACCTTAAAGCCCAGGTCCAGGCGCACGCGGAACAAAAAGTCCGTTCCAAAGGTCTCGACGGAATACTCGTGCGTATAGGGTTCGTCGGTAACGTGCACGTTAATGAACCAATATGCCTTGGCGCGCTTGGGGTGCTTGTCCAGGATGGAATAGAGCACGTCGCGGTCGAGCGTGAGCGGATCGGGGCTGTTGGTGAGGAACACCAGGTTGTCGGCGAGCACGGGGTAGGTCTCGTCATTGCGCAGGCGGTTGAGCTGGTCGATGTACTTGGAGACGGGCAGCAGGATCGTCTGCGTGCGCTCGATGGCGGTGCCGCGACGCCACACATACATAAGGCCAAACAGCAGTGCGGCCAGGAAGATCATCACATAGCCGCCGTCAAAGAACATGGTGAGGCACGAGGCGAAGAAGCACAGCTCAATGGCACCGAAGAGCAGGGCGAAGACGCAGGCGCCCAGCTTGTGCTTGAGAATGCCAGCGATATAGCTCGTCAAAAGCGTCGTGGTCATGAGCATGGTCACGGTAATGGCGAGGCCGTAGGCGCTCTCCATGCGCTCGGAGTTTTGGAACAGCAGCACGATGAAGATGCAGCCGACCCACATGATGTTGTTGACGAGCGGAATATAGAGCTGGCCCTTGGTGTCGCTGGGGTAGTGGATGCGCAGATGCGGCATAAGGTTGAGGCGCGTGGCCTCGGATACCAGCGAGAACGAGCCGGTGATGAGCGCCTGCGAGGCAATGATGGCCGCCACGGCCGAAAGCACGATGGCAAAGGGGCGCAGGGGCTCGGGAAGCATCATATAGAACGGGTTGACGATATCCATCGCGAGCATCTGGGGATTGGAATTGTTGGCGAGCAGCCAAGCGCCCTGACCCAGGTAGTTAAGGATTAGCGCCGCCTTAACAAACGGCCAGGATGCGTAGATGTTGGCCTTGCCTACGTGGCCCATGTCTGAATAGAGCGCCTCGGCGCCGGTCGTCGACAGGAAGACGAAGCCGAGCACCATGATGCCCGAGTGGTTGATGGGCGAGAACAGGAACATGATGCCGCGGATGGGGTTGAGCGCGCGCAGGATGGACAGGTTGCCGAGCATGTTGAACAGACCGGCGCCTGCCAGGAACAGGAACCACAGCGTCATGAGCGGACCGAACAGCTTACCGATTGACGAGGTGCCGGCGCGCTGCATGGCAAACAGGCCGCAGATAATGATGATGGTGATGATGATCACATTGGTCTGACCGTCGCCCAAAAGCGCGTGGCCCCACTCGATGGTGCGCAGACCCTCGATGGCTGTGGTGACCGTGACAGCGGGGGTGAGGATGCCGTCGGCGAGCAGCGCCGCACCGCCGATCATGGCGGGGAGAATCAGCCACGGTGCCACCTTGCGCACGAGACTGAACAGGGCGAAGATGCCGCCTTCGTTGTGGTTGTCTGCCTTCATGGCGATTACCACGTACTTGACCGTGGTCACGAGCGTCATAGTCCAGATGACGAGCGAAAGCGCGCCCAGGATCATGTCCTCGCTGACGGTACCGATGCCGCCGTTGTTGGCGACGATTGATTTCATGGTGTACATGGGGCTCGTGCCGATGTCACCATAGACGACGCCGAGCGTTACGAGCAGCATGCCAGCGGAGAGGGGGATGGCTCTGTGCCCGCCTTGCCCGCGCTGGTCTTGGAGGTTTGCCTCCAGTTTATTGTGTGCCACGAGGACTCCCTTAGACATCCGGTTATCTGTCTAGGACAAAAAACTTTATGCCGTCTTTATACATACAAGAGCAGTTTGGCACATCGGGTTATTTTAGACAATAATCCCCAGCTGGGGATTATTTATGTACGTAGGTAGCATTTCAAAACAGGGGCTTTTAAGCATGTGCTGTCTGGGCTATGCCAGCCTTGGCGTTTGTGCGTTTGCCGGCGAGTTCGCAAAAAATCGCGCCGCCGATGATAAGTGCGGCGCCCATCAGGCGGATCGGTGTTATGGCTTCGCCTAAAAGGACGGCGGAGAACACGACGGCCGAAAGCGGCTCGAGGTAGCCGACGACGGCGACGGTCTGCACGGGCAGTTTGGCGACGGCGCTAAAGTAGAGCAGGCAACCGATGCCGGTGTTGACGACGCCGAGCATAGCGACGGCGCGCCAATCGATGCCTGCGGCGATGTCGGGGGACAGGAATGAGGGGGCGCCCTGCGTGATGAGCGTGAGGGCCAGTGCGGTCACAAAGGCGGCGCTCGCCTGGAGCGTGGAGTTTTCGAGGCCTTCGATGTGTGGCGCACCCTTGCTCGCGATGACCATCAGCGCATAGCAAAATGCCGAGGCGATGCCGCAGGCGATACCAGCAATGGGCATATTGCCGCCTAGACCTTGCGCTGCAATGAGAAAAGCACCGCAAGCAACAGCGATAAAGCCGGCGATTTTGCCGCCGGTCAGCTTTTCGCCAAAGATGAGCGGGGAGAGCGCCATGACAATGATGGGGCCGCAGTAGTACAGCAGCGAGGATACGCCGACGCCGATCGTCTGGTAGGCACGGAACAGAAAAATCCAGCTGGCACCCAGCGCGGTTCCCGAGAGAAGGAGTGCTGCGGCTTCGCGGGGACGAGATGGCGCCTGCAGTTTATGGCGTTGGGTGATGGCGAGGATGGTGACAAGCGAGATGGCGCCCAAAAACGTGCGTAGTAGCACAATATCGGAGCTCGGCAACGCGATGGCGGCGGCGATGATGCCGTTGGAGCCAAACAATAGCAATGCTGCTAAGTACGTAAACAGTCCGTTGTTCATGCGCTGACATCCCCTCTATATCCGAGCATGTTCACTATGGGTGAACGGGCTTTAGAAGAAAAGCGAATATAATACATGGCAAACATGACAAAAACTCATGCAAAGGCGGATGGGTGCCGTGGAAACGAATATTCAAAAGATGCAGGTGCTGCTGGAGACGGTGCGCGCCGGAAGCTTTACGCGTGCTGCCGAGCGCCTGAGCTATTCGCAATCGGGCGTGAGCCGTATGGTGGCCGATCTTGAGGCCGATTGGGGCTTTAAGGTGCTCGACCGCAGTCGCGAGGGCGTAGTGCTTTCTGCCGACGGGCGGCAAGTTATGCCGGCTGTCGAGGCGCTCTGCGAGGAATTCACTCGCTTGCAGCGACGGGTGGATGAGATGCGCGGGCTCATGCGCGGCAAAATCTGCATCGGTACGTTTTCGAGCGTGGCGACCCACGTGCTGCCGCCGGTGATTGCGCGCTTTCGTGCCGATCATCCGGACGTCGATTATGAGCTGCTGATGGGCGATTACTCAGAGATTGAACAATGGGTGTCAGAGGGCCGCTGCGATCTGGGCTTTATCCCGCGTGAGCCACGAGAAAATGGCATGACATCGCGGCCGTTGGTGCAAGACGAGCTGATGGCCGTGGTGCCAGCGGACTCCTCACTTGCCACGGCGGAGGTCGTTTCTCTTGCCGATTTAGCCAACGAGCAGTTTATTCTGCTAGAACGCGGCACCGATGACGAGATTACGCCGCTGTTCCGTCGGGCAGGGCTGACGGTGTGCTCCAAGCTGTCGACCTGGGATGATTATGCGATTATGGCTATGGTCGAGGACGGTCTGGGCGTGAGCATTCTTCCCGCGCTCATCTTGCGCCGTTGTCAGTTCGATGTTGCCGTGCGTTCGCTCGAGGGACATCCCCATCGGCAGATCAACGCCTTATATCGAACGGCCGATGTTTCGCTTGCTGCCGCCCGTTTCCTCGAATACCTCTAAACGTGTACACGCCATTATCCGCTTTGGGTAAATCTCGGAGTCCGGTACATTTTCTTATGAAATTGAACTTTCGAATGAGGTGCCGCGTTATACTGCTTGCTAAATTGAACCATGGTTCAATTCGTGTTCTATAAATTGAACTTTGCCAGCAAGGAGGTTCTAGTGGCCCAAGAGACGTTTAGCGATCGCCTGCGACAGACTATGTCCGATCGCGACGTTCGCCAGTCGGACGTAATCCGCGCATCGGAGATGCTCGGCAAAAAACTCGGCAAGAGTCAGATGAGCCAATATGTGAGCGGCAAGACGATCCCGCGGCGCGATGTGGCAGAGCTGCTCGCCCGCATTTTGGAGGTCGATGTTACCTGGCTGCTCGCCGGCGACGCCGGTCAAGGCGAGACATCATCGCCTCGCAACGATTCCAAGCCCGAACCCCATCCCTCAGCTCAAATTGCAAGGAGCACCACCATGCGTACTTTTTCTAAATCCACCAAACTCGAGAACGTTCTGTATGACGTGCGCGGCCCCGTCGTCGACGAGGCTGCTCGTATGGAGGACGAAGGCGAGCGCATCCTCAAGCTCAACATCGGCAATCCGGCACCCTTCGGTTTCCGCACGCCCGATGAGGTCATTAAGGACATGCGCCAGCAACTGCCCGACTGCGAAGGCTATTCCAACTCGCGCGGTCTGTTCTCTGCGCGCAAGGCGATCATGCAGTACTCGCAGATCAAAGGCCTGCCCAATGTTCAGATGGAGCACATCTACACGGGCAACGGCGTGTCCGAGCTCATTCAGCTTTCGATGAACGCACTGCTCGACAATGGCGACGAGATTTTGATCCCCAGCCCCGACTATCCGCTCTGGACGGCGTGCGCAACCCTCGCCGGCGGTCATCCCGTGCACTATCTATGCGATGAGCAGGCGGATTGGTATCCCGACCTGGAGGATATGGAGTCCAAGATCACGAGTGCGACCAAGGCCCTCGTCATCATCAACCCCAACAACCCCACGGGCTCTGTCTATCCGCGCGAAGTGCTCGAGGGCATCGTTGAGATCGCGCGCAGGCACCAGCTCATGATTTTTGCCGACGAGATCTATGACCGCCTGTGCATGGACGGCTATGAGCACGTCTCCATTGCATCGCTCGCCCCCGATCTGCCCTGCATTACGTTTAGCGGCCTTTCCAAGTCGCACATGATCGCGGGCTATCGTATTGGCTGGATGGTGCTTTCGGGCAACCAGCGCTGCATGAGCGACTTCATCATGGGCGTCAACATGCTCTCTAACATGCGCCTGTGCTCCAATGTGCCGGCTCAGTCGATCGTTCAGACGGCGCTCGGCGGACACCAGTCGGTCAATGACTACATCCGCCCCGGCGGTCGTGTCTACGAGCAGCGCAACTATGTGTATGAGGCGCTCAGCAAGATCGACGGCATCTCGGTGGTCAAGCCGCGTGCGGCGTTCTATATCTTCCCCAAGATGGATGTTAAAAAGTTTAACATCACCGACGACGAGCAGTTTGCCCTCGACCTGCTGCACGAGAAGAAAATTCTGATCACGCGCGGCGGCGGCTTTAATTGGGGTGAGCCCGACCACTTCCGCATCGTGTACCTGCCGCGCATGGAAGTGCTCAAAGAGTCGCTCGAAGACCTCGCCGATTTCTTTGATCACTACCGCCAGGCGTAGGGGATAGAAGTTCCGCACTATGAAGAGCTCCCTGCAGTTGCTTGGCTGCAGGGAGCTTTCTTGAATTGGCGCAACTATATAACTATTCCTTGGCAGTGGTCGATTTCGTGCTGGATGATCTCGGCGGTGTAGCCCGAGAAGTTTTTGATGCGGTGGACGAAGTTCTCGTCCAAATACTCAACCTTAATGCGGCGATAGCGGGTACAGGGACGCTCGCCGATCAGCGAGAGGCATCCTTCGCTCGTCTGATAGGCATTGACCTGCTCAAGAATTTGAGGGTTGTACATCAGGAGCGCCCTGGTGCCGTCCTTTACACAGATGATGCGTTTGCGCACGCCGATCATGTTGGCGGCGAGGCCCACGCACTCGTGCTCATGTTCGTTGAGCGTATCCAGGAGGTCCTGCCCGGTCGCGGCGTCGTCGGGTCCCGCGTCTTCGGAAGGAAGGCGCAAAAAGAACTCGGATTTCATGATGGGCTTGATCATGGCGGGCTCCTCATGTCTCATGCTTTCGTGGACTTTTAATAATAGCGCGGAAGGAAAGCTGTGCGTCCGCGTTACAATCTTTCGACGTTGGACCATGTTGTCAGACTCGTCGTGTACGGCGTCTGGCGTAAGTCTAGGGCTCATTTTTCGCCCTGGACTGTTCCTCTGGGGCGATGCGACTGTCGTTCCAAGAGGAAGGAAATGCATGGGGAGCAAATCTCAGCAACAAGTTAGAGTAACGCCATCGGGCACTGCGGCGCTTCTCGTCGTAATGTATATTGCAGCCTTTGTTGCCGCGTTTAACGAGAACATCATTAACGTGGCGTTGCACGACATTATGGCGACCTTTTCGGTGAGTGCCACCACGGCGCAGTGGCTCGTTTCGGGCTACATGATCGTGACGTCGATCTTTACGGCCATCATGGCCTTCCTGTCCGGCCGTTTCTCGACGCGCAAGCTGCTGTTTTTCGCATGCGGATGCATGGTCGCCGGCGAAGTCCTGTGCCTGGTCGCTCCGTCGTTTAGCGTTTTGCTGCCAAGCCGTATTTTGCAGGCTGCGGGATCGGGCATCTTGTTCCCGCTCATGATGAACGTGGTACTGTCTTGTGCCCCGCGTGAGAAGCTCGGTCTGTATCTGAGCCTGGGCGGCGCCTGCATTACGCTAGGACCGGCGTTTGGACCCGTGATCAGCGGTCTTATGTGCACGTTATTTGGCTGGAGGGCGGTGTTCGTAGTGCCGCTGGTGGGCGGCATTGTGGTCGCTGCGGCGGGCGTTAAGCTTGTTCAGAATGTCGGAGAGCGCCAGGATGTTTCGCTCGATATCCTCTCGGTTATTTTGCTGGCTGCCGGCATCACGGCGTTTGTGTACTCCGTTGGTGAGTTCTCGTCCAACGTTATGATGGGTGTTGCGGCACTCGTCGCCGCCATTGTGCTGCTCGGCCTGTTTGCGGCCCGTCAGCTCAAGCTCAAGCATCCGGTGCTTAACGTGCGCCCCATGGCAAGCATTCGCTTTTGGCCGGCGTGTCTGCTCGTCGTTGTGTCGATGATGACGACGTTCTCGATGAGCGTTTTGTTGCCGCTCTATTTTGAGGGCGCATACGGCATGACCGCACTTGTTGCGGGCTTGCTCATTTTGCCGGCGATTGCCTGCAACGCCGTGACCTCGATTGTGGGCGGACGCGTGATGGACGCCCGCGGCGCATGGCCACTGCTGCCGGTCGGCTTTGCCCTGATTGCCGTGGGACAGACTGCCATATCGATGACGGCGGCAAGCATGAACATCGGCATCGTCGTGGCGCTGACCGTTGTGGTGTATGCCGGAGTCGGTTTGGTGCTGAGCCCCTCGCAAACGGCCGGCTTGGAGACGCTGCCTGCCGCTGAACATCCTCACGGAACGGCATTGCTCAACACGTGGAACATGATTGCCGCATCGTTAGGCCCGTCGCTGTTTATCGGCCTACTCTCGAGTTCTGCGGCGACTGCCGGCGCGGCTGGCGTTGCGACCGATGTTGCCCAGGCGATTGGATTTGCAGCTGCCGTGCGTGTGGCGGCTGTAATTGCCGTGGTTGGGTTCGCGACGTCGCTGGTGTACGCTCGTCGCGAGTCGCACATGTCGCATTAATGTGTGCACATAGATTCTGCAGCTAGATTGGATGGCGACACCATAAACTAATGGACGTTTTGCCGAGAGGCATGAATGTTTAAAGCGCAAAGAGTGCGCGACGGGCCCCGCGAATGGGGCGATGATGCCCGAGAGGGCCAAGAAGGAGTCTCATGTCCGAGAACGAAGAGATCATGAACGAGACCGAGAACGAGACCATGGCTGCCGAGGTTGAGGCAGTCGAGACCGTGGAGACCGAAGCTGCCGAGGTTGAGGCTGCTGCCGAGGTTTCCGCCGAGGAGGAGGCCGAGGTTGCCGAGGCCGCCGTTGATTACGATGACGAAGAGCTGATGGACAAGATGCAGAAGGCCGCCCGCCTGCTGCGTAGCCGTCGCTTTGCTATTTCCAAGGAGGAGGAGGCCAAGGCCGAGCGCATGGCGAACATCGAGCGCGCCATCAAGCTCCTTGACCTCAAGCCCAAGATGGAGCAGAAGGAAATGTCCGACCTGCTGGGCATGCGCCTTCGTGAGCTCGATGGCCTGATGGCTGAGGCCGAGGCTGCCGATCTGGTCGGCCGCATCGACGACGCCGAGGGCGATATGCGCAAGATCGTCGTCTTCGCTGCCGAGGATGCCGCTGGGGGCCTGGTCGAGCTTGCCAACAAGAAGGAGAAGCTCCTGCCCGAGCTTTCTTACGAGGAGGCCACCGAGCTGATGGCCGCTCTCGATAAGGTTATCGCTCCGCTCGTCGCCATGGGCCTGGACGAGGACCGCGGTCCACGCGGCGGCCGTGACGATCGCGGTGGCCGTGGCGGCGACCGCGGCGGTCGCGGCGGCTTTGGTGATCGCGGTGGCCGTGGCGGCGACCGTGGCGGTCGCGGTGGCGATCGCGGTGGTCGCGGCGGCTTTGGTGACCGTGGCGGCGACCGTGGCGGTCGTGGCGGCTTTGGCGGCAACCGTGGTGGCTATGGCGATCGCGGTGGCAACCGTGGCGGCTTCGGCGGCAACCGTGGTAACGACCGCGGTGGCCGTGGCGGCGACCGTGGCGGCCGCAACGGTGGCGGCTTCCGCGGCAACCGTTTTTAGTTACGGCGTTTTACCAAACGCCGTAACGGGCCGACGCTGCGCGGGCCGCATTTGGACAATCTGACGTTCAACTTCAAGGGCGCGACCAGAAGGTCAGCGCCCTTTCGTTTCACGTCACCTTGCCTCAAATGCGACCCGCTCGCTGACTTATGTTCAACCTATGGCGTCATCTCGCCCCAAAAGGGCCTCCCTCGCTCTGGTGGGTTTTCGCTGTCGGTACCAAAACATCGGCGTTGTCGAAGTAGTCATTGGGGACGTTCTTAAACGACTACATAGCATGAGAGTGGATAATCTCCCGGTTTGAGCCTGCATTCAAGCTCAAAGTGGGAGATTATCCACTCTCGTTTGCTATGCGTCCGAAAATCCACGCTCGTTTGTTTTCTGCCTACATTTGGAGGAAGAGCTCGTGGAGGCGGGTGTCGTCGTCAAGCTCGGGGTGGAAGGTGACACCGAGCTGATTGTCTTGACGGGCGGCGACGATGCGGCCATCGACCTCGGCCAGGGCCTTGGCATTGCCGTGGACCTCGACGATGCGGGGCGCGCGGATAAACGTCAGCGGCACCTCACCGTCGATGCCGGCGACAGATCCAGGAGTGCGAAAGCTGCCGAGCTGCCTGCCGTAGGCATTTCGCTCGACAAGTACATCCATGGTTGCCAAACGCGGCGTGCCCTTATCGTTATGGGCGGCAAGGTCGTGAGCCAGCAGAATTAGGCCGGCGCAGGTGCCCAGGACAGGCATACCTTCAGTGATACGGGCACGAAGCTCCTCGAGCATGCCCAACTCGTCAAGCAGCTTGCCCTGAACGGTGGACTCGCCGCCAGGGAGGACCAGACGATCGAAGTTCTGCTGCAAATCGGCCGCCTGCCTCAGCTCAATACAGTGCACGCCCAGCTCGGATAGTCTTGCCTCGTGCTCGGCAAAAGCGCCTTGGACCGCCAGCACGGCGACCGTCTGGTCTGCATAATCGCTCATGTGCGACCCTTTCTGCCGGACTAGCGCCCGCGCTCCTCCATGATAATCTCGATCTCGTCGGCGTTGATGCCCACCATGGCCTCGCCCAGGTCCTCAGAAAGCTCGGCAATGAGCTTGGCGTCGGTGAAGTTTGCCACGGCCTTAACGATGGCGGCGGCGCGCTTGGCGGGGTCGCCACTCTTAAAGATGCCCGAGCCGACAAAGACGCCCTCGGCGCCCAGCTGCATCATCAGCGCGGCGTCGGCAGGGGTTGCCACACCGCCAGCAGCAAAGTTCACGACGGGGAGCTTGCCCGTGGCGTGGACATCGCGTACCAGCTCGACCGGAACCTGCAGTTGCTTGGCTGCCTCAAAGAGCTCATCATCGCGCAGAGCGACAACGTCACGGATCTGCTTTTGGATCTTACGCATGTGGCGTACGGCTTGGACGACGTCGCCGGTGCCCGGCTCGCCCTTGGTGCGGATCATCGTGGCGCCCTCGGCAACACGGCGCAACGCCTCGCCCAGATCGCGGGCACCGCAGACAAACGGCACGTCAAACTGGGTCTTGTCGATATGATAGACGTCATCGGCAGGGGAGAGAACCTCGGACTCGTCGATGTAATCGATCTCGATGGCCTGTAGGACCTGAGCTTCGACAATGTGGCCGATGCGGCACTTGGCCATAACGGGGATGGAGACGGCCTCCTGGATGCCCTTGATCATCTTGGGGTCGCTCATGCGTGACACACCGCCTGCGGCGCGGATATCGGCCGGGATACGCTCGAGTGCCATGACGGCGCAGGCGCCTGCCTTTTCGGCGATGCGTGCCTGCTCGGGCGTGGTGACGTCCATGATGACGCCGCCCTTGAGCATCTGTGCGAGCTCGCGATTGAGTTTGACTCGATCGGCCTTGCTGGTCTGTTCTGCCATGGTTGCTCCCTTGGTTGGCATGTGCATTGCTTGACGGAACATCCTATCGGGGAGCTGGGTATGGCGAAATACTCAGTTTTCGAGATAATAACAAGGTCAGATTAATATCAGATTGAATGACCTAATAAGGTCAGGTGATAGGCTCATGCTTGACTACAATTTGGAAAAACGCGGCGAAGCATCGCTCTATGAGTATGTTTACCAGCAAATTCGAGATGATATCGTAGCTGGACTCATTGCGGCGGGGGAGCATCTTCCGTCTAAGCGCGCCTTTGCCAGTCATCTTGGAGTCAGTGTCATTACCATCGAGAATGCATATAGCCAGTTACTTGCCGAGGGCTATATTTGCTCAATGCCGCGTCGGGGCTACTACGCTTGCGAGCTTTCGGATGCACCGGTTTTGCCTTTGGCTACGGGGAACATCGACCGAGATGCCGTCTCTGTGGGCCACAGCGCGCATGATGTCAACGGACAGGTCGAGCGATTCGATGCACTTTCTCCTTCCGCTTTGGAGGCGGCGCGGCTTTGGCAAAGCGCGCTACGGGCGACGCTGGCATCCGAAGACGAGCGCGAGATCTTTTCGCCCGCACCGGCACAGGGCACCGCTCGGCTACGACGCGCAATCGCTCACCATCTGCGTGGGACGAGGGGTATGAATGTCGATCCCAACAACATTGTTATTGGTGCGGGCGCCCAGCTGCTCGATACCATGTTGGTTCAGTTGCTTGGCGCGGACAAGGTGTATGCCGTTGAGGACCCGGGCTATTTGCGTCTGACGCGCATCTATCAGGCTATGGGCTGCAAAGTTCGACATATCCCGTTGGATGATGAAGGCGTGGACTTGAGCACTCTGCAGAAAAGCGGGACCGATGTCCTTCATCTGATGCCGTCCCATCAGTATCCGACCGGCCTTGTGACGAGTATTGCGCGCCGCTATGCGCTGCTGAGCTGGGCTGCCGAACGGCCGGGTCGGTATCTCATCGAAGATGACTTTGATTGTGAGTTTCGCCTTGCCGGCAAGCCGATTCCTGCGCTTGCGTCGATCGATGCCGCCCAGTCGGTTATCTACACCAACACGTTTTCGAAGAGCCTGTCATCGGCATTGCGCCTAGCGTACATGGTGTTGCCCGATGAGCTAATGGAGCGGTTTAGGTGCAACCTTGGTTTTTACGCCTCGTCGGTGAGCTCTGTTGACCAGGTCGCTTTGGCGCGTTTGCTGGAATCGGGTGATTACGAGCGACATGTGAACCGCGTGCGCGTTCGTGCTCGTGAGGCGCGTGATGGCCTGGCGTCGCTTGTGCGGAAGGCATTTCCGGCAGGGGAGGCCTCGATTGAGCATGCAGACGCGGGCCTTTACTGCACTGTGGTTGCGGAGTGCGGAACGGGCGGAAGCTCTTTTGCGCGGGCTCTCACGCGCTCGAGTATCCCGTTTATCGATATCAGTGACTGTTATTGGTGCGCCGATGGTGCATTTGTCCCTGAAAACTCGACTCAAATTCTTGTCCAGTATGACGATCTGGGTCCGGAAGTGCTTAATAACTTGGAACTGCAGCCAATGGGGGCACTCTGCAACCTAAGTGAGTAGACTTTTGGAACTTTGGCGACCAGGCAGTTTTGTAACAAGTCATTTACCTGCGACTTTATAAAGCAATATGGATGGTCTGCGCGGCAAGTTCGAAAAAGTCTACTCACTTGCCGCGCAAAGCTTCTGCATGAGAAAAAAATGGGGTTTTCAACAGTGCTTCGTCCAGCTTTCGGCAAGCTTTTGGTCAGTTGGGGAGGGCTGTTGAAAACTTAGCAGTCCGTTCGGTGCCATTTTTGTTGCGTTCGCGCCAATGCGAGACCGATTGGGTTGAAATCCGTGTTTTCCTGTGCCTATGAAGGATCTACTTTGTGACATATCGGCTTTTAGGTACTGGCGTTTACCTCCTCAAGTCCGCGCTTTGTGTCCGCCGCTTCCACGACCGGAAGAAGACCGGCAGCGATATGATCTCGCCCGCAACCCGACGGCTGCAGTCGCGCTCGGTTTTCCGTTGTATACATTGGTTCGGACGAGAAACAAACGGACCTGCCCTGTCAGCATTAGGCAGCGGCTGTTCCTTGGTGAGCTCCCCAGGGAATCTGTGTTGGAAACGGAGCATGGATTTTTGGTCACGTCTCCTCTACTGACGGCATTTATCATGTCTCGACATCTGACGGATCTCCAGCTTCTTTTTGTGTTGGCGGAGATGTGTGGCTTGTTTGCGGTGTGCGCTCTGCCGGTGGCGCTTGAGGCGGAGCTTTCGCGTGCAATTGATTCGGGCGCGATTTCGACAACGTTCGGTTGGGTGCGCTGCCCGTCCGAGGACGGCATCACTTCAAATTTATGGCGTCGAGACGCTTTGGTTTTGGGCAGAGACCTTGACCGTTTTTGTTCAGATGTTTGCGGGATGCGTTACGGCAATAGATTTATGGCGGTATCGCAACTCGTTCCATTGGGCGCCGCGTCGCCTTTTGAGGTGGAGGCGTATTTGTTGCTTGGACTGCCACGAGCCCTGGGAGGCGAAGGGTTTTGCGGCATAGAGCTCAATGTCGAAGTGATACTAAGCACAAGTGCTCGAGCGATTGTGGGAAAGTCCCGTGTGTATATCGATCTGCTTCTGTCTTCGCCGGACGGGAGGCGACAGGTGGCCATTGAATGTCAGGGAAAGGCCTCGCACGGGCGCGCGGGGGATGGCTTGCGCGACGCAGACCGCATGACGGCCCTTCAGGCCATGGGCTACGATGTACTTCTCCTGACACACAGACAGATATCCGATGAGGATAGATTCCGCGCGATCGTTAAGGCCGTATACAGGATGCTCGATGCTGAATATCGTGATAAAAGTTCGGATGAGCAAAGGGCTGAGGCATTACTCCGGTCTGAACTATTTGTTGACTGGACAAAATTGGGAGTAATCGACGGAAAGATGCCCGTTAGACACAAAGCAGTTCGATCGTGGACGGCTGCGGAACTAAGTGAGTAGACTTTTGGCTTGATGGCGACCAGGTCGTTTTGCAGCAAGTCATTTACCTGCGGCTTTATAAAGCAATATGGATGGTGTGCTCGGCAAGTTCCAAAAAGTCTACTCACTTAGTTTTTGACGAGAAACCGATGCCGAAGATAGTTCTATTTCAGGGCGTTAACGAGTCCTCGAGACAGAAAAAGGCCCGAACCAATACGGTCCGGGCCTTATAAAGCTAGAGAATGTCTCTCAGGCGGTTGGCTTAGCCAAAGTAGCGCTTGAGCAGGCCGGCGAAAGCCTTGCCGTGGCGGGCCTCGTCGCGAGCCATCTCGTGCACGGTGTCATGGATGGCATCGAGGCCAGCGGCCTTGGCGCGCTTAGCAAGATCGGTCTTGCCGGCGGTGGCGCCGTTCTCGGCCTCAACGCGCATCTCGAGGTTCTTCTTGGTGGAGTCGGTCACGACCTCGCCCAGGAGCTCAGCGAACTTGGCGGCATGCTCCGCCTCCTCGTGGGCGGCCTTCTCCCAGTACAGGCCGATCTCGGGATAGCCCTCGCGATGAGCGACGCGAGCCATGGCCAGGTACATACCGACCTCAGAGCACTCGCCCTCAAAGTTGGCGCGCAGGTCGGCAACGATGTCCTCGGAGACGCCCTCCATCTTGGCGACGCCCACGACGTGCTCGGCAGCCCACTCGAGCTGACCCTCCTCCTGCTTCAGGAAGCGAGAACCGGGAACGCCGCACTGAGGGCACTTGAAGTCCTCGGGCAGCTGGTCGCCGTCGAACTCTTCCACATAACCGCAAACGGGGCAAACAAACTTCATGATTCGATCCTTTCGATCGATGGCGATTGTGCGCTCGTCCGGTCCCGTAAGGGCCCTCTCCGGACGTGCGTCTTGACGAGTTCTATTATCCATAAATGCAACCAAATGTGAAGCCTATTAGGAATGATTTTTAATAAAACAATTTTGAGATATGAAGATGTTGATTGATTAACGGTTTGCAAGTCATATACGGACGCTGCTGAGTACAATCGGGCGAGCAAATGTTGACCTATCAACAAATGAGGGAGCCTCCTTTATGCATCTAGCCCGTCGTGCCTGGTGCCGAACATATCAGACGGTTTTTCGCATTGCATTGCCGGTCCTGCCCTATACCGAGCCGCGCATTTTGGAGCATGCCGAGGATGTGCCCGCGGTGCTTCAAAAGCGCTCGATCCAGAAGGTCCTTATCGTGACGGATCCCGGCATTGCCCGTCTGGGGCTCACGGCACCGCTCGAGACGGCGCTCGCATCCAGGGGGATTGGCGTTACGGTCTATGCCGAAACGCGTGCGAACCCTACGGTCTCGAATGTGGAGGAAGCGGCGTCCCTGTACCGAGAGAGCGCCTGCCGGGCCATTATCGGCTTTGGCGGAGGATCAGCCATGGACTGCGCCAAGGGCGTGGGCGCACGCATTGCGCAGCCAAACAAGCCCATCAACAAGATGCGCGGCCTGCTGCGGATTCATCGTCGCCTGCCGCTGCTCATCGCCGTTCCCACTACCGCCGGTACGGGAAGCGAAGTCACGCTTGCGGCGGTAATTACCGATGACGAGACGCACTGCAAGTACCCCATCAACGACTTTGTACTTATCCCGCGCTTTGCGGTGCACGACCCCGAGTTTACGCGCGGTCTGCCCGCCTCCATTACGGGGCAGACGGGCATGGACGCCCTGACGCATGCCGTCGAGGCTTTTATCGGGCGAAGCACCACGCCCTATACGCGCAAGATGGCGCGACAGGCGGTGCAGCTCATCCACGACAATCTGCTCGAAGCCTATGAGCATGGCGACAACATGCGTGCGCGTCGCAATATGCTTTCGGCGGCGTATAAGGCGGGTGTTGCCTTTACGCGCTCTTATGTTGGATACGTTCATGCCATCGCACACAGCTTGGGCGGGCGTTACGGGATTCCGCACGGCTTGGCCAACGCCATCATCCTGCCGCATATGCTTCGCGCCTATGGCGAAACTGCTGCTCCTAAGCTCGCCGATCTCGCCCGCATGGCCGGCATCGCGCCGGTTAACGCGCAGGACAGCCTGGCGGCCGAGGCCTTTATCGATTGGGTCGATCGAATGAACGCCGCCTTGGACATTCCCAAATATGTGACGGGCATTCGCCGCTCCGACATTCCGCAGATGGCGGCGCATGCCGATGCCGAGGCCAATCCGCTGTACCCCGTTCCGCTTTTGATGGACCGTTTGGAGCTCGAGCGTATGTACGAGGTCGTCGCGGGTGGTATGTTTGAGGACGAGAACTAGGAGGTTGCCATGAACACCGGGGAAATTGCGCGCATCGTCGGCGATCAGCGCACCTACTTTAAGACGCACGCTACGTTTGATGTCGATGCTCGCCGCCGTGCACTGGTGCGCCTGCGCGATGCGGTTCGTGCGCACGAGGGCGATATCGCCCATGCGCTCAAGACCGATTTGGGAAAGTCGCATGACGAGGCATATATGTGTGAGATCGGCACGTCGCTTTCCGAGATTCGTCATCAGATTGCGCATATGGCTCGATGGAGCCGTCCGCGCCTGCGTCCGTGTGACCTTGCCAACGCCGTGAGTGTGTGCAAAACGCAAGCCGTGCCTTATGGCGTCACGCTCATTATGGCTCCGTGGAACTATCCGTTTTTGCTAACACTCGAGCCGCTCGCCGGTGCCCTTGCCGCGGGCAATACCGTGGTCATCAAGCCGAGCGCCTATGCTCCGGCATCGAGTGCGGTGCTCAAGCAAATCTGTGAAGAGGCATTTGATCCGCGCCTGGTGACGGTTGTCGAGGGCGGGCGCGCCGAGAACGAAGCGCTGCTCGATGAATGCTGGGACAAGATCTTCTTTACCGGTAGCGTTCCGGTCGGCAAGCTCGTCATGGAGCGCGCAAGTGAAAACCTTACGCCAGTGACGCTTGAGCTGGGCGGAAAGAGTCCCTGCATCGTAGATGCGACGGCAAACTTGAAGGTCGCGGCACGCCGCATCGCATTTGGTAAATGGCTCAACGTGGGCCAGACCTGTGTAGCGCCCGACTATCTGCTGGTCGATACGCGCGTGCACGACGAGCTGCTGGGCCTCATCAAGGAAGAGGTCCGCCGTATGTTTGGCGAGCATCCGCTCGATAACGAGGATTACGGGCATATCGTCAACGCCAAGCATTTTGCGCGCGTGCGCGGGCTGATCGATCCCGATAAGGTTGTGCTTGGAGGCACCGCGCGGGAGACTTCGCTGAAGATCGAGCCGACGATTTTGGACGGCGTGACCCCCGATGACGCCGTGATGCAGGAGGAGATCTTCGGTCCCATCTTGCCGGTGCTGACGTTTGAGAGCCTAGACGAGGCCGAAGCGTTTATTACGGATCGTCCGACGCCGCTGGCTCTGTATATCTTTAGCCAGGATCGCGCAGTTCAGCAGCGCTTTGTGCGTTACGTGCCATTTGGCGGTGGCTGTGTCAACGACACGATCATGCACTTGGCTACGAGCCATATGGGCTTTGGCGGCATGGGCGCGAGCGGTATGGGGCAGTACCATGGACGCGAGAGCTTCGATACGTTTAGCCACAAGAAGAGTATCGTGAACAAGGCAACCTGGCTGGACGTGCCGTTTCGGTATGCGCCCTACGCAAGCTGGAAGCACAAGTTCGTGCGCATGTTTGTGCATTAGAAAAGGGCGCAGGTAATACGAACAAGTGTTCCTATTACCTGCATTTTGCGTTAGACTACTGTTATGGAGCACGGATGGGCCAACTCCCTTTAGAAGGGATTTGGTATGAACGTAAGCGATGTTATTTCGTTATTGGCGTTGTTGATTGCGGCTATCGAACTCGGTCTGTTTATCGGCCGAATGAAATAGCCGCCCCCGCGTAAGCGAAGACGGCCACTTCTCACGATGAAAACGTGTATCGGAGTTGGCAAGACCCGCGGCAACGGGTGCCATCCGTGTTCCTATCTTATCTGCAAGCGTTCTGTCGCGCAAGCGTTGAGGCAAACGATTGAAGGACGCAGACAGGATGTATTTGTGTCCGCACGGGACCGTAGACTTCTCAATAAGGTTACACACCGGTTTATCCGGCCGTTAGAGGAGCTGCTATGTACGAGCCTTCACGTGTTCTTCTGTCGTTTCACATCGCAGGATTTCAATATGCCGACGGCGCTTTGGTCCTAGGCGATCTTAAAGCGGGCGATAAGCTGACGCTGTGTGCCGAGCGCGATAACCCTCATGACCCCGAGGCAGTTGCGATCTACTATGGCAAGACCAAGCTTGGCTATGTTCCGGGAAACGAGGCCGGCCCGCTGTCCTTGATGATGTATTACGGACACGGGGATGTATTTGAGGCACGCGTGCAGCAGGTTGCCCCCGAGCGTGGCCCGTGGCATCAGGTGCGCGTTGGCCTCTATGTGGTGGATGCCCGCTAATCGGTAAGGGAGGCTGTCATGTTTGACGACGATGACCTGTTCGATCTGACGGATGATCCGTTTGAGTGGGATCTGCTACTCGATGACGATGAGTTGGAGCAGGATCGTAAGAAGCGGCAGGGTAAGAACGCCCAGGGTGACGCTTCGAAAAAGCAAGACAAGCGCCGCCGCGGACTGTTCGGCGGGCTCTTTGGATAACCGCCGCATCGCTGCGTCTGTATACTTAGCACGAGTTGAACACGTTGCGAAATGAGGACAGAGACGATGATGTGGTTTACCGCCGACCTGCACCTGGGCGACACGAATATCCTGCACGACATGGATCGACCGTTTGATTCAGTCGAGGAGATGAACCGCAAGGTCATCGATGCCATCAATGAGTGCGTGGCTGTGGGCGACCGCCTCTATATCTTGGGAGACTTTACCTATCGCTTGCCCCTGACGGAGGCGGTGCGCCTGCGCGAGCGTATTGCCTGCCAAAACGTGACGCTCATCCGTGGTAACCATGACGGCGATTGGGAAGACCCCGACGTTCCGCAGATTTGGGAAGACGTGCGCGATTACCTGGAGATTGCTCCCGGCTATGCCAAGGGCCATCGTCTGGTGATGAGCCATTACCCCATGCTCAGCTGGAATGGCAAGGCGCGTGGCGCCATCATGCTACACGGGCATATCCACAGCAGGGGAGACCGCACCAACGCGCGCAACCGCGATCGCGAGCGCCCCATCTTTCGTTACGATGTCGGTCTCGATGCCAACGATTACAAACCCGTAAGCCGAGATCAGATCCTCGGCTATTTTGGACTGTAATTCTCGAACCACCACAAAGGGGACAGGCACCTTTGTGGTGGTTCTGGCGCCGTTGCCATTATGGCGGCGTCTTTTTTGTCCGTGCGGCGCGGTAGAGTGTAGGCGGTTGAAATTTGCGTCCATCGAGGAGCTGCTATGAACGAGATCAAGTGCCCGCATTGTGGCGAAGTTTTTAAGGTCGACGCGTCCGGCTATGCGGATATCGTCAAGCAAGTGCGCGACGCCGAGTTTTCACGTGACCTGGATGAGCGTGTGAAGGCGGTCCAGCGCGAGGGCGAGCAGGCGCTGGAGCTTGAGCGCTCGCGTTCGACGGCGGCGTTGCAGGAGGCAGAGTCTCAGCGCAACGCTCAGCTTGTCGAGCAGAAGAACACCGCGGATCAGAAACTGGCGCAAGAAGTTGCCAAGCGCGATGCCGAGCTTGCCGAGCTGCGCGCCAAGCTTGAGGGCGCTGCCGCAGAGCGTGAGAGCGCAAGCCAGCGCGCGGCGGTTGAAGCCCGTGCCGACGCTCAA
The DNA here is from genome assembly GCA_900539035.1 of uncultured Collinsella sp. GTDB lineage: Bacteria > Actinomycetota > Coriobacteriia > Coriobacteriales > Coriobacteriaceae > Collinsella. The sequence goes on along the minus strand of UQAU01000001.1, from coordinate 57,991 downwards.
AAGGAGAATGCCGAGCTTCAGCGCGAGATTGACAACCTGCGCGCGCAGCTGGGGCGCAAGGATGACGAAGCCAAACTTGCCGAGGCGGCGGCACGCAATGCTGCTCAGAACGATTTGGCTGCACGTGATGCTCAGATTGCCGAGCTGCGGGCCAGGCTTGCCGCGGCGGACAAGGCCCAGGAGATGGCGCTTGCCGCTGCCGCGGCAGAGTCGCAGCGTGAGCTCGATGCCGCTCGCAGCGAGGCCGAGCGCGCGCTTACTGACTATCGCGCGAAGGTGCAAGAGAAGTTTTCCGCCGCAAAGGCTCAGTCCGAGCAAGAGGCCGAGGGCCTGCGTGCCCAGCTGCGCGAGCAGGAACTGATGGCAAAAATGAACCTGTCAGAGGCGGTCGCCGCGGCGGAGCGAGAGCGCGATGAGGCACGTGCCAAGCTGACGAGCGAGCTGGCGGTGCGCGATTCGCGCGAGGAGCAGGCCAAGGCGGCACACGAGCTCGAGCTTGCGCAGGCCAAGCGTGCGAGCGATGACCTGATTCGCTACAAGGATGAAGAGATCGAGCGCCTTAAGGACATGAAGGTCCGCCTGTCCACCAAGATGGTGGGCGAGTCGCTCGAGCAGCACTGCGAGACCGAGTTTAACCGTCTGCGCATGACGGCGTTTCCTAACGCGTACTTCGAGAAGGATAACGATGCGTCCGAGGGCACCAAGGGCGACTTTATCTTCCGCGAGTGCGACGCAAGCGGTAACGAGGTCATTTCGATTATGTTCGAGATGAAAAACGAGAACGATGAGACCGCGACCAAGCACAAGAACGAGGACTTCTTTAAGAAACTCGACCACGATCGCCGCCAAAAGGGCTGCGAGTACGCGGTGCTCTGCACGTTGCTCGAACCCGAGAGCGAGCTTTACAACGCCGGCATCGTGGACGTGAGCTATCGCTTCGAGAAGATGTACGTGATCCGTCCGCAGTTCTTCATTCCCATGATCACGCTGCTGCGCAACGCCGCCATGGGTTCGCTGCGCTATAAGCAGGAGCTAGCGGAGTACAAGCAGCAGAATATCGACGTCACGAACTTCGAAGCCAAGATGGAAAAGTTCAAGGACGGCTTCTCGCGCAACTACAACTTGGCGAGCAAGCAGTTCGAGTCGGCGATCAAGGAGATTGATGCTGCCATTAAGCAGCTCGAGAAGACCAAGGATGATCTGCGTCGCAGTACCGAGAATCTGCGTCTGGCCCACAACAAGGCCGGTGAGCTTACTATTCGTAAGCTCACCTGGGGCAACAAGACCATGAAGGCGGCGTTTGACGAGGCGCGCGAGGGTGCAACAGACGCGGGCGATGAGCCAGCCGAGGCGGATTCGTATGAGGTCGAGGATGCCGAGTAAGGCATAGCGTATAGTGCAAAAACGGGGCCGCTGGCGATATTGCCAACGGCCCCGTTTCGATTCGTTCCAGTATGTTCGGCTAGTTCTCGAGCAGGTCCTCGATAAAACCGACACGGTAGTTTTTGAAGATGACCTCGCCGCCGTCTTGCGTGGCATCTAGGTCGACATCGCCCATGATGCCAAAGTCGTGGTCGCCATCCTCGTCGGCAAAAATCTGGTGCACGTGCCACACGTGATCGGTCTTCTCGTCGCTCTCGTCGATGGAAAACATCGCGGCGCTGCGGGCGTCTCCGTCGGTGAGGATTTCCTCGTGCTGCTCGTGGTAAGCGTCGAGTGCTTTTTGCCAGCGGATCTCGCTCATGCCCCAGTCGTCGTCGAGCTCGCCAAGGTCGCGAACGTGCTCGCGGGCGGCAAGGGTCACGCGGCGGAAGAGCGCGTTGCGCACCAACAACGTGCAGCCGCGGCGGTCCGCCACGACCTCGTCGATGCCCTGCGGCGGCGCAGCATCGAGGGCAGCCGGGTTGCCGGCGTTCTCCCACTCGTCCACCAGGCTCGAGTCGACCGAGCGCACCACAAAGCCGAGCCACGAGATAATATCGCGCAGACGCTCGTCGCGCTTCTCGATGGGCACGGTGCGGTCGAGCGAACGGTAAGCCTCTGCCAGGTAGCGCAGCAAAATGCCCTCGGAGCGGGCGATGCCGAGTTTTTGAATGTAACCCTTAAAATCGCTCGCGCTTTCCAGCATATCGCGCAGGACGCTCTTGGGCGAGAGCTGGTAGTCGTTGGCCCAAGGTACTTCCTGGCAGTACTTGTCGAAGGCGGCATCGAGCAAGTCCTCGAGCGGCTTTTCGTAGGTGACGTCCTGGATGCGCTCCAGGCGTTCCTCATATTCGACGCCGTCAGCCTTCATTTCTGCCATCGCGCGGTCGCGCGCGGCGCGCTCCTGTGCGCGCAATACCTGCTTGGGGTCCTCGAGCGTAGCCTCGACCATCGAGATGAGGTCCATGGTATAGGTCTCACTCTCGGGGTCGAGCAGCTCCAGCGCGGCAAGCAAAAACGGCGAGAGTGGCTGGTCGAGCGCAAAGTCCTCGGGCAGGTCGACCGTCAGTGCATAGTCGATGTCTGGTGCGGCGTCAGTCGGGGCGTCGGGCGCGGGCGGCACCTCGGTGCGCACGACGACGCCGGAGTCGATGAGCGTGGCGAAGATCTCGTCGGCACGAACCTCGAGCTTGGCCTTTTCCTCGGGGGTCTGCAGGCTTGTCTCGATGAGGTCGTGTACGCGGGCACGGGCGTCGCCGCCCTGCTCGACCACGCTAATCACCATGGAGTGCGTGATGCGCAGGCGCGGCTTGAGCGTTTCGGGCTGCGTCTCGATCAGGCGCTCAAAGGTCTGCTTGTTCCAGGTGACAAAGCCCTCGGGGGCCTTCTTCTTTTTAATCTTGCGGAGCTTCTTGGGGTCGTCGCCCGCCTTGGCCATGAGTTTGGCGTTCTCGATCTCGTGCTCCGGGGCCTCGGCGATGACCATGCCCTCGGTGTCAAAGCCCGAGCGGCCGGCGCGACCGGCAATCTGATGGAACTCGCGGGCGCGCAGACGACGCATCTTGTAGCCATCGAACTTGGTGAGCGCGGTGAGCACCACGGTGTGGATGGGTACGTTGATGCCGACGCCGAGCGTATCGGTGCCGCAGATGACGGGCAGCAGGCCCTGCTGCGCCAAGCGCTCGACCAGCAGACGATAGCGCGGCAACATGCCAGCATGGTGCACGCCGACGCCGCATCCAAGCAGGCGTTTGAGAATCTTGCCGAAGGCCGTCGAGAAGCTCGTGCCCTTGGCAGCTTCCTTAATGGCCTCGCGCTGCTCCTTGCTGGCGATGCCAAAATTGGCGAGCGACTGCGCCGTCGCAAGGGCGGCATCCTGGCTAAAGTGCACGATATAGAGCGGGGCCTCGCCACGGCGCATGGCGAGCTCGACCGTGCCCTCGAGGGAGGTCGTCACATAGTCGTAGCTCAGTGGCACGGGGCGCGGGGCATCGACGACCAAGTCGCAGGTAGCGCCGGTGTGTTCCTCGAGTGAGGCGGCGATGGCAGTGACATCGCCGAGCGTGGCGCTCATGAGCATGAATTGCGTGTGGGGCAGGGTGAGCAGCGGCACCTGCCAGGCCCAACCGCGATCGGGGTCGGCAAAGTAGTGGAACTCGTCCATGGCGACGCAGCCAACATCGGCATCTTCGCCCTCGCGCAGTGCGTCGTTGGCAAGGATCTCTGCCGTGCAGCAGATGACGGGCGCCTTGGTGTTGATATGCGTGTCGCCGGTGATCATGCCAACGTTATCGCGGCCGAGTACCTGTACCAGATCGAAGAACTTCTCGCTGACCAGAGCCTTGATAGGAGCCGTGTAGTAGCAGCGCTTGCCCTGTGCCATGCCCATAAAGAGCATGCCCAGCGCGACAAGCGACTTGCCCGATCCGGTCGGTGTTCCCAAAATGACGTGATCGCCGGCGGCCAGGTCCATGAGGGCTTCTTCTTGGTGATCCCACAGCTCAATGCCGCGATCGCTCGTCCATTCAAAGAAGCGTTCGAAGGCCTGATCGGACGTGAGCCATGGTTCGGGCTCGCTGCCGTCCTCGGGCTCCCACCAGGTGGGGGAGAGCGCGCCGAGCGAGCCGAATTCGGCTTCGGTTCCCGTGCCGCCCGAGAATGAGCTGGCGGCCCCGGCGCCGGAGATGGTGCTGGCGGCGGTATCTGTCGTGGTCTGTGCCATGTGTTTGCTTTCTCTCGCGATTGTCCGCCAACTATTATGGCGTAGCGGCGGCGCGGGGCGCCAGCGCGCGAGAAAATGCAGGAAATGGGCGTTCTGCCCAGCCGTTTGGTGCAGTCGCCAGCTAAGTGAGTAGACTTTTTGCAATGTCGCGAGCACATGGCTTTTGCGCAAGGGTTCTACCTGTGGTTTTATGTTTCGCCATGCAGGCTGTGCCTGGCTATTGCAAAAAAGTCTACTCACTTAGGTTTGAGGGCCGTTCGCTGGCGCTTATTTGCGCTTGCTTGCTGACGCCGCGACCATCAGAAGCCCCTAGGACTCTTGCGGCAGGCGCTTCTTGCCTTTGCGGGCGCGGTTTCTAAAGTTCTCGACGGCCTCTTCCATGCCCAGGGGTACATAGGTGAGCTCATCGAGGTTATCGGGCAGGTAGCAGGCAAGGCTTTGCTCCTGCATGCGGCCCGCCGTGAGCTGTTCGTCGGTTGGCTGCGCACCGGGTGTGGCGCAAATGCCATAGACGACGGCGCCCATCTCGCGCGTGCGGCATTCATATTCGGTCTCGGGATGCTCGGGATGGTCGCGGCGTACGTCGTCACTTACCCAAAGCGTGTCGTAGCCGGCCGCGGCAAACTGCCCCAGGGCGTAGTCGCGCAATGGCTTGCTGTCGGTGCGCAGCGTGACGGTGGCGTCGGCTGCAAAGAGCGAGCGATAGAGCATTAGATGGTCGACATGGACGAGTCGTTTTTTGGCGTACTTGGCCTTGGGCTGCGGCGTGGGAAAGTTAATGGTGATGGCATTGAGCTCGCCTGCGGCAAACAGCTGCGGCAGCGATGCGGCGCCTCGGGGCAGGACGAGTGCGTTGGATAGCTCCTGCTCGCAGATTTTCTGTGCGGCATAGGCGATGCAGATGGGCTCCTGGTCCATGCCGATAAAGAGGGTGTTTGGCTCGTGGGCCGCGCGCTCTACAAGGTACGTTCCCTTGCCACAGCCAAGATCAAGGTGAAGGTGTTCGAAGGGCTTGCTGCCAGCTGGCGCACAGGCCTTGCGCCAATCTCCGGCATAGGCCTCGGGGTTCGTCTCAATCGCATCGGCGTAGCGCTCCAGGCGCTCCTCGAGCACAAAGTTCTTAGGCGTGCGAACGTGGACGGCTCCCATGAGGCTCCTTGGTCATAAGTATGGAACGCATAGCTGCACGTTCCGTCAATGGGTTGAAAAAGGGTGGGCGCAATGTGCCCGAAAGTTGCGGTGCGGCTCGGCGACGAGTCGTCAATGCCTACAGGCGCTTAAGAATCACATAGCGGTTGAGCTCGCCGCTGCGACCGTCGGCATGGAAACGCTCAAGCTCGCGCACGGGGACCTCGCCGCTCTTGTAGAACGTACGGACGCCGCGCACCAGGTCGGTGATCTGCTGATCGTCAAAGTGATGGCAATAACGGTAGGCGTGACGGTCGTTTTGCCAGCCAATGAGGTGGTCGCCGGCTTCAAACTGCGCGGAATCGTAACCCTCAAACGGCGGGGTGAGCTCGGCGCGGGCCTCGGCTCGAACGGCCTTGCGCGCCATGCGCTCGTCGTTCATGAACTCCCAAAAGCTGATGGCGATGATGCCGCCTCGGCGCGTCTGCCGCACCAGGGCGTCGAGCACGCGTACGCGGTACTCGCATGACGGTACGTGGTGCATAAAGCCAAAGCAGACCGAGATGTCGGCGAGTGGGGCGTCGAAAAGCACATCGGGCGTCTCGGCGGGGTTGAGCTTCATGAGAGCGTCGAGCACATCGAGTTCCTGGAAGTGCAGGTTGGGAATGCGCAGGGCGTGACCACGTGCATCGATGGCCAGGTCTTGGCACGAGTCGACACCATAGAACTCAAACGGGCAGCTGGCATCCGCCGAGGGGTTTGCGCCGTCGACGCCCTTGGCGGCAAGTGCGCCGCCGGCGGCAAAGTTCTCGAATCGCATATTGCCGCAGGCAAGATCGAAGACGCGGACGGGATGCTCGATCGTGGCGACGTCGAGCTGTTCGAGCGCGATGTCCATGGTGCGCACCCAGCCGGGCCACGGGGCTTGGCGCGTATCGGAAAAGGAGGCGGAGTGCTCGCGATAGAACGTGTTATTGAGCTGGATGAGCGATGAGGCGAAATCGCGGTTCACGGCGCGGAACTCCCTCCGTTGGCGGTGCGAAACAAACAGTACGACCATACTACCGTTAACGCCGCAACGGGGACAACCAAGCTACGGGTCATTGCTTTGTTTGGACACATTTCCGCAGCTCATATGCATCCGCAACCGCCGGTTGTCAAAAATCTCACTAGAATAGGTGGCATGCTTTTGGCGGTGGCGGATAGATTTTTAACTGTGCAAGGCGCCTTAAGAACAAAAACGGTCCGGCGGCACGGCTGGCATCACATAGGAGGAACCATGAATGTAGAAACTGCGCAGCGGCTCGCCGACCTTCGTCGCAGCAAGGGCTTTAGCCAAGAAGGGCTGGCACGAAAGCTGGGACTGTCGCGCCAGGCGGTCAGTAAATGGGAGCGCGCGGAGAGCTCGCCCGATACCGAAAACCTGATCTCGCTCGCCAAACTCTATGGCGTGAGTTTGGACGAGCTCCTCAATCCGAGCGATGAGATCGAGGACGATATCGAGTTTGAGAACGAGGACCGCGCTCGTCAGCGCGAGGCCGAGGCGGCAGAGCGCGCCCGCACCCATGAGGCAGCGGCGCGTGCGACTGAGGCGGCAACGCAGGCAAGTGACGCGGCAGCCAAGGCGGCGCAGGCGGCAAGCTGGAGTGCGCAGGCCGCCAATGCGGCGACGGCTCAGGTGACGGGTGCCGTTGCGGCCGGCCCGACTCCGGTGAAGGGTCCGTTCCAGTCGTTCCCGTATTGGGCCGTGTGCTGGCTGCTGTTCTTTTTACTGATGTTCCTGGTTGGTGCCAGCCCCTTTCCCGCACTGATCTTCTTTACGATCCCCATCTATCACTGGGTGGCACGTGCGCTCGATGGCGATTGGGCGCGCGGGGATATCCAGGTTGGTCCGGCGCCGGCGGTCGCTAGGACTAAAGGGGAGGACGTTTCCACAGCGGTTGACGCTGACATGGCTGCCGCGACCACCGCTGAGTCGAGTGCCAAAGAAGGTGATGAATGATGAAGCTCTCGCATGAGTCTAAGAGGCGCTTGGGCATTGGCATCGGAGCGTTTGTGCTTATCATCGGACTTGTCTTTGGCATTTCGCGGACATTGATTCATTTTGATGGTCCGTGGGATCTCGACGATGTTGTATCCGGCTTGTCCAGTATGGACGATGCGGTTGACGACGACGATTTTATGAACGATGGCGGTAAATATTCCGCTCGGCCTCAGCAGCTTTCGAGCGAAACGTTTGATGCCGACGCGTTCACATCGCTTGACTTGGACGTGACGTCGGGCACGGTCGAGGTCAAACACGTCTCCGGTGGGCCAGTGCGCGTAATTGAAAGCGGTCGCGTGGCAACGGGGACCGTTGCCTTCGATGCGGCAACCCAGAACCTGGCCGAAATCAAGGGCTCTACGCTCAAGATTCGCCAGTTCGATTGCGATGACGAGCGCGCTATTGACCGCACGGTTACCGTCGAACTGCCGCGCGAAGTTGCCGATAACATGGTGGGCATTACAGCGAATGTAGGATCGGGTGACCTGACGGTCGCGGGCATTGCGTGTCATGACTTCAACCTGACTTTGGACTCTGGAGACGTTGAGTTTACGGGCACCGTGACCGATACCCTGAATGCCGAGGTCGGTTCGGGCGATGTGACGTTCGAGCTCTACCAGGCCCCCGCGAAGTCGATGGACGTGAGTGTGGGCTCGGGCGATGTGGAGATGACGGTTCCGAACTCGACGGGCTTTAAGGCGAGCCTCACCTTGGGCAGCGGCGACTTCGAGAGCGATTTCCTTCCGCTTGGCTACGACGGCGAGACCATTTTGAATCTTGAATTCGATAACGGCGATAAGTCTGCTACGTATCGTTTTGAGGTCGGTTCGGGCGACATGTCGTTTGATCCGGAGTGATATGCGGTTTTCGGAGATCGGTACATATAGGCATGCTCTTTGATGGAGGCGCCGGAGCCGTGACGGGCTTCGGCGCCTTTGCCTTTACAATGGGGACATGGAACAGATTATCTTGAACATACTCGAGGCCCTGCGTTACGGCGAGACCGTGGACGACAAGGCGCTCGTCAAACTGATACATGCCGAGGCGCGCCGTGAGGGTGCCGACAAACGCGATTTGGCCAAGCGCCGTCTGCTGCCGTTCTACCAGCGGGTTAAACGTGAGGAGCCGGCTCGGTGGGCTGCGTGGAATGTCGATTCCGATCTGGAACGTCAACTGCTGCAGGTGCTGCGTATGAAGCCGCGCCGAACGGCCTCGGGCGTGGCGACCATTACCGTCATCACCAAGCCGTGGCCGTGCTCGGGCGATTGTCTGTTTTGTCCCAACGACCTGCGCATGCCCAAGAGCTATCTGCACGCCGAGCCGGCGTGCGCCCGTGCAGAGCAAAACTGCTTCGATCCGTATTTGCAGGTGAGCGCTCGTCTGACCGCGCTTTCGCAGATGGGGCATGCGACCGATAAGATCGAGCTCATTGTGCTCGGCGGTACCTGGAGCGACTATCCGCAAGGGTATCAGACGTGGTTTATGTCGGAGCTTTTCCGTGCGCTGAACGATGACGCCGTTGCTGGCGTGGCGGCCAACCCCATGTTGGCGCGTCCGGGCATCAGTCGTGCCGAGGCGGGGCGCCTGCTCGATGACGCTCCCGCCGATGCCCTGCCGCCGGTGGTAGCAGGGCGCCGCGAGCGCTATCGGGCTGTCGGCATTGCGACAGACGAGGCCGAGCTCGCTGCCGGCGTTGCCGACGAGCAGGGGCGTGTGGATGCTGCCGTGGGCGGCTATAACCGTGCGGTGCGTCGTCTGTACGGCCCTGGTACGCCGTGGGGCGAGGTTGCCGAGTGGCAAACGACAACGATGGAAGAGCTCGAGCGCCAGCAGCGCATCAACGAGACGGCGAAGCATCGCGTGGTGGGGCTCGTTATCGAGACACGCCCCGATGCCGTAACGCCGCAGGCCCTCACACTTATCCGCCGCTTGGGCTGCACCAAGATTCAGATGGGTATTCAGAGTCTTGACCAGCATCTACTCGATATCAACGAGCGCCGCATTTCGGTGGCGCAGATCGAGCGGGCGTTTTCGCTCGCGCGCCTGTTTGGCTTTAAGATCCACGCGCACTTTATGCTCAACTTGCTGGGCGCCACGCCTGATGGGGACAAGCGCGACTACGAGCGCTTTATGACCGAGGGCGCCTTTATGCCCGACGAGGTCAAGGTCTACCCGTGCGCGCTCATCGAGGGCTCGCGTCTGGTGGGCTGTTACGAGCGTGGCGAGTGGCGCCCCTATACCGAGGACGAGCTGCTCGATGTGTTGGCCGACGACATCGTGGTGACGCCGGCGTTCTGCCGCATCAGCCGCATGATCCGCGACTTTAGCTCCGATGACATCATGGTGGGCAACAAGAAACCCAACCTGCGCCAGCTCGTTGAGAACCGCCTGGCTGCTCGGGGTGACGGTGCGACGGTGCGTGAGATTCGCTATCGCGAGATCAGCACGGCGGGCGCCGACCTGGACGAGTTGACCCTTGACGAGGAAGTGGCGTACGAGACGCCGGTGACGCACGAGCGCTTTTTGCAGTGGGTGACACCGCAGGGCAAAATCGCGGGCTTTTTGCGCCTGTCGCTGCCCGACCGCGCGTTTGTTGCCGCGCATGCGGACGAGTTGCCGACGGTGTCGGACGAGGCGATGATTCGCGAGGTTCACGTGTATGGCATGGCGGCGCGCGTGGGTGATCAAGGCCAGGCGGCGCAGCATCACGGGTTGGGGCGTTTGCTCGTAGAGCGTGCGTGCGAGATTGCCCGGGATGCGGGTTATGCGCGTATCAACGTGATTAGCGCGATTGGCACACGTGAGTACTATCGTCATCTTGGATTTTATGACCATGGCCTTTATCTGCAAAAGGAGCTCTAGATGAACAAGCCGAGTGTTTCTGCCGGCGTCGTTGCCGGCGTTGCTCTGGGGGCCGCGGCGCTTGGCGCGGCCGCTGTCGCTGTCCGTGCTGCCTGTCTGCAGGTTGCGCGAACCCGCAATGGGTTGGCGCGTGTGAAACGCGTGCACGATGAGGGCGGCGACGAAGTCCGTGTATTGGTGCAAGGCGGCGTTTACCAAAGCGCAAGCTACGTTGGCGAGCGTTGGGCGGAGCCCGTCTTTGCGTACTATCGCGCGTTTGACGACGTGTTTGAGGCTGAGGACGCAATGCGTGATGCTTACGGGCATGGTATCGACCGTATGCTCATGCTGGGCGGCGGCGGGTTTGCCTATCCCAAGTTTGCACTGATGTCGCACGAGAGCTTGCGCATGGACGTCGTTGAGTACGATGCCGAGATTACGCGCCTGGCGCGCCGTTGGTTCTACCTGGACGAGCTGGAGCGCACGGTGGGCGATCGCCTGCGAGTGATTACCGCTGAGGCTCGCTCGTATCTGGGCGTGACGAGCGTGGGTCATCGTCGCTACGACGTGGTCGTGAGCGATTGCTTTGGCGGTGCCGAGCCCGTATGCGAGCTGGCGACGGTTGAGGCATTGCGTTTGGTGCGAGGCAGCCTGAACCCCGGGGGCATCTATGTTGCCAATATCGTGAGTGCGAACAGGGGGAGCGACGTGACGTTCCTGCGCGATTGCGTTGCCGCGGCACTCGAGGTATTCGCCCACGCCTGGGTGGTCCCATGCGGCGATGCGGAGTTCGGCGGCGAGGAGAACTACCTGCTCATCGCCAGCGACGGCGACTATGTCTTTGCCGAAGCTGTGCCCTTCGACACCGACTTCCTCGGCACCGTCCTTCACGACAAGTAAGTCTCTCCGTCCCAAAAAGACGGGTCTTAGGCGTGGTCGCTCCAGCTGCGGACACGCTGCTTCACGCCCTCTATGTCGAGCACGCCTTCGGCAAAGCCCTTGCGCACGAGCTCTTCGGGAACAAACTCGTCGTAGCGGTCAAAATAAGGCACCTCGCCGGGATAGACGAGCTCGATGGGATCGAAGTCCTTCTCGGCCTCGGCGGCGAGCACCTCAAAGAACGTCTCCTCGTCGGCCTTCATCTTAAACTGCATAAAGTACGGGCGTGATGGGTCGAGTCCGCGAAGGCCCAACTCCGCGGCACATTTAATCTTGAGCATGCGCTCGAGGGCCAAAAAGGCGTAGCTGCCCAGCCAGGGGAAGAGCACCCAGGTATCGCCGCCCAGGTTAATGAGCGGTTTAGTTCCCGCGCCCGAAATCTCGGCCGTATGGCGAGCCTGCGCAAGGCGGGCCCGTGCGTTACCCATAAGGTACGGATACGCGGCGTGTTCGTTGAGCGCCTTGCGCATGCGCTCGAGTACGTGTGTATTGATGTCTCCGGGGCAGTCGCCAAAGTAGGCCGGCACCCGGCCCTTGACCTGCGTGGCAAAGACGGTGTGACGCTTCCAGTCCACTTCCTCGACGATCCAGCAGTGTCCGGCGATGGCGATGCGCTCACCGGGCGGTGGCGGATTGACGATCGTGCCCAGCTCGGCCGATTCGCTGCGAACGGTAAACTCCTCGTTCTCCTGGAACACAGCGTAGAACTTAAAGTTGTTGATGATGCGCTCGCCCGCGAGGCCCACGATGAGCCCACCGCCCTCGGTGACCTGGATGTGGTCGATCTTGATGAGGTGACGCAGCAGCACGCGATAGTCATCGGCCGAGACGCGGTGGAAATAGCTGAGCGTGAGCACGCGCTGGGCAAGCTCGGCCGGTGTGAGCTCGCCGGTGCTGGCGAGCGTCGACATGGTCTGGTGATAGAGCAGGCTGTAGGGGAGTCGATCGAGCTCGGGCGGCTCGACCCACTTTTCCTCGCGATAGAGTTGTACGAGCGCGATGCCCTGCAGGAGCTTCCACGGAATGGTCTCGGGCATCATCGTGCGCGGCTCGGGCTCTTCCTCGCGCATGACAAACCACATCTCGGGCGGAAGGTCGCGGCGTCCCGTGCGGCCCATTCGCTGCAAAAAGGAACTGACGGTAAACGGCGCATCGATCTGGAACGCACGCTCCAGACGGCCGATATCGATACCGAGCTCCAACGTAGAGGTGGTGACGGTTGTCTGTGCCTGCTCCTCATCGCGCATGAGTTCCTCGGCCGTCTCGCGCAACGATGCCGAGAGGTTGCCGTGATGGATAAGGAAGCGGTCGGGCTCGTGCCGGCTCTCGCAGTAGCTACGCAGCATGGAGCATACGGCCTCTGCCTCCTCGCGCGAGTTGGCAAAGACCAAGCACTTTCGGCCGCGCGTGTGCTCAAAGATATATCCCATACCGGGGTCGGCGTTGTCTGGTGCTGTATCGGTGGGGTTGAGTAATGCCTGTTCGGGTGCTTGGGGGATGTCGACTTCGCCCTCGGGGGCCGAGGAAGCTTGGCGGTCCTTGGGAGCGGCCTTGCCCTGTGCCCGCTCACGACGTTGACGGTGCTCCTCTTGTGTGAGCTGTCCGCTGTGACGCATGTCTTGGGCGCCGGCGGGCAGTGCCGCGGATGCCGCCGCATCGATGCGCTCGCACGCAAGCACTTCGGCCTCTTGAGGACCTGTACCCATGAATCCCCGCTGCTGCGCCTGGGGGCCCGAGTTGTAGAAGTGCTCCATGGAGATACGCCACACGCGGCGCGGTTCTTCAAAGCGGGGGATAACGCAGTCGCGCCCCGTTCCCTGTGAGAGAAAAGCGCCCGTGCGCTCGGGGTCGCCGATGGTAGCCGAAAGGCCAATGCGGCGAGGCTGCACGCCGGCCATGCGCGAGAGTCGCTCGATAAGGCAGAGCGTTTGCCCGCCACGGTCGCCGCGCATGAGCGAGTGGACCTCATCGATGACCACGTAGCGCAGGTCGCAAAACATGCGCGGGATCGCCATGTGCTTATGGATTAAAAGCGCTTCGAGTGACTCGGGTGTAATCTGCAGGATGCCGCTCGGTTTTTTAATGAGCTTAGCCTTGTGCGACTGCGAGACATCGCCATGCCAGTGCCAGACAGGGATATCGGCCTCTTCGCAGAGGTCGTTGAGGCGGACGAACTGATCATTGATGAGCGCTTTGAGGGGGCCGATGTAGAGGGCGCCCACGCTCGCGGGCGGGTTCTCCCAAAACTCGGTCAGGATGGGAAAGAAGGCTGCCTCGGTTTTGCCGGAAGCTGTGGATGCCGTTAGGAGCACATTGTCTTGTGTGTTAAAGATGGCATCTGCCGCCGCAACCTGGATAGAGCGCAGACTCTCCCAATCGTGGGAGTAGATGAAGTCTTGGATAAACGGAGCATATCGGTCAAAGGCGTTCACGGGGCCTCCCCTCAAATACGAACCTCTCAATGCGGTTGGCAATGGTTTGCTGCATTGCTGTCTCAACGTTTGTGCAGATAAAACCTGCCAAAATAGACCTGCCCCTTTTTGGCAGGCTAGATGGTGAATTCGGCGAAGTTGCGGTCGTCGTCTGCGGTGCCGGTGTCGCCTGTTGCGGCTGCCGGTGCCAACGCGTCGCCGCCGACGCTTTGCAGCAACTCAGCCACGTTTGCATCGGGGTTCTGGCACAGGATATCGAGCAGCTCGATAAAGTCACGGATGACCTCACGCGGCGTCAGGTGCGTATCGGCTCCCACGCGGCCAAACTCAATCTTGAGAAAGTCTACCAAGTCGTTCTCGGTAAGCGTGGGCGTCCAGCCAAAGTATCCGGCATGGATCTGCATGAGTTTTTCGATCAGCACCAGCAACTCCTCGTAGGTGAGTGGCTGCAGGCGGATGATGGGCGCGAGCATGTCCTTAAGGTCCTCGCGCGCAAAGCGGCCCTGAGCGAGTCGACTTCGCAGGGCCTCGTAGGAGAACACGCCACGGCGGCGGTCTTCGATGGAGGTTGGCGTGCCGCCCATGATCATGCCCAGGTACTGCGCCTTGCCCTGGAGCGTGTCGTTGTACATGGTCAGGATCTTCTCGTAGTTGTATTGGCGCGTGATGGCGTTGGGAATCTTATACAGATTCACGAGCTCGTCGATGAGCACCAGCATGCCCTTGTAGCCGCTGCAGACCAAAAAGCGCGCAATGAGCTTAACGTAGTCGTACCAGTCGTCATCGCTGATGATGGTCGAGGAGCCCAGCTCGGCGCGTGCCTCACTCTTGGTGCGGTACTCGCCGCGAATCCATTTGGTCACGCGGCTCATAGCTTCTTCGTCGCCCTCGGATACGGCCGCGCGGTAGCGGCGGAGCATGCGGGCGAAGTCGAAGCCGTGGACCATTTCCTCGAGTGGGGCCAGTTGGGCATTGACGGCAGACTCGTCGGCATCGGCACACGAGGCGACCCAGCGATCCAGGATAAGGTTGAGCGCACCGCCCTCGGGGCGCGTCTTGGTCGATATGTTGCGGATGAGCTCACGGTAGGTGGCAAGGCCCTGTCCCTGGCCGCCCTGCAGGCGGCGCTCAGGGGATAGGTCGGCATCGGCCACGACGAATCCCTCGCCCATGGCGTGCGTGCGGATGGTCTGGAGCAAAAAGCTCTTGCCGGCGCCGTAGCGACCGACTAGGAAACGGAAGCTTGCGCCGCCATCGGCGATGAGGCTCAGGTCGGTGAGCAGGGCGCGGATCTCTACCTCGCGCCCTACGGTGATATAGGGAAGGCCGATGCGCGGGACCACGCCGCCCTTGAGCGAGTTGAGAATGACGGCGGCGACGCGCTTGGGCACGCGGGGTGCTGCGGATGCGGTATCACTCATGGTCTAGGTATCCTCTCACGTCTGCTTCGTAGTCCTCGATAATCTGCGGTCCTGCTGAGCCAAATTCAATAACGGTGTCGCCCACCAGGTCAAAGAGCGCTTCGTTGATGCTATCGACGAGCATGTCCTCACTCTTGCCCGACTGTGCCACCGCCAATGTGGCCTGCGCCGTGTTCCGCTCGAGGAGCGCGCGAAGGAAGGCATCTGCGGCGGGCGCGAGTTTGTTCGCAGCTTCGGCAGACGCGGGCGTTACGGGCGCGGGCATAGACACGAGGAGCGGTGCCACGACGCCAAACTCTTCGGTGGAGACAGTCGGCTCGTCGGGTTCGTCTTGCCGTGTGGCCATCTCGCCAGGTCCGGCGGTCATGCTGGGCGCAGACTCGGTGTTCGGTTGCTCGATAAGCGTCGCCTCGGCTTCCATAGGCACATCATCCTCGCGCTCCTCATCAATCAAAAGCGCTTCACGCGTTTGCGCGGCGGCGCTCCGAATGTGCCCCAGCTGACTCAAATCGATATCGATCTTGACAGGCTGGTGCGCGGCGTCCCACGAAAGCCATGCCACGATCTCGTCATCGATGATCTTGGCCAGATATTTGGGGACCTTCTCCTCCTTTAGGGGATGGGTGGGGTCTAGGGCCAGGCGCAGGCGTTGGTCGCAGACGCGCATCATCTCACCGAGCTTGCTACTTTTTTGTCTGCTGCCGTGGATGCGCATGCATTCCCAAAAGCCATTTTGGCAGCGATAGATGTGAATGGGGTCCAGGCGATATTCGCAGTCCTCGTGGCGCTCGGGCGCAAAGAACACGGCCGAGGCAAACATGGTGTAGGGCATGGCCGTCTCCTCCCCAAACAAGCTCGCTACGATGCCGGTCTTTCGGTGCGTGTCATAGTAGCGCGCCATACGGACATACACGGCGCATGCCACGTGGCGCAGGTCGCGATGGTGGGAACGGTCGAGCCGTGAGTTATTCAGGTTGTACGTGGAGAGGGCGTTGATGGCGGTCATGAGTCGCTCCTCGCCTGCCTCGTCGGGCGGAAGGGGGAGCGTGGGCTCGGAGGTCTTGCGACGCGCAGGCGCCAGGTCTGGCGGCGTTGGCGCGGGCGCAAGGTCTCGCGCCGCACGCCGCAGCTCGATAAGGGCGTTATCGAACATGACGGTTTTAGAGTCGCGAAGCAGCTTGGGGTCGAGTCTGTGGAACACGGCGTAGTCCTGCAGCCACACGCGTGCGAACCGGTCGATGCCGGGTTCAAAGGCGCGATAGGCATCCCAAAAGGCCTTGATTTTGTTAAAACCATCGAGTGGGTCATCTACGCCAATGCCGCAGATCAGCTCATAGAGATACAGAAAGGCAAAGGACGTAGACGTTTCCTCGACGGTTCCGCGGCGCACTTGGGTGCGCCAGGTAAAATAGCCACGCAGCTGCCGATCGCTCATGGCGTTATAGGTGGGAAAGTACGACTTGAATGTGCCGTTGTAGGGGCAGTCGTCCTCAAAGTCGGCCATCAGCAGGCCTTGGCGGTAGAAAAGCTCGGCTTCCGAAAGCCAACGTCCCGCGCCGCCCTTGGGGTCTTCTTGCCAACGCGATATCTCACGCATTTTGCGGTACTGGTCGGGAAGGAAGTTCTGCATCTGACGACCGGTTTTGAGAATCGGCTCGTCAGCATAGACTTCGTTTGAGAAGCGAGCAGACTGATGGGTCCGGGCCTCGGCCATAATGCGCTCGATGAGCATCTTGATGTCCTGGTCGGCCACCGTTTCTCCTCTCCTAACGCAGCTTCGGTGACCTCATATCATAGCACAGCATCAAACAGGTGTTCGAGATACCGCTACGTAGATAGATTTAGAACAGGAGGGCGTAGATGACGGCTATGACAACGGAGGGGAGCATATTGGCCGTGCGGAAGGTCTGAGGACGGATGAGGTTGACGCCGACGCAGAAGATGAGTATAGAGCCCACGAGCGATAGACTGTCGAGGGCGGCGGCGGTCATGATGGGGGAGAGCGCGCCGGCAAACAGCGTAATCGTTCCCTGGAATACGGCAACGGGCAGGGCGGAGAAGATGCAGCCGCGGCCGAGCGAAGCCGTCATGGTGCAGACGATGATGCAGTCCAACGCGCCCTTGAGGGCAAGCGTGGACCAGTCGCCGAGCAAGCCGTCTTGGATTGATCCCACGATAGCCATGGCACCGATGCAGACGGTCAGCGATGTCGAGACAAAGGCATTGGTGAACTCGTTGTCTCCCTCGCTGCCGGTTTTGCGCTTGAGCCATTCGCCCAGGTTTTCGATGCCGGCTTCCAGGTTAACGGCCTCGCCGATGAGCGAGCCGAGGGCAAACGAGACGATGAGCATGGTGGTGCCGGTGGTCTCCAGCGCCTTTCCATCGATAAGGAGCATCTTTTGCATGGTGCCGCCAAGGCCGATAAACAGGACGCACAGCCCCGATGCTTTCATGAGCGTGTCTTGGATGCGCGGTGTAATGAAGCGACCGCCCGCTAATCCCAAAAGACCGCCCGCAACTAAAAGCACAACGTTGATGATTGTTCCCAAGCCCGGCATGAGCCCTCCCGTATTGATGCCAACGTGGCAATCGTAGCAGAACGAAATGCGAGGCACATCGCAACCCATCTAATACGTTATATAAGTGGTATTAGGAATGATGCGCAGCATTTAAGCCTCAGGTGGTTGTCGGGACATAGGGATAGTATTCAAAGCGCAGTGTCATAAGCCGCTGCGGGGATTCAATAGCCGCGGCGATGATATTGGCATCGCGGGCACGATCAAACCCTTCGAGTTCGATCTGGTACGAGACGTCTTGCATAATGTCCAGACGTCGCCAGGCTAGAAGTGTGTCGCCATCGAATTCCAAGGTCTTGCCTCCATCTGGAGCAACGGCGTATAGACGCAGCTTGGCGGTGGTTGCAGGGTCGACAACCGTGACCTTTTTAATTTCGTTTCGAGTATTCTTGGCGCCCAACAAGGTGAGCAGTGTTGGGGCCACGGCCTCGCCCGATGGCAAAAAGACGACTTCGATGGATTCGGGAAATGCGATGATAGCCGACTTGCGGACGGGCTGATTGGCGGCGGCAACTTCGATGTTCGCAGCGTCGATGACCTCTGTGTGGTCGAGCGCGGCAAGCACGCAGCAGTTACCTTCATCGATCTCCTGAGGATCAGCAAGCCCCAGACTGTCCGCGAGCTCGGGATCGTTTGGATCGGTAGCGGGCTCATTCGGTGCTTCGAAAGAAGCTGGGACGCTGTTTGTCGGCGACGGCGTGTCGCCCGCACCTGCTTCTTTGTCCGCGCTCTCTTCTTGTATGGTTGCGTTGATGGGTTCGTCGTTTGGGGGGAGCGTCTTGGCGTCAAGCGCGGAGGGGAGAATTCCGATGGCTCCGGATCCGTTCCACTCCATTTCGAGAAGCGCCGGGTCGGCAAGAATGCGTTGCCTGCTTTGCGCGTGGGCATCGATTTCAATAGGGCCTGCCTCTATCCCTCGTGTAAGGCTGAGTGATCCGGCTGGCTTCTCGAAATGAGCGTCTGTGTCTTTGGCGCTGACGGCGTAGAACAGCAGGGACGCTTCTCCCGCCGCGATGGCATCGGTACCGGCTTTGGTCAGCCGCAACGATGCCGTGAATGAGAGGGTGGGCTGCGCATCGTCTGCATTCGCGGCGGCGCAGCCCAGACTTATACCGCCTCCTTTCTCGAAAAACGCACCGTCGAAGGCGACCTTCGCTCCGTTCGCCGAGTCATCGACCGAAGCGATGTCGATGCGCAGCTCTAAATTGCATGGATCGCCATCTGCATCGAGCACAACCGAGCGCCACGTGCAGACGGCGCACCCCGCCTGGGAGCCGTTTGCCTTGTTCGAACGATTGATATCCACGACTATCGAGCCGTCCGTATTACGACGAAGGCATCCCGAGGTTGAGATTGCGGCCTGTGCGATCGAAAAACGCTTGCACGCAATGGCACTCGACGGATTTGGTGCGGAGCTTAGGGCTGCTGGTAAGGAGTCTGCCATGGCGGGAGTCGCCCAAGCGGCGACAGGCGTTCCGGTTGCGAGCGCGCCGCAGAGTGCGACGACGGGCAAAAGGTTCTTCGATGCCATGGGGTCTCCTTAGCTAATTTAGTGCGGCCTGTCCGTGTTTTGTTTCTGGCTGCGTTTGATGTGCAGACCGAGGCTGGCGGTCCCCGCGCCTGCTGCTGTGGCGCCTGCTGCCAAGAACCATCGTCTGTCGCCTGTCTGCGCCAACGGTTCCTCGCGGTCGCGGCGGTCGAGCTCCGAGAGGTCGACCGTCACTTGTGTGGCGGCCTGCGCCTGTTCTTGCTGGGCAAAGGCCATGGCTGGCCCAAACGCTAGGATGCTGACGGCGGCGGCCAGGGCGACGGCCTCATGCCGTGTGCGCACCGGGCTCGACCGTCCAGGTGATCGTTGCAACTTGATCGCCTTCGCCGGTTACGTGGAAGATGTCGCGCGTGACGCGGGCGACGTTCCCGCTTGTCTTGAGCTTAATTTTGTCCGCGCCGCCGGCAACGCCCTGGTAGCCCATGTCGAAGGCTGCATTCTTGGAAAGATCGAGGCCCGTCCCCTGCATTGCGGCGCTGGCGTTCTGGAGTGCGCCGTCGGGGCCGACCTTAAAGTCGATGGAGTTCTGTGCGGTTCCGGCTTTGGCGTCGGCAGCAATGGTCCAGGTGTTCATGGCGTCGATCTTCATGTTGGTGACATGGATGCCGTAGGCCGAATGATTGTCGATGGTGGTCGCGTCTTCTGAGGGGCCCTGAAGCGTGCCGTCGGCCTTGGCGACGAAGGGAATAACCGTCGGAACTTTGAACTCAACGTTGTCGATCTCGGTCCTGACCATTACTTTCGTGGTTCCAACGCGCCCGGCTGCCATAGCTGGCGTCGGGGCGGCGCCCATTGCGAGCGCGAGCGCGAGCCCTGTGCCCACGACGAGCGCTCTGGCTCCGTTCATGTTCCTGGTGATGTCCATGGTCGTTCCTTTCTATTCGCCGCGGGCCGTCCCCGCGATGATTGGACGAATGCTGGTGAATCGCGTGCGGTGCCGCGTCGGCCGGAAAGCTAGTTCTCGGCTTGCTCAACCCGTACCTTGACACGTGTCGGATTGCCGTGGCTGTCGAGGGTCTTGGCATCGAGTGCCTGGATCTCGATGTACGCCTCGCCTTCTTTGATGTCGCCGGCGGGGCACGTTTCGATTGTCTTGCCGGTCTCGACCACACCGGATTCGTACATGGTCTCGTCGTTTTGGATGACGCGGAATCGCTGGGGAAATTTATTGTCTTGGACGTTTTGCACGTTGACGCGCAGCTTGCCGTCCTCCTGCAGCTGAGCGACCGGTGCGACCGAAATCGTCATCATGTTGTCGCGGACGATGGCGTCGAGCTCATCTTGGATTTCCTGACGCGTTTTGCCCTCCGCCGTCGTAACCGAAGCGCCCGCCTCGGGTACGGGCTGCGACTGCCAAGCGTATAGTCCTACGGCGACAAGGGCGCAGACGATGGCCAAGCAGGCAACGATGAACTTCTTGCGATGTCCTAGGCCTGCAAAGCGGGGTGGCTTCTTCGCGCTCATGCGGCATCCTTGGCGGTATAGATGCGCGCAAAGGTGGACGGGTCCGCTCCAAAGAGCATGTGAAGCATCAGGCGGCGCGAGTAGACAAGCTCGTCGAAGTCGGGAGGGAGCTCGATGTCGTGGATATGCGCGATGTGGTGGGCGAGCGCCGAGAACGACTCGGGGTCGCAGATCACATCGGTGGTAACGTGGTAGACCGTCGTATCGGGGAATGCCTCTTCGTCGAAAGGCAGGAGATGGGGATCGTCGTCGACTTCGATGGCGATGCCGTACTGGGGCCAGTAATATGCCATGGGAACCTCCCTGCTTCTGGGCCAAAACTTCTATCGGTTTTGGCTGTCGACGCCGACCGTATCAGCCGCTACTTGACCTATTTCTGACCAAATGCTTGACGGATTGGCGTCTCCGCAGGTAAAAGGCGGCAAAAAATACTCCAACTTTTTTCAAGCGACAATCGCGCGGTCGGCGACGGCGGGCCATATGTGTCAAAAGCATCGTCTGCCGAGGAAATCAAGCCGCTCGCCGAATTGCACGAACGTAAAAATCGCCAATTATGGAGACGGTCTCGAACACGTCGACGAAACGATGCGGTAACATCTCCCTGCAAATACTGTAGTTAGCTAAAGGGGGAGTTCGCGTGTCTGCAACCATCAAACCCTTCACCGACGAGTTCGAAGAGTATGGTCGCGACGAGTCTCGCGCATCGGGCGAGGCCTCGAGCATCTCGTTTCCGACAACGGAAGACGAGGTCCGTGCCATTTTGGAAAAGCTCCATGCCGAGCGTGTCCCGGTAACGGTTCAGGGCGCCCGAACCGGCCTTGCCGCCGGTGCCGTGCCCCACGGCGGGCATATCCTCAATACTTCCCGTATGAATCGCTACTTGGGCCTTCGCCGCGATGAACAAGGCCAATTTCTGCTGCGCGTGGAGCCGGGCGTTGTGCTCTCGGAGCTGCGCAAGCAGCTGAGTAAGAAGGTGCTGCCGACTGCTGGTTGGGACCAGGCATCGCTTGAGGCCTACGAGGAGTTCCAAGAGGCCCCCGAGCAGTTCTTTCCCACCGATCCCACCGAGACGTCTGCCTGTCTGGGCGGCATGGCGGCATGTAACGCCTCTGGTGCCCGCAGCTACGCCTACGGCCCCATGCGCCCACATATCACGGGACTCCACGTCGCGCTGGCTGATGGCGATTTGCTTGAGCTTCAGCGCGGCAAGGCTTTTGCCCAAGGCCGCCACCTGTCGCTCGTGACGGCAGCGGGCCGCGCACTCGAGCTCGACCTTCCCGACTACACCATGCCCAAGACCAAAAATGCCTCAGGCTATTTCGTTGCTGACGATATGGATGCCATCGATCTGTTTATCGGTGTATGTGGCACAATCGGCGTCATCACCGAGCTCGAGATTGTCCTGCAGGCGGCGCCTGCGGTCGTTTGGGGCGTGAGCTGTTTCTTTGACAGCGAAGACAAGGCTGTGTCCTTCACCGATTCTGTGCGTCCCGTCCTGTCCCACGCGGCTGCCATCGAATATTTCGATGCGGGCGCCCTGGATATCCTGCGTCGTCAGCGTGAGCAGTCGACCGCGTTTGCCTCGCTGCCGGCGCTCGACAAAGAGGCCAAGGTCTGTGTCTACGTGGAGCTCGACTGCGATGACGAGGCCCAGGCGACCGAGGAACTGTACCACCTGGGATGGGTGCTCGAGTTTGCGGGTGGCCGCGACGATGCGACATGGGTCGCGCGCACCGAGGTTGATCGCGAGTGCCAGCGGTTCTTCCGCCATGCGGTCCCCGAGAGCGTCAATATGCTGATCGACGAGCGTCGCCGCACGGATCCCACCATCACCAAACTGGGTTCGGACATGTCGGTGCCCAACGCGCGCCTGGCCGATGTCGTTGCCCTCTATCGCCGTACGTTGTCCGAAAGTGGGCTTGAATCTGCCGCCTGGGGGCACATCGGTAACAACCATCTGCATGTGAACATTCTGCCGCGCGATGCGCAGGATTACCGCCGCGGCGGAGAACTCTTTGCCCAGTGGGCTTCCGAGGTCACGGCCATGGGCGGTGCCGTCTCCGCAGAACACGGCGTCGGCAAGATCAAGGCGGGCTTCTTGGAGACGATGTACGGTCACGAGGCCATGGTCGAGTCGGCGCGGCTCAAGCTCCAGCTCGATCCCGACGGGCAGCTGGGTCGCGGCAACCTGTTTTCGGAGAAGCTCTTGGATGAGCTTGTCCAGAAAGGGGGCGCGTGAAGATGAGCGATTTCCATATGGTGGTGTGCGTCAAGGCCGTGCCGGGCAGCACCGAGGTCAAGATGGACCCCAAGACCAATACCATCGTGCGCGATGGCAAGCAGGCGGTCATTAATCCCTTTGATGCGAGCGCTTTGGAATGCGCGCTGGCGCTGAAGGACGACTTTATCGGCTTTGGCATGGATGTGCGCGTGACGGTGGTGTCAATGGGCATCCCCGCGACCGAGTCGCTGCTGCGCGACTGCATCGCCCGAGGCGCCGACGACGCGCTGCTGCTGACCGACCGCGCCTTTGCAGGTGCCGATACCCTGGCAACCACCTATGCCCTCAAGTGCGGCATCGAGACGCTCGACGAGGACTTCGACCTGCTCATCTGCGGCAAGATGGCGGTGGACGGCGATACGGCCCAGATTGGTCCCGAGCTTGCCGGTGCCTTTGAGATTCCCTGCGTGACCGACGTGAGCTGCGTGCAGAGCGCAGGCTTTACGACCTGCGGCTCGCTGGCGCTTGTTCACGGCTGCGATGCCGGCGAGGAGACGGTCTATCTTGAGATGCCGTGCGCGATGACGACTGCCAAGGAGATCGGCCAGCTGCGCATGCCGAGCATTGCCGGTATTCGTGCGGCCGAGGAGGCAGACGTGCGCGTGGTCAACGCTGCCGGCGTGAACGCCGACCCCGCGCGCTGCGGCCTTGCCGGCTCGCCGACACAGGTCGTGCGATCGTTTGTGCCCGACCGCGACCAAACGTGCGAGGCCGTTGACGGAACGGCGTCCGAGCAGGCGGCAAAACTTGCCAAGATTATCGAGGGGATGGCATAGATGAGCGGACTGATTATCGATAGCGAAGCCTGTATCGGCTGCGGTCGCTGCGTTCGCGCCTGTGCCTCGGGCGGCATCGTAGTGGAGGGCGAGCGGCCCAACCGTTGCGCCCGCGTAACCGACGACTGCATCTTGTGCGGTGGGTGCGTCGACGCCTGCCCCGTCAACGCTATCTCGATCGAGCGCGACGAGGCCGCCGGCGCGGTGGACCTCGATGCGTATCGAGATATCTGGGTATTCGTTCAGACCGACGAGCACGATGTCGTGGTCCCGGTGGCCTACGAGCTCATGGGCAAGGGACGCGAGCTTGCCGATGCTCGCGGCTGCCGTCTGGTGACACTGGTCGGTATGGGCCCCGAGGGTTCTCTCGGTGACCTGGAGCATCTGGTTTGCGCCGGTGCAGACGAGGTTCTTGTCTGTCGTGACGAGCGCCTGCGTCAGAACGACGCGGAGGTCTATGCTCGCCTCATCTGCGATTTGGTGGCAGAGCGCAAGCCCGAGGCCATTCTGTACGTTGCGACCGCCTTTGGCCGCGAGCTGGCGCCTGGCGTTGCCGTGCGTTTGCAGACGGGCCTTACGGCCGACTGTACCGTGCTTTCGATGGATACGGAGACGGGTCTGCTGCAGCAGACGCGCCCGGCGTTTGGCGGCAACTTGATGGCCACCATCATTTGCCCCAACCACCGTCCTCAGATGGCAACGGTGCGCCCCGGCATCTTTGGAGCGCCCGAGTTTGACTATAGCCGTTCCGGTACGATTACCCAGGTATCGCTTACGGAAGACGCCAAGGCTCGTGTCGAGATCTCGATTCCCGCCGAGGAGTGGAGGCAGCAGGCCTCGATCGCCGATGCCGAGCGCTTGGTCGTGGTGGGCCGCGGCATTGGCTCCAAGAAGAATCTGCCGCTGATGCGAAGGCTCGCCGAGGCTCTGGGAGCCGAGCTTGGCTGCACGCGACCTGTCGTGGAGGCCGGCTGGTTGGAGTATCGCCATCAGATTGGCCAGACCGGCGTATCGGTTTCGCCCAAGCTTCTCGTGAGTATTGGTGTTTCGGGCGCCATCCAGCATCTTGCCGGCATCGGTGGGGCGGAGTGCATTATCGCCATCAACGAGGACCCGGATGCCCCCATTTTTGGTGCTGCCCAGTACAAGGTTGTTGGGGACGCCGTCGAGGTCGTCGAGGAGCTGCTGGCCCAGCTTGAGCGCTAGGCGCGCGCCAGCCAGTCGCGCATCCCGTCCTTTAGGCGGCTCCAGGTTGCCTGCGTGGCGGGGTCGGTAAAGGGCCGCGTAATGCCAAAGGGCGCGTCGAGCAGGCGGTGGATATCGCCCTGTTCGCGCGCCAGCGCGCGGCTTGCCGGATAGACGAGCTCAAACATAAAGCAGATGAGTCCCACCAGGTAGTCTGCGGGCTCGTTGCGTTCATCGCGTGCGACGCAGCGGTGCTCGTCAAAGGCGGCAAGTGTCGGCGACGAGAAACGGCTGCCGAGAAACGTCTTCTCGTCCACCTTGAGGATGGTGTCGACGGTGCTGTCGGCGATGGTGCGCATAATGTCGATCTTGTCACCATCGCGCACGATATCGCAGAAGCTCTGCGTGCGCTCGTCGAGCTGCGCGGGTAGATGGAAATCGCTGTGATAGGCAATGCTCGCTCGGATGAGCTCATCTTCTGCCGGGTCATCGATAAAGTCGCGGATGCTCGTTACGGCGGGTGCATCGGCGGGATTCTCGCCAAAGAGGACCTCGATACCCAGCGCCGCATGGCTCATGCTCTCGGCGTCCTTAAAGGTGTTCCAGCGTCGCAGCTGCTCAAAGCGGCCCATATCGTGTAGCAGGCCGCAAAGCCATGCCAGGTCAATATCTTCTGACGACCAGCCCTGCTCGCGCGCTACGGCATCGCATGCCTCGGCCACGTGGTACGTATGCTCGATTTTGAGCGCGATGCGTGGGTTGGTGGCATCGTAGGCATCGGTGTAGCTTTTGAAGGCCGCGCGCGCCCGGTCTCGATCGATAGCTGTCATAATGACTTCCTAAAAAGTTGTGTCTTTCGATCCGGTGGCAATTGTAGGTGAACTCGGTTGCTGTCGGATGATGATTCTGCCGTGTCGCTACATGCGGCTCGGAGACCTTGTCAGGGTGAGAAGCGTATGGTGCTCAAAATCGTTAGAACCGTCTGGCCGGTGATGCTTACCTATGTTGCAATAGGCGCGCCGTGCGGAATGATCATGGGGCAGACGGGAATGGAGCCCTGGATGGTCTTTGCCCTGAGCAGCACGTTTGTGACGGGCAGCGGTCAGTTTATGATCTGCAATCTTTGGCTGGCGGGCGTACCGGCACCTTCGATTATCGCGAGCGTTGCCGCCATCTCCTCGCGTTTTGCGCTTTACTCGGCATCGATCACGCCGCATCTGACGGGTGCCTCGAAGCGTCAGACGCTGGCTGTTGCCGCGACACTTACCGAGGAGGCATATGGCATCTCGCTTGCCAAGTTGGTTGAAGGGGAGGATTGGGGCCCGCGCGAGTCCTTTGTGCTCAACGTGATCCTCATCGCAACATGGGGCGTTTCGTGTACGATGGGCGCCATCGTCGGCGCCGTTGTCGATGTTCCCACCGCCATTGCAGCCTTTGTCTGCACCTCGCTCTTTATCTGCCTGCTCTTTTCGCAGCGGCTGTCGCGCGGCAACGTTGTCGCGGCGGTTTCGGGCGCGGTATCCGTCGCCGTATGCAAGTTCTTGGGCCTCGCGATTATTGCCGTGCCGGCAAGCGTCGTGGTCGGCATTGCCATTGCGCTGGCGTGCGATGCTGTATTTGACGGAAGAGGTGCCCGCGATGCCCGTTAACGAGTTCTTGGTTCTGTGGCTGTCGTCGTGGGCTGCTATTGCGTTCTTTCGCATCGCGCCGGCGTTCGCCTTGCGCGGGCGGACCCTGTCGCCCCGCATTACCGAGGCTCTGGGCTATATCCCGCCCGCTGCCTTTGCCGCGCTGGTCGCCAACGACTTGGTGAGCCCCGGCGCGTTCGACGCGGGGCTCTGGCCTGCCTTGGTTCCCTGGATTGCGGCCGCCGGCGTCGTGGTCGTGGCGGTCAAGACAAAATCGATGCTGTGGTGCTGCGTCTCGGGCATCGTACTCTATATCGTCTTGAGCCTTATATAGGGGTGGCGTCGCGGGCGCCGAATCTCGTTCCATCCCAACTTGTCGAATTTTTCACCGAGCTGGTCTATTTCTTCTGGTACCATGGTCAAACTTTACTGTAGCAAAGCGTGACGTGGCCTTTTGTTCTGCGTCAGCGGAAATGGGGGTTTCATGGCACAGGAAGCGACCACCAACGAGCAAAAGAAATTCAAGGTACCGCGCATCCCGGGCGACATCATGATCTATCCGATGATCGTCGGCCTTTTGCTCAATACCTTCTGCCCGCAGGTCTTTGAGGTCGGCGGCTTCTTTACGGCTGCCTGCCGCGGCGGCTCCAACACCATCGTTGCCGCGATCCTGCTGTTCGTGGGCGCCGGCATCAGCTTTAAGTCCACGCCGGGCGCCATCAAGACCGGCATCGTCGTGCTGATTCCTAAGCTTGTAGTGGCAGCCGCGCTGGGTCTGGGCGTCGCGTACTTCTTTAACGATAACTTTTTAGGCCTGAGTTCGGTTTCCATCATCGGCGGCATCACGTTTTGCAACATGGCGCTCTATACGGGCATCATGGGCGAGTTCGGCGATGAGTCCGAGCAGGGCGCCGTCGGCATCCTGTTCTTTACGGCCGGCCCCGCCGTCACGATGATCATCCTTGGTGTCTCGGGTCTCGCCAACATCCCCGTCGGCACCATCATCGGATCCATCCTGCCGCTTGTTATCGGCATGGTCCTGGGCAACTTGTTCCCGTTTATCAAGAACCTGCTGGTTCCCGGTGCCAATCCCGCGATCGCCGTTATCGGCTTTCAGCTCGGTGCATCCATGAGCCTGTCGAGCTTTATCACCGGCGGTATTTCCGGCATCTTGTTGGGCCTTATCACGTTGTTTGTCGTCGGCCCTATTACTTTTGCGTTCGAGCGCCTTTGCGGCGGTAACGGCAAGGCCGCCGTGGCTTGTTCCACCATCGCCGGCACGGCTATGACCACGCCGGTTGCCCTCGCCGAGGTCGCGCCGCGCTATGCCGAGCTTGCGCCCACCGCGTACGCCCAGATCGCCACTGCCGTTATCATCACGGCAATCATGGCGCCGATTCTGACCGGCTGGGTCGATAAGAAGTTCTGCCACGGCAATGAGGATCTGTCGGTCGAAGGCGTCGAGGCTATTGAGGGGGCCGTCGCGACCGACATCGACGGCGAGTAACGGACGTTACCGATAATTGATTCCGGCGTGCAGTTCGCGCCGTCCGAGCGCCCGAACGGAAACTGTTTTGCAGTGACGTTCGGGCGCTCTGCTATTATTCCCCTTACCCCTGCGGAGAAAGGGGTGTTTGGCGCCTGGGCGCGACTCGGGCGATTCTGGCCACTTGGATATTGAAGGGAGGGCGTCTAGTGATTAAGGCACTCAAGATCGAGATATTCCTGCTGTGCATGATTATTCTTATCGGGCTTGCCGTACGAAGCCGTCGCTCCCTGTTCTCGAGCACCCAGCAGCTTTTGTTTAGCATGCTGGGCTACACGTCTGCTGCCTACATTTTCTTCGATATGATCTGGACGCTCTCGGACGGCGTAAGCACTCCTGTAGGCATCACGGCCAACTGGATTTCCAACGCGGTTTCGTTTTCGCTGTTCGCCATCGCGTGCCTCATTTGGTTTTTCTATTCCGAGACGATGCAGGGCTCACGGCTCCTGACCACGCCCTATAGGGTGGTACTTTTAACGTTGCCAACCGCATTGGTGGTCGTTCTGGCATTTACCAGCTACTGGACGCACACTATGTTCTATATCGATGCGCAGGGCGTATATCGTCGCGGAGCGCTTTATATGATTCAGCCTATCGTTAGCTACTGCTACGTCATATATACGTCCTTGCATGCCTTTATTCAGGCTCGAAAAGTCGAAAGCCTGCAAAAGAAGGCCATTTATCGCACCCTCGCCTTTTTTGCGGTTCCCGCTCTGGTGGGCGGTACCTTCCAGGTTTTGTTTTCGGTACCGGGCCTTTGCTTCGGTATAACGCTGAGCATCCTGCTGCTCTATATCGTCTATCAGGAGCAACTGATCTCGACTGACCCGTTGACTGGACTCAACAACCGCAACCGTTTTGAGACCTATATGCTGTCGCTCTTTTCAAATGTGGATCAGGCCGAAGATGTATATCTGCTTATGATGGACGCCGACGGCTTTAAGCAGATTAACGATCGCTATGGGCATGTGGAGGGCGACCACGCTCTTCAGGTCATATCCGCTGCGCTCAAAGAAGTCTGCTCGGCGTCTGGTGGCTTTATCGCACGCTATGGTGGCGATGAGTTCGTGGTGCTCCAAAAGGCAGCGGCGGAACAGGACATCATACGTCTGTGCGCGGCAATCAACGACGAGCTCGCGCGCGCCGAGGTGCCGTATCTGTTGCGGATGTCCATCGGCTACGCACGGGTCGGTGACGGCGTCGATACCTGGCAAGACTTGCTTCGCGCTGCCGACGCGGAGCTCTACCGCGTCAAGGCCGAGAAAAAGAAGGTCGGCGTCCAGATACGCTAGGAAAAGGGGCACACGACCGTGGTGGTCGTGCGCCCTTTTTTGCGTTTGTGGGGGCCACCGGCCATAATGCCCAGGCGCGGTGCGGCAAGACGGGCGTCTGCCGCCGCGACTCGGTACGAAATCAACGAGAACCAGTGTGCTCCATTAAGCTAAAGTTTGCGAACATCCTCTCTAAAAAGGTGAACTCGCTAGGCTTTTTTGGGTTTGTTGACGATGATGATGCCGCCGCAGACCAACAACAGGGCAACGATGACGGTAACGGGGCTCGTGCCAGCGCCCTCGCCGAGCAGCAGTGCGCTCAACAGCACGCCAAAGACCGGGTTCATAAAGCCAAAGACCGACACGCGGCTGACGGGGTTGACGGCGAGCAGGCGGGACCACAGCGAGTACGCGACGGCGGAAATGAGTGCCATATAAATGATGAGCGCGATGGCGGGGGCGATTTCGGTGGGGGACAACGTGCCGCCCATCAAAAACCCGATGGCGGTAAGGACCACGCCGCCGACTAAAAACTGCCAGCCGGCGAGCAAGACGCCGTCATGCTCGCGCGAGAAGATGCCAATGAGGCAGGTCGACAGGGCGCCCGCAACAGTGGAAGCCAAGATAAAACCCTCGCCGTCGAGCGTAAAGCCAAAGGTGCCATCCGCGCCCGAAAGGTTGACGAGCGCGACGCCGGCAAAGCCCAACACGCAGCCGAGCACTTTGGCCGTATTGAGCTTCTCGGTATGAAATGCCAAGGCGGCAAAGAGGATTGCGAGGAAGTTTGCGCTGGCCTCGATGATGGAGCTTGACATGGCGCTGGCGCGCGAGAGGCCCAGATAGAAAAAGAAGTACTGCCCGATGGTCTGAAAGAGCGACAAGATAAAGATGGGCTTGATATCGCGTACCTGTGGGACGAGCGGGCGGCGCTGGGCCGCACTCATGCCGGCGATAACCAGGATACCGGCAAGCGTGAAGCGCAAACCTGCAAAGAGCAGTTGCGAGGCGCTATCGTGCGCCGGGATACCAAAGAGTGCGTAGCCGATCTTGATGCAGGGAAAGGCCGATCCCCAGAGTGCACAGCAAACAAGACAGCCCAGGATAAGTCCGGGCAGGGTGGCGAGATACGGCTTGCGGCTTTCCATGATGTCCTTCCTATATGTGCGAAGCAAAAAAGAACCCGCCACCGGGTGTGCCGGTGGCGGGTGTTGTTACCCGAGGGGATTGTACCCGATGGGAAAGCTTTAAGCGAAGTAGGCTACGCCACTCTCAAAGATCGGCATGAACTTATCGCCGGGGACATGCTCGGGCACGTTGCGGTACAGGTTGTCGCCACGACGCTCGGCATGGCCCATCTTGCCCAGAACGCGGCCGTCGGGGCTCGTGATGCCCTCGATGGCGAGTGCGGAGCCGTTGGGGTTGACGGAAAGATCCATGCTGGGCTTGCCGTTCTCGCCCACGTACTGCGTGGCGACCTGGCCGTTGGCGATCAGCTGGGCGAGCACCTCGTCGTTGGCGACAAAGCGGCCCTCGCCGTGGCTGATGGCGACGGTGTAGGGGTCGTCCAGGCTGCACTGCGACAGCCACGGGGACAGGTTGGACGAGATACGGGTGCGCACCAGACGGCTCTGATGGCGACCGATGGTGTTGAACGTCAGCGTGGGCGCATCGGGCGTGGCGTCGACGATGTCGCCGTAGGGCACCAGACCGAGCTTGATCAGGGCCTGGAAGCCATTGCAGATGCCCAGCATCAGACCATCGCGGGCCTTGAGCAGGTCGCGGACTGCCTCGGTGACCTCGGGAGCGCGGAAGAACGCCGTGATGAACTTGGCGGAGCCATCGGGCTCATCGCCGCCCGAGAAGCCGCCGGGGATCATGACGATCTGGCTTGCACGGATGCGGCGGGCAAGCTCGTGGGTGCTCTCGGCGACGGCCTCGGGCGTGAGGTTGTTGATCACGAAGGTGTCGGCCTCGGCGCCGGCGGCGCGGAAAGCGCGGGCGCTATCGTACTCGCAGTTGTTGCCGGGGAACACGGGGATTACCACGCGCGGGCGGGCGATCTTGGCGCCGCCGTACACGTGGATATCCTTGGCACGGAAGTCGATGGTCTCGACCTCGGCGGTCTCGCCGGCGCTGCGGTAGGCAAAGACGCCCTCGATGCCGCCCTCCCAGGCCTCCTGGAGCTCGGAGAGCTCGATGACCTCGGAGCCGGTATCGATGACATAGCCCTCGACGGTGGTGCCCAGGGGCTCGACGACAACGCCGTCGGCGACCTCGGGCAGCTCGGCATCCTCGGCGAGCTCGACGATAAAGCTGCCGTAGAGCGGGGTGAAGAGGCTCTCCACGTCCACATCTTCGGCAAGCTCGATACCGATCTGGTTGCCGACGCACATCTTAAAGAGGCTCTCGGCGCCGCAGCCGTAGCCGGGCGTGGAGACCGCCAGGGCGTCGCCGGCGGCGGTGAGCGCCTCGACGGCGTCAAATGCGGCGAGCAGCTGCTGGGCGTCGGGGCGGTAGTCCTGGCCATAGGTGGCGGGGGCGATGCGGACGACGCGGTGCGTGAGGCCCTTGAACTCGGGGGAGACAGCGCGGGCCGCCTTGCCCACGGCCACGGCGAAGCTGATGAGGGTCGGCGGAACGTTGAGCTCGCCGGCCTCGTCCTCAAACGAGCCGCTCATGGAGTCCTTGCCGCCGATGGCGCCGACACCCAGGTCGACCTGGGCCATAAGGGCGCCCAGGACGGCTGCCATGGGCTTGCCCCAACGCTCGGCCTCGGTGCGCAGGCGCTCAAAGTATTCCTGGAAGGAGAGATAGGCGCGCTTGTGCTCAAAGCCTGCGGCCACGAGCTTGGCGATGGACTCGACCACGGACAGGTAGGCGCCCGCAAACTGGTCGGCCTCCATCAGATAGGGGTTAAAGCCCCATGCCATAGCGCTCGCCGTGGTGGTCTCACCGTCCACGGGGAACTTGGCGACCATGGCAGAGCTCGGGGTGAGTTGCGTCTTGCCGCCAAAGGGCATGAGCACGGTCGCGGCGCCGATGGTGGAGTCGAAGCGCTCGGAAAGGCCCTTGTTGGAGGCGACGTTAAGATCGGTGACGAGCGAGGTCATGCGCTCGGCAAGCGTGGTGCCGGCCCAGCTGGGCTGCCACACGCTGCGGGCGCAGACGTGGGCGACCTGGTGCTTGGGCGCACCGTTGGAGTTGAGGAACTCGCGGGACAGATCGACGATGGCGACGCCATTCCATGCCATGCGCATGCGCGGCTCGGCGGTAACCTCGGCGATGACGGTTGCCTCCAGGTTCTCCTCGGCGGCGTAGCCCATGAACTCCTCGACGTCACCGTCGGCGACGGCGCAGGCCATGCGCTCCTGGGACTCAGAGATAGCGAGCTCGGTGCCGTCCAAGCCGTCGTACTTCTTGGTCACGGTATCAAGGTCGACATACAGGCCATCGGCAAGCTCGCCCACGGCGACCGAGACGCCGCCGGCGCCAAAGTCGTTGCAGCGCTTGATCAGACGGCAGGCATCGCCGCGGCGGAACAGACGCTGCAGCTTGCGCTCGACCGGGGCGTTGCCCTTCTGGACCTCGGCGCCCGAGGTCTCGATGGACTCGGTGTTCTGAGTCTTGGAGGAGCCGGTGGCGCCGCCGATGCCGTCACGGCCGGTGCGGCCGCCCAACAGGATGATCTTGTCGGTGGGGGCGGGGCACTCGCGGCGCACGTGGTTTGCCGGGGTAGCGCCCACGACGGCGCCAACCTCCATGCGCTTGGCCACGTAACCGGGGTGATAGAGTTCGTTGACCTGACCGGTGGCAAGGCCGATCTGGTTGCCGTAGCTGGAGTAGCCGGCGGCGGCGGTGGTCACGAGCTTGCGCTGCGGCAGCTTGCCCTCGAGCGTCTCGGAAACCGGGACGGTGGGGTCGCCGGCACCGGTGACGCGCATGGCCTGGTACACATAGCTGCGGCCTGAGAGCGGGTCGCGGATAGCGCCGCCCACGCAGGTGGCGGCACCGCCGAAGGGCTCGATTTCGGTCGGGTGGTTATGGGTCTCGTTCTTAAAGAGGAATAGCCAGTCCTGGTCCTCGCCATCGACATCGACCTTCACCTTGACGGTGCAGGCGTTGATCTCCTCGGACTCGTCGACATCGGTCATGACGCCGGTCTTCTTGAGGTACTTGGCGCCGATGGTGCCCATGTCCATGAGACAGACGGGCTTGGCGTCGCGACCGAGTTCGTGGCGCATCTCCATGTAGCGGTCGAAGGCTTGCTGCACCACGGCGTCGTCGATCGTCACGTCGTCCAGGACGGTGCCGAAGGTGGTGTGGCGGCAGTGGTCGGACCAGTAGGTGTCGATCACACGGATTTCGGTGATGGTGGGGTCGCGGTCCTCATCGCGGAAGTACTGCTGGCAGAAGGCGATGTCTGCCTCGTCCATGGCAAGGCCGCGATCGGCGATAAAGGCGGCAAGGCCGGCCTCGTCGAGCTCGCGGAAGCCGTCGAGCACCTCGACGGGCTGGGGCTCGGGGGTCTCCATGTACAGCGTCTCGGGCAGGTCGAGCGAGGCGATGCGCGCCTCGACGGGGTTCACCACGTAGTGCTTGATGGCATCGATGGCGGCCTCGTCCAGAGCGCCCGAGATCATATAGACCTTGGCGGAGCGCACGGCGGGGCGCTCACCCTGGCTGATGAGCTGCACGCACTCGCTGGCGGAGTCGGCGCGCTGGTCAAACTGGCCAGGCAGGAATTCGACGGCAAAGACGGCGCCATCGCTTGCGGGGAGTTCGTCGTAGGTCACATCGACCTGGGGCTCGCTAAAGACGGTCGGCACGCAGGAGCGGAAAAGCTCCTCGTCGATGCCCTCGACGTCGTAGCGGTTGATGATCCTCAGGGCCTCGATGCCCTTGATGCCGAGAATCTCGGTCAGCTCGCCCTTGAGCTGCTGAGCCTCGACGTCGAACCCGGGTTTCTTCTCCACGTAGATACGAGAGACCATTGGTTCCTGCCTTCCTGATCGGTTGGGCGTACGGTACGGTATGCGGCAGCGGTCGGTTTGCGGGGTCTGCCCTGCGGTCGCCTTGAGCCACATGTTTGTAAACCTCACTATGATACGACAGCTCGCGGCGCGTTGAGGACGGCGAGGGTGCTACAGTGAAGCGCAAACAAGAGAAAGGCATCACATGGCATTCGTTTCACTCGCCATCATCGCGCTCGTGGCCTTTGCAAGCCCCTTCATCGCCTCGGCGATTCCCGGGAAACCCGTTCCCGAGACGGTCTTTTTGCTCGTGTTCGGCGCGGTGCTTGGACCCCATATGCTCGGCGTCATCCATGTAGATGCCGAGGTCTCGCTTGTGTCCGAGCTCGGTCTGGCCTTTTTGTTCCTGCTTGCCGGCTTTGAGATCGACCCCAAGAGCATCACGGGCGTCGAGGGGCGCTACGGCTTGGCGACGTGGGTCGTCACGTTTGGTATCGCCTGGCTTGCCGTGCGCTTTACTCCGTGGTTCTCGGTCAGTCATTTCGACGGTATCGCCGTGACGCTTGCCCTCACTTCTACGGCGCTCGGCACGCTCGTGCCCATCATGCGCGAGCGCTCGCTCACCGGCACGCGCGTTGGCGACTCGATTCTCGCGTATGGCACTTGGGGCGAGCTCGGTCCCGTGCTCGCCATGTCGGTGCTGCTGTCTGCCCGCACCGGCATCCAGACGCTTGTAATTCTTGGCCTGTTTGCGGTGGTCTGCGTGCTGCTGGCCGCGGTCCCAAGTCGTTCCAGGCGCGTCGGCAGCCGCTTTTTTTCGTTTGTCGAGGAACGCGCCGACACCACGTCGCAGACCTTCGTGCGCCTGACGGTGCTCATCCTGGTCACGCTCGTGGCGTTCTCGGCCATCTTTGACCTCGACATCGTGTTGGGTTCTTTTGCCGCCGGCTTTGTCCTGCGCTATATCATCCCCGAGGGCAACCATACGCTCGAGACCAAGCTCGACGGCCTGGCCTACGGCTTTTTGATTCCGGTGTTCTTTACCGTATCGGGCGCAAAGATCGACCTGACGGCCGTGGCGTCGCGCCCGGGCTTGCTCGCGGGTTTTATCGTGGCGTTGCTGATTATCCGTGCCGTGCCCATTCTTATTTCTATGGGCATTTGCCCTGCGACGCGCGATGTGTCGGCGTATGGTCGCATTACCGTGGCCCTGTACTGCACCACGGCGCTGCCGATCATCGTTGCCGTTACGAGCGTTGCCGTCAACGCGGGCGCGCTGTCGCAAGACATCGCGTCGGTTATGGTCGCTGCCGGCGCCATCACGGTGTTCTTGATGCCATTGCTCGCGCAGCTCTTCTACCGCGTGGTCGACGCCGCACCGGTCGCCGCCGTGGCAGAAGTTGCCGAGCATCCATCCGATGCGCTCGACATCCTGCGCGCCCATCACGATTTGGCGAGCCTGCTCGCACGCGAGCACGAGCTGCTGACTTCGCATGGCCATGGTCGCGTATTCGAGGGCTTGCCTACGCTCGATACGATTGCCGAGCGTCTTTCCGCCGAGGCGGCGAGCGGCCATATCGATGCCCGCATCGTGGACGCGGCGCACCTGCTTGCCGATAAGACCTATGGAGACGAGGTCGACCCGTCCGAACTGACTCCGCGCGAGCGCCGTCGCCTGGAGCGCGCCAAGCTCGCCGTGCGCGAATACCGCCGCCGCATGCTGGAGCTCTATGCAAGAGAAGAAGCCCAGGACGACGACGGCAGGTAGCCAACGCCGTCGCGGAAAATGCATCCCGGAATTGGCGTCCAGAGTGGGACGCGCTTTCCGAGAGAAGCCCGTTTCGGAAAGCGTGTCCCAGAATCCGCGCCCAGAATGGGACATAGTTTCCGAAAGAAGGCCCTGAGGGAAGCTTCGCCCCGTTCTGAGCTGAAATACCGGGACGCAGCTTCCCTTACAAACAGAACAAGGCGCGCTGCCTGCGGTTGATGCAGGCAGCGCGCCTTTTGCGTTGGGCCTCGTTGAGGTTCGAAGTAGTGGACTAGTTGGCCATGACGCCTTCGGTCCAAGCCTCAACGTCCTCGATGCGCAGGACGTTGGCGACCTCGGCCACGCAGTCGACGCTGGCAAGCTCGGCGGCGGCAGCCTGGACGTCCTTCTCGAGCGCGCGGTGCGTCAGGAAGATGACCGAGCAGGCATCGCTGACGCCCGACTTGCCGTCCTCGGCCTGGTTGATGAGCGAGATCGAGATGTTGTGCTTGGCAAAGATGTCGACCGTCTCGGACAGGGCGCCCACGCGGTCGGCGACCTTCAGGCGCACATAGTACTTGGTCTGGAGCTCGTCCATAGGCTTAAAGGCGAGGTTGTGACCATAGGGCTCAATCTCGGGTAGCGGAGCCACGCCGCGGCTGATCTGCTCGGAGAGCGACAGGATATCGCCCACGACGGCGCTCGCGGTGGGGAAGGAGCCTGCGCCGGCACCGTAGAACATGGTCTCGCCCACGGCGTCGCCCACTACGTAAACAGCGTTCATGGCGCCGTTGACCTTGGCAAGCATGTGGTCTGCCGGGATGAGCGTGGGATGCACGCGAACATCGACGCCGGCGTCGGTGTTGCGGGCGATGCCGAGCAGCTTAATGGTGTAGCCGAGCTCGCGGGCCTGGGCGATGTCCTCGGCGCCGATGGTGCGGATACCCTGCTGGTACACATCATCGGTGGTCACGCGGGTGCCAAAGCCGATGGAGGCGAGGATCGCCGTCTTGCTGGCGGCATCGAAGCCGTCGACGTCGGCGGACGGGTCGGCCTCGGCATAGCCCTTGGCCTGTGCATCGGCGAGCACGTCGGCG
Organism: uncultured Collinsella sp.; assembly: GCA_900539035.1. Classification (GTDB taxonomy): domain Bacteria; phylum Actinomycetota; class Coriobacteriia; order Coriobacteriales; family Coriobacteriaceae; genus Collinsella. Next base: position 20,952 of record UQAU01000001.1, on the reverse strand, counting down.
TAATCGGCGCCCTCGGCGTCCATGCGCGACAGGATGTAGTTGGTGGTGCCGTTGAGGATGCCGGCGATGGTCAGGATCTTGTTGCCCACCAGATCGTGCTCAAGCGTGCTCACGATGGGGATGCCGCCGCCGCAGCTGGCCTCGCACTTAATCTGCACGCCGCACGCGCGTGCCTTCTTGGCAAGCGTCTCGACGTGACGGCCCAGCAGGGCCTTGTTGGCAGAGACGACGTGCTTGCCGTGCTCAAAGGCAGTGGTGAAGATCTCGGTTGCGGGATGCTCGCCGCCGATCAGCTCGACGACGATGTCGACGGCGGGGTCGGTGACGACATCGTGCCAGTCGCTCGTAAAGGCCTCGCGCTCAATGCCTGCTGCCTCGGCCTGCTCCCAGGCAAGCGCGCAGGCGCGGGTCAGCTTAAGGTCGATGCCGTAGGCTGCCAGGTACTCATCGTGGTGGCTCTTGATCAGACGGGCCACGCCGCCGCCGACGGTTCCCAAACCGATGAGGCCGACGTTCACGGTGCGCAGGGGTTCGCTCATAGATAGCTCCTTCGTGCATCTTATAGATGGATTAACCGCTTAAAGGTTGAGTGCATTCTAGCGTGAACCGAGGACGCGTGCTCGCCAGGCAACAGGAGTCGCACAAAACGGCACCCCCGAAACGCTGCGGAAACATTGGAAACATGCTCACTACAAACGAACTTCCGTAACAAACTGTCAACGTTTGCACCATAAGGTTTGCCCTGTGCGACTGGGGCATGCAGGCGCTCGTCGGCCCCGTCACCACCGGTGCCGCCGTCGCCGTCTCGGGCGAGATCGCCGATGCCTTTGCCGAGCAGGCCAAGGCATCCAAGCTCGACATCGTCGATACCGAGACCTTTAAGGACGACTCCTCCACGAGCTTTATCAACCAGCCGACCAAGGCCATGCGAAGATCAAGATCGAGGGCCTGACGGGCGAGCTGACGTGGAACGACAAGGGCCAGGTTGAAAAGCCCGCTACGGCATATGTGATTCAGGACGGCAAGTACATCGCCGCCTAGGTGCGTGCAAAACGCGACCAGTGAGGCTGTTTTAATCAGGGCAGGGGCGCTTGTAACAGAATGGAAATATTACTTTCACATAATAAAGTGGCTAAACTGCATAAACTGATAGAAATACTCATAAATATGGATAAATGGACAAAGCAAAAGAAAAGTTGAAATAATCGCCACTTTTCTTAACTAAAGCGTCTACTATTTTGCGAACGCCGAACATGGCGAAGGATGGCCTGTCGGGTAACCGAAACCCGACGAGATTTGAGAGGAGAGCCGCATGTCGAGCCTCACCGGTAAGTCATTGAACCCTGTTATGAATCGCAGGAGCGTTATCGCGAGCGCAGCAGGTCTGGGGGCGATGTCCATTCTAGCTGGCTGCTCCTCCAACGGCGGCGACAGCGGTTCCGCTTCGAGCGACGCTTCGTTTAAGATCGGCACCATCGGCCCGCTGACCGGCGCCAACGCGTCCTACGGCAAGTCTGTCACCCAGGGCGTCGAGCTTGGCTGCAAGGATTTCTCGACCAAGGAGCTGCCGCTTGCCAGCAAGGCCGAGGACGACCAGGCCGATGGCGAGAAGGCCGTTAACGCCTTCAACACCCTGCTCGACTGGGGCATGCAGGCCCTCGTCGGCCCGACCACCACGGGTGCGTCGGTTGCCGTTGCCGCAGAGTGCGGTAACGACCCCAAGACGTTCATGATCACCCCGTCCGCGTCCTCCGAGGACGTCACCGACGGCAAGGATTGCGTCTTCCAGGTTTGCTTCACCGATCCCAACCAGGGTGTCAACGCTGCCAAGTTCCTGGCGCAGAAGTATGCGGATGAGAAGTTCGTGCTGTTCTATAACTCCGGCGACGCCTATTCATCGGGCATCGCAGATTCCTTTAAGGCCCAGGCCGCTGAGTCCAAGCTCGAGATTGTTGACGAGGAGACCTTTAAGGACGACTCCGCCACGAGCTTTACCAACCAGCTGACCAAGGCCAAGCAGGCAGGCGCTACCATGATTTTTGCGCCGATCTACTACACGCCGGCGTCCGTCCTGCTCAAGAACGCCAAGGACATGGGCTACGACGTCAAGATGATGGGCTGCGACGGCATGGACGGCATCCTGGGCGTTGAGGGCTTCGATACCTCTCTTGCCGAGGGTCTGCTGCTCATGACCCCGTTCTCCGCCGACGACGAGAAGAACGCCGACTTCGTCAACGCCTACAAGGATAAGTACGGCGATACCCCCGACCAGTTTGCCGCCGACGCCTACGACGGCGTGCATGCTGTGGTCGAGGCTCTCAAGGAGGCCGGCCTGGGTGTCGACGCCGACCCCACCGAGGTTGCTGAGAAGCTTCCCGAGGCTATGCGCAACATTACTGTTGACGGCCTGACTGGCAAGCTCTCCTGGAACGACAAGGGCCAGGTCCAGAAGGACCCGACGGCGTACGTCATTACCGACGGCAAGTACGTACAGGCCTAATAGGCCGCCTTACATAGAGCGGTTTTGATCCCAAGCAGGGGAGGTTTTGGCCTTCCCTGCTTGCTTGGTATCTAGGGACGATGTAACGTCCCTGTTTCATACATTAACTGGAAACCTATTCGAAAGGGGGATGTGGAACATGACGGTCTTTATCCAATACCTGGTCAACGGCCTGTCCATGGGCAGCGTCTACGCCATCATCGCGTTGGGCTACACCATGGTCTACGGTATCGCCAAGATGCTGAACTTCGCTCACGGCGATGTCATCATGGTCGGTGCCTATGTCTCGTTCTGCGCCACGTCGTATCTCGGCCTCCCGGGCTGGGCATCTGTAGTTCTCTCTTGTGTGGTCTGCACGGTTCTCGGTGTTCTCATTGAGGGTCTGGCCTATAAGCCGCTGCGCCAAGCAGGCCCGCTGGCCGTTCTGATCACGGCCATCGGCGTGTCTTACTTCTTGCAGAACGCCGCGCAGCTTCTGTGGGGCGCCACGCCCAAGAACTTCACTTCGCTCGTCACCTTCCCGGTGCCGGAGTTCTTGGCCAAGTTTAACGTAAGCGCCGTCTCGCTCGTCACCATCGTCGCCTGCCTGGTTATCATGGCCGGCCTGATGTTCTTTACAGGTAAGACCAAGATGGGCAAGGCCATGCGCGCCGTGTCCGAGGATAAGGCCGCCGCTCAGCTCATGGGCATCAACGTCAACCGCACCATCTCGATGACGTTCGCCATCGGCTCCGCCCTCGCTGCCGTCGCCGGCGTGCTCCTGTGCTCCTACTCGCCGGTCCTGCAGCCCACCACGGGCGCCATGCCTGGCATCAAGGCCTTCGACGCTGCCGTTTTCGGCGGCATCGGCTCCATCCCTGGTGCCTTTGTCGGCGGCATTCTCATCGGCATCATCGAGGCGATGGCGCAGGCTTACATTTCCACGAGCCTTGCCAACTCCATCGTCTTTGGTGTTTTGATCATCGTCCTGCTCGTCAAGCCTGCCGGCCTCTTGGGCAAGTACGTCCCCGAGAAGGTGTAGGTGAGCGTTATGAAGTTTCTTAAAGACAAGCAGACGCGTCACGACTTTGTCACGTACGCCATGTGCATCGTGGCATTCGCCATCGTGTTCTTTATGCAGTCCAACCACATGATTCCGCGCATGATCGCCGGTCAGCTGGTTCCCATCACGGCCTATATCGTCATGGCCATTTCTCTTAACCTCGTCGTCGGCATCGCGGGCGACTTGTCGCTGGGCCACGCGGGCTTTATGAGTGTCGGCGCTTATACGGGCATCGTCACCGCCGTCGCGCTGGAGAGCGCCGTTCCCTCCGATCCGGTGCGCCTTATCATCAGTATCGTGGTCGGCGCCATCGCTGCCGCTATCCTGGGCTTCTTGATTGGCATCCCGGTCCTTCGCCTGAGCGGCGATTACCTGGCTATCGTGACGCTGGCCTTTGGCGAGATTATCAAGGAGATCGTCACCTGCCTCATTGTGGGTGTCGACTCGCGCGGCCTGCACGTGATCTTTAACATCACGGGCAACTCTACGATCGACGACCTGCACCTGCTCGAGGACGGCACCGCCATCATCAAGGGCGCCCAGGGCGCCTCGGGCGTGTCGACGTACTCGACCTTCCTCGCCGGCGCAATCCTGGTTATGGTCGCACTCGTGATCGTGCTCAACCTGGTTCGCAGCCGTACCGGCCGTGCCATTATGGCCGTGCGCGACAACAAGATTGCAGCCGAGTCCGTGGGCATCTCCGTCACCCAGTACCGCATGATCGCGTTCGTGGTTTCCGCTGCCCTCGCCGGTGCTGCCGGAGCCCTCTTCGGCGGTAACTTCTCGCAGCTCTCCGCCACCAAGTTTGACTTCAACACGTCCATCCTTATCCTGGTGTTCGTGGTCCTGGGCGGTCTGGGCAATATGCGCGGCTCCGTTATCGCGGCGGCGTTGCTCACGGTACTTCCCGAGCTGCTCCGTCAGTTCTCGGACTACCGCATGCTCATCTACGCTATCGTGCTGATCCTGGTCATGATCTTTACCAACAACCCGCAGCTCAAGGCGTTCTTCGGTCGCGTCAAGGACCGCTTTGCTCCCAAGAAGGAGGTGGCAGCCGATGCCCAGTAAATTTGAGTTCAACAAGGGCAAGATGGTCCCGTATCCTTCTGGCGCCATCGTTCCCGATCGTGACCTGGGCGAGCGCCCGGCACTCGAGTGCATCCACCTGGGCATTGAGTTCGGTGGCCTTAAGGCGGTCGACGACTTTAGCCTGACTATCGGCAAGACCGAGATTGCCGGTCTGATCGGTCCCAACGGCGCCGGTAAGACCACGGTTTTCAACCTGCTCACCAAGGTGTATCAGCCCACACACGGCACCATCCTGCTCGATGGCGAGGACACCTCGGGCAAGTCGGTCTATCAGGTCAACCGCATGGGTATTGCCCGTACATTCCAGAACATTCGCCTGTTCAACACCATGACGGTGGAGGATAACGTTAAGGTCGGCCTGCACAACCAGGAGCGCTACTCCGGTTTTGAGGGCGTGCTGCGCCTGCCGACGTATTGGAAGCACGAGAAGGCCGCCCACGAGCGCGCCATGGAGCTGCTGTCCATTTTTGACATGGAGCACCTGGCAAATGAACAGGCTGGCTCGCTTCCTTACGGCGCTCAGCGTCGTCTGGAAATCGTCCGCGCGCTTGCCACCAACCCCAAGCTACTGCTGCTCGACGAGCCTGCCGCCGGCATGAACCCGTCCGAGACCGCAGAGCTCATGGAGAACATCGTCAAGATTCGCGACACCTTTGGCATTGCCATCATGCTTATCGAGCATGATATGTCGCTCGTTATGAACATCTGCGAGGGCATCTGCGTGCTCAACTTTGGTAAGGTCATCGCCAAGGGCACGGCCGAGGAAATCCAGAACAACGACGCCGTTATCGAGGCATATCTGGGCAAGCAGGATAAGGGGGAGAACTAAATGGCAGAGCCGATGCTTTCCGTCTACAACATCAACGTCTGGTACGGTGCCATCCACGCCATCAAGGACATCTCCTTTAATGTTAATGAGGGCGAGATCGTGGCCTTGATTGGTGCCAACGGTGCCGGCAAGTCCACAACGCTCAAGACCGTCTCGGGCCTGCTGCGCTCCAAGACCGGCTCCATCAAGTTTATGGGCGAGGACATTACCCATACGCCCGCTGATAAGCTGGTTGGTAAGGGCCTGGCTCAGGTTCCCGAGGGTCGTCGCGCCTTTTTGCAGATGACGGTTGAGGAGAACCTGGAGATGGGTGCCTATACGCAGCCCAAGTCCACGGTGGCTCCGGGCCTGGAGCGCGTCTACGAGCAGTTCCCGCGCCTGAAGGAACGTCGTCGCCAGGTCGCCGGCACCCTTTCAGGCGGCGAGCAGCAGATGCTCGTTATGGGCCGCGCCCTCATGAGCAACCCCAAGCTGCTTATGCTCGACGAGCCTTCTATGGGCCTGGCGCCAATTCTGATCGAGCAGATCTTCCAGATTGTCGAGGACCTGCACAAGGCCGGCACCACGGTGCTCCTGGTTGAGCAGAACGCTCAGATGGCGCTTTCGATCGCTACGCGCGGCTACGTGCTCGAGACCGGCAAGATCACCATGACCGGCACCGGCCAAGAGCTCCTGCACGACGACAACGTGCGCAAGGCTTACCTCGGAGGCTAGTCCATTAAATAAAGGGGGCGCTGACTATCCCAGTCAGCGCCCCCTTTTTTAGTTGCGGTGAAATAGGGACTAAATGGGGGCGCTAGACGCCAAAACAGTCCCTATTCCACCGCAACTTCATGGGGATGTGTGACAATGCCCGTCGGAAAACATCTGCTGTCTTTGGGGGTCTATCTATGCTGTACGAGTTTTGTGCCGAGAACTTTGAGCGGGTGCCGGCAGCTATCGATGCCGGTGCAAAGCGCATCGAGCTGTGCGACAACCTTACCGTCGGTGGCACTACACCCTCGGCCGGTGTTATCAGCGCTACAGTCAGCTATGCTCACGAGCATGACGCGCGAGTGATGTGCATGATTCGCCCGCGTGGCGGTGACTTTCATTACAACCAAGACGAGCTGCGCATGATGGAGATGGACCTGGGCCTTGCCGTAAGCGCCGGCGTTGACGGCTTGGTCTTTGGCTGCTGCAAGCCCTGCGCTGGCGGATGGGCGCTCGACGAGCTTACGTTGGGCGCCCTCGTGATGGCCGCGGGCTGCGCGACCGAGGAATGCAAGCGTGAGCCCATCGACATCACCTTCCACATGGCGTTTGATCAGCTCTCGCCCGAGGCTCAGCTCGACGCGATTGACATACTCGCCGACTGCGGCATCACACGCATCCTGACGCATGGTGGCGCTGCCGGTACGCCGATCGAGGACAACTTCGAAAACCTGGCCCGCTTGATCGAGTGTGCGGGAGACCGCCTGGCCATCCTTCCCGGCGGCGGTATTACCGCGGCCAACCGTGATGCGGTTGCAGCGGCATTGGGCGTGTCCGAGCTCCACGGCACAAGGATCGTACCGCTGGAGGTGTAGCCCGTGGCACTTGTATTCGATGTTCAGCAGGCGAGCGGCAAGCCCGACGACAACCGTCGCCCAGGTACCGCGTGTCCCTTTTGCAACACGGAGGGGCTCACCAATATCATCCGGCGCGACGGTGACTGCATCTGGCTCGAGAATAAGTTCAAGACCCTGCGCGCCACCCGTCAAACCGTGCTGATCGAGTCGGCCAATCACGACGCCGACCTGGTGACCTATGAGCCGGATGAACTCCACCATGTGATGCGGTTTGCCCTGGGTTGCTGGCAGCAGATGATCGATTCACGGCAGTATCGAAGCGTGCTTATGTACAAGAACAAGGGTCCGCTCTCGGGCGGTAGTCTCGTTCATCCACATATGCAGATTGTGGGTTTGGAGCAGGAAAACGGTTATGCTTTGCTGGCTTCCGCCAATTTCGAAGGCATCAATGTTTGGCAACAGGGGAGAATCGCGGTCAACATCTCAACCGAACCGATCATGGGGTTCTTTGAGGTCAACGTTTCAGCCCCGCAGGGAATCGCCGCCAGCGATGACACGAGAGACCAAGCCGAGGTGGATCTCTTCGCCGATGCGATCCAGGTAGCTCTGCGCTATATCCTAAACGAGCACCACGGTGGTCGTGCAGAGTCGTACAACTTGTTCTTCTATCACCTGGGCGGTCGGACCATTGCCAAGGCGCTGCCACGTTGGGTGGTTTCGCCCTACTTTGTCGGCTATCGTTTGGCCCAGGTCAATGCTGAGACAACGCTCGATATCGATGCTGAGCGCCTGCGTGCGCATCTGGAAACGCTCGTATAGCAAGACTAACACCCGCGTAATGCGGACAGCCTAGCGTGTCATGGCGTCGCGGCCGGCCTCGACCCGCTTGCGCTGGGCGGCGCGCTCCTCGCCGGTTAGACGCTCAAAGAGATGTCCGATAAGCGAGGCGAGTACCTGCTGAAACAGCGTGCCGCACATGACGGGGAATACAACTTCGCCGGGAAAGTATTGCGTGGCGATGACGGCGCCCGAAGAGATATTGCGCATGCCGCAGGTAAAGCACATGGTGGTCGTCTCGCTATATGGCAGATGCAGCGCATGGGCGACCAGAAAACCGACGACAAAGCCGCTGATGGCGAAGACCAAAATAAAGAGGGCGACTTCCAGGCGCACCGCGTTCATGTGCAGCACGTACTCGCTCATGGCGGTGGAGTTGGAGGCGATAACGCCCATCATCATGAACTTGCAGGCGGGCGAGAGTGCGGGGGAGAGCTTCTCGTGTCCCCATCCACGCGTGAGCTCGTTGATCACGATGCCGAGCACGGCGGGGATGGCGATCATAAAGGCCATGTCTTGCATCATACTCGGTACATCGATCGAGACGGTGGCACCCAGCAAGAGCTTAAGCGTGAGCGGAATCGTCACAGGGGAGATAACCGAGGACGTCAGGATGATGGTGAGCGCGAGCGGGCCGTTGCCGCCGAACATGCTGATCCACATAAAAGCGGTGACTGCCACGGGCACACTGTATTCGAGTACGATGCCGCAGACAAGGTTGGGGTTGGAGCCAAAGAACAGCGATCCCATGGCATAGGCTGCTATGGGAATGAGCGCCGCCGAGACGAGTAGCGCCAAAATCAGGTGCAGCGGACGGCGGAACACCTCAGCTACCTGGTGAAAGGTGTTGCTGAGCGCACCCTGAAACGTCATAAAGGCGAAGAGGGCGGGAACAATGGGCTTGAGCACGCCGATCTGCTGGGGAAAGAGCACGCCGAGCGCCACGCAAATCGGAACGATGATTTGCATGTGCCCCGTGAGAAACTTGCCCAGTCCAACCCATTGCTTCATATGTCCCGTGACTCCCTTTATCCGCGAACTCGTTTGTATGGATATGCTAGACGCTCGTATGCGTCCGTGCGGCTGAAACGCTCGATTATTTCGAGGCCATTACCGCCATCGTTTGCCGAAACCGCGGCGCACCGCGGCGTTTTGCGTCCGCGCTGCACGGTATAATAAATCCGTTCAACAGATCTGCCTGCCGAAGCGGGCATACACAGAGGACTCATCGCTATGAACCGTGAGAGGTATCGCGGCGACCTGCCCCTATCAGGGGTGGGTGCCTATGTCATCGCTTAAGACGACGCATCGCTGGGCGGTCGCTCGGCAAAACCCCGAGCTCGAAAAGGAGCTTTCGGCTGGTCTGGGCATTCCCGGGCTGCTGGCGCGCATTATGGTCGCGCACGGCATTGGCTCCATCAAAGAGGGCCAATTGTTTTTGACGCCTTCGCTCGATCGCGACTGGGCCGACCCACTCATTATCCCGGGCATGTCGGTCGTTGCCGACCGCGTTGAGCGCGCTATCCGCAGCCACGAGCGCATCGCCGTCTTTGGCGATTTTGACGTCGACGGCATAACGTCGACTTGTCTGTTGACCGAGGCACTGCGGATGTTTGGCGCTAATGTCACACCGTTTATCCCGCACCGCTTTGATGAGGGCTACGGTCTTTCGCGTGCGGCGCTCGACCGCGTCAACGAACTCGCCCAACCCAACCTGATTGTGACCGTCGATAACGGCATTGCCGCCAAGGAAGAGGTTTCCTATCTGGAGAGCCTGGGGATCGATTTGGTGGTCACGGACCATCACGAGCCCTCCGACCAGGTGCCGCAGGGTGTGCCCCTGACCGACCCCAAGCTCGAGGACGAGGGCCCCTCGCGCGAGCTTGCCGGTGCTGGTGTGGCGCTCAAGCTGGTGCAAGTCCTGGGTGAGCGCCTGGGCAAGCCGTCGTATTGGCGTTCGCTAATCGAGGTCGCGGCGCTGGGCACCGTGTCCGACATGATGCCGCTCACGCCCGAGAACCGCGCGCTGGTTGCCGAGGGCATCCAGCAGATGCGCGTAACCGCTCGCCCCGGCTATATCGCGCTTGCCGCGCTTGCCAAGGTGGACCTTTCGAGCATTACGGCGGATGGCCTGTCATTCTCGCTCATTCCCCGCTTAAACGCTGCCGGCCGCATGGCCGATCCCAAGCTGGCGCTCGACCTGCTGCTTGCCCGCAATCCCATCGAAGCAAGCGCGCTGGCGGCTGAGCTCGAGGAAATCAACCGCCAGCGCCGTGAGATCGAGGCGGAGCTCACGCGCGATGCCATGGCAAAGGTCGAGGAGACCTATGACGGCGGGCGCGCGATCGTCGTGGGCGGCGAAGGCTGGCACGAGGGTGTCAAGGGCATCGTGGCAAGCCGTCTGACCAACCGTTATCACGTGCCGGCGCTGCTGTTCTCGATCGAGGACGGTATCGCGCGCGGCTCTGGTCGCTCGGTGGGCAAAGTTAACCTATTTGACGCCGTCGAGCGCTGTTCCGACCTGCTGATTCGTCGCGGCGGACATGCCGGTGCGGTGGGTGTGACCATCGAGGCATCCAAGCTCGACGAGTTCCGTCGTCGCCTTTCCGCCGTGCTATCGGAGATTCCCGCCGAGGACTTTGAAGACATCGACGAGGTTGCCGCCACGGTCGACCTTTCCGAGCTGAATATCGAGACTATAGAGCAGATTTCCCGTCTTGAGCCGTTTGGCCAGGGCAACAAGGTGCCGCTGCTGGCCGCCGAGGGCGTGACGATGTGCGATCGCGCCGTGGTGGGCAAAACCGGCGAGCACATGCGCTTTGTGGCGACCGATGGCGCCGCGAGCGTGCCGGCCATTATGTTCCGCGTGCCGCAAATCGATAAGCTCATCAACTGCGATAGCGCCGTCGATTTGGTGTTCGAGGCCGTGGCCGAGCATTGGCAAGGTCGCGTAAAGCCAAAGCTCATGATCAAGGATGTCTTGGTCCGCGATACCACCGCGCCCAGCGTTGACGACCCGGCATGTGAGCTTCGCCGTGGCGTGGAGCCTGCGGACGCCGGTCTTCGTCTGGAGTCCCGCAAACGCCAAACGCTCGCCCAGCTTTCCTATACCGAGCTGACGCGCTCGCTTATCCATAGCTTTATCGGCTCGAACCAGCCGCACCGCGCGCAGGTCGAGGCACTCGACGCGCTCGCCGACCACCAGAGCGTTTTGGCCGTTATGGGAACGGGCCGCGGCAAGTCTCTTATCTTCCATGTTCACGCCGCGCGTGAGGCGGTCCTTCGCGGGCGTGCGAGCGTCTTTGTCTATCCGCTGCGCGCGCTCGTTGCCGACCAGGCCTATCACCTCTCGTCGACGATGGCCGCGCTCGGCATTGGCGTAGGCGTGCTGACCGGCGAGACCGTGGAGGCGGCGCGCGATGATGTGTTTGCCGGCTTGGCTTCGGGCCGCACCGGCATCGTGCTCACGACGCCCGAGTTCCTGTCCATTCACCGCGACCGCTTTGCGCGTTCGGGGCGCATCGGTTTTGTCGTTATCGATGAGGCGCATCATGCCGGTCTTGCCAAGGGCGGCGACCGCAGTGCCTATCTCGACATGCCCGATATCCTGAAAGCCCTGGGCGACCCGGTCGTTATGGCGGCGACGGCCACCGCGACGGCTCCGGTCGTTGCTGAGCTTGCCCGCGTGCTGCCGATTACCCGTACGGTGGTCGACGAGACCGTGCGTGAGAACTTGCAGCTCGAGGACGACCGCGATCTTGCGAGTCGCGAAAACCGCCTGGTGTCCATCGTCGCGACGGGGGAGAAGACCGTCATTTACGTCAATTCACGCGACCAGTCCATGGCGCTCGCCAAGACGTTGCGCAAGCGTGTGCCCGATTGCGCAACCCATATCGCGTTCTATAACGCGGGGCTTGCGCGTTCCGATCGCCGTCGCGTGGAGGAAGCATTCCGAGACGGAAGCCTCAGCTGCATCGTTTCGACCTCCGCCTTTGGCGAGGGCGTCAACCTTCCCGATATTCGCCATGTCGTGCTCTATCACATGCCGTTTGGCGGCATTGAGTTTAACCAGATGAGCGGCCGCGCCGGTCGCGATGGCCAGCCCGCCGTGATCCATCTGCTCTATTCGTCGCGCGACGCCCGCATTAACGAGCGCCTGCTCGACTGCTATGCGCCCGAGCGCGACGAGCTCGTCACGCTCTATCGTGCGTTGCAGACCATGTGGCGCTCCAACCGCGGCAAGACCGGGGACGATTCCTTTAGCGCGAGCGATATCGACATCGCGCAGATGTGCCTTGCCATCGATGCTCGCACGCCGGTCGACGAGCGCTCGGTGGAAAGCGGCTTGGGAATCTTCGAAGAGCTTGGTTTCTGTCGCGTTTCGGGGTTTGACGACACCCGTCGCATCGCGATGGCCGAAAACCCCGGCCGCGTGCAATTGAGCAGGTCGATTCGCTATTTGGAGGGCTTGCGCTCGCGCATGGAGTTCTCGGCTTTTCGGAGCTGGGCACTCGATTCGTGCGCTTCTGATATGCTAGCCAAAGTTAACCGCCCGATCGTTCCGCGGGCTTAGGGGAAGGGGACCTCGATGGATGCCGCAGCCCGTACCGCCCATGATTCCACCCTCCAGCCGTTTTCGGAGATGGAGCACTATAAGCATGCCGATGAGCTGCCGCCCGAGATTATGGCGGACAGCTACGACAAGCTGGAGCGCCTGTGCCTCAAATATATGAATGAGGACGACTTCTCCAAGGTGGAGCAGGCTTACTGCTTTGCCGCTGAGAAGCACTGCAACCAAAAGCGCCGCTCGGGCGAGATGTACATTAACCATCCCGTCGAGGTTGCCATCATTTTGGCCGATCTCAAGATGGACTGCGATGTGGTGTGCGCCGCGCTGCTGCACGATACCGTTGAGGATACCGAGACCTCGCTTGCCGATGTTTCCGGCCTGTTTGGCGATACGGTGGCCGAGCTCGTCGATGGCGTGACCAAGCTCACCAACATCGAAGTCGACAGCATGGACGAGAAGCAGGCGCTTACGCTGCGCAAGATGTTCCTCGCCATGTCCAAGGACATCCGCGTCATTATCGTTAAGCTTGCCGACCGCCTGCATAACATGCGTACGCTGGCGGCCCTTCGCGAGGACCGTCGCCTGTTTAAGGCTCGCGAGACTATGGACGTGTATGCGCCTCTGGCCGACCGTCTGGGCATGAGCTCCATTAAATGGGAGCTCGAGGACCTGTCCTTCTTCTACCTTGAGCCCGACGCCTACCAGCGCATCGCACGCATGGTGGCTGAGTCGCGCGAGGTTCGCGAGCGCTATCTGGCCGAGACCATCAAGACGCTCACCGACGAGCTCAACCGCATTGGCCTGGAGGGCTTCCAGATCAATGGCCGCTCCAAGCACTATTGGTCCATCTACCAAAAGATGAAGCGCAAGGGCAAGGAATTCTCCGAGATCTACGACCTGGTGGCACTGCGCGTCATCACGCATTCGGTGCGCGATTGTTACTCCACGCTCGGCGCGGTGCATACGCTGTGGCACCCCATGCCCGGTCGCTTTAAAGACTATATCGCCATGCCCAAGGTCAATAACTACCAGTCGCTCCATACGACGGTTATCGGCCCCACGGCCCGCCCGCTCGAGATTCAGATTCGAACCTACGAGATGCATGAGCAGGCCGAGTACGGCATTGCCGCCCACTGGCTCTATAAGAAGTCGGGCGGATCGTCTGCTTCCAAGACCAATGACGCTCAGCGTCTGGACGACCAGATTAACTGGCTCAAACATTCGCTCGATTGGGCAGCGTCTGATGAGATTACGGACGCCAAGGAATACCTGCATTCGCTGAAGGTTGATCTGTTCGACCAGGAGATCTTTGTCTTTACACCCAAGGGCGAGGTCATGGCGCTTCGTGCCGGCTCCACGCCGCTCGACTTTGCCTACGCCGTTCACACCGAGGTGGGAAACCACTGCGTCGGCGCTAAGATCAACGGTGCGGTGGCTCCGCTCACGCACGAGATCAAGACGGGCGACCGCGTTGAAATTCTGACGAACAAGAGCTCCAAGCCATCGCGCGATTGGCTCAAGATCGTCAAGACACCTTCGGCCAAGTCAAAGATCCGCCGTTATTTCGCCGCCGCGACCAAAGACGATGACGCTGCTGCCGGCCGCGATATACTGGCCAAGGACCTGCGCAAGCGCGGGTATGGCATCTCTACGCCGCGATCCACGCGTGCGCTCAACGCCGTGGCGGAGCAATTTAACTACAAGCAGCTCGAGGACCTGTTTGCTGCCGTCGGCGCCGGCAAGGTTGCCCCGCGCGCTGTGGGTAACAAGGTCGAGCAAATCTTGGACCCCAAGCCCGAGGAGCAGCTCACCAAGACTGAAGCCATCGCCGAGGTTGTCAAGCAGCCTGCCCGCGGCTCCAACCGCAAGCCGCAAAAGCGCGGCAAGAGCGCCAGCAATGGCATTCTCGTCAAGGGCGAGAGCAACAGCGGACTGCTGGTCCGTCTGGCGCATTGCTGCAATCCGGTGACGGGCGACGATATCGTCGGCTTCATCACGCGCGGCCGTGGCGTTTCGGTGCATCGCGCCAACTGTCCCAACGTCAAGGGTCTTATGGAGCATCCCGAGCGCATGATCGAAGTGGAGTGGGACGGCGCTGCCGACACCCTCTTCCAGGTCGAGATCGTGGTCGAGTGCCTGGACCGCATGGGCCTGCTCAAGGATGTCACCATTGCCATTGGCGATGCGGGCGGCAATATCCTTTCTGCCGCCACGTCGACCAACCGCGAGGGTATTGCAACCCTGCGCTTTATGGTCGAGATCTCGGACGCGAGCGGTCTGGATCCGCTGCTGGCTTCCATCAGCAGTGTCGATTCGGTCTACGACGCTCGCCGCCTGATGCCCGGCGAGGGCGGAGCGCAACTCAAGCGCCGTGTGTAGGCGCGAGAGCCTCTCAGCATCATAGATATTGGTTACGTTCGAGGCATCGTTTGGTGCCTCGAACGTATTTTAGAAGGAGGGTATGCGCATGGACGATATGACTTTGGACCTGACACCCCGAGGCGCGGCTTCGATTGAGGCGCTCGTCAACGGCCCCATTCAGACCAACAGCTACGCCGTGATTTCGAATGACGAGTGCTTAATCGTCGATCCGGCGTGGGAGGGCGAGCGTCTTGTGGAGCATATCCGCACCGCGCATCCCGAGGTGCGCGTACTCGGCTCTGTCTGCACGCACGGTCACGCCGACCATGTTGGCGGGGTTGCCGGGGTTCGAGCCGTCGTTGGCGACAGCGCACTATATGAGTTGTGCGCTAAGGACGTGACGGTACCTCGCGCAAATATCGAGGAGCAGCGCGCCATGTGGGGTATCGAGACGCCCGATCCGGGTGAGCCGACGCGTTTGCTTGCCGAGGGCGATACAATCGAGGTGGGCGACGTCTGCCTGCAGGTGATCGAGACGCCGGGGCATACGCCGGGCGGCATCGTCCTGTTCGCCGCGACCGAGCAGGGGAACATCGCCTTTGTGGGCGACACGCTTTTCCCGGGCAGTCACGGTCGTACCGATCTTTCCGGCGGTGACGAGGCGGCGATTATGCGCTCGCTCTCCAAACTTGCCAAGACGCTTCCGCCCGATACCGTTTGCTTGACGGGCCATGGCGATTCGACCACGATGGCGCGCGAACTTATGCAGAACCCGTTTATGCAGATGTAGGCTCGAAGCCGTCTTTCGAACCACGAAGACCGGTCAATCGTCAAGCTATTTTCCCCAGTGGGTCGATTCTGTGGGGCAAACGGTCAAAATTTGTCCAATCGGATGGTATTCGTGAACAAACGAACGTTTATGCTCGGGTATGTCGTGGTAAAATCTCAGGCGTTATCGGAGCAACCTTACAGGAGGTTTCTTTTATGCTCGTCAACGCAGCAGACATGCTCAAGAAGGCCGAGGCCGGCAAGTACGGTCTCGGTGCCTTCAACACCAACAACCTCGAGTGGACCCTGGCTATTCTCCAGGCCGCCGAGGAGGCCAAGTCTCCGCTGATCCTTCAGTGCACCGCTGGTGCCGCTAAGTGGATGGGCGGTTTCAAGGTCTGCGCCGACATGGTCAAGGCTGCCGTCGAGGCCACGGGCGTTACCGTTCCCGTCGCCCTTCACCTCGATCACGGTTCTTACGAGGACTGCTTCAAGTGCATCGAGGCCGGCTTCACGTCCATCATGTATGACGGCTCTCACGAGGAGACCTTCCAGCTTAACCTCGACCGCACCAAGGAGCTCGTTGAGCTTGCCCACTCCAAGGGCATGTCCATCGAGGCCGAGGTCGGCGGCATCGGCGGCACCGAGGACGGCGTGACCTCCAGCGGCGAGCTCGCTGATCCTGCTGAGTGCAAGCAGATTGCTGACCTGGGCGTCGACTTCCTCGCCTGCGGTATCGGCAACATCCACGGCGTGTACCCTGCCGACTGGGCTGGCCTTTCCTTCGAGCGCCTGGGCGAGATCAAGGCTCAGACCGGCGACCTGCCCCTCGTCCTGCACGGTGGCACCGGCATCCCCGAGGATCAGATCAAGAAGGCCATCTCCCTGGGTATCTCCAAGATCAACGTCAACACCGACCTGCAGCTCGTCTTCGCCAAGGGCGTTCGCGAGTACATCGAGGCTGGCAAGGATCAGCAGGGCAAGGGCTTTGACCCCCGCAAGCTCCTCAAGCCTGGTCGCGACAACATCGTTGCCCGCACCAAGGAGCTCATGGAGGAGTTTGGCTCCGTCAACAAGGCGTAAGCGTCGCTAAACTTCCCGCCGGAAGCCCCGTCCCCCTACACTGTTTCCTTTGCGCTCACCTGGCTTCGCCAGAAGTCGCGCCAAGGAAACAGTTCCGGGGGACGGGGCTTCCTTCGTTTAACGCCGCAGGGTTACGAGTCTGAATTATTTATTTGACTACCGTTCGGCGGTGTTGATGGCTCCCTTGTTGGGGCTTTCTTTTTTATCTCGCTACAATGGACTTCAAGAGTTCTAATGACTTGGAGTTTGGTATGGCTGTTATTAATGTACTGCCTTCGGATGGGAAGGTTGTTGACGAGGGGCCGGTTGGTTGCTCTGTTGATGTTTGCAATGATGACTTCCGTTTTCTAGATATTGGCTTGCCACCCGAGATCCTGCGTTTAAAGGACGCGGGGTATCTTTCGCAGGCTATTGAGGCTTGCGACCGCCTACTTGCCCAAAATCCCGATCCCTCGCTTGCTGCCTGCGTTCGTGCCGAGCGGTATCGCATGCTTGAGACGCCGTTTCATTTTTCGGTGTCGCGCGATCGAGCTATTGCGATGATTCGCGAGGAGTGGCCTGAGTTTACCGAGGAGCAGTTTGACGATCTGATTGACCGTAAGCGTATTGACTGGCGCTTTATCGATGGCGAGTTGTTCGTTCTCGACAACTTCCTCGATTCGCTTCGCGTATATCCCAAAGAGGTCCCCGGCATGCGTCCCGATCCTACGGACGGAATTGCACTGCGCAACGAGATGCTCAAGGAGATGGAGTCGCAAAACGGATTGGCGCGTGTCATTACGCTTAAAGCGTCTGTGTCTGTCCCCGGCGCTCTAGAGGGGGAGACCGTTCGCGCTTGGCTTCCCGTTGCCGCCACCTGCCGCCAGCAGTCTCGGGTCGAGATTCTCGACATGACGCCGGGGGGTGCTGTTGCTCCCGCGAGCGCTTCAGCGCGTACCGCCTCGTGGTCTTCTTCGAGTGAGCGCTCATTCTCGGTGACTTATCGTTATCACATCGATGCTGCTTATTGTGATGTCTACGGTGGCACACTTCCGGTTCATCCGCGTATGGACGCGCCTCTGCCCGAGGATATTTCCGAGGACCGCCCGCACATTGCATACACGCCGTATCTGCTGCAGCTGACGGCCGGTGTTGTTGACGGACTCGAGGATCCGCTCGATCGCGCCCGTGCTATCTATGATTACCTGACGCAGCATATCGACTATCGCTATCAGCCGCCGTACTTGCTTTTGGGATCTATTGCCGATGACTGCGCGCATTCGCTCCGCGGCGATTGCGGCGTTATGGCGCTCACGTTTATCACCATGTGCCGTATCGCGGGCGTGCCTGCCCGTTGGCAGAGCGGCCTGTACGTTGCGCCCGATTCGGTGGGGTCGCACGACTGGGCAGAGTTCTATACGCCGCAGACCGGTTGGCTCAACGCCGACGTGTCATTTGGATCTTCTGCTCGCAGGATGGGGGAGGAGTGGCGCCGCCGTCACTACTTTGGCAATCTCGACCCGTGGCGTATGGTGGCCAACAATCGATTCCAGGCAGAGTTTGAGCCCTCTTTCGACGGCATGCGCGAGGACCCTTACGATAACCAGATGGGCGAGGCTTCGGTCGACGGTCGCGGATGCCGTCAGCGCGAGATGCTCCGCACGGTCGAACTCATCGAAATGCTCGAAGTTCCATTTTCGGACTAATCGGTAGAAAGCTGTGATAAACTAACTCACGCATTACGTGCCCGAGTGGCGGAATTGGCAGACGCAGTGGACTCAAAATCCACCGTTGGCAACAACGTGCGAGTTCGAGTCTCGCCTCGGGCACCATACATGCAAGCGAGCGTTCAAGGGGGTTGCGGCCCCTTTTCGTGTACGTAATGTGATAATGCGCTGTACGTGTTATTATTCGCAAGGCGTTGTTCCCGCAATGCCCTAAAGAGGAACCCGAGGGTTCCCACCTTTTGGCGCCAATGAGCAGCTGACTGGTCATACAAATTAGATTCCCTTCCTCAAATCGAGGATGTCTATGTGTACGACCTGGTTGCTGAGAAGCGCCGGGTTAATTTTTTATGAATGGAGGTAGGGAAAATAGCTAAGTCTGATGACACCCGCATCAACGACGAGATTACTGCATCTTCGTGCCGTTTGATTGGCGTCGATGGCTCTCAGCTCGGCCTGTTCGCCATCCGCGATGCCCAGCGCGTCGCCGACGATCAGGGTCTCGACCTGGTCGAGATCGCTCCCAACGCGGAGCCGCCGGTCTGCAAGGTCATGGACTACGGTAAGTTCAAGTACCAGCAGGCCATGAAGGCCAAGGCTGCTCGTAAGAACCAGTCCAAGGTCGAGGTCAAGGAAATGAAGTTCCGACCCAAGATCGACGTTGGCGACTACGAGACCAAGAAGGGCCATGTTCTGCGTTTCCTCAAGAAGGGCGCACGCGTTAAGATCACCATCATGTTCCGCGGCCGTGAGATGGCTCACCCGGAGCAGGGCCTTAACGTTCTCGAGCGTCTCGCCGAGGATCTCAAGCCTTACGCTACGGTCGAGTCCAAGCCTAAGATGGAAGGCCGTAACATGCTTATGCTGCTCGCCCCGATTAAGGGCGCCTTCGATGAGGATAAAGCGGCAAGCGATACCAAGTAACTAGTGTTCTGTAACCGATTAAGGAGTATTTCATGCCTAAGATGAAGTCCCACAGCGGCACCAAGAAGCGTTTCCGCAAGACTGGTACCGGCAAGCTTATGCGCGCCAAGGCTTTCAAGAGCCACATCCTGAGCAAGAAGTCCACCAAGCGTAAGCGTGGCTTCCGTCAGGAGACCGAGATCGCCGCTGCCGACCGCAAGGTCATCAAGTCGCGTCTCGCCTAAGTTCGCGTTCCCGTTTTTCGTTTTACCGTCTAGGAGTTGATAGAACATGGCACGTATTAAGCGCGCTGTTGCCGCCAAGAAGAAGCGCCGTACCGTTATGCACCGTGCGAAGGGTTACTACGGTGCCGCTTCGCGTACTTACAAGCATGCTAAAGAGCAGGTCCAGCACTCCCTGCAGTATCAGTATCGTGATCGCCGCAACAAGAAGCGCGAGATCCGTTCTCTCTGGATCACTCGTATCAACGCTGCTGCTCGCCTGAACGACATCTCTTACTCTCAGTTCATGCACGGCCTGAAGGTTGCCGGCATCGAGCTCGACCGCAAGGTCCTGGCTCAGATGGCTTACGAGGACATCGAGTCCTTCAATGAGCTGGCCACCATCGCCAAGAAGGCTCTCGAGGCCTAATAGATTCTCTTGAATCGCTAGGGGAGTGTCGCGTTATGCGCGGCGCTCCCTCTTTTTATCTGAAGCGCTGGTTTATATAGCAAAAGCGCGGGTAGATAGACACTTACAGGTGACCGATCTCTATATATTCCTGAACCAAAGGGTCATCATCTGATACGTGCGGAAGATCCGCATCAGTCTTTCTATTACCTATAGAAAGCAATATGTTGTGTAGGACTTGTGAAGAGTGGAATTGACGTCCCACAGGGCTTCGCGGTCTGGCAATATATCTCCTTGCCGCGCGGCCCGGTCGGACCGGGAACCAGCGCAGGCGTGCACCTTGAGAACCGGATACTGCGAGGATGGACACTCACTTCAGTGTCGCATCCGGGCAGACATCGAACCATTTGAAATGGTCTAACTTGGATTTGTTTTTCGCAAGGCCGCCGAGAGGCGGCCCCGAGAAATTCCTTTTCCTATACTAGAACCATATGAATCGAACGGAACCGATCAGCGATGAACTGAGAGGACCGGACGGGCTCGAGGCCCAAATATTTTGGACGGAGAGTTCGATCCTGGCTCAGGATGAACGCTGGCGGCGCGCCTAACACATGCAAGTCGAACGGCACCCCTCTCCGGAGGGAAGCGAGTGGCGAACGGCTGAGTAACACGTGGAGAACCTGCCCCCTCCCCCGGGATAGCCGCCCGAAAGGACGGGTAATACCGGATACCCCGGGGTGCCGCATGGCACCCCGGCTAAAGCCCCGACGGGAGGGGATGGCTCCGCGGCCCATCAGGTAGACGGCGGGGTGACGGCCCACCGTGCCGACAACGGGTAGCCGGGTTGAGAGACCGACCGGCCAGATTGGGACTGAGACACGGCCCAGACTCCTACGGGAGGCAGCAGTGGGGAATCTTGCGCAATGGGGGGAACCCTGACGCAGCGACGCCGCGTGCGGGACGGAGGCCTTCGGGTCGTAAACCGCTTTCAGCAGGGAAGAGTCAAGACTGTACCTGCAGAAGAAGCCCCGGCTAACTACGTGCCAGCAGCCGCGGTAATACGTAGGGGGCGAGCGTTATCCGGATT